>CBFHSD010000021.1:0-38456 GCA_965658375.1 Salibacteraceae bacterium
TCTGTTACCGTCAGATATCACAGGTACAGAAATTTATCAACCAGATTCTGAAGAAAAATTCATCTTTCAACAAGGGCCAATTTTTAGCAACCTCATTCTTGCAGATGAAATAAATCGCTCTCCGGCTAAAGTGCAATCGGCACTTCTAGAAGCCATGGAAGAACGCCAAGTTTCGGTTGCTGGTAAGACGTATAAAATGGATCCCCTGTTTATGGTAATGGCCACCCAAAATCCAGTAGAACAGGAAGGAACATATCCTTTACCAGAGGCTCAAATGGATCGTTTTATCATGCATGTCATGATTGACTATCCAGATGCCGCTTCCGAATTACAGATTATTAGATTAAATAGAAATGAGCAGAGTATAAAGAAGGAAGAAAACGGAAAACTTTCTCCTGAAATTGTCTTTGAAGCGCGTAAAGAAATCGCAAAAGTGACAATTGCCGAAAACATGGAGCGCTACATCGTGGATATTATTTCTGCCACCCGTTACCCAGAAAAGTACAGCGAAGAACTCTCAACTTGGATTGACTTTGGAGCAAGCCCAAGAGGAAGCATAGCCATAGATCGCTGCGCTCGCGTTCACGCTTGGATGGAAGGCCGAGCTTATGTAACACCAGACGATATAAGAGCGGTTGTTTTTGATTGTTTACGCCATAGGTTAATATTGAGTTACGAGGCAGAAGTATCTAACGTAAATGCCGATCAGGTATTAAAAGAGATTCTTAAAAATGTTGCAGTAGTCGGTTAGTTCATTCTATTCTCATGGCCAAAAACTTTCCAAAAAACGTCTTCACTTCACTTCCAGAGTTATTAAACATGGAGGTGTTTGCGCGTGGCTTTAGTTTTCAGGCTAAGAAGCAGAAAGTGCGCAGTGTGCTTGGTGGAAAGCATGCGTCAAAATTGCGCGGTCGCGGAATGGACTTTGAAGAAGTTCGCCAATATGTGGCTGGAGATGATATTAGAAACCTTGATTGGAAAGTTACGGCACGTACTCAAAAAACACACTCCAAGGTTTTTTCAGAAGAAAAAGAAAAGCCAGCTCTAATTGTTGTTGATCAATCGAAGACCATGTTTTTCGGATCGCAGAAGAAAACGAAGGCTGTAGTTGCTGCAGAAATTGCAGCCGTTGTATCGTTTAAAATTCAAAAAGAAGGAGATCGTGTGGGCGGTTTGGTGTTCACCGAAACAGAAGCAGATGTTGTTCTACCCAAAAGAAATAGAAAAAACACCCTACGTTTTCTTGAACGCATTGTAAAGCACAATCGGTCATTACATTCACAAAAAAAAGGAGACCGCGAAAAAGTATTGACAGAAGCGATTCATAAAGTTCAAAATATTGTAACGCATGACTATTTAGTGATTGTCATTAGCGACTTTATTCATTACTCACCGATGGTTGTAAAATACTTGTCTCGTCTTTCTAAACACAATGATGTATTGCTTGTGAAGGTCTATGATCCACTAGAGCGTATTCTGCCAAAAGAGAAAATAATAATGGGCGATGGAGAAACACAAATTGCTGTAGACGGGAAAAAGAAACCACTCAGACAGAAATTTCAAGATGGCTTTGATCGCGATCTCAACACATTTAAAGCAGCAATGCTGAAATACCGCATTCCTATGATTGAACTCAACACGATTGATGACGTAGATACACAACTCAAAACGGTTTTTAGATAGGTGCAGTCTACAGGAGAACATATTGACTTAGGACCATTATATGAGCCAAGGCCTGTGGCGTTTCACTTTGAAACTCCTGGGTGGTATCTTGTTTTTGGGGTCGGCTTGCTCTTGATTCTTTGGTTATCTGCAGTGTTGGTTTTGAAATACCGTAGAAATGCATACCGTAGACAAGCGCTAAAACTCCTTATCACTATAGAAAATCGCTTCCATTCAAGTCAAGAAGTGGCTTGCGTTAATGATACCATGATTTTACTGAAGCAAGTTGCGCTAACCACTTACCCTAGAGCAGCCGTTGCAGAACTTAGTGGAGAGCTTTGGCTTCAATTCTTAGATAGCAAGGTAGAAAAAGCATCCTTCACTCCCATTTCAGATACATTGTTTTTGGCTCTTTATCAAAATAAAATAGATCAACCTGAGCAAGTTGTGCAGGTATTCAATAACGCTAGAAATTGGATAAAACACCATGCCTGAAAATTTTGAAATAGCGCATTTATGGGTGTTTTGGCTGCTGCCGCTCCCTCTGTTGGTGTACTTTATATTCCCGCCATTACGCATGAGAAGTGCAGCATTGTTCTTCCCTGGTTTTAAAAAGGCACAAGAGTTTACTGGAGAAAAAGCCAGAAAATCTGCTTTAGTGAAGAAAAGAAATATTTTTATCTGGTTCGGGATGTTCCTCATTTGGATATGCCTGATTGCGGCTTTGTCATCACCTCAGTTGGTTGGAAAACCTGAAATGAAAGTAAAGACTTCTCGTAATTTTTTAATCGTTGCAGACATCTCTTTCAGTATGGCCCAAAAAGATTGGATAGTAGACGGGCAGCGAACCACACGATGGTCGGCAGTAAAATCGGTACTTCATGATTTTATTGGCGAACGCGAAGGTGACCTTATGGGCTTAATATTTTTTGGATCTGCGGCATACATTCAAGCACCATTCACCCCAGATCTACCAGTTGTTGAGCAATTGCTAGATGAAGCTGATGTTGGCTTTGCAGGTCAAATGACGAGCATAGGCCGCGCTATTGTAAAAGGCATTGAAATGTTTGACAACGACACAGTAGATTCTAAAGTAATGGTGGTGCTCACAGATGGAGTAGACGCTGGGATGGACATTTTACCGCTTGACGCAGCAGATTTGGCCAAAAACGATTCTATTTTGGTCTATACCATTGGTATTGGCAATCCGGGAAATTCAGGATCTGACTTAGACGAACAAACTTTAAAAGAGATTTCAGACCTAACAGGAGCACGTTATTTCAGAGGAAAGAATACTGAAGAGCTCGAAGAAATTTACGGTGAGCTAGATAAGCTAGAACCTATAGAGTTTGAAGAAGAATCTTTCAGGCCTACTACCCTTTTGTATTTCTACCCTTTGGGAATAGCTGTTTTAATGAGTTTGTTTTTAGCCCTGTTAACCAGTTCAGCCAGCATTTATAAAAAATTAATTCAACATTGAATCTCAATTGGGTAAATATCGACTGGAATAAGTTTCACTTTCTGAGGCCAGAATATTTGTGGCTGCTCATTCCACTTGCAGCTCTACTCATTATTGGTTTTTTCAGTTTTAGAGATGAGGAAAAATGGAAGAAATCCATCACCCCGCATTTGCGCCCATACGTCATTCAAAAAGGCAGCGGAATGTTGAAAGCGCTCATGCATTCCATGCTTACCCTGTTCATTGCAATAGCCTGCCTAGGTTTAGCCGGCCCAACATGGAACGAAGTGGAAGTTCCAGGGAAAATTCTGGAAACACCCGTTGTCATTGCATTAGACTTATCTCAAAGTATGATGTCAACAGACATACAGCCCAATAGGATAGAGCGTGCTAAGTTTAAAATCAACGACTTACTCAATGCTAATCCACGTGCGCGCATAGCATTGATTGGGTTCTCAGGAACCGCTCACACCATTGTTCCTCTTTGTACAGATTACAAAATTATCAAAAGTCATTTGGGCAGTTTGTCTCCTAGCGTTCTCCCTTTTGCCGGCACAGATGTTGAAGCGGCTTTGATTCTTGCAGATTCCATTACAAAAATCTCAGATGCACCTTCAAGGTTAATCCTGATCACAGATGACTTTGATGAAGAGGTATTCGATTTGCTTCAAATCTATGTAGGGAAAGGCAATAAAACTGTTGAAATTATACCGATCAACACCCCCTCTGGTGCGGACATCACATACAGAAATAGTAAACGGCTTCGCAAAGATAAAGAGGGAAAGGCTATACGTTCTGCATTGAATACCAAAACACTTTCAAAACTTGGATCAATAGAAGGCATTCATGTCAATCGGCTTACGCTAGATAATAGTGATATGGTTCACGTTGCCGATTTAATAGCAGAGAGTCTAACCTTTCAAGAAAAAGCAGATAAAAAGGAAGACCTTTGGGTAGATCGTGGCATTTTGCTCGTAATTCCACTCGCCTTGTTTTTACTGTTTTGGTTTAGAAAGGGCTTTGTAGTTTATTCATTTCTCCTGTTTGGATTGACGGCTTGTTCTAGTGAAACAAGTATGAAAGATTTCTTTTTCACCAAAGACTATCAAGCTCAGCAGCTTTATGATGAGGGCGAATTTTTAAAAGCAGCCGAAACATTTGAAGATCCAATGCGAAGAGGCGTTGCTTATTTTAAAGCGGGAGATTATGAATCTGCTATTTCTGCTTTCAGTCAAGATTCTTCAGCACAAGCGGCATACAATTTAGGTTTAGCATATTTTAAAAATGGTGATTATAGTTCTGCTCAATTGGCTTTTACAGAAGCCATAGAAAAGAATCCTGATTTGAAAGACGCAGCTAAAAACCAGCAGATAGCGCAAAAATTGATGGGCGGAGAAAATGAAGTTGACCCCAGTGAAGCCCAAGAAAAACAAGAAAAAGGCGAAGCTCAAAACATGCAGAATAATGACATGGAAGATTTAGGAGGGGGTGGGCAAGAAGCAACCGAGGAAGACATGCAGGAAGAGCGCAAAGAAGAAACGGTATCTACTGATGTTAGAAAAGGAAAAGAGTTAGATGAAGTGCCTGATAATTTTGAAGCGGGTAATGGAGATAATTCTCAAAAGGTTTTAATGCGCAAAGTAGATGACGATCCCGCATTGTTCCTGAAAAGAAAGTTTGAGCGTGAGGTAAAAGTGAAGAACCTAAAACCTAAAAAGAACGCGAAGGAATGGTAAGAACCAAGTTGGGATATATAGCGTTTTTCATTGGCATTCTTTTATGCTTTCACAGCTTTGGTCAACGACATGTTTTTACAGAGGTAAAAGCAAATTCTAATAGGGTCTACTTAGGAGAACCTGCCGAAATAGCTTTAACCGTTTACACAAGCACTTGGTTTACTAAAGGACTTGATCTTCCCAACATTAAGGTAGAAGGTGCATTTACTGTAAAGTTTCGTTCAATCAGTGTTTCTAAACGTATTGATGGGCAGAATTACGCAGGAGTACAATTCATTTATCACGTTTTTCCTTTCCATGAAAAAGATGTGGAATTTCCAGCAATGACCATTGAGGTAGAAACACCTGATAAAGATGATTATGTAGGAAAAAAACGCAAGGTTAATTCAAGGTCATTGCCAATTCGTGTAAGGCCAATCATTCCTGGATTTGATGAGAAAGATTGGTTGGTGACGACCAGTCTCATTGTGCGAGATCATTGGCAAGGTGATCTAAAGAATGTAAAAGTTGGAGATGTAATTGAGCGCTCTATATACAGAAAAGCAGAGGGTACTGTTTCAGAATTGATTCCACCTATTGAGTGGGATTCAATAACAGGGGTAAGCTTATACCCAGAAAGGGGAATAGCAAATAACAATAAAACAAAAACTTCTATCAATGCAGATAGGACTGATGTGATGCGCTACTTGTTCGAAAGAGAAGGAGAAATTGTTATTCCTGAAATGACTTTGTTCTGGTGGGATGCGGCTCGGGAGAAAATGTATAAAAAGACCCTTCCTCAACAAGTGGTGAATGTGCAGCCAAACCCAGATTTGGGAATGTTGGAAAGCATCAAAGATTCTTTAGCTTTAGTTCATTCAGAACAAGCAGAAGAAACGCATGAAGATGAACCATTTAGTTGTTTGGGGATGGATTGGAGGCAGTTGCTTTTAGCCATTGCCGGGATGACTATGGCATTGAGGTACCTCATCAAATATGCGCTGAAAGCCACTCAAAGAATAAAATCAAATCGCAGCGCATATTTAGTTTCAGAACGCTACTATTTTCATCAATTTTTGAAAGCGCTTCATTCAGAACAAAGCAGTCGTGATAACGCATTTTACCGGTGGATTGATTGTTTGGAGTTGCCAGAATACACCTATGAGTATTTTAATAAAAAATTCTTGAGGGCTGAAGCGAGAAATGAGTTTCCGACTAAGAAAAAACTCTGGATTACAGCAAGGGAAAGGTACATGATGTCATTTACAAATAAAGGTTTAGAAGAGAGCAGTTGGATTAACCCTTCTTAGGTTCTTTTGCGGCAGCACGCTTTATAGTTAAGCTTGATTGAATTAAAAAGGCCCCGAGAATCGGAGCCTTTTTATAAATAGAGAGATACTCCCTATGGAAGGAAAGAATAGCCGTGTCTAGTTTTCCATAAGAAGTATTTCTCAAAGAGCACTTTACTAAAATCGTAGAGTACGTTTGGAATCATTACAGCAAATGCTCGCGGCTTGAATAAGCTACTGCTAATAATGATGATCTCTTTTTTACCCGCATCCATGATGCAAAGTCCGGGAATTCTCCCCCATTCTTTTTCTTTCAGCTTTTTAATGCCTTTCTCTACACGAATGATGTTATGCGCTGCAATTCTGCCAGATTCATCAGATGGGTAACCAGTTTTTGGACTGGAAAACGGCACCTTACCTGGTTTGAAAGGGAGTTTAACATCAACAGCAATTCCAGCAGCCCAAATATTTTCTAAATTGGGGTGTCTGTAGTCTTCTCTTAACGGAATATAACCTGCAGTGGTAGGTTCTAAATCTGGCGAGTTCAACACAAAATCAACACCAATAAACGGAGGCATCAGCATGGTGAATTTGCTTTCTAATTCTTCTCCAGTAGAAAGAATCACTCGGTCGGCTTTCACTTCTTTAACACCCACTTCGGTGCGGTGGTGAATATTAAACATTTTCATGAACGCTTTAAGCATAGGGGTGCCAAGCGGCATTCCATCAATACCAAAGTGACCTAAATAGTTCTCTGGAGTAATCCAGTAAAGATCAACCTTCTTGCGAATGTTTTCATCGCGAAGCCACTTTTCAATATTGAATAAGAACTCATAAGCAGCGCCCATACAACCCGCATTTTGGGTGGCGCCAATCACAATAGGGCCTGGGTTCTTTTTAAATTCTTCTAAAGCTTTTCTGGTTTCCATTGCTCCTTGAGGAGTTCCAATGTAATAAGCATGCTCTTTAATTCCTGGAGCAACGTCAAATTTTACTTTAGGACCGGTTGAAATCACCAAATGGTCGTATTCAAAATCGCCCTTTGAAGTAATTACTTTATTGTTTGCTGCATCTACCTTTAGTGCTTCGGCCTGCACATATTCAACGCCTTTTTTTCTCAAGACCTCATCTTTCTGCACAGTTATGTCTTCAATCTCTCTTCTTCCAAATGGAACCCAAATGAGTGAAGGAATAAATAAGAAAGTAGGGTGCTTGTCTATCACTACTACTTGAGTGTTTTTGTCGCCTTTTCGCTTAAGCTCTAGGGCGGCAGTTAATCCTGCGAAGTTTCCTCCAATGACTAAGGCTTTCATACTTTTTAAATTTGAAATCAAAGTTAGACTGAAGGCATGCTGTTGGTGGTGATAAGCATTACATAAAAAACTGACTTTGAATAGCTTTAGGCACTTTTCTTTGGTCAACAATTGCTGTTCATATTTACCTAGCCAATAGGGTATAAGCATAGCGATATCTTCACGTTCTTTGTGGTATGAAGCAGTTCATTGTTACAAGTTGCGTTTTTGTGTTTATGTTGAATGGAATGGCTCAAAAGCAGCAACCATATGAAAATTATTATGACGATGCAAAGAAGCAGCCTCAAGCCAAAGGCTTGTTTGAGAATGGAAAAGAGCAAGGCTTGTGGGTTTTTTGGTATGAAAACGGACAAATAAGCGACTCAACGCATTACCGCAATGGGTTCCCAAATGGATATGCGGTGCATTATTATGAAAATGGCCAAGCTGCCATCCGAGGGTATTATTACCGAGGTTGGCAAGACAGTACCTATCAAGAATGGTATGAGAACGGGAATATAAGAACCATAGGAACTTTTGATAAAGATGTGCAAGTAGATACTTGGCAGTACTTTCATGAAAATGGAAAGCTTTGGAAAGAAGAGCATTGTGAGCCAGGAGAGGTGAAAATAATGAAGCTCATTGATGAAAGTGGAAAAACACTTGTTAAAAAGGGCAAAGGTAAGTTAGAATACAGATTTGAAAACGGATCGCTTAAGGAAGAAGCACGCATTGAGATTGGACTTAGAAATGGTGAGGTAACTCGGTTCTTCCCCAATGGTCAAATTCAAGGAAAAGGAGACTATGTAGATGGCAAGCCACATGGCGATTGGAGTTATTACTATCAAGACGGAACCTTAAGAGAAAATCAAGGCTATAAAAACGGGGCTCTTCAAGGAAAATTAGAAAGGTTTTATCAATCGGGAGAAAAAGAGATTTCAGGCTTTCATAAAAACAACACAAAAGACAGCTTGTGGGTGTGGTATACGGAAGAAGGTAAAGTTTCTCAAACCGGTTCTTTCAAAGAAAACGAACAAGTAGGGCACTGGAAATATTTTTTCGATTCAGGAGAGTTGGAATCAGAAGGTGATTTTGAAGCCAATTTACGAGAAGGAAAATGGACGGTATATTATAAGAATGGAGCAAAGTATAGAGAAGGGCTTTATAAAAACGATTTGAGAACAGGAATATGGACCAGTTGGTGGGAGAATGGTAACATCTTAACTCAAGGAAGCTTTTTAGAAGGACTCGAACATGGAAAGTGGATCGCAAATTACCAAGATGGTTCACTAAAAGATAAAGGCTCTTTTAAAAATGGTCTTTTAGATGGATACTGGGAAGGCTTTTTCACCAACGGAGAGTCAAACTATAAAGGCCATTGGGACATGGGGGAGAAAACCGGAAACTGGAGTTTCTGGTTCACCAATGGTAAAAAGAGAGAAGAAGGCTCATACAGTAAAGGTGCAAGAGATGGAGATTGGAAATTCTATGAGAAACTTGGCGGATTAGACCATGAGGGTAAATACTCTAAAGGCAAAGAAACCGGTAAATGGGTGTATTACTACCCCGGTGGGCAAGTAAAAAGAGAGCAATATTTTCAAGAAGGTAGACCCAATGGCAGTTGCAAAGTATGGTTTAGAGGCGGTGGCGTTCAAATTGACTCAAATTATAAAAATGGTGTTCCGCATGGTACTTGGAAAGTCTACAACTCTAGCGGTAAACTCATTTCAGAACCCAACTATAAGAATGGCCAACGCCAGTCGAAGTAATGGGGGAAGGATAAATTGCTGTAAGCTCAAGAATTAATGTATATTTGCGGCAAGATTGGAGAGATAGGAAGAGGGGTGCAACCCCTCTTTTTTGTTGTTCAAACTAGAAGGTGTTCAGTCCGTTAAGAAGTAAAATGATTAGTAAAGAAAGAGTACTTGAGTTGATAAACGAGAAAATGGAGGAAACCGATATTTTCTTAGTAGAGTTAACCATTGGTACAGCGAATCATATAGAAGTTCTTATTGATGCAGATAATGGAATTAGCATTGATAAATGCATTCAAATGAGCAGACAAATTGAACACAATTTAGACCGAGAGGAGGAAGATTTTTCATTAAATGTTTCATCTCCAGGGCTAGACCAACCTCTTAAAGTACATCGCCAATACCTAAAGAATGTTGGTAGGTCTTTAAAGGTAAACTTCGTGGAAGAAAAACCTAGAATAGAGGGCGAACTCATAGAGGCTGACGATGAAGGCATTGTCTTAGAAACTAAAGAGAAGGTCCGGATTGAAGGCAGAAAGAAAAAGGAATTAGTTGTAACGCAACATAAAATTAAGTTTGCAGAAATTGAAAAGGCCAAAGTGGTCATTTCATTTAAATGATTAAACGATGAATACAATAGAACTGATAGAATCGTTTGCAGAGTTTAAAGAATTCAAGAACATTGATCGTGTAACGATGATGAACATCTTGGAGGATATCTTCCGCAATATGATTACTAAAAAGTACGGATCGGATGAGAATTTTGATGTCATCATTAATCCAGATAAAGGGGATATTGAAATTTGGCGAAATAGGATTGTAGTTGAAAACGGTGGAGTTGAAGATGAGAACAACGAGATTGAATACAGCGCAGCAATCAAGATTGAGCCTGATTTTGAAGTAGGTGAAGATGTTTCTGAAGAAGTGAAACTAGATGACTTTGGTAGAAGAGCTATTTTAGCATTGCGCCAAAACTTAGTTTCTCGCATTCATGAAATGGAAAAAGACAGTCTTTACAAGCTTTACAAAGATAGAGTAGGAGAGATTGTTACCGGAGAAGTTTACCAGATTTGGAAAAGAGAAATGCTCATTTTAGATGATGAAAGTAATGAGCTTATTCTTCCCAAAGCAGAGCAAATCCCGTCAGATTATTTCAAGAAAGGAGATACAGTGCGTGCGGTAGTTTCTAAAGTAGACATGCGTAACAATAGCCCTGTAATTATCTTATCTAGAACAGCTCCTGCATTCTTAGAGCGCTTATTTGAATTAGAAGTTCCCGAAATATTCGATGGTTTAATCACCATTAAGAACATTGTTCGCGAACCGGGCGAAAGAGCAAAAGTTGCTGTAGAATCATACGATGACCGCATTGATCCTGTTGGAGCTTGTGTGGGAATGAAAGGTTCTAGAATTCATGGAATTGTTCGTGAGTTGAGAAATGAGAACATTGATGTAATTAACTTTACAAACAACAATAGCCTCTATATTCAGCGCTCTTTAAGTCCTGCAAAAATCACTTCTATAGAATTAAAAGATGATGATGGTAGGGCAGATGTTTATTTAAAGCCAGACCAAGTATCTTTGGCCATTGGAAAAGGAGGGCATAATATTAAATTAGCCTCTAAACTTACAGGCTATGAAATAGATGTCTATAGAGAGTCAGAAGAAGACATGGATGATGTAGATTTGGAAGAATTTGCAGATGAAATCGAACACTGGATCATAGATGGCTTAAAAGGAATAGGATGTGATACTGCCAGAAGCGTATTAGATTTAAGCAAAGAAGAGCTTGTAAGCCGAACAGATTTAGAAGAAGAAACTATTGAAGAAGTACTGAGAGTTCTTCGTGCTGAATTTGAATAGTTACCATAAATACCAAACTGTCACCGATTTAAAAACTTTGGATAACCTCAACATTTTTTATGTCTGAAGCACCAAAAAGACTGAGTAAAGTAGTAAGAGAATTTAACGTTGGAATTTCAACCATCGTAGATTTCTTGTCCGATAAAGGACACGAGATTGATGGCAAACCCAATACGAAAATCTCTGCTGATATGTATGATGCGATCGTTGCTGAATTTGGAAAAGACAAAGCAGCAAAAGAAAAGTCGCAAGAATTAAAGAACACTAGAGTAGAGCGTAAAACCATTACGTTAGACACTATTCAATCTGAAGATGGCGCAACAGCGACTGAGGAAACAGAAGAGGAAGACACGGTCTTCATCAAGAATGTGACCAGTGCACCTGTTGTAGCTCAGCAAGAAGAAAAACCTGTTGAGCCAGCACCTGAAAAGGAAGAAGAGCCAAAAGTAGAGAAGAAAGAGGTCGTTGAAGAGAAGCCTAAAGAGCTTGAACCAGCTCCTGTTGTTCAAGAAGAAAAAGCAGAAGCTCTAGAGGCCAAAGAAGCACCTAAGAAAGAGGAACCTGCTTCTGAAAAAATTGCTTTTGATAAGGCTGAGGACGTTGCCGAAGATGGCGATGGCCCTAAAGTATTGGGTAAAATAGATCTGAATACGATCAATCTTAAAACGCGCCCAGATAGAAAACCAAAAGCAGAGAAAAAAGCTGCACCTAAGGGTGAGGCGAAAAAGCCTGAGCCAAAGCCAGCGCCACAGAAGGAAAAACCGCAGACAAAAAAGAAGGAAGAAGCTCCTGCTGCAAAGGAAAGCGAAGCGCTTACAAAGCCGGTTGAGCCAGAAATGCTTAGAATGCAGTCCAAGAAATTGGATGGCCCAACTGTAGTTGGTAAAATAGAACTTCCGGTTACACAACCTAAGAAGAAAAAGCCAGTTGCTTCTAGCTCTGACAATGCCAACACTGATAAACGTAAGAAGCGCAAACGCATTACTACGAATAAGCCAGATGGTCAAAATCGTCCAAATCAAGGCGGTCAGAACAGACCAGGTGGTCCAGGTGGAGCAAGAGGAAACCAAAATCAACGCGGTAAAAACACAAGAGGAAGAGCTCAGAAAAAAGAGGAGAAACCTCAATTGACTGAAGCAGAAATCCAAAAAGAAATCAAAGAAACACTTGCACGTTTGAGTGGAGGTGGTAAGTCTAAATCTTCGAAGTTTAGACGTGAGAAGCGTCAAGCAGTTGCAAGAGATACAGAAGAGAAGCTACAAAGAGAAGAGGCCGAAAAGAAAGTGTTGAAAGTAACCGAGTTTGTTACTGCAACTGATTTGGCTTCTATGATGGATGTTTCTGTAAACGATATCATCTCAGCATGCATGTCTCTTGGCATGATGGTTTCCATTAACCAAAGATTGGATGCAGAAACACTTACTGTTGTAGCCGAAGAATTCGGTTATGAAGTAGAGTTTACCGCTGCAGAAATTGAAGACGAAGTTGAAGAGGAAGAAATAGATAACCCAGAAGATTATACTTCTCGTCCGCCAATTATCACTGTAATGGGGCACGTAGATCACGGTAAAACATCTTTATTAGATTTTATCCGTAGAGAGAACGTAATCGCAGGTGAGGCTGGAGGAATTACACAGCACATTGGTGCATACAATGTAGAGCTTGAAGGTGGAAGAGCAATCACATTCTTAGATACTCCGGGTCACGAAGCATTTACAGCTATGCGTGCAAGGGGTGCTCAAGTAACCGATTTAGCAATTATCGTAATTGCAGCAGATGATAGCGTGATGCCTCAAACAAGAGAGGCCATCAATCACGCTCAAGCAGCAGATGTTCCTATGGTATTTGCCTTTAATAAGGTAGATAAGCCTGGAGCTAACGCAGATAAGATTAGAGAAGAATTGGCTTCCATGAACATTCTTGTAGAAGATTGGGGAGGAAAGTTCCAATGCCAAGAAATATCCGCTTTAAAGGGAGAAGGTATAGAAGAGCTACTTGAAAAAGTACTGCTTGAGGCAGATATGCTTGAATTGAAAGCCAACCCTAAGAGAAAAGCAAATGGTACTGTTATTGAAGCATCCTTAGATAAAGGGCGTGGATATGTAGCTACAATGCTTGTACAAGGTGGTACATTGCGTGTAGGAGATGTAATTGTTGCAGGACCATTCTCTGGAAAAGTAAAAGCCTTATTCAATGAACGAGGAGGAAAAGTGGAAGAAGCTGGGCCGTCACATCCAGTGCAAATGCTTGGATTTAACGGAGCACCTAATGCAGGTGATACCTTTAAAGAATATACAGACGAGCGCGATGCGAAGGTAGTAGCGTCTAAACGCGAGCAACTGCAAAGAGAACAAGGTATTAGAACCAAGAAACACATTACCCTTGATGAAATTGGGAGACGTTTAACTCTAGGAGATTTCCAAGAATTGAATGTAATTGTAAAAGGTGATGTAGATGGATCTGTGGAAGCCTTGAGTGATTCACTCATTAAACTTTCAACTGAACAGATTCAGGTGAATGTAATCCACAAGCAGGTAGGGCAAATCACAGAAAGTGATGTGCTGTTGGCTACTGCTTCAGACGCAATCATTATTGGTTTCCAAGTAAGACCTAGTATAAGTGCAAGAAGATTGGCAGAGAAAGAAGAGATCGATATAAGATTGTATTCTATCATCTACAAAGCCATCGAGGAGCTCAAAGATGCAATGCAGGGTATGCTTAAACCGAAAGAGGTTGAAGAAATCGTGTGTAACATTGAGGTAAGAGAAACTTTCAAAATCTCGAAAGTGGGAACCATTGCTGGTTGTTACGTTCTTGACGGAAAAGTGAATCGAAATACAATGATTCGTTTGATTCGAGATGGAGTAGTAAAATACACTGGAGAACTTGGTTCACTGAAACGTTTCAAAGAAGATATGAAAGAGGTGAAAGCCGGTTACGAATGTGGATTGAATATCCATAACTTCAACGATATTAAAGTTGGAGATATCATTGAAGGTTATGAAATCAAAGAGATTGCACAAACACTGTAAGCTCAAAGAATAAAATCATAGAAAAAGCCTCCGTCATTTGACGGAGGCTTTTTTGTTTTCTTTTAATTGCAATTTACTCCACCGTTCCTTGCGAAGTGGGCATTTTGCGATCTACCTTTTTCACCAAGCCTTGCAATACTTTTCCAGGGCCAACTTCGGTAAAATCAGTTGCGCCATCTTCAATCATTTGATGCATGGTTTGGGTCCATCTCACAGGAGCCGTAAGTTGAGCAATCAAATTCTGCTGAATAGCTTCAGCATCAGATATTGCACTTGCCGTTACATTTTGGTAAATAGGGCAAATCGGATTTTTGAAATGTGTATTCGCTATAGCAGCTTCCAATTGAACCCTAGCTGGCTCCATCAATGGCGAATGAAAAGCACCACCAACTGGAAGTTTCAACGCTCGTTTTGCTCCTGCTTCTTTTGCGGTTTCACATGCAGCGTCTATTGCTTCATGAGATCCAGAAATAACCAATTGCCCTGGGCAGTTGTAATTGGCTGCCACTACAACACCATCCGTGTTTGCACAAACTTTCTCTACAGCTTCATCTTCTAAGCCAAGAATTGCGGCCATGGTGCTTGGGTTTTGCTCACATGCTTTTTGCATGGCCTGAGCGCGCTGAGAAACAAGCTTTAAACCATCCTCAAAAGTCAATGATTGACTGGCTACTAACGCAGAAAACTCACCTAGAGAATGCCCAGCAACCATATCTGCCTTGAAGTTGTCTCCCATCAATTTGGCTGTGATTACACTATGAAGAAATATAGCCGGCTGGGTCACATTGGTTTGTTTCAAAGCTTCATCCGTACCGTCAAACATGATATCGGTAATACGAAATCCTAAAATTTCATTCGCTTGCTCAAAGAGTGCATTCGCTTGTTCAAAGTTGTTATAGAGATCTTTTCCTATCCCTACAAATTGTGAACCCTGTCCGGGGAACACATAGGCTTTCTTGCTCATATCCTTCAATTTTGCCTCAAAAGTAATCAGAATCCTGTCTTAAGCCTTTCGCTTCTTCAAAAGCAGAGAATCAGAGCATTGAATTTTGTAATTTCGAGCCCTCGAACAAAGCGGTATGAAAAAAGCAGTCATCTTATTAATGCTTTCAGTTATAGGTTCCTTTGCATATACTCAAGTGTATCTAGGGGCTGGTTTAGGAAACTCTTTTCACAATCTAAAGTTGGAAGACTTGAATGGTGATGATTTCAAACTCAATGAAAACGCGCAAGGTTGGCGTATTTATGCTGGTGTAGGGAAAGAGTTTTTGCGTTTCGAGGCAGGTTACAGAAGCTTAGGAAGTGTAACCTCAATAGAAAATGGTATTCAGTGGCAAAGCACAATAACTGCTTGGGATTTAGCAGCGAAAGGGCAGGCTCAGCTTGGACCAATTTACGGCAATGCGAAGTTGGGAGGAGCCTTTTACAAGAATAAGGTAGAGGTAGCTGGAACAAGAGAGACAGACAATACCGCAAGTATTTTATGGGGAATTGGAGCAGGAGTGAAGATTAAAAAGCTGAGTGTGGGCTTAAGCTATGAGTCTATAGATATGAGTGCAGACAATAATCTTGCTCAGTTGATGTTTGATGTGAGTATTTCACTTGGGAAGAAATAGAAGAAAAAGCTCTTTGAGGGCATTATAATTTCAGATACTATTACAGTTTTATGATCGTAGTTACAGGAGCCGCAGGATTTATTTCAAGTTGTTTAATTGCCAAGTTGAACCAAGAAGGCTATAATTCAATAATAGCAGTTGATGACTTTTCTTATCCTGAAAAAGAAAAGAATTTGACGGAAAAGCAACTTGTTGCCAAAGTGCATAGAGATGACTTTTTTACTTGGTTAGATGAAAATCAAAAACAGGTAGAATTCATTTTTCACCTTGGGGCAAGAACAGATACGGCAGAGTTTGATTACGACTTGTTGGACCGTTTGAATTTAGATTACACCAAGGAAATGTGGAAGGCTTGCGTGAAGTACCAGATTCCACTGGTTTATGCTTCATCTGCAGCTACCTATGGTGGTGGAGAACATGGCTTTGATGATAGAACGGCTCCCGAAAAGCTTACGCCTTTGAATCCCTACGGAGAGTCAAAAAACAACTTTGATGCGTGGATGTTGCAGCAAAAAGAGCAGCCATTCTTTTGGGCAGGACTGAAATTCTTTAACGTTTACGGCCCCAATGAAAACCATAAAACAAGAATGGCTTCAGTGATTTGGCACACTTTCAACCAAATTGAACAAACAGGTGCGATGAAGCTCTTTCAATCACATAATCCCAATTATAAGAACGGGGAGCAGATGAGAGATTTCATCTATGTAAAAGATGTGGTAAACGTGATGTGTTGGTTCATGCACCACAGAAAAAACTCAGGCTTGTACAATTTGGGAACAGGCAAAGCGCGAACTTTCCTAGATCTTGCAAAAAATACTTTCAAAGCGCTTGGTTTAGAACCGAAAATCAGTTTTAGACCTACACCAGAAGATATTAGAGATAAATACCAGTATTTTACAGAGGCAGATATGTCTAAACTCAAAGAAGCGGGATATGACACTCCTTTTACAGAATTGGAAGAAGGCGTGGAGGATTACGTGAAGAATTACCTGAGCAAAGGAACTAATTGGTAAAACTCTATCAGAAAAGAATTCTAGGGGAAATATCCCTTAAAGATTGTGTTTAAGATCTACTAAGAACGAACGAATGTGTTTGAGGTGTCTCACCACCTCGGCACGGTTCACGGTTTCTTCTTTATTATCTTTCAATTTCTTTTTGGCACCATCTAGCGTGAAGCCCCTTTCTTTTACCAAGTGGTAAATAAGATGGAGGTTTTCGATGTCTTTAGGAGTGAATAAACGATTCCCTTTTTTATTTTTCTTTGGTTTAAGAATGTCGAATTCTTTTTCCCAATATCGAATCAAAGATGCGTTCACTTCAAACATCTCGGCTACCTCGCCAATGCTGTAATAAAGCTTGTTGAGTTTATTTGGAAATGTTTCCATGCAGATTAATCGAAAGATTGATTCACTTGGGAAGAAAGCTGTATCATCAGCTCATATTCTTCAGGAGATAGATCGTTACTGTAAAAACTTGCAGGATTTACTTTTCTACCGTCTTTAACAACTTCATAATGCAAGTGAGGTCCAGAAGAAAGCCCTGTGTTTCCTATCAAGCCAAGAACATCACCACGTTTTACTTTTTGCCCTCTTCTTACTCTTTGCTTTGACATATGGGCGTAAATGGTTTTATATCCATAACCGTGGTTCACCACAACATACTTTCCAAAACCTCCACGATTGTAGTCTACCTTTTCGATCACCCCATCTCCGGTAGAATAAATCTCAGAGCCAATGGGCGCTGTAAAATCCATACCGTTATGTGGGCGCATAATCTTAAGAATAGGGTGGTACCTCATTCCAAAGCCAGAACTAAATCGCGTTAAATCTTTGTTGGAAATAGGCATAATGGCAGGTATAGAAGCCAGCATTTTCTCTTTTTCAAGCGCAAGTTTATAAACTTCATCCAAAGACTTGCTTTGAATGTACATCTGCTTCGCCAATTGATCCATTTTCTCCGTAGCGTCAATCACTACTTCAGAATTCTCATAACCTTCTAGGTTCTTGTATCTATTTACTCCACCAAAACCAGCTTTCCTAACAGAATTGGCAATGGGTTCAGCTTCAAAAATAGATCGGTAAACGGTATTGTCTCTTTCGGCTAGATTGTCTAAAACCGCATTCATCTCATTCATGCGCTTATCTAAAATACCGTATTGCAATTTGAGTTGGTCGTTCTCTCTTATGAGTTTTTTCTCCTTTGGGGAATCAAAAAAAGTAAAGAATACAAAGACAAAAATTGCCGCAAATCCCAATCCCATTCCTAAGTAAGAGAAAAGTTGAATCACTTTTCCTTGAAAACCCAACTCGGCCTTTTCGTAGGTGAGTGTTTTTGGATTGTATCTGTATTTAGCTTTACTCATTGAAGATGGAAATCTCTTTTTAGAAACCCTAGCAAAATTACGCATTAAAACTACTTTTGCAATTTATTTAACATAGTAGAAATTGTCACTCAATACTGGCGCAATGAATTGGACTTCAGCAAATACTCGTAAAGCGTTTTTAGACTTCTTTAAAAGCAATGGTCATGATATTGTTAGCTCTGCACCAATGGTGGTGAAGAACGATCCTACCCTGATGTTTACCAACGCAGGTATGAATCAATTCAAAGATTATTTCTTAGGAAATAACGAACCGAAGAATCCCAGAGTTGCGGATACTCAAAAATGTTTACGCGTTTCTGGGAAGCACAATGACCTCGAAGAAGTAGGGGTAGATACCTATCACCACACTATGTTCGAGATGCTTGGCAACTGGAGTTTTGGAGATTACTTTAAGGAAGAAGCCATTGAGATGGCATGGAAACTATTAACCGAAGTATACGGCATAGACAAAGACATGCTCTACATCACGGTTTTTGGTGGAGACCAAAAAGACGGATTGGATTTAGATAATGAGGCCAAAGGTTATTGGAAAAAGTGGGTAGCTGAAGACAGAATTATTGAAGCTGGGAAGAAGGATAACTTCTGGGAGATGGGCGATACAGGTCCGTGCGGTCCATGTTCAGAAATACATGTAGACATTAGATCTGCGGAAGAAAGAGCCATGGTAGACGGGAAATCTCTAGTGAATGAGGATCACCCTCAGGTTATTGAAATCTGGAACTTGGTGTTCATGCAATACAATAGAATGTCAGACGGATCTCTGAAAAATCTGCCCGCTACTCATGTAGATACGGGAATGGGATTTGAGCGTTTGTGTATGGTATTGCAAGGGAAACAATCCAATTACGATACGGATGTGTTCCAACCATTGATTGAAAAAATCGCTCAGGTTTCTAAGATGAAATATGGGGAAACAGACTCGAAAAAAGATGTTGCCTTTCGAGTGATTTCTGATCATGTAAGAGCCATTGCATTTTCTATTGCAGATGGACAATTGCCTTCTAACACAGGGGCTGGCTATGTGATTCGTAGAATTTTGAGAAGAGCTATTCGCTATGGCTACAGCTTTTTGAATATGCGTGAATCTTTCATGTTCCACTTAGTGCCTGTTTTAGCGGAACAGCTTGGCGCTCAGTTTGAAGAATTACCGGCACAAATTGGCCTCATAGAAAAAGTAATTCGCGAAGAGGAAGAAAGTTTTTTAAGAACGCTTGAAAGAGGGATTCTACGCTTTAATGATTACCAAAAGAAACATCAGCAAGTCAAAGGAGAATTTGCTTTTGAGTTGTACGATACTTTCGGGTTCCCCATAGATCTTACGCAATTGATGGCGGCAGAGAATGGAATGATGGTTGATTTGGAAGGCTTTCAAAAAGCGCTTGAAGCTCAAAAATCCCGATCTCGTAAAGCAACAAATTTAGAAACTGGAGATTGGTTTGTACTTCGTGAAGATGATCAAGAAGAATTTATTGGCTATGATTATACAGAAGCCGAGATCTTCATTACACGTTACAGAAAAGTCAATCAAAAAGGAAAAGAGTTCTTTCAGTTGGTGTTCAATATCACGCCTTTCTATGCAGAAGGCGGTGGTCAAGTAGGTGATACAGGATTTCTTATTGGAGAAGAAAGTGGTAAAGTAGTGGTGAAAAACACCAAGAAAGAAAATGCGCTGATCATTCACTTTGTAGACGAATTACCGGCCAATCCGAATGAAACATTTAAGGCAGAAGTAAATACTGAGAAAAGAGCCAAAACTGCAGCCAATCACTCTGCAACTCACTTATTGCATCATGTGTTGCGAGAAGTGCTCGGAACTCACGTAGAACAAAAAGGATCTTTGGTTCATCCAGATTATTTACGCTTTGATTTTAGTCATTTTCAAAAAGTAAGTGGGGATGAGTTGAAACTGATTGAGCAGAAAGTAAACGCTTTAGTACGTTCTAATGCCGCATTGAATGAACAACGCGCTATTCCTATTACGCAAGCAGAAGAAATGGGTGCAATGGCACTTTTTGGGGAGAAGTACGGAGATTTGGTTCGTGTCATTCAATTTGGAGATTCCGTTGAATTATGCGGTGGTATTCATGTTCCCTTTACCGGAAGCATTGGTTTATTTAAGATACATTCGGAAGGCAGTGTTGCTGCCGGTATTCGCAGAATAGAAGCCATTACAGGAGAAAAGGCTGAGGAAATGGTCTTTGAAAAAGTTCAGATGCTGGATGATTTGCGCGCTTTGTTACGAAATTCTAAAAACGTTAAGAAGTCTTTAGAAGAGCTGATTTCTGAGAACCAGGATATGCAAGGTAAAATCGAAGACTTCCAAAAATCGAAAGCAAGAGAATGGAAAGCCCTGCTCATTAATGACCGTGAGGAATTGAACGGGATGCAAGTCGTGATACGTGAGGTTGATGTTGCGCAAAAAATGATCAAAGACATGCTCTTTCAGTTGAAAACCGAGCATGAAAACTCTGTGTTCATCGTTGCGCTTCGGTCAGATGAAAAAATCACACTTTCAGTAGCCATTTCAGATGATCTGGTCAATGGCAGAAAATTGCATGCAGGTAACTTGGTAAGAGAAATGGCCAAAGAAGTAAAAGGTGGTGGCGGTGGCCAACCCTTCTTCGCTTCGGCAGGCGGTAAAGATCCTCAAGCCATGGATAAAGCTTTTTCTAAAGCGAAGGACTTACTTCGTGATGTCTAAACAGAAGATGAGTTAGACTTACTTAGAAGCAAACAATTCCACATCTTTCTTGGTAATCGGGTTTTGGCCTAAAATGGTAAGTCGTTCTGCTACGTTGCGGAGTTCACGAATGTTACCTGTCCAGTCATAGGCTTGCAATGCTTTTACAGCATCTGCTTTGATTTCTGTGGGCTTGGTTCCGTTTTCTGCGGCAAGTTTATCAAGGAAGAAGTTGAGCAATAGCGGAATATCATCTCTTCTGTCATTCAACGGGGGAACCTCCATTAAAATGACACTTAAACGGTGGTAAAGATCTTCTCTAAATCTCCCTTCGGCAATTTCTTCTCGGAGGTTTTTATTGGTTGCCGCGAGAACGCGCACATTTACTTTAATCTCCTTTTCTCCACCTACACGGGTAATCTTGTGTTCTTGTAAAGCGCGGAGTACTTTGGCTTGGGCAGATAGGCTCATGTCGCCAATTTCATCTAAAAAGAGAGTTCCACCTTCAGCCTGTTCAAACATTCCTTTGCGCTGTTTTACAGCTGATGTAAAGGCTCCTTTTTCATGCCCGAATAATTCACTCTCTATCAATTCAGAGGGGATAGCTGCACAATTGAGTTCAATAAAAGGTCGCTTGGTGCGTATGCTTTGTTCATGAATGCTGCGAGCCACCAACTCTTTTCCTGTTCCATTGGCACCGGTAATTAACACGCGAGCATCTGTAGGTGCTACCTTTTCAATCATCTCTAAGATGTGTTTGATAGGTTTAGACTCTCCAATAATTTGTGTGCTGAGCTTAGAAGGGATTTTGCGCTTTAACTTTTTGGTTTCTTGAATAAGATCGGTTCTTTCAAGTGCATTGCGTACAGTGAGCAAAAGTCGGTTGAGGTCAATGGGCTTTTCAATAAAATCGAAAGCGCCTTTTTTTACGCATTCTAAAGCAGTCTCTATATTCCCATGACCACTAATCATAATCACAGGAATTTCTGGATGTTTTTCTTGTATCGCTTGCAAGACTTCAATCCCATCCATCTTTGGCATTTTAATGTCGCAAAGCACCACGTTAAAAGTATCATTGAGGGTTTTTATACCAGTGGGTCCATCTTCTGCCTCTTTGACTTTATACTTTTCGTAAGAGAGAATATCTATGAGCGCATTTCTAATGGGTTTTTCGTCATCGATTACAAGAATGTTAGCCATAGCATTTTTTAGTTTTTATATCTGATCCATTTCCAAAGCTCTTTGTACGAAACTTTCTTTCCATACATTAAGATGCCGGTTCTGTAAATCTTTCCAGCAAGCCACACTGTACCAATAAACGTACCGATTAATAAGAATACAGATAAGAAGTATTGCCACATGTCTGCAGACTCAATGCCTATCATTAAACGTACCATCATAATAATGGGAGAGGTAAAGGGCACTATGGATCCCCACATGGCTGCCGAGCCTTGTGGGTTCTCCATGATGGCTATGGAGAGGGTATAGGCAAATATGAGTGGAACGGTGACAGGAATCATGAACTGCTGGGTATCCGTTTCTTGATCTACTGCCGCACCGATGGCTGCAAATAGAGCGGAATAGAGTAAGTAGCCACCTAAAAAGTAAAAGATGAATGAACCCAATACCAAGCCCCAAGGAGTGGTGTTGTACCAATTGTTAGGGTGAGTAATGTCTAAAAACTCAACATTTTCGTTCTTATAAGCATTAATGGTTCCTTGAGGATTCATTCGAGTTTGCTTGGTAACCTTCATGTCTGATTTTGCCAAATCTTTGAGCTTCTCATCGTACATGACACCTTGTATGGTGCCTATGAATGCAGAGCTGAGTACTATCCAAAGCACGAACTGCGTTAGGCCAACTAAGGCAACACCAATGATTTTACCCATCATCAATTGAAAAGGTTTTACGCTGGTGATAATGACTTCAACAATACGGCTTGTTTTTTCTTCTATCACTCCTCGCATCACCTGCACGCCATAAATGAAGATGAACATGTAGATCATAATACCGAAAATGAATCCTATAATCACCTTTTGTTGCCCAACCTTTTCTGTGTTACCAGACTCGGTGAATTTGTAGGCGACAACCTTGAAATCCTCGCGTACTTTTTTATAGTCTTTAGGATCAATATCAAATCCCTCAAGTCGAATTTCTTCTACTCTTCTTTCTACTTTTTCTTCAATGCTTCTTTGTACTCTGAAGCTGGGCTGTACTTTGAAGTAAAGCATCATGCGGTCCGTAGATAGAATATCGCCTTCAAAAACTAAAAAACTAGTGTAGGTTTCATTGCTTTTAAACTCTTCAAAAGCCTCACTCTTCGAGGGCATGCCATCCATATAGTTAAAGGCGTAGTTCTCACCACCTTTCAAGTCAGAAAACATAATACCTGTTTGATCGTAGATCAACACTTGCTGTTTTTGATTTTCTTGAGATGCGATGTAAAACACCAAGGCCATTGCACCAGCTATGAGAATGGGTCCCAATAAAGTCATGATGATGAATGACTTTTTCTTCACTCTTGTGAGGTACTCTCTCTGTATAATCAATCTTATTTTGCCCATCTTATGCCATCGTTTCTTTGCCCATTTCTGAGACTTTTTGAATAAATATATCGTTCATTGACGGTAGAATTTCTTCCAGTCCTAACACTTGAACATGCGGTAAGATAGAATTTAGCAAGTCATTGGGAGACTGTTCTTTCAGCATCCTTACACGAGCTGTGATGATATCATCTTCTTGTTTGTTATCAATCAACTCAAAGCCTGTCCATAAAGCGTTGGTAAATGCAATGAGACTTCCAGAAAACTTGAGGAGGTACTCATTGGGTTTAAACTGTTGCTTCACATCTTTTACAGACCCTTCTAATATTTTTTCAGATTGGTGAATGAGTGCGATGTGATCGCAAATTTCTTCTACAGAATTCATGTTGTGGGTAGAGAATATGATGGTAGATCCCTGTTCTCTCAAACGCATAATCTCACTCTTGATGAGGTTAGTGTTGATGGGATCAAAACCCGAAAAGGGTTCGTCTAGAATGAGTAATTCTGGTTCGTGAACCACGGTGACGATAAACTGTATTTTTTGAGCCATTCCTTTGGAGAGCTCTTCTACTTTTTTATTCCACCAACCTTCTATTTCAAAGCGGACAAACCACTCTTTAAGCCTTCTTAGTGCCTCCTTTTTTTCTAAACCTTTCAGCTGTGCCAAGTAGAGGGCTTGTTCGCCCACCTTCATTTTCTTGTAAAGGCCTCTTTCTTCTGGCAAATAACCAATGCGTTGCTCATATTCTGGACGAAGCGCTTCACCGTTAAAATAGATAGACCCACTGTCTGGACCGGTAATTTGATTGATGATTCTAATCAAAGTGGTTTTCCCAGCACCATTCGGACCAAGGAGCCCAAAAATGCTCCCTTGGGGAATAGAAAAACTCACTTCGTTCAAAGCCGTGTGCGTGGCGAAAGACTTTGAAACATTTTCGATCTTTAACATAGCGTGCATACAGCGAATTAAAAGAAAAAAGTCTGAACTAATTAGCTCAGACTTTTATGTTTTGATTTTTTGAAGTCTTAATGACTGAAGTACTCTTTCATCCGAGTAAAGAAGCTCTTATCTCCTTTGCCAGGTTTGGGATCGAAATTAGCAGAACTCTTTAAGGCTTCGAGGTGCATTTTGTCATCGGCACTTAGCTGTTTTGGAATCCAAACATTGACATGTACCAATAAATCTCCTCGGCTATATCCGTTTACATCTGGAAGACCTTTGCTTTTAAGGCGAAGAATTTTCCCAGCTTCTGTTCCGGCAGGAATCTTGATTTTCGCCTTGGCATCAATGGTAGGAACGTCTACTGCAGTTCCCATGGCCAAATCTGCAAAGTTGAGGTAAAGGTCAAAATGTACGTTCTGTCCTTCGCGCTCAAGAAATTCATGTTCAATTTCTTCTATAACTATGAGCAAGTCACCCGGTACTCCGCCTTTGGGTCCTTCGTTTCCTTTACCTCTAAGAGTAAGTTGCATGCCTTCTTCAACTCCAGCAGGAATTTCAATTTCCATGACCTCCTCTTTCCTAGTCTGACCATTTTGATCTGAACCGGGAGCTCTTTTGTCAAATATTTTCCCATCGCCACCACAACTTGGGCAGGCACTTGTAGTTTGCATTTGACCAAGGAAAGTGCTTGTAACTCTTGATACTTGTCCAGACCCACCGCATGTAGAACATGAGCTATAGGTAGACCCTTGCGCATTGACAAGTTTGTTAACCTTAATTTTCTTTTTAACTCCGTTCGCGATTTCTGCCAAGGTGAGTTTTACACGAATGCGTAGGTTAGATCCTCTAGTAACCCGTTGGCTTCTTCTTTGACCGCCACCGCCAAAGCCTCCACCGAAACCTCCACCAAAAATGTCTCCGAAATGACTGAATATGTCGTCCATATTCATTCCTGCTCCACCGCCACCAAAACCAGCATTACCGCTCATTCCAGCATGGCCAAATTGATCGTAACGGGCTCTTTTATCTTTGTTGCTTAGTATTTCATAAGCTTCAGCGGCTTCTTTAAATTTAGCTTCTGCTGCATCATCACCTGGATTCTTATCTGGGTGGTACTTGATTGCAAGCTTTCGATAAGCTTTTTTCAGCTCTTGATCAGTGGCATTGCGCTGAACACCAAGTGTTTCGTAATAGTCTCTTTTTTCTGCCATGCTTATTCTCCTACCACAACTTTTGCGTATCGAAGTACAGTATCTCCTATGGTGTACCCGTCTTCTATCACATCAATTATTTTTCCTTTCAAATCGTCAGATGGAGCAGGAAATTTTGTCACTGCTTCATGAATTTCTGGATCAAAAGCTTCACCTTTTGCTTCCATCTTCTTCACTCCTGACTTTTCGAAAACGCCAAACAGTTTGTTTTGAACAAGATTGAAACCTTCTTTCAAGGCGTCTAAGTCTTCTACTTTTTCGTTCTGGCTAATGGCTCTATTTAAGTCATCAAGTACTGGGAGAACCTCTTTCAAAGCATCGCCTTTTGCTCGGTTAGACATCTCTAAGCGCTCACGTGCTGTTCTTCTTCTAAAATTCTCAAATTCAGAATATAAGCGAACAAATTTATCGTTGAGCTCATTGTATTTATCTTCCATCGAAGGTTCTTTCTTTGACTTTTCTTCGTCTTGAGAATCGTTGTCTTGATCTTCTGCATTAATAACTTGTTCTTCCAATTGCTCTTCGACTTCTTTTTCTATATTTTCTTTCTTCTTGGACATATCTGTTCGTTTCAACGTGATAACACTTTGTCAATTATTAAGCCAGCTCATGAATGAGGACAATTTGTCAGAAAGGATAGGATGGAGGAAAATAAATGCCGTATTACTTCAGTTTTACGAGGTGTTTATCCATGGCACGATGGAGAGATTCGCCTCTGAGGTTCACGCCAATAATAACACCGTTTGGATCTATAAGCCAGTTGGTCGGTATTGCTCCAACCTCATAAGTTTGGGCTGCTTCATTTGCCCAGCCCTGTAAATCACTTACATGGTATGACCAAGAAAGCGCGTCTTTTTCTATGGCATTTGTCCAACGTTTTTTACCCTTATCTAAAGATACACTGTATACGGTAAAGCCTTTACCTTCTTTGAATTTTGAGTTTTTATACTTGTCGTATGCGGCTACTACATTCGGGTTTTCTTTGCGACAAGGACCGCACCAAGATGCCCAAAAATCAATAAGTACATAAGAGCCTCTCAAACTGTAAAGCTCAATACTATCTCCCTGTGGGTTAGGCAGTTTGATATTGGGTGCTTTTAATCCTTCTTTCAAGCCAATTGGAATGTAGGCTTCTACTTTATCTCTCCTCTTTTTCTTTTTTTCTTTTTTCTGTTTAGGCTCTTGCTCTTTGCCTTGACTCACAGACTCTTGAGCTGTGGAGCAACTGAATAAGAATAGGGTCAAAATTAAAAGAAGAGTAAGGTGCTTCATACTAACTAATTCTCTTGATGTCTGCGCCAATGGCGTTTAATCTTTTGTCAATATTTTGGTAGCCTCTATCAATTTGTTCTATGTTGTGTATGGTACTTGTTCCTTCTGCAGAAAGGGCTGCAATCAATAGAGAAACTCCAGCGCGAATATCTGGTGAAGTCATTTGAATTCCTTTCAGTGGAACTTGCTTGTTAAGCCCAATTACTGTTGCTCTGTGAGGATCACATAAAATTATCTGTGCTCCCATGTCTATCAGTTTGTCAACAAAGAACAAGCGGCTTTCGAACATTTTTTGATGCACGAGAACGGAACCTTTCGCTTGTGTGGCAACAACAAGAATAATACTTAATAGATCTGGTGTAAATCCTGGCCAAGGGGCGTCACTTACGGTTAGAATAGAGCCATCGATAAATGTATCTACTTCATAGTTGTTTTGTCTTGGAATGATGATGTCATCACCAATCCGTACGATGCTAATACCTAGGCGTTCAAAAGTTTTTGGAATTACACCTAGCTTTTCGAAGTTTACATCTTTAATGGTGATCTCGGAATTGGTCATTGCTGCAAGGCCAATGAATGAACCAATTTCAATCATGTCGGGAAGACAACGGTGTTCTGTACCTCCCAATTCTTTTACTCCATCAATGTGTAAAAGGTTAGAACCAACACCAGAAATTTTGGCACCCATTCTGTTCAGCATTTCACACAATTGTTGCAAGTATGGCTCACATGCAGCATTGTAAATGGTTGTTCTGCCTTGTGCTAAGACCGCTGCCATTACAATATTGGCAGTTCCCGTAACAGAAGCTTCGTCAAGAAGCATGTATGTTCCTTTCAAGCGTTTTGCAGAGGCCTTGTAGAAATTGGAGTTTTGATCGTAATCAAATTGAGCTCCTAATTTTTGAAATCCTATAAAGTGCGTGTCAAGTCTGCGTCTACCAATTTTATCACCTCCTGGTTTAGGGATATACCCTTTTCCGAAGCGTGCTAAGAGTGGTCCAACAATCATGATGGAGCCACGAAGGGAAGATCCTTTTTTTCGGAACTCTTCTGTATGGAGGTAATCAATGTCAACATCACTAGCCTCAAAGCTGTAAGTGTCTTCTGCAAGTTGTTCAACTTTAACCCCTAAACTTTTCAAAAGATCAATCAATTTATTGACATCCTGAATGTTTGGGATGTTGGAGATTGTCATCTTTTCTGGTGTGAGTAAAACTGCACATAAAATTTGAAGAGCTTCATTTTTAGCACCTTGCGGTACAATGTCTCCTCTTAATACATTTCCTCCTTTGACTTGAAACGTTCCCATAGTAGTTGATTGATTTAACGGCTTCTTTTCTTGCTTTTGTGTTTTGAATTGTTGTTGCTACGCTTTTTAGCCGGGCGTTGAGTTCGCAAGATATCTTGTGTATCTGTCAATTCAAACGATTCTAGCCGTTTTAGTTTTCCACCAGACAATTCTGATAACTGATCCCATATCACATCGTCAGTTACAGAATCTCTATTCCAACGGAGGTAATAGTTCTTCATCATGTTGGCAACGAGCAAAGTCATAGCCTCTTGTGCCTCTCCTTCCAGTTCAATGGTTTTGTTGATCATGTCTTGAACTCCTCTGCCGTAGTGTCTGTACCTGATTTTTCCTTCAGGGTACTTTAAGGGTTCAGGTTTTTTCTCAATCACTTCTCTTTCTGGAATAGGGTATGGTGAATCAACGTCTAAATCATACTCTGCGATGATAAAAAGGTGATCCCATAGTTTGTGATTGAAATCCTCTACATCTCTTAAATGCGGATTTAATTGTCCCATGAGCTTGATTACGGCTTGCGCTGCGGTATTGCGTTCTTCTCTATCCTCAAGGGTTTTGAGATGCATTACCATATCGTAAATATGCCTACCGTGTTCTGGTAAAACGAGATGGGGTCTTGTTGTATTGTAATTCATGAATTTCTGAAATTAGATGGTATGGTGTATGTCGTTAAGTTTGAAAACACTTCTAACTAAGAATGCGCAATTTAGCAAACTTGAGCAAAAGTTTCTTTTGACCTACACCTTCAAAGAAAATGGTTGCTTTTCTATCTCCAGGAGCGCCTTCTATTTGAAGAACTTTTCCTTGCCCAAATCTGCCATGTTCCACTTCCATTCCCGTTTGCAACTTAGAAATATCATCGGCTTCAAAATCAGTTTGCTTGTCTTCTGAAAATACTTTCTTCAGCCGTTGCCCTGGACGCTGTGGGAGCGGGTCTGTTCCGGCTTTTCTATTGTAATTTGGTCTCTGCTGATTCCAATTCCGTTGATTCAACCCAGAAGACATTCTAGGTTTATGACCTTCTACAACGCCTGATGCATCTATAAAATCGTTGTCTACTTCTTCAATAAAACGGCTTGGTTCGCTGTAGGTGAGGCTTCCCCATCTATAACGGCTCGTTGCATAACTTAAGTAGCATTGCTTTTCTGCCCTAGTTAATGCCACATAAAACAGGCGTCTTTCTTCTTCTAAATCTTGCTTGGAGTTGACTGACAGTTGCGAAGGGAACAAATTCTCTTCCAATCCAACAACAAATACGTAAGGGAATTCAAGTCCCTTTGAAGCGTGAATAGTCATCAGTGTAACTTTCTCGCCCTCATCTTTGTCTTTGTCTTGATCCGTTAATAATGGTAGATCTGCAATAAAAGTCCCCAAATCTTTTGGCGCTTCTTCTTCAGCACCATCCACAAAGTCTTTCATGGAATTGAGAAGTTCTTGGGTGTTTTCATACCTAGAAACACCTTCTGCAGATTTATCGTTGTAGAGTTCTTTTAAAATGGTAGTGCTAGATGCTATTTGCGATCCTAACTCCCAAGCATTTTTATTCTGAGCTATGTTTTGGAAAGAAGTGATTAACTCAACAAATTGCTGAATTCTAGATTTAATTCCACTATTCAATTGAATCGGATGTGATCCTAAATTTGATACGAGGTCCCACAGATTAATGTCTTTTTCCAAACCATAAAGCGTGAGCTTATCTAAGGTTGTTTTTCCAATTCCCCTAGCTGGATAATTGATGATGCGCTTTAATGCGTCTTCATCTTTTGGGTTCATCACTAAACGGAAATAACCCAGTAAGTCCTTGATTTCTTTCCTTTGGTAAAAGCTCAGTCCACCATAAATGCGGTAGGGAATATTCAATTTACGCAAGGAGTCTTCCATTGCGCGAGATTGCGAATTGGTTCTATAAAGGATAGCCATATTCGTGTATGGCGATTGAGTGTTTCTGTGCAAGTTGAAAATTTCTTGCGAAACATTCATTCCCTCATCGTTGTCTGTCAAGGCTCTGAACAACTTCAGTTTGGGTCCTTCGTCATTGGCGGTCCAAACGTCTTTTTTAAATTGCTCTTGATTCTTGTTGATGATGCTATTCGCGGCTTTAACAATATTCTGGGTAGAGCGGTAATTCTGCTCGAGTTTATACTCTCTGCAATCTGAATAATCTCTTTTAAAGTTGAGGATATTTTGAATATTGGCCCCTCTAAAAGAATAGATACTTTGAGCATCATCTCCCACCACGGTTATGTTTTGAAATCTTGCTGCAAGAGCTCGTACAATAACATACTGGGAGAAGTTAGTGTCTTGGTACTCATCAACCAAAATGTATTTGAACTTCTCTTGGTACTTATAAAGTACATCAGGGTGATCTCTTAAGAGGACATTCGTTTTAAATAACAAATCATCAAAGTCCATTGCTCCAGCCTTGAACATTTGTTTGTCGTAGCGTTCGTAAATGCGACCAATATCTGGTTTCTTACTCTGCTTATCTTCTTTTTCTAGAACAAGGTTTTTTTGGTATTCAGCAGGAGAAATTAAATTGTTCTTAGCCGCAGAGATTCGGTTATGGACCAAGTTCGGTTTATACACCTTATCGTCTAAACCCATCGCCTTAATGGTCTCTTTAAGGAGCCTTCTAGAATCATCGGTATCATAAATGGTGAAATTGCCCGGGTATCCGATAAGTTCCGCTTCAATCCGTAAGATCTTAGCAAACACACTATGAAAAGTACCCATCCACAGACTCTTTGCATTCGATTCTCCCACATAGGTGCCTATCCGTTTTTTCATTTCTTTGGCCGCCTTATTCGTAAAGGTAAGCGCCAGTATGTTGTACGGTGCTACTCCTTTATGAATGAGGTGACTAATACGTATAGTAAGAACCCTTGTTTTTCCTGAACCAGCGCCCGCGATAACCATCACCGGACCCTCTGTTTGTTCAACAGCTAACAACTGTTGTTCATTAAGACCTTCTAAATAATTCACAAGACAAAACTACATTCTTTGAATTTCTCCGAAATGCGCTCTTTGTTCATAATGTTTAAAATTGGCAAATTTGCGTTATCAACACCTGTTGAAAATCGTCTATAGCATTGATGTTTGTTAAGTTAGGAAATCTTTTTTCTGCGCCTAGCTTGTGTATATTTAATATTCGTGTACCTTTGCGCCCCCTTAAAAAATGCGTAGGGGATCATTATTTGAATAAAAGCTAGGTAGTTAGATATTATGCCAACGATTCAGCAATTAGTAAGAAAAGGTAGAACACGCCAGATTCAGAAGAGTAAATCTGCCGCTTTGGACTCATGTCCACAACGCAGAGGCGTGTGTACACGTGTGTATACAACCACACCAAAAAAACCAAACTCAGCTATGCGTAAAGTAGCTCGTGTTCGTTTAACAAACGGAAGCGAAGTCAACGCGTACATAGGTGGGGAAGGACATAATTTACAGGAGCACTCAATTGTTTTAGTGAGAGGTGGTCGTGTAAAAGATCTCCCAGGGGTTCGTTACCACATTGTACGTGGTGCGCTCGATACCGCAGGTGTTGACGGAAGAACCCAAAGACGTTCTAAATATGGCGCGAAACGCCCTAAGAAAAAATAATCGAAAAGAGCTGAGGTAAGATGAGAAAAACGAGAGCCAAAGAGAGGTTTGTCGCCCCAGATCCGAAATTTAAGGATTTAGTTGTGGCGAAATTCGTGAATAACCTAATGCTTGCGGGTAAGAAAAATGCAGCGTTCAAGATATTTTATGAAGCAATGGAAATCATTGATGAGCGCACAGAAGAAGGTGGTTTAGCTACCTTCAAAAAAGCGTTAGAGAATATCACTCCACAAGTAGAAGTAAGAAGTAGAAGAATTGGTGGTGCTACTTTCCAAATTCCACAAGAAGTTCGTCCAGCGAGAAAACAATCACTTGGAATGAAGTGGATCATTTCTTTCTCTAGAAAAAGAAATGGGAAGTCTATGGGTCAGAAATTGGCCGATGAGTTAATGGCAGGTGCCAAAGGTGAAGGTGGAGCTTTCAAAAAGAAAGAAGATACACACCGTATGGCTGAGTCTAATAAAGCATTCTCTCACTTTAGATTCTAATTAGAAATAGCTACTAAAATGGCAAAGAAAAGAGACCTCAGTTTTACACGTAATATTGGTATTGCAGCGCACATTGATGCGGGTAAGACAACTACCACAGAGCGTATACTTTATTACGGTGGTGTAAGTCACAAAATTGGCGAGGTGCACGATGGTGCAGCTACAATGGACTGGATGGAGCAAGAGCAAGAGCGTGGTATTACTATTACCTCTGCAGCTACTACTCTTAACTGGCCTTACAGAGGAAATGATTATCACGTAAACATTATTGATACTCCAGGACACGTTGACTTTACCGTTGAGGTGAATCGTTCGTTACGTGTTCTTGATGGTTTGGTATTCTTGTTTAGTGCAGTTGATGGTGTTGAGCCACAGTCTGAAACTAACTGGAGACTGGCCGATAATTACAATGTGCCTCGTCTAGGTTTCGTTAATAAAATGGACCGTCAGGGTGCGGACTTCTTAAATGTAAGTCGCCAAGTGAAGAAGATGTTGGGTAGCCATGCGCTTCCACTTCAAATTCCTATTGGAGCAGAAGATACATTTAGAGGGGTGGTTGATTTGATCAACTTTAGAGGTATTGTTTGGAATGAAGCAGATCAAGGGATGACTTTCGAAGAGATTGACATTCCCGAAGATGTTCTGGAAGAGGCTACTGAATACAGAGAAGCGCTTCTTGAGGCAGTTGCTGAGTTTGACGATACTTTAATGGAGAAGTACTTCGAAGATCCAGAATCATTAACTGAGCGTGAAGTGCTAGATGCACTGCGTGAGGCTACGATTGCGGGTAAAGTAGTTCCAATGATGTGTGGTTCTGCCTTTAAAAATAAAGGTGTTCAGGCAATGTTGGATATGGTAATGGAAATTCTTCCTTCACCAATGGATACTGAAGCCATCATTGGCACAAATCCAGATAGCGATGAAGAAGAATCAAGAAAGCCAAGTTTTGAAGAGCCTTTCTCTGCATTGGCATTTAAAATTGCAACCGATCCTTTCGTTGGAAGACTTTGTTTCACTAGAGCTTACTCTGGTGTATTAGAGTCTGGTTCTTATGTATTGAACACAAGAACAGGGAAAAAAGAGAGAATTGCGCGTATTTATCAAATGCATGCAAACAAACAACAGCAAATCGACTCATTAGGTTGTGGTGATATTGCTGCGCTTGTTGGGTTTAAGGATATTAAAACTGGAGATACGCTTTGTGCTGAAAAATCTCCAATAGTTTTAGAATCTATGGACTTCCCAGATCCAGTTATCGGGGTAGCTATTGAGCCTAAGACTCAAGCAGACGTGGATAAGTTGGGTGTAGCTTTGTCTAAATTGGCAGAAGAAGATCCTACTTTCCAAGTAAGAACAGACGAAAATTCTGGACAAACAATCATTAGTGGTATGGGTGAGCTTCACTTAGATATTATTCTTGATCGTTTGAAGAGAGAATTTAAAGTGGAGTGTAATCAAGGTGAACCTCAAGTAACGTACAAAGAGGCTATCACTGGTGAGATTAGACATCGCGAAGTATACAAAAAGCAATCTGGTGGTCGCGGTAAATTCGCGGACATTCAGGTTACTATTGAACCTGCAGAAGAAGGTAAAGTTGGACTTGAGTTCGTAAATACCATCAAAGGTGGTAACGTACCTAAAGAATTCATTCCTTCAGTTGAAAAAGGGTTTAAAGAGGCAATGAAAAACGGTGTACTTGCAGGATTCGAAATGGATTCTATGAAAGTAACATTGTTTGATGGATCTTTTCACGCAGTCGATTCAGATCAATTGTCTTTTGAATTGGCAGCAAAAATGGCATATAGAAATGCTGTTCCGCAGGCTGGAGCTGTCCTTCTGGAACCAATCATGAAGTTAGAAGTACTTACTCCTGAAGAGAACATGGGTGACATAGTGGCTGACTTGAATAGAAGAAGAGGTATAATCAACGGTATGGACGATCGTAATGGATCAAAAGTAGTGAAGGCATTTATTCCTCTTGCTGAAATGTTCGGGTATGTAACTCAGTTAAGAACAATCTCTTCTGGTAGAGCAACTTCTACTATGGAATTTGATCATTTTGAGCAAACTCCGAAAAATGTTTCTGAAGGTGTTATAGCGAAGGCTAAAGGAAAAGTAGAAGCTTAATATATTATGGCTCAAAAAATTAGAATTAAATTAAAGTCATACGATCACAACTTAGTCGATAAGAGTGCTGAGAAGATCGTGAAGACAGTAAAGTCGACAGGGGCTGTTGTGAATGGACCAATTCCTCTTCCTACACAGAAGAAGATATTTACGGTTCTTCGTTCACCTCACGTAAACAAAAAATCACGCGAGCAATTTGAACTGAGCGCATATAAACGTCTTATGGACATTTATAGCTCATCGTCAAAAACAGTAGATGCTTTAATGCGTCTCGAGTTGCCAAGTGGAGTAGAAGTTGAAATTAAAGTGTAATCGAACAAGCGATGTTAGGCATTATTGGAAAGAAAATAGGGATGACGAGCGTTTTTACCGAAGAAGGTAAGAATGTAGCGTGCACAATGATTGAAGCCGGGCCTTGTACTGTAACGCAAGTTCGTACTGATGATAAAGACGGATATTCGGCAGTTCAATTAGGCTACGGTGAAGTAAGAGAAAAGCATGTAACAAATGCACTAAAAGGTCATTACAAGAAGGCTGGTATAGACGCTGCTAAAAAAGTAGTTGAGCTAAGAGGCAATGAAGGTGATTTGAAACTAGGTGATAAAGTTACTGTTGAAATCTTCGAGGAAGGCGAATTCGTTGATGTTGTAGGGACATCAAAGGGCAAGGGTTTCCAAGGGGTTGTAAAGCGTCATGGCTTTGCCGGTGTTGGTCAAGCAACGCATGGTCAACATAACAGAATGAGAGCACCAGGTTCTATTGGAGCTGCCTCTTATCCTGCACGTGTATTCAAAGGTATGAAGATGGCCGGCCGTATGGGTGGCGAAAGAGTAAAGGCACAAAACCTAGAGGTGATTAAAGTGCTTTCAGATAAGAATGTAGTATTGGTTAAAGGATCTGTTCCTGGACCCAATGGATCTTACGTAATTATTGAGAAGTAATGGAAGTTAAGGTAGTAGATAGAAACGGAAAAGATACCGGGCGTAAAGTAACGCTAAATGAAGGTATCTATGGGGCTGAGCCAAACGACCATGCCATCTATTTGGATGTTAAGTTGTTCTTAGCAAACCAACGTCAAGGAACAAGTAAGGCGAAAGAAAGAGCTGAAATTACTGGTTCAACACGTAAGATTAAGAAACAAAAAGGTACTGGTACAGCGCGTGCTGGTAGCATCAAGTCTCCATTATTTAAAGGAGGAGGTAGAGTTTTTGGACCACGTCCAAGATCATACAGCTTCAAATTGAATAGAAAACAAAAGCAATTGGCACGTATTTCAGCGCTTTCTTACAAAGCAAAGAATGAGTCAATTACAGTTGTTGAAGACTTGAAATTTGATGCGCCTAAGACAAAAGAGTACATCAGCTTATTAGCTAATCTCAAGGTAGATGCTAAAAAGTCAATGCTAGTGTTAGGTGAGTCTGATAAAAATGTATATTTGTCGGCTCGAAATTTACAAGGTTCACGTGTCGTAATGGCTTCTGAAGTAAACACTTACGATATCATGAACGCGAATACATTAGTACTTACTGAGAGTTCGGTAAGTAAAATTGAGAACATCTTAAGTTAAAGAGAATGAGTGTTCTAGTGAAGCCGATTATAACGGAAAAGATGACGATTGAAGGCGAGAAGTTTAACAAATATGCCTTCATAGTAGATCGGAATGCAAATAAAATAGAGATTAAAGATGCGGTAGAAGCAGCTTATGATGTCTCCGTTGAAGCAGTGAATACCATGGTTCAGCCAGGTAAGAAAAAGTTGAGATATACCAAAACTGGTGTACAATCTGGATCTACTGGCCATTACAAGAAAGCCGTGATTACATTGAAAGATGGTGATATGATTGATTTCTACAGCAACATTTAAGGCTAAGAAAATGGCAGTAAAGAAATTCAAACCGATTACTCCAGGAACGCGCTATAAAGTAGTAAGTGGATTCGATACCATTACAACTGATAAGCCCGAGAAGTCTTTGATTGCACCTATCAAGAAAAGTGGTGGGCGTAACAATCAAGGACGGATGACTACGCGTTACCGTGGTGGTGGACACAAAAGAAGATACCGTATTATCGATTTCAAAAGAGATAAGCATGGTATTGAGGGTCTTGTGAAAACCGTAGAGTATGATCCGAACAGATCAGCTCGTATTGCCCTTGTAGAATACAAGGATGGCGAAAAAAGATACATCGTTGCACCGCAAGGATTGCAGGTTGGTCAAACCTTAATGTCTGGAGAAACAGCAACGCCTGAAGTAGGTAATGCAATGTTCTTGGGAAATATTCCATTAGGGAGTATCATTCACAACATTGAGCTACGCCCAGGACAAGGAGCTAAGATGGCACGTAGTGCTGGTTCTTATGCGCAACTGTCTGCAAAAGATGGGAAGTATGCAGTAATTAAATTGCCTTCAGGTGAATCAAGACTGATTCTCCAAACGTGTTTGGCAACTATTGGTTCTGTAGGTAACTCAGACTATGCGCTTGAAAGATCAGGTAAAGCTGGTCGTAGTCGTTGGTTAGGTAGAAGACCTCGAGTAAGAGGTGTTGCTATGAACCCAGTAGATCACCCAATGGGTGGTGGTGAAGGACGCCAGTCTGGAGGGTTGCCACGCAGTAGAAATGGCATTATGGCGAAAGGTTACAAAACCCGCCATAAGAAGAAAGCTTCTAATAAATATATAATCGAACGTAGGAAATAATTGAAGTATGAGTAGGTCACTTAAAAAACCTCCTTTTGTTCACTACAAGTTAATGAAGCGTGTAGAGAACATGCAGGATTCGACAAAGAAGACAACCATTAAAACATGGTCACGTGCTTCAATGATTACTCCTGAGTTCGTTGGATTAACCGTAGCTGTTCACAACGGGAATAAGTTCATTCCAGTCTTTGTAACAGAGAATATGGTAGGACATAAGTTAGGAGAATTTTCACCAACGCGTAACTTCAGAGGTCACGTAGGTAAAAAAGATAAGGGTAAAAGATAATTGAGTAACTATGGGTTCAAGAAAATCAAATAAAGCGCAAGAGCGTAAAGAGGCCAGAAAAGAGCTAATTATTGCTCAGTTACGCAATTGTCCAACAAGCCCGCGTAAAATGCGTTTGGTTGCAGATATGATCAGAGGTATTGAAGTGGAAAAGGCTTCTGCTTTATTGCAGTTTAGCAAGAAAGAAGCTTCAATTCGTTTAGATAAGCTATTGAGATCTGCAATTGCAAACTACGAGCAAAAAACTGGCGGTAGCTGGGAAGAGGCGAACTTATTTGTAAAAGAGGTTCGTGTAGATAGTGCAAGAATGTTAAAGAGAATTCAACCAGCTCCTCAAGGGAGAGCACACAGAATTCGCAAGCGTTCAAACCACGTAACAATTATTCTTGATTCAGCGAAATAAGAGGCTAAATGGGACAAAAGACAAATCCAATAGGAAACAGATTAGGTTACATCAAAGGTTGGGATTCTAACTGGTACGGTGGAAACGATTACGGAGACAAGATTGCTGAAGATGACAGAATCCGTAAATATCTAAATGCTCGTTTAGCTAAAGCAAGCATTTCAAGAGTAATTATAGAACGCACACTTAAGCTTGTTACAATTACAATCAACACAGCACGTCCAGGTATCATTATCGGGAAAGGTGGTCAAGAGGTTGATAAATTGAAAGAAGAGCTTAAGAAGCTCACAGGAAAAGAAGTTCAAATCAATATTTTCGAAATTAAACGTCCTGAGTTAGATGCTAAATTGGTAGCAGATAGCGTAGCACGTCAGATTGAGGGTAGGATTTCATTCCGTAGAGCAACTAAAATGGCAATTGCTTCTACCATGAGAATGGGAGCGGAAGGAATTAAAATACAAATTGCAGGTCGTTTGAACGGGGCTGAGATGGCACGTACAGAAATGTATAAAGAAGGTCGTACACCTTTACATACACTTCGTGCAGACATCGATTATGCTCTAACCGAAGCACACACCACTTATGGTCGTATCGGTGTAAAGGTTTGGATTTGCAAAGGAATGGTTTACGGAAAGCGTGATTTATCTCCGAATGTTGGTCAACAACAGAAAAGAGGTGGAAAAGGCGGTAAATTCCGTGGGAAACGTAAATAAGAAAGATAAAAAGGAACTCTAATGTTACAACCGAGAAAAACCAAGCACAGAAAACAGCAAAAGGGCCGAATTAAGGGCAATGCTGGACGTGGTAGCGAGATAGCCTTTGGATCATTTGCAATTA
>CBFHSD010000022.1:0-38122 GCA_965658375.1 Salibacteraceae bacterium
TTTCGAGATCGGTATTTTCTCAAGAAACACCTTCTTTAGATAGCATTCAAAATGAAATCAAACTCTTTAATATTGAGGATAGCGATTCGCTCAGCTACATCGCATTATTGCTAGATTTTCACTCAGCTCTTCTAAAGAGCAAGAAATATTCTGAGTTAAAAACCAAGAGTCTTACACCCTTTATCACCCATCAGAACATTGTTTTATTGCAAGAGCAAACTCGCGAACAAATTGCCTTTGTGACCCCCTACTTAAAAGGAACCGAAGAAAACTTAGAGATTCTACGACTTTTATTGGATTACTCTCTTGAAAAAAAACAGCCCGATTTAAAAATCAAATCTCTTCAAAGCATTGGACACATTCTTCACCTGAACGAGCAGTATTCAACAGCAGTTGATTTCTACCTTCAGGCAACAATGAGCCTTAACAATGAGAACAAAAGCTTTGAAAAAGCCGAGATTCAGATGAATCTAGGAAGTGCCTACATACATACCAAAGAATTTGAAAAAGCCGAAAAATACCTAAATCAAAGTTTAGAATTTTTCTCGGAAGAAGCAGATATTGAGCATCAAGCAGTAATTTATTCTCAATTAGGCTTATTGTTTTTAGCACAGAACAAGTTTGATGAAGCCATCAAGTATTTAAATCAAAGTATAGATTTCTCCCGTGCTATTGGAGATGTATCATTGATTGCCACAAATCAAGAATACTTGGGTAATTTGTTTCAAGCTGCAGAAGAATGGGATGAATCTTCCAATTATTACCTTGAAGCCGATTCAATCTACAGGGCTGAAAACAATCTAAAACAAGCCTCTTTTACTACTTTGAAACTCGGAGAAATCAGTTTTGCGCTCAATAAATTTACTGAAAGTAGACAACTGGCCGGAAATGCCATTTCTCTTGGCAACTCCAATGGCAATTTGAATGTGGTCTTTCAATCACAAGTCTTACTTTCTAAATTGGCTTACAAATCAAATGAGTACGAAGCAGCGTATCATTATTTAAAACTCTCTCAAATCATTAACGAGGGTATCACAAAAGAAAAGAAAGAGCTTGAAAACTATGTGAAATCTATCTTCACTTTAAGGGGGCTTAGCAATTCAAATTCTATTGACCTCATGAGCAACGAGCTGAAGAATGAAAAAAAGAGGAAGAATACCATTCAATTTCTAGTCATCTTCTTTTTCATCTCTGCTATTGTTTTGTTGATTCTGTTATTCTATATGAGAAAGAATAATATTAATTTACACCATTTGTTGATGGATATGAATGCTCAACTTTCATCTCTCAATAAAAAGACAGATCAAACGCAAGCAGCTTCAAGAAATGCCATAATCCATAGAAGCCAATTCTTAGAACATTTGGCCCACACCTTCATTGCATCTTTTGAAAGGTATACCCATAGTAATTCAAGTGAAGACAAAGCAAATCTTGCGGCTAAAATTGAAGAGCAATTGAACTTAATCGAAACAGTGTCACAATCTGAATTAGATATTATATCATTCAACTATCGTGCAGTTAACAAAAAGGAGCTCCTTTCATTTCTTAAAGGTTATGAAAAGAAACAAACCAACTTTAGCTTAAGAGCTTATGAGTTTCCAAACATGGTTTTCACTGACATAAATGTGTTGAAAGGAATTTTCACGAATACATTTTCAGCACTAAATACCATAATTCCAAAAATGACTTTTTCTAGTTCGATCATTCAAAAAACGAGTGCTTTAAATGGGATGTTCTACAAAATTGGATTCGAATTAAACGCGGTTTCAGATGCTTCAATGAATAAAAAAATAGAGAGGTGGTTCAATCATTTAAATGAAGACATTCATGAAAAATTCGAATACCATTCTGAGATCCCCGTTGAATTCCTGTTGGCGAATAGGTTAAGAAAATACCTGAATGCCCAGATTGAATTAATTACTGATGCAAAATCTTTGACAGTAACATGGGTCTTTGAATTTAATGGCAAAGAAGGACAAACTGCCAATGAATACTTAAAATTAAACTCGGTTGAAACAAAGAGTACTGCTCTCGTGCGAAACGCCATTTACATTCATCAAATGCGACCTTCTGAAGCAGAATTTATACGTACTATTATTAAGCCCCCCTATAATTTTGTTTCATCTATTTCTGAAGCTGAGATTATAATAGCTCCTTTAGAAAAAATGCCTTTAGACACTTTATCACAAAAAGTGAAATTCGTGCTCATCGGAAAACCCAATTATGACAGAAAAAGAGCTGCAGATAAAAACAAATACTACATCCCTAAAGACTTTACCATTCAAGAACTGACCACTGCTTTAGCTAAATAAATACCGTTGTTATTATTGCTCTTTTCGCTTTCCAACAAACAAATGATACCCCTGAATTTTACATGGAATTTTTGCATTAACTGTAGGGACTTTCTTAAAGGGTTTAAGACCTATTGATTTAAGCCCTTCCATAGAACCACTAATGATCCAAGCATCCCAGCCATTCATTTGATGTTTCATGTGTGTTCCCAAATTCGCATAGATTTCTTCCAAGTTTTCTGGATCTAAACGTTCTCCGTAAGGAGGATTTGAAATCATAATGCCAGTTTTATCTTCTGGCGAAAACTGGTCAAAAGAAGCTGTTTTCAATATAAAATCCTCTTCATTTAACCCTGCACTTTTAATATTGATTTTTGCTTGATTAATGGCCCCAAAATCAATGTCAACTCCTATGTACTTGACATCGCTCTTCACTTCGCTTTCAATAGCTTCAGCAACTACATCGTTGTACAATTGAGGGTCATAGTTTTTCCATTTCGTGAACCCAAAGTTCTTTCTTTCAAGGTTGGGTGAAATGTTTGCTGCATACCATGCTGCTTCTATCAAAATGGTTCCCGAACCACAAAACAAATCTGCAAAAGTTCCGCGACCGTTCCAGTCAGAAATCATAACCATACCGGCAGCTAATACTTCGTTAAGAGGGGCACCGTGAATGCTCCCTTTTCTATAACCTCTTCTGTTTAAGGATTCTCCGCTACTATCTAAAGAGATATTCACCTGGTTACCAGAAATGTGTAAATTAAACCTGATTGTAGGATCCCTTCTATCAACTGAAGGGCGAATTCCCTTTTGTTCTCTGTACCTATCAACCAACGCATCTTTCACTTTTAAAGCTGCATACTGTGAGTGAGTGAATTTTTTGGAAAAAACCGAAAAATCAATCGAAAAAGTATCTGTAGCATCAAGGTAACTCTCCCAGTCTATCTTCTTGGCATTCTGATACAACTCATCTTCATTGTTGGCTTCAAAACTTTTCAATGGTACCAAAATCTTCAAAGCAGTTCTGCAAGAAATATTTGCTCTGTAAAGCTGTTTTTTATCGCCTTCTGCCTTTACGCCTCTGGTAATTTCTTCAATGTTCTCAAATCCGAAATCTCTTAGCTCTTCGGCCAATACTCCTTCTAAACCCGGGAGCGTTTTTGCAACTATTTTCAATGTGTTGAGTTTATTTTCAAGAATTTCTTTATCACCTGCTTTTCAGCTGATTTCATTCTAATCAAGTAAGATCCAGTTTCCAATCTGTTAAGATCAATGCTACTTCCAGGGTTAGACTTGCTCACAATCAATTGGCCATTCAAAGAGTATACATCAACAGACTCAATATCATCACCACCCATACTCATATACAAGTGATTTTGCACTGGATTAGGCCATACATGACCAAGTGTTTGTTCTTCACCTAATTCAATCACTACCACGTTGGAATCTCCAACAGAATCATTTGGAGTGCTATCGTTTTTAATTTTAAAATCCCAGATGCCCCTTCCATAGGTACCATAGCGTACAGTATGAATAGTATCTACCCACTCTACACTCCAATAAGCTTGATCTGGAGCTATGCCTTGTCCTATTTCATGCCAGGTAGAGTCAACGATGGAGAATGCAAAGGCCCCCGCTTCAGTAGCGGCATATATGATGGAGTCATCCGCAGAACCAGCCAAATCAAAAACCAAAGTATTTGGAAGGCCATTGGTAATTTCTGTGAATGTTTTTCCAGTATCTGATGAAACGAAGACCCCTGGATTAGAATATCCGCTCCCACCAATATAAACGATTCCAACATCTTGCGAAGAAGCATAAATAGTAGACCCATGAAAATAATGTCCCTGTGGCGGCAAAGGGATTAGAGAGCTTGTGTAGGATACTCCTCGATCTCTTGAGATGAAAAACTTATCATCTGCATTTACAAAAAGAAGATTTTCATCTACCGATGAATTCTCTACTGCGGTAACTGTTCCACCACCTTGCAATGAAAAATAATAGGGCATCTCTTGATATACAATCCCTGATGTTTGATTTTCTACTCTATAAAGACACGTTCCAGTACTAGACTTACCACCCATATAGCACATGGACGGATTCCCTGAATAGGCCGACAATGGTGGCAACCACAAATCTCCTCTACCATCAAAGTTAGCGGTGGCTGTCCATGGATCAGAAGACGGATCTTCTTTGTATACAATAAACCCTGGGTATTCATGCCAAATACTATAACCATCGTTTGCTGATACGATGTGAGCGTAATCTCCACTCACCAATTGATCAAAAGCTATGGCATTGCCCGAGTCATTATAGCTTTGTTGAAACCCTTGATCTTGCGCGCCACTATAAATGGTATTGGTGTCACTTTCAAAGGTATATACGCTGTAGTATTGGCTCACATTTAATCCATGCATACTCAGATTTTTCACCGTGGTTCCATTTAAAGAATTGTAAAGGCCTCCATCTGTATTAAAATGAATTACCTCGGTACCACTTTCATCGCGAACGCTTAAAATTGATGGGATATCTGCGTGCAGCTTGTTTTTAACATCAGAATAATAATCTCCCCAATGGTTGATTTGTTGAAAGTTCTGACCACCATCTGAGCTGATGTACGCGTTCACCCCACCAAATAGAACTGTATTGGGATCATCACTTAATGCATAAAAACTGGTTCTACGAAAAGGATTTTCCGTGAGTGAACCCTGCTGATTCCAAGTAACTCCAGTATCTGCCGAACTATAGATATCACCATCGGTGTATGTGTAAATGCGGTGGGTAGTAGCATTCGCAGCTCCTGTTATGAGTACTTTATTTGGGTTTATTGGTAAGGTTCCAACAGATTGTAGTGCTGCATTTGCATAATCTACTTTGTACAGCTCATTGGATAAGATGACATAGGCATTGGTGTCTGCATCCATTGGTGCCCAGGCATCCATTTGATTGGTACTTAAAGCTCTTGATTCTATTCTTTGAAAATCTGTTCCTGCAGCATTCGCTATATAAACTCCTATTGCAGCATTCCAATTGACGTAGTCCCACTCTTGGGTAATTGCCACAAAGCTTTGAGCAGCATTGTTGGTTCTTATAACACGTTGAATACTTCCCCAATCTATCACGGATTCCAATCCGGTTGATGTGTTCCAAGTAAGCCCCTCATCATTTGAATAATACAGGTATTTGGAACTGGCAACCCAAATTGTTCGTGAACCAGATAAGTAGTCGATTCCAATGTAAGAAGCCCCTTGCATTTGCAGCTGATCGTTCAACGGAATCCAATTTTTTCCATTCTTACTCCCTTTAAAAATCGTACCTCCTGCACTCACTACAAATATCTCTTTTGTAGCTGTATCGTATGCAGAAACCATGGTTCTGCCCGATTGGTTAGAACTTCCTTTCTCAAGCCATTTGGCTTCTACCTGACCACCAACATAACTCGCGTAGGCACGTGATCTTTTCTTATTATACTTTAAGCTATTCTGGTACTTGCTTCGACTATTCTCCAATTCAACCCTTCTCCAATCTACATTTGGATGTGCTTTGTGAAGTTGATCAATGTATTGTAAGCGCTCTTTATGTTTATCTGTCTCCATGGTATTGCCATAGGCTACAAGACCAGGATCTTTGGGTAAAATCAAAGAGGTTGTTTCTTGTTTATTCGAACAAGACTGAAAGCCTAAAACGAGACTTAAAAGACCGAAAAAAAAGATATTTCTAGTAAAATGTGTGTTACTCATTCAGGTAAGATAAGTTTAGTATTCACGCCTTTAATCAAGCGATCCAGTCAATATTTTTCTTCAAAAGGTTCAAGGTATCATCTTCTTTAGAATTAGGTTCTACCTGATGCTCATATTCCCAGCTTGCCATTTGCGGTAAACTCATTAATATAGACTCAATTCTACCATTAGTTTGTAACCCAAACTTGGTTCCTCTGTCATACACCAAATTGAACTCAACATAGCGCCCTCTGCGCAGTAACTGCCATTGCTTGTTCTGATCGTTGAATGGAAGCTTAGCATTTTCGTTCATGAAGTGAGTGTATATAGGCGCAAAAGAATTTCCTACATCTTGAACAAAAGCGAACAAATCTTCTTTGCTTCTTCCTTCTGACTCATCATTCAAGCGGTCAAAAAAGATACCGCCTACCCCTCGTGTTTCTCCTCGGTGAGGAATAAAGAAGTAATCATCTGCCCACTTCTTAAAGCGAGGATAGTATGCATCACTGGTTTTGTTACATGCTACTTCTAATTGCTGATGGAACCACTTTGCTTGAGTTCTATTCACATAATGCGGGGTTAAATCAATGCCACCACCAAACCACCACACATTTTCATCCAATTCGAAATAGCGCACATTCATATGAATGATAGGCACCATTGGATTCTTTGGATGCAAAACAATACTTACCCCAGTAGCCTTAAAATCGGAACCTTCTACTCCTAAGGTTTGCAACATGTTTTCGGGCAGGGTGCCGTGAACCATAGAAAAATTGACTCCGCCTTTTTCTATTACTCCGCCATCTTTCAGAACACGAGTTCTTCCTCCACCACCGCCAGGTCTTTCCCAACTATCCTCATGGAATTTAGCTTTTCCATCAGCACGTTCTAAAGCTTGACAAATTTCATCTTGAAGGGTTTTAAAATAAGATTCAATACTTTTTATGTCTGTCATCCCAAATGCGTTTCTGCTGGTAGTCTTTGAGGTTGATTAAATAGCTGCCCTGGTTCTCAAAACCACTGCTTGTTCCAACCTGAATAAAATTGTAGCGCGTTTGTAAGCCGCTGTATTCAAATGATTCTAAAGGACGGGAAGCCGATTTACTTAAGGCTCCAACAAATCCTAAAATAAGATCAAAGCCTGTGAACGCATACGAACTTGGTTCTGAATAATACTGAGCTCTGTAATGAATTATGAAATCTTGAGTGAGAGTGTCTGTATAGTTAATGTTATTGACCACTGGGTAGCTCACATTCAAATCATTCCAATGCTTCAATTCAATATTATCGTACTTCCTCCATTTTTCCATTCCATAAATGGAAACGTGTTTCGTAGTATCTCTAGAAAAAACATCATTGATAGAAGTAAGCCCAGCACTTACCCAAGCTTGATTTTCACTTGGCATAAGTACCACATAATCTCCGGTATCAGCAAATAAGGCGCGTGCCTTAGAGGTGTTAGGTGTCCACCAATGAACCACTTGGGCAGAATCAAAACCTTTTTCAATTAAGGCTTCATTAATCAGGTGTTGCTGCATCTCAAAGAAGCTTTTATCTTGGCTTCTACCAGATTTGAGAATTACCAACTTTTGATTTTTCTGAAGGTGTTGACTAACATAATCCATGGAAATCACTACCCCAGCGGCTGCCGAAGAATGCACTTTAAAAACATTGGGTTTACTTAATAGAATTTTCGGAGAAACTGGAACTGGTGACACCACACTTGCATTTTTTCCAACACTCCAATTCGCTACCAACTCAAAATTGCTTCTGTAGAGTGGTCCAACAATTAAGTCTGCTTTCTGAAGAAATGGATCCTGCAGATGCTTTTTAATCGTATCAGTGTTGTTCTGCGTATCAAAGACCTTTAGATAAATTGGTGATGTAACAGTTGATCTCACAGAGTCTAAAGCCATCTGCATCCCAGACCAAAACTCCAAAGCGATTTCGCTTTGCTTTGCGTAAGGCAATAGTTTTAAATTATTGGTATCTGTTTCAATGGTATCGTTAATGTAGGTGTAGAAAGGCAAGAAAACTGCGATGTAGTGCGTATCTACCAGTGGATACAAAGAATCTAATAGATTAGAATCTGATTCTATTACCTCTTTGATTTCTGCAATGTATTTTGGATTGGCTTGAGGAACACGAATACTGCTTCCTACTTTGAGTCCACCTTTAAGACCATCATTAATTAACACTAACGAATCTATGCTTGTTCCATATTGTTTACTCAGGCTATAAAGGGTTTCTTTCTCCTTCACCTCATGCAACAAAAATGAATCTGGCAGTGCAGGAGCAATTTCGCTCGGTTTCATTTCGTTTGCTGTTTTTACGGGAACAATCACTGTCATTCCTATCTCAAGACCTTCTTTTTCAATAATTGGATTTGCTTCTCGAATATCTTGCATGGGAACATTGTACTTTTTACTCAAGCCATACAAGGTTTCCTTCTTTGCTACTTTGTGTTTAATGGTATCTCCATCAATTTGCACTTCGCTCTTCTTAAACTCTTTTTGGTCCATCTTCTTCAGAGGTATCCGAAGGGTTTGATCCAATTTGAGCCCATCTATTAGCATGGGGTTTTCTTTAATCAAGTCATCAACAGAAACGCTATACTTCTTAGAAATGGCATACAGTGTATGCCCTTTTTCCACCTTATGAAGCATGTATTTCTCCCCATCTACCTTAATGGTTTCTTGAGCTTGCATCCCAAAAGAGGCTAGCAAAAAAAGAAGTGCAATAAGCTTTCGCATGTATTTTCCTATTCCCATTCTATCGTTGCAGGTGGCTTAGAACTGATGTCGTAAACCACTCTATTAATTCCTTTTACTTTATTAATGATTTCATTAGACACTTTTGCTAAGAACTCATTGGGCAGGTGACACCAATCGGCCGTCATCCCATCTGTTGAAGTTACTGCTCTCAAAGCTACTGCATTTTCATAAGTACGCTCATCTCCCATTACGCCAACACTTTGAACAGGAAGAAGGATAACACCTGCTTGCCATACGTCATCATAAAGATTCGCATCTTTCAAGCCTTGGATAAACAGGTGATCTACTTCTTGTAGCACACGTACCTTTTCTGGTGTAATATCTCCCAAAATTCGAATGGCCAAACCTGGTCCCGGGAACGGGTGTCTGCCGAGTAAGCTTTCTGAAAGCTTCATGGCTCTTCCCACGCGTCTCACTTCATCTTTAAACAAGGTATTCAAAGGCTCTACAACTTTCAATTTCATAAAGTCGGGCAAGCCTCCAACATTGTGGTGCGACTTAATAGTTGCCGATGGGCCTTTTACCGATTTAGATTCAATCACATCAGGGTAGATGGTTCCTTGACCAAGCCATTTTACGTCTTCAATAAGATGAGATTCTTGATCAAAGACTTCTATAAATACGCGTCCAATAACTTTTCTCTTCTCTTCTGGATCTGAGATTCCTTTAAGCTCTTTATAAAAACTATCACTGGAATTTACACCTTTTACATTCAGGCCCAAATGCTCGTATTGATCTAAAACAGCTTGAAATTCATTCTTTCTTAACAAACCATTATCTACAAATATGCAATAGAGGTTCTTTCCAATGGCTTTATGCAATAGCATTGCTGCCACGGTTGAATCTACGCCCCCAGACAAACCAAGCACCACTTTGTCATTACCCAATTTCTCTTTCAGTTGAGCCACTGTAGTGTCTACAAAAGAATCTGGTGTCCAATTAGGAGTGCATTCGCACACACCTAAAACAAAATTTTGTAAGATGGTTTTGCCGTCTACGCTATGATATACCTCTGGGTGAAATTGGATCCCATAAGTGTTCTCTCCTTTAATGTGGTATCCTGCATATTTCACCTCATGAGTACTGCAGATCACCTCAAAATTCTCTGGTACAGACTTGATGGTATCTCCATGAGACATCCACACTTGGCTTTCTGCGGGCACATTTTCTAACAACTGATGATTGTGATTCGCAAATGAAAGGTTGGCTCTTCCATATTCTCTCGTTTCAGAGGCTTCAACATTCCCTCCGTTCGATTGAGCTAGGAATTGAGCCCCATAACAAACACCTAAAAGCGGCAACTTTCCTTTAATCTCTTCTAAATTGGGAACTGGAGCATTGGCATCTCTCACAGAAAAAGGACTTCCAGAAAGAATTACACCTTTTATATGTCCGTCAATCTTTGGAAAATCGTTGAACGGGTGAATTTCACAATACACGTTGAGTTCTCTTACTCTTCTTGCAATCAATTGCGTATACTGAGAACCAAAATCAAGAATTAAAATCATCTCTTTCATCTACGTCTTTCTAAAAAGCCAAATTAATCAAGCTGCAAAGGTAAGTTTACAGCCGTATTGAAATAATTGGGCCGTTTTTTTTTTCAACTATTATAAATGAAAGCTTAATGGTTACTGAACAATCGAGTCTATGCTTTTAATTACTTTTTAATCCATAGAACCTTGATAATCATGAGGCTTAAAGCACTTAAACTGAGTATACTTTTATTGTCATTTAGTTTTGTTGAAGCACAAACCACCTTCTACTCTCAAGGCGCTGGAAGTAGCTTTGACATGTCTGACTACAGCAACTGGAATTCTGCGCCTGATGGAACGGGAACTTCAGCTTCTTCTTTTTTAGGCTCTAACCTTACCTACATTATTCAAACAGGAGACACAAGGGCAACTTTTGCCGACTTAGGTGCCTCTGGAAGTTCTCTACAACTCGAAGTAGAATCTGTAGGAGTAGTCTTAGGTAATCACAACATTGACCTCGCTCCATCAGCTACATTCAAATTGAATGATGGGGCTTAATACATTCACAATGCAACTGACAAAAGCATATTTGATGGTACGGAAGATTTTGACTCTACATCTACCGTAGAAATTCAAAATTGGTCAGGAACAACAATGCTTTCAGGATCGGAACACCCTGAATGGGGCAACCTCACATTGAATATTCAAGGGTCGCTCTATAATAATTTCAATGCTTCCATTTCTGCTGGTTCTACGATGCTGGTAAAAGGAAACCTTAACCTATTTGGTACAGGTGGCAAAAAGTTCAGAATCAGCTCTCAAAGCAATGTGACCTTACAAATTGAGGGCGACTTGGTATATACAGGTGGCCTGTTTGATTTTTCTTCAAACTCTTCAAGTACCAATCGAGTAATATCCTTGAAAGGAGCACTTACTTATTCTGGAGGTACTTGGGACAATAATGGCACAAACAGCATTACCTTCAATTTTGATGGAACCGACTCTACGGTAGTTTCTTTTTCGTCTATCCCAAATTCAGGCTTTTTAAATGATATTGACTGGAATATAGCTAGTGGGAGAGTTGTTTATCTCTTGAGAGATTTTGAGATTGGAAGTGGTGAAACACTGAATGTAGAAGGCAGTTTAAACGCGAATATTTATCAAATAACCGGAGGAAGTGGCAGGACTTTCAACTTAGATTCAGCGGGTATTTTAACCACGGCAAATCCAAATGGAATTGAAAGAGGTACGAATGACCTTTTTGAATCAAGCACAACTTTGGTTTTTAACCCTAACGGCACACTTCGTTTCAATTGTGGTTGCACAGTTGATTACGGAAATGATGGACCATCTGAAATAGGCAAAATTCAGGTGTTAAATAATACTGAGCTAAAAATTGATCAAACTACTGTTATCTCAGATAATGTTCTCATTGGAACTGGTTTTGAAATAGATATTGAAGGAGGGAATACTTTCACAGTAGAAACGCGACTCACGAACAATGGGCAAATTACTTGCTCAACAAATGGAAGCTTTTTATCTGATGAAAACGCTACATATAATGGCTCAAGTGAAGCAAGATTGAGACGAACCATTACTCCTGTAGAAGATATGCGCTATACTTACTGGAGTTCTCCCATGGTTGATGAAGATATTTCTGATTTGCTTTCAAGTACAAACAGCACCGACTTGTATTATTACAACGAAAGCATACAGAGTTGGGTTTCTTACACTTCTGGAGTAATGACTCCTGGAAAAGGATATATTGGAACGGGAACTATTGGAGCAACCAGTCAACAACCAAATTGTTTGATGGATCTGACTTTAACAATGGAGACATTAGCATAGCCGTGACCAGCACAAATAATGGTTTTAACCTTCTCGGGAACCCTTACCCTAGTGCTCTTGATGCAGACGCTTTTATTACAGCTAAGACCTTACTTGATGGAACCATTTATTTGTGGCAGGTAAATAGTCCTCTAAGTGGAGGAGTGTATTCAACAGATGATTACGCTCAATGGAATTCTTCTGGCGGAATATCCGCACCTAGTTCACCTGGCGCTCCATCTGACATCCCAACTGGTTATGTTGCCTCTGGTCAAGGCTTTTTTGTGAACGCAAATTCAGCGGGCACAGTAAATTTCACAAACTCTCAAAGAGTTGCGGCTAACAACGACCAATTCTTTAAACAAGAATCTGAAAGAAAAGAGCAGCTATGGCTCCAGATGGGAATAAACCATATCGACATCAACCAGACTTTGCTTTCATTTTCTGAAAATGCAACCTTAGAGAGAGATAGAAAATACGATGGGAAAAAGCTTCAAGGAAATCCTCACCTTTCTTTTTACAGTCTCTTAGACACTTTAGAATTGGGCATTCAAGGGCAACCCATTCTCATATATGCTAAAACAAGAACTATCCCTTTAGGTTTTAGAGCTAATGATACAAGAAACTACTTCATTGCCATAGACACTTTGCACAACTTTTAGCAGCATGATATTTTTCTCATTGATCATGTACTTCAAAAAACCACCAACCTTAAAGATTCCATCTACACTTTTCCCATTGCAAATTCCGGTGTTTTTAACGATCGATTTGTGATTACAATTCTAAGAAACACTGATGATTTCGCAGGGTCTCAACAAAATAGTGGATCTATTGAAATCAATACGAGCATAGAAGAAGAAGCAAGCATTGATTTCAATATTCGGCAAGAAGCAAATTCTATTTATATCCAATCTCCAATAGATATTGAATACCTTTTTGTTTTTGACCTGTTAAGTAGAGAAATTATCACCTCAAGCGAAATGGGAAGTGAATTCACTTTCCAGATTGAACCTGAACATCGCGGAATGCACATTATTGTTCTCCAAACTAAAACGGGAGAATTTATAACTAAGAAAGTTATTTTTTAAGCGTCTTAAAGTTCTACTACTTTCAATCTGAAATCGAGTGGATTTGAAAGAGCAAACAGATCTTTCAAAACCTGGGTTCCATGATCGTCAATGAGATCAATGATATTCATTTTCCTTTCTTGAAAAACACCATTGGGGTAGATCATCACGTGAAGTTTTCGAACCTGTTGAAGTTCTACTTGATGCTTTTTGCGCCAAGCTCGTTTTTCTTTTTTCTCCAATACTTCTAGCGCCTTCAACTGTTTGGTTCTTGAAGCCTGAACACTTGCAACCAGAGTTGAATCAAGTGCTTTAATTTCTTCTACAACCTTATCCATTGCTTGTTCAATCGCAAACCTTGTCTCTTTAATTGACGAAGTTGGTTGTTTGTGTTGATGGACGTATTTGTCCTCTAAACCTTCAAGGGAGCCCAAACAATCAGTAAAAGACCAATTCAACTTTGCTCTTAATTGCTTGTGCTTTGTATTTAAAACAACTAAACTATCTCTCAACACTACCGAAGGGTAATGCACACCTAAAGCATCAAAAGTTGATTTTAGCTGAAGCCAATAGCTTAACTCCGCTCCACCGCCAATGTAAGCGAGATTGGGAAGAATGTGCTCTTCATAAACAGGCCTTAAAGCCGCATTGGGACTAAATCTTTCTGGATATTCTTTGAGTTCTTGCAAGAGTTCTTCTTGACTGAGTAAAATACCTGTATTACGAATCCGGTAATTTTCACACTCTCTTTCTATGCGTTCTCTTAGTTGATCTTTCAAGTAAAAGAGATTGATTTCCTGAATCTTTAGTTGGGGTTGATAACCAAGATTTATAATGTGTTTGTTACTCTGAACCGTTTGCTCCGAAGCTACAGACTGCAGTATTTCTTGTCTGAATACAGGAGCCGCTAAACGCTTGAGCGCTTTGTCATCTCCATCTACACACACCAAACCGTGTTCACCAAACAACGTGTTTACTAGGTAACGAGTAGCTTGAGTTAAAGTAGGAAGAGCATATGCGGTTTTAGCAAGGGCAACAAAATCGGAAGCTTCACCCACTGAAAGCTCTTTCGCGAAATGGTCTAACAGGTGACTCAATTCTTTTGTACTGAATCTACCTACTGCACCATGCTCATCAGACTGCCATACTGTGCGTTTTCCTCTATGGTAAAAGTGATTGATTTCTTCAAAATCGTGATCTTCTGTAGCCATCCAATACACTGGCACAAAATGGTATGCTGGAAACCATTCTTTCAGCTGTTGAGCAAGTCGAATAGCAGAATGGATCTTATGAACGAAATACAATGGACCCGTCATCAAATTAAGCTGATGACCAGTAACCACCGTGAATGTTTTCTCCTGGTTTAAGGCCTCTATATTCTCCTGAACTGAAGCTGAGCTTTGGATAGAAGCATATTGTGCTTTCAAAGCTTTTGACAACACAGCTCTATCTGCACACCCTTTTATTAATCGCTTTGCAATTTGCTTTTTAAAACCCTCTTTATCAGGAAAATCATCGTAAAGTTTAGTAACTGAATTTGAACGGCTTAAATAATCCAAAGAAAAACCCTGGAGTGTTTTTGTTTCTTCAAATGGGTAACAATTTACCTCCATTACGAAACAACTTTACCATATAAATCGAAGTGTTCTGCAGAAGTGATCTCTACATTGGCAAAATCTCCGATTCTTACAAAATCAGATTTAGGCACCAATACTTCATTATCTACTTCTGGAGAGTCAAACTCTGTTCGTCCAACAAAAAAGTCGCCTTCCATGCGATCAAACAATGTTTTGAAAGTTTTTCCAATGTGTTTTTGGTTCAACTCCATTGAAATTCCCGCTTGCAATTCCATGATTTCGTTGGCTCGCCATTCCTTAATTTCTTGAGGAACGTCATCTACCAAAGTGTGAGCATGTGTATTTTCTTCATGAGAATAGGTGAATATCCCTAAACGATCGAAACGGGTTTCTTTTACCCACTCATAAAGTTCGTTAAAGTCTTTTTCGGTTTCTCCAGGGTAACCGGCAATCAATGTTGTTCTTAACGCGAGGTTTGGTAACTGATTCCGAATTTCATCAACCAATTTACGGGTTCCCTTACTGGAAATTGCTCTTCGCATAGATTTCAACATTGGATCCGAAATATGCTGCAATGGCATATCTAAATAATGACATACTTTCGGATTATTGGCAATCACCTCAAGTACATCCATCGGAAAACCAGAAGGGTACGCGTAATGGAGTCTTATCCATTCAATGCCTTCTACCTCTGACAAACGTTCCAACAATGTAGCAAGTGCTCTTTTTTTGTATAAATCTAAGCCGTAATAGGTTAAATCTTGTGCAATGAGCATCAGCTCTTTCACACCTTTAGCTGCAAGTGATTTTGCCTGCTCTACCAAGTCTTCAATCGGGGTTGAACGGTGCTTTCCTCTCATGAGAGGAATGGCACAAAATGAGCAAGGCCGGTCGCAACCTTCAGCAATTTTCAAATAGGCAAAGTGATTGGGTGTAGTCAAAAGCCTTTCTCCAATAAGTTCCTTTTTGTAGTCTGCTTTTAGCGTTTTGAGCAAACGTGGTAAATCACGAGTTCCAAACCATGCATCTACCTCTGGAAACTCTGGCTCCAATTCTCCTTTATAACGCTGAGAAAGACACCCTGTAACCATCACTTTGTCAACCATTCCAGATTTCTTAGCATCTACCCAATCAATAATGGTATCTATAGATTCTTGCTTCGCATTGTCTATAAAACCACAGGTGTTGATGATAACAACTTCATGATCTTGCGTATTAGATTCATGGTCAACTTCAAACTTGTTGGCTTTCAATTGCCCCATCAATACCTCAGAATCAAAAACGTTTTTTGAACATCCAAGAGTTATTACGTTGACTTTATTCTTTTTGAGTGATTTTGTTTTCATTCAGATAGTTTGTGAATTATGATTTGAACAAGCTATCTACAAACTCTGTTCTCACAAAGGGCTGTAAATCTTCAATTCCTTCTCCCACCCCTATGTAGCGAACTGGGATTTTAAACTGATCAGAAATACCAATAACTACTCCTCCCTTGGCAGTACCGTCTAACTTGGTGAGCGCTAAAGAAGAAACTTCTGTTGCCTTTGTAAATTGTTTAGCCTGTTCTATGGCATTTTGACCTGTACTTGCATCTAGTACCAACATCACATCATTCGGAGCATTAGGAACAAGTTTGGTCATTACCGTTCTAATTTTTGTAAGCTCATTCATGAGTCCTACTTTATTGTGCAATCTTCCCGCTGTATCTATAATCACCACATCGGCATTTCTCGAGAGAGCTGCTTGTAAGGTGTCAAAAGCTACAGATGCCGGGTCAGATCCCATTTCTTGAGATACAATTTCAACCCCAGTCCGTTCTGCCCATATTTTCAACTGATCAACCGCAGCAGCTCTAAAAGTATCGGCAGCGCCAAGAACCACATGCTTTCCTTCTTGTTTTAACTGGTGAGCCAATTTACCAATGGTAGTTGTTTTACCAACTCCATTCACGCCAACCACCATTATCACATAAGGGAGATCTTGTTCAGGAATCTGCCAACCGCTAACTCCATCTTCGTTTTTTTCTAGCAGCGTAGCAATTTCTTCTCGGAGCATACGATTGAGTTCTGATGTGCCTAAGTACTTATCTTCTGCCACCCTCATCTCGATGCGCTCAATAATTTTCAATGTGGTATTTACACCAACGTCAGAGCTCACAAGAATTTCTTCTAGGTTATCCAATACATCCTCATCAACAGTAGACTTTCCTGCTACGCTTCTGGTAAGTTTTGATAAAAAACTATCCCTCGTTTTCTCTAGTCCTTTATCAAGACTCTCCTTTTTTTGACGAGAAAAAACTTTATCTAAAAATCCCATTGCTCCTAGTTTTGATACCAACAAATTTAAACGAAAAAGCTCCCTACTGAGAACAGCAGAGAGCTTTCGCTTACTTCATCTAAATCCTTACTTAGAAAGAAACTCTTTCACCTTAGCGTTAGGAAGTATTTTTTCTTCAAATTGGTATGAACCAGTATTCTTAGATTTAACTGCTTTTATCACTTTTGTTAAATCTTTCGCTCCACCTTTACCTAATGTTGCAACCGTCTTCTTAGCCATATCTTATTGCTTTTATTTGATCTCTTTGTGTAGCGTGCTACGTTTCAAGATCGGGTTGTATTTTTTAATCTCCATTCTATCAGGAGAATTTTTTCTGTTCTTCGTGGTAATGTAACGAGATGTTCCTGGCATACCAGAGTCTTTGTGCTCTGTGCATTCCAAAATTACTTGTACCCTGTTCCCTCTTTTCTTAGCCATATCTTAACCCGGGTTAATTATTTCAAGTATCCGTTTTCGCGTGCTTGTTTTACACAAGCATCTAAACCTAACTTACTGATTGTACGTAGACCTGCCGCTGAAACTTTCAGGGTAATCCACTTATCTTCACCTGCTAAGTAAAACTTTTTTACTTGTAGGTTTGGTTTAAACACACGCTTCGATTTCTTATTTGAATGCGACACGTTGTGTCCTACCATCTTTTTCTTTCCTGTTATCTGACAAATGTTAGCCATCTCTAATTCGCTTATAGTCTATCGCGTCCCAAAAATAGGGCTGCAAAGATACAAACAAGAAAGTCAAAATATCAAGCTATTTCTCAATTTCTTTTCTCAAAAGATTGAGAGCCGTTAGAGCTGTCATTTTAATGTTTCTAAATCGGTGGTTCCCAAATTGGAATTTACGCGCAATCGCCCCATCAGGAGCAGCTACAGCAATCCAAACAGTGCCAACTGGTTTTTCTTCTGATCCTCCTGAAGGGCCTGCCACACCACTTGTAGCAATACCATAATCAGTCTTCATCTTGCCACGAACACCTTCTGCCATTTGAATCACCACTTCTTCACTCACTGCACCATGTTCTTCTATACTCTGTGCAGAAACCTGCAGCTCAGCTATTTTTACCTCATTGCTATAACTAACAACGGTGCCTTCAAAGTAACTAGAACTACCAGCTATACTAGTAATAAGATGGGCTAGATATCCTCCAGTACAACTTTCTGCAGTAGAGAGTGTCTGTCCATTTTGCAGAAGTAAACGTCCTACTACTTCCTCTAACTTTTCAGTTTCCTCGCCATAAACCAGATGACCCAGCAGTTCCTTTAACTCAGTAATTTTGCGCTCTACATTATCTACAACGTCATCCCTTTTGGCCCCTACAGCACTTAGCCTCAATTTAACCACAGATGCACTTGGCAAGTATGCTAGCTTAATATTCAGCTCTTCCAAACTAAATTCCCACTTTTGAATAATTCCCATTAATGTGCTCTCGCCCATTCCTTGCGTTAAAACAGTTCTGTGGTAAACGAAAGGAAGCTCAAAAGTGGTTTTAACCTTTGGGATAACATGATCTTCCATTATAGACTTCATCTCATAGGGAACACCTGGTAAAGAGACTACTACTTTTCCATCCTTCTCGAACCACATTCCGGGTGCCGTACCATTCACATTTCTAAAAACAGTAGCTACTTCAGGAACCATGGCCTGGTACCTATTTACTTCCGGCATTGGCCTAGACCGTCTTTCAAAATGCCTTTGCACATCCTTCAAAACATCCTCATTCATCACTAACTGTGAATTGAAATAGTCTGTCAATGTAGCTTTTGTAATATCATCTCTTGTAGGCCCTAAACCCCCTGTTACGATTAACAAATCTACTCTAGCCAAGGCCTCGTCAACAGAACTTACAATGTGATCTTTCTGATCTGAGATAGAAGAAATCTGACGAATACTCACCCCAATAGCACTCAGGTGCTTTCCAATCCAAGCCGAATTCGAATCAATGGTTTGTCCGATAAGAATTTCATCTCCTATAGTTATTATTTCCGCTAACATGCCCCAAAAATACACCGTCTATGATTTAGTTTCGTCACAAATCTTATTTGATGCACCATATTGAATCTTCAGAGCTTGTTTTAAACACCAAAGGACACATTTACCACCTAGATTTATCTCCAGAAATGATCTCTAGAAAACTATTTGTAATGGGAGACCCTAATAGGGTTGGAGAGATGGGGCAACGCATGGATTCAATAGAATTCGACCAACAAAACAGAGAGTTTAGAACTATTACGGGGAGAATTGGGAGCGAGAGAATTACGTTCCTCTCGCATGGAATTGGAACCGACAACATCGACATAGTACTAAATGAGCTTGATGCTCTAGTGAATATAAACTTGAAGACCCGAATAATGAAAGAAGAAAAAACAAGTTTACAGATTGTTCGACTTGGCACAACAGGTGCACTTCAAAAAGACATTGAATTGGGCACTATTATTCGTTCAGATTTTGCGATTGGCTTAGACAACTTAATGTGGTTCTACCCTACGGAAACTTTAAACTTTGACCTACAAAACACATTTGAAACTGCTGCACATTGGTCTTCTGATTTACCAAGGCCTTATGCTGTGCAGGGCTCAAGTCTATTAAAAGAAGCCTACGCAGAGACGCCTTCAGGCATTACTTTAACATCACCTGGTTTTTATGGCCCACAAGGTCGAGAGCTTCGCATTTCAAGTAAGGTAAAATCTCATATCGATCTCGCTTTATTCATGGAATATAAGAGCTATCGTATTACCAATTTCGAGATGGAAACCTCTGGACTTTATGGATTATCGAACTTACTTGGCCACGAGAGCATTACCCTTTGCGCTGCAATTGCTAATAGGGCTAATGGCACTTTTTTAACTGACTATCAACCCGTTATAGATAAACTTCTGGATTACTCTATCGCTGGATTAACAAATTGATGCTCATAACCTTTCATTTTTAAGCAATCGCTCGATTCTTGTTCGGCTACATTTGTTCTTGTTACAACATTTATATGCAAACAGCGCCAAACATTCATGCTTTAGTTCAGTTACTTGATGATCCAGATGAGCTCATCTTTCATCAAATCAAAGCTGAAATATTGAATTTAGGTAGTGCAGCACTTCCCACCTTAGCTCAGTTGGGAGATGAAGACAATCACGGATTGTTGTTTCATGAGCGGGTTGAATTGATCATGAGAACCATTCAAAATCATTCCCTCTCAGATGAACTTGTTTCTTGGAAAAATGAAAATCGCGGAGAAATCTTAGAGGCCTTGCTTATTCTTTCAAGATTTAAGTACCCAGATTTAGATGAAACTCTCGTTCGTGCTGATATCAAGAAGTTAAAGCAAGATGTTTGGCTTGAAATAAATGATGACCTCACGGCTTTTGAAAAAGTGAAGATTCTCAATCATTTTTTCTTTGAAGAATTCGGGTTTACCGGTGACAATTCAACATATCACTCGCCTCAAAATTCTTTTATTGTAGATGTTCTAAAGAATAGACAGGGGAATCCTATTTCTCTATCCCTTATTTACATGATTATCGCGAAAGGACTGAAGTTACCAGTTTACGGAGTGAATTTACCAAGACATTTTATTCTAGCATTGGCCAATAACCATTTCACACAAAGGGAACCGCAAGAACTTGGAGAAATTCTTTGTTACATTAACCCGTTCAACAATGGAACCTTGTTTATGGAAGGCGAGATCGATCAGTTCTTGGAACAATTGAACCTCCCGAAGAAGCCCAATTATTACTTGCCTTGCGATAACGTTTCCATAATCAATAGAATTTTGAATAATTTAATTTTCTCCTATACAAAAGAGAAAAATGCGCTAAAGGCAAACCAACTGCGCGAGATTCAAGATAAAATCAACGAATAATTTTTCGTAAAGTCGCAAAGATGATGCTCAAATCTGTGAGCATAGATTGTTCTTCGATGTATTTTAAGGCAAGCTTCGTTTTAATGGGAATCAGCTCTTCGATATACGTTTTCTCTGGATCTTTAGAAGCTCCTAACAATTCACTTTCATCTACAAACTCTAGCGATGCATAATCTGTTAAACCTGGTTTAACTTTCAGCACCTTTAGTTGCTCTGCTGTATATAAAGCTACGTATTTAGGAACTTCAGGTCTTGGGCCAACCACACTCATTTCACCTTTAAGGATATTGATCAACTGAGGAATTTCATCCAATTTATACTTTCTAAGGAAGTAACCGACACCTGTTACTCGCGGATCTTTGCTACCTATTGTAATTTGGACTTTATCACTATTAGGTTTCATAGTTCTGAACTTAAAGAGCCAGAACAGATTCTTATCCTTTCCTACACGTTGTTGCTTGTAAAATATTCCCCCTTTGCTCCCAAGAACAATCAATAGAGAAATACATAAACCGAAAGGAAGAAAAAAAAGCAAAACGAGAAAAGAACTGAATAGGTCAAAGAGCCTCTTCATCCTTATTCTGACGCTAAGACTTTTTCCACAGCATACACAACAGCCGCCACCACCTGATCAACAATTTCATCAGTCATATCATACCAAATTGGCAAGCTAATTTCGTTGCTATACAATTCGTAAGACTTCGGAAACTCATCAATATTGTAGCCCTTGTACTTGAACAAAGAGAGCATAGGAAGTGGCTGATAATGGACATTAACTGCTACATCTTGTTCGTAGATCTCATAAATGATTAGATTCCTCTGATGCTCATTTACGTTATTGATACGAAGCATGTATAAGTGACAGTTAGAAACAGATTCTTCATTTTCGCATACAGGAAGATTTGCCCATGAATACTTAGCCAACTGCTCGTTATATCTATCAAAAATATGTCTCCTTTTAACAAGGGTATCGTCTTTATATCTCGCCAACTCTACCAACCCAATGGAGGCAGAAATATCTGTCATATTGTATTTGTACCCCGCTTCAACCACATCGTATCTCCAACCGCCTTTTTTCACTTTCGCAAAAGCATCTTTGGTTTGACCGTGCAACGATTTGATGTTCATTCTTTGATACATCTTTTGAGGTTCAAAGCGATCTGGAAGTGCTAAGGCAAGTGCACCACCTTCTGCCGTAGTTAAATTCTTAACTGCGTGAAAAGAAAATGAGGTAGCATCAGCTAATTGACCACTTTGCTTTCCTTTGTATAACGAACCAATGCTATGAGCGCCATCAGCCAAGATTAAGATTCTACCAAGTAGTTCTTGCTCTTCAGTACTTGGCTTAAAAATGGATTTCACATTTTTCTTTCTGACCAAGGCATTGATCTTGTCGTAATCGCATGGGAAACCAGCAATATCAACTGGAATAATAGCTTTAGTGCGCTTATTGATGAGTTTCTCAATTTGATTTTCATCAATGGTAAAGTCGTCTTTCACATCGCACATCACAGGTGTTGCGCCCTGATGAATAACTGCATTTGCCGTAGCCGTATAAGTGAAGGCTGGTATAATAACCTCATCTCCTGGACCTACGCCAAACCAGCTCAACATCAACTCCATACCAGCAGTACCGGAGTTTAAGCAAATTACGGTTTTGGCACCTGTATATGTAGCAATTTCTTTCTCGAAACGCTTTGTTTTAGGGCCAGTAGTGATCCATCCAGAACGAAGTGCATCTATCACTTCTTCTATTACATCATCATCAATTCTTGGAGGAGAAAAAGGAATCATATTGTTCTTTGAATAATTATCAAAAATAAATGAATATGATGAGTGAAACTCATCTCTGTAAAATATTATTTCCGCTCTTTTATGATTGAAATCATAAGGGTCCCGAATAGTGCAAAAAAGAGCACTCCACTTTGCTTCTCTAACATAGATTCTGTGAGAAAGTTGAAGCCTATGTTGAACACGTAGAGTGATAAAATATAAATCCGATATTTCACTCCGTAAAAGAACATCACCAATAACGCAGCAAGAAGAGATAATAGGCCAAAAAAACCATTCGCCAAAAAGGTTTCAATGTATTGATTGTGTGCATTGCTGTGCTTCTCAAAGGAGTGTTCAAGGTTATTCTCTTTATATTTTTTATCTAATGCTTCTTGAACATCTCCTGAACCCACGCCAATTAGATAATCGTCTTGTAATATTAGTACTGCGCCCTTCCAAATATCTAACCTACTTGCAGTAGATGAAGTGGAACCAGCATTTCCTGCTGAACTCATCTCCGAAAACCTTTGATATACGAAATTAGAACTAAGCATTATCAAAATAACAAGTACTACGGAGGTACTAAGCGCAATAAGGCTCTTTAACCATTTTATTCTCGGTGCCAGCTCAAACAGAAAAGCAAATACACAAATAACCAAAAGCACAATCAACCCAGCCTTAGAAGCTGATTGATAAACACTCACCATTAAAAAAGTAAGTAACGCAAAGTGCCGAAACTTAATCTTATTCTCTTGATTGAAGATGAAAATCAAGAGAATTGAAATACCCATATTCAGATACATCGCGAAATAACTGGGATGATGGAATAGCGAGTACTCAATGTAAAACATGTAAGAAACATCACCAGTGAAATAATATTTGTAGGCTCCATGAACCAAACAAATAATTGCAGAAATACTGACCCCAAACACATATGTTCTCAATAACTCACGAATTTGAGTATACTTTACAATCGTTGTTGTGAGTAGGATAATAGGTAATAATAGAATACTCAATTTAATCTCAAGCTTTTTCAAGCCAACATCCATAAGTTCTGTATTGAATAGACCAAATAGGGTGAATAGATAGGGAGCGACTAAAAGTAAGAGAATCCATTTCCTACGATCGAAGAGGTTTCTTCGTAAATCAAATTTATCGTTGAAGAAACTCGTGAGAAATAGAATAGAAATTAACAAAGGAGCCGACTTATTAAAAAGCGGCAACACAAACATTATGAGGTGCAAGAGGTAGTAATTGACTAGCCTTATGTTTTGCCCTCCTATCAAAATATGTGTTTGCTATAATTCATCTTTACCCAACAATTAGTTGATCAAATACTCGTCAATAAATCCTTTACGATACTCTCTGCGGCATGGCCTGTTCCGTATAAGTCTTGCTCAAATTGGTTGCTTTTTATGAGCATGGCATTCACTTTATTGAGAATATCTTCTGGGTTTTCTGCCTTTGCTAAGGTATTGAATCCATTCTCAACCAATTCTACCCATTCGGTTTGATCTCTAAGGGTTACACAATTATTCTTAAAGAAAAATGCTTCTTTTTGAACCCCGCCACTATCTGTAACCACCAAAGAAGCACGATTGAGTAGTTGAATCATGTCAAAGTAACCAATAGGTGCTATGGTATCAAAGGATAAAGTTAACTGATTCATTTCCAAGTACTTTTTTGTTCTGGGATGCAATGGCAACACCACCGGATTGGTCTCATTAATATGATTCAAGGCCTCTACAATGCCTTTTAACTTTTTCGGGTCGTCTGTATTTTCAGCTCTATGAATAGTGGCTAAAACAAAATCTTTCTCTGGAATTGAAACAGTGCTTTTCTCTGAAGCGATTTTGGCATAAAACAAGGCTGCATCATACATCACATCACCTGTTCTAACAACTCGATTGCTTAGCTTATCGAAGCCTTCCGTGTGTAAATTACTAACTGCCGTATCGGTTGGACAATAAAGGTTCGTGCTGATTCTATCGGTTAAAATTCTATTGACCTCTTCTGGCATTCTATCATTAAAACTGCGCAATCCAGCTTCTACATGAGCAACAGGAATATGAAGTTTTTTAGCAGCTAAAGCCCCTGCCAAAGTAGAATTGGTATCACCATAAACGAGTACCACTTCAGGCCTTTGATCAATAAGTAATGTCTCTATTTTTTCCATCATGCGACCCGTCATCGCGCCATGTCCAACACTGTTCACATCAAGTTGAAATGCTGGTTTGCTGATTTGCATTTCGTCAAAAAACACATCACTCATGTTTTGATCGAAATGCTGTCCTGTATGAACCAAGATTTCTTCAAGGCCCGCGGTTTCTTGCACTATTCTGCTAATTGTTGCAGCTTTAACAAATTGAGGGCGTGCCCCAACAATAGTCATCATTTTCATAGTTCTTCCAAAGCCTTTATGAAACCCCTTGCAATGTTATCTCTATTGAACTTTTCATTCACATAGACCCTTCCATTCGCTCCGAGGGTTTTTAAATCAATTTTACCTTCTGCAATACTACCTATAACTTGGGCCAATTGCTTGTCATCTTCTGGCTCAAAATGAATTCCTGATTTTCCATCATCGATAAACAAATGCTTGGCTTCTCCATTTACTCCAAGTATAATGGGCTTTTCTGTCGCCAAGTTCTCGAATATTTTACTCGGTATTGCCCCTTCAAAAAGCGGTAATTTCTTCAGAGGGACCAAAGCCGCATCTGCTGCAGAAACAATACGAGGCATTTCCGATTTTGGCACTAAACCATAGAAGTGTACTCTTTCAAGCTGCAATTTTTCTTTTAAATCTTCAAGATCTGCTTTTTCAGGACCATCGCCTACAAACACGAAATGAACATTGTTGTATTGTTTGCACGCATTCGCAGCGTTTAAAATCACCTCTAAACCTTGGGCATGACCATGAATTCCGGCATACAGGAAAATTAAGTCATCTGGTTGAAAGCCTTTTTCTACCCTCCATTGCTCTCCCCTAGTACCAGGTTTGAAAAAGGTTAAGTCTACTCCATTTGGCAACCAATAAACAGACTTGTTTGGGAAACGTGTTTGAATATCTTTTACTATGCCTTGGGTTTGACCCGTAATAAAATCGGCTTTGTGGTAGCACCATTCTTCGAGTCGCGTAGCAAGAGATAGAAAGAGTTTATTGGTCACAATGCCCAATTTTTCAGCACTTTCAGGCCAAAGATCTGAAACATTAAAAATGAAACGGGCGCCCAATTTTTTTGATAGAAAATAGGCTGAAATCCCTAAAAATAAGGGTGGAGATTCTACCATCAGAAAGTCAGTCTTTCCCAGTTTTTTTCTACCCACTTTCCAAGAAGAATAAACGAATGAAAAGTAGTTCATGAGTCTCTTGACCACCCCTTTTTCTTTTGTTACATAAATAGGAGCTCTGTGAACTGAGATATCGTCTATGAACTCGTGATGGTATTTTAAGCCGTGGTATTTCTCATGGATTATCATATCGGGGTAATTGGGCATTGCTGTCAACACTTCAATATCCCAACCTTCTTTTTTCAAGCGAATAGCCAACTCATGTAGTCGGTTTTGCGGAGCACCAACTTCAGGTGGGTAATACTGACTGAGTATGGTTAATTTCATAAATGATTGTAAAACGATATTAATTTTTCGGCTTGAGATTGCCAATTGAAATCAGAAAAAACTTTACTTCTTGCAGAATCTACTTTCCTTTCAATTTCATCTTTGTGGTTCAAAATAAACTCACAAATTCTCGCTACTTCTCTGGGTTTATCATGCTTTGCGAAAAATCCAAGCTCCGAAAAAAGCTTTTTCCAATAAGGAATATCTGTCATCACAACTGGAACACCAGCTGCCATATACTCAAATGTCTTGATTGGTAAACTGTGTACATGTCCTTCAGTAGGGTGAAGCATGGTGAATCCTATACTTGCTTTAACCAAGTGCTCATAGACCTTCTCTAAAGGAATAAAACCTAAGAAATCAACTTTCTTCCAAGCAGGAAGAGCTCTGCACTCCTGCTCGTACTCAACTTCATCAAAAGCCCCAGCAATTCTCAACCTTAACCCTTCAACAGCGCCTACGGCTTCAATAATTTCCCTTATTCCTCTAATGCGTGTTAAGCCACCGACATAAATTGCGTAGGGTGGCTCTTCCTTCTCTGAAGATAGAGTGCTAAACATAGATAAAATAGGGTAGTTTTTTATTGTGATGGAACACGGATGATTGAATGAAGATGTAATTTCCTCACTAACAGATATGAGTCCATCAAAGCTTCGAACAGATTTTTTTTCATAAAAATTATACCCCTTAGAAATAAACCATCGTAAAAATTTAGGAAAGTGATCTTTTCTAAGAATGTCCGCTGCAGTATCTTCATGAGAATCGAAGACAACCTTTTTACCTTGACTTTTCAACCAAACACCCAATGGAAGTAATTCAGGATCATGCAAATGAAAAATATCTGCATTTACCTCAATACACTTACTCCTAAGCCACTTATGGGCTGATCGCATACGTATCAATCTCGAAGGTTTTCCTATTTCTACATTATAAACCTGTACTCCGTCTATTACTTCTTCTATCGGTGAATTGGCACAAATCAAACTTGTTTTAAATCCCGCAGTAGCCAAAGACACGCACTCTTTCTTAAATATACGTACATCGTTAAACTTGTGAACACTTGTGACATGACATATATGCCTTTCTTCCATTCTGCGAAATTATGAGTTTTCATCGCTTCTATATAATTCCCCAACATATTTCCCTAGTCTCCTTTAGCTTTTTCTATTTTCGCACCCAATATATTCCTTATGAAAGAAGAATTGAATTTAACTGAGTTTTTCACTCTTTTAGCGAAAACTATAAAGAGTAAAGCACTTCAACTTTTGATTTTCTCTATTCTCGGTAGCGGTTTTGGAGCTTTATTCTTCAAATTAAATGCACCTACCTTTGAAACAGACGGTGTGTTTTCCACTTCGTTAATGCCCGAAGAAGAAATTCCATTTTTATCGAAACACATAGAAAATGATCTTAGGCAAAAATTTGGCGGACATGAGGAAGTTTTGGTAAAAGTTGCCGAAACTGATGCTTTGGTAAAGTCAAAAAAATCTGACTTTGAAAAACAGGTAATCTTCTCAATAAATATTACCACACAGTTAAAAGACAAAATACCACAATACACAGAAGAGGTTTTAACGTATGTAGGAGGCCTTGAATTCTACCAAAAAAAGCTTGCTACGAAAAGAAAAATCTATGAGGAGAGTTTATCTCACCTCAATGAGGCTCTAGAAATACATATGAAAAAACCGGGTGAGAAAATTGAAAACCAATTTGTCTTCGGCTCAAGTGAAAACCTGATCTTAAAGCTTGGTCAAACTCAAGAGCAAATTGAAAACTTACATGTCATAGAATCAATTGTACCTTTCAGAAACTCTAGCAATAGGTTGGAAGATATAAAAGTATATATCGTAATAGGTATGCTTATAAGTGTTGTACTAAGCTCGATAATTATATGGTTGATTAAGGTTTGATTCCTTTTTAATCGACCGGGACACAAGGTAAGTAAGTGCAATTAGCCACAGCCCTCCGTGAGTAAACATCACGGTAAAAAAACCTGTAGAAAGAAGAGCAAACAGAAAGACAAAAAATATCCCAAAAAAAGAAGGCCCCAAGTTTAAGGAGTCGAAAAATCGGAACATCCAAACAATCAAAAGAATCACCAACACCATTCCTGGCACCCCGATATTAATGAGAGCATCTGAAATAAAACCATTATTTGCGTAGCCAGAGCCCGTGTAAAAATATTCCCTTCCTATTAGTACAGCTGGTTCTGCGTCTAAATTATAAGGCACCACACTTCCTAAAAAGCTATAACCGTAATACAGGTTTTCACCGGTAAAAAAATCGAGGTAAGCCCAATTGAGCCATGCGGGAAGAAAGAACACTCTACGAACAATAAGTGAATTAAGCATTAGGTTTCCATTCGAGCTCAAAATCGTTCCTAGAATAATGACAAGCGAAAGACCTAAAACGAAAAGACTTGCTTGCTTCTTATAATCCTTGATCATAGAGAAAAACAATACCAAGACTAGCCCAAAAAATACTCCCTTCTTAGCCGTAATAAAGAATAAAGCGGCAATAACAACCACTCCTAATAAAGAGAGAAAATACTTTTTTTTGTGAAGCATGAATAGTACAAAAAGTGGGAGTAGCACCTTCACCAAAGGAGATAAAGTGTAGCTCAAGAAGGAGGAATGTACCACCTCAGCATTCGTTTCGCGCACTGCATAAATGGCCTTTCCAAATTTAAGCAACTCTAGATTAAAATTTAAAGGATAGGTATAGAGGACAATGAATAAAACAGGAAGTAGCAATGTGAAGATCAACACTGTTATCTCAATGAATTCTGGCTTTACAAATTGAATTGGTCTGAACTTGATTCTCGGAAAACTCAAAAGTGCAATGAGTAAGGTGAGGCCACAAATCGGAATAACTGAAATATCATTAAAATTATAAAACACCAAATTAGGTAACAGGAAGATGACTTGAAAAAAAAGACTAACACTTTTCAAAAACGGGGAAGCCTTGGAGAAAATATAAACGAATGAAAAGAAAAAAAGACCGGAACTAAACACTAATTTCCAATACTGCAATGGAACCATAGAGAACCCCATATAGGCATATCTCTCAACCAAAAAGGTGGGATATAGATAAAAAAACAACCCTGTCAAGATTGCGACACCACCAACTTGAAACAAATTATATAAACTTGCTCTTTTCAGATAATATTGAGTGTTTGTAGTCTCCAACTTTTATGTGCTCCGTTTCAATCAAAAAAATCAAGATTTTAGCTCTATACAAACACAAACCTTAATTTTGATCTAAAATATACTTTTATGCACATCAAGGTGTATTTTGGATTAACAAATCTGAACAAACGTATTTCCTTTTTATTGCCGCAAGACAATCTGAATACCTTTGGATTAAAGACACAAAATCCTCCTGTATTTCTCATTGGAGCTCCTAGGTCTGGAACAACATTAATATACCAATGGTTAACAAATGTTTTGGACATTGACTATGTCGACAATCTCAACCATCTCTTTCCAAAAAACATAAACTTCGGAAAACAACTATCGAACTTTATTTACAGAAACAAGGCGCATAACACTTACTCCTCATATTTTGGAAGAACACAACATTTGAGTTTACATGCCCCTAGTGAGGCAGGAGATTTTTTTAGTTTATCTGATTATGAGAAGCGGGTTCAAGCTCTCTTGCACAAAAATCAAAAACCTTGGATATTTAAAAACCTTACGCTAAGCACTCAAGTGAATAGACTCACTCAAGCCAATCCGGATGCAAAGTTCATTGTTATTAAGCGAGACTTACTCGATACTGCACTATCTATTTATGATGCCAGAATCGCTTTGAATATAGACAAGGAAGCTTGGTGGTCTGCAAAACCTAGTAGCTATTATGAAATACACTCATTACCTCTTCATCAGCGAATAATTAGACAAGTTATTGATTTAAATACCGACATTGAAAAGCAAATAAAGGAAATACGAGAAGAGCAAAAAATGACCATTAATTACGATATTATGCACCTTGAACAAGAGACAATTCTTAATGAAGTTGAGAGCTTCATAGGCGCTGAATGTACTGTAAGAGAGAATGCACATGCCCTAGTTTACAAACAAGGAAGCAAAAATCGCGAAAATCATCCAGAATATGCTTCTTTTGTCAACGCTTTAGAACAAGTAAATGCGAGAACAAACCGATAATAAAAGCCTTTATAAATCTTATTGCGATGCCAACACCCGAGTATCCATATTTGAGTCTTATCATTGGTTAAGCGCTCTTCTAGAGCCTGAAGAATGGAGTGTGCTTTTATCTTTTGAAAAGAATGGGGAGGTCAACGCAGCTTGGCCAGTTTTTAAAAAATCAAAATTAGGAATTCGTAAAATTACTATCCCGGCATTAACACCGTACATTGGACCTACAATAAAGTACCCGTCCGACCTAGGCCAATCTAAGAAAACCAGTTACGAGAAACAATTGCTCAATGAACTCATTGAACAATTGCCGAATAGCGATGAGCTTGTATTTCATAGCAACCCTCTATTTTCAAACTGGCTGCCATTTTTCTGGAAAGGCTATTCGCAAACTACACGTTACACTTATACCCTTCCTATTCAGTCCTATGATAGTGCCATAAAGAGATTCAAAGCGAGTTTGAGACGCGAATTGAAAAAAGCTCAAAAATCACTTAATACAAGACCATCCTCCAATTTCTCATCACTTCACCAAATCAAGTTGCAGGATTACTCGACCAAAAACATGAGTCTTCCTTACAATGAAGAATACTTCTTAAGAATAAAGCAATTTGTAGAAGAGACTAAGCAAGGATGCCTACACGAGGCTGTCAATGCAGAAGGCAAAGTCATCGCATCCATGTTATTTTTATGGGATTCTACATACCTATATTACCACACAGGCGCAGTTATTCCAGAATTCAGAAACTCTGGCGCAATGACTCTTTTAATGAATATCGGAATTCAATTGGCGAGCGAAAAACAACTTCAATTCAATTTCGAAGGGAGTATGGTAGAAGGTATTGAAAGGTATTTCAGTTCTTTTGGTGCAGTTCAAACGCCATACTTCAGAATAGAGAAAACAAACAATAAGCTTTTAAAACTTCTCAATGCCATCCGGTAATCAAATAACCTATGCTTATAATGGTGAAAAAGAGTTTGAGGAAATAGGTCATTTCCTTATCTCACTGTTAGGAGCACATTTTGACATTACGTTGTTGTTAGTGTCATCCAATCCCAATATCACTATTGGAACCAACACGAACTGCAGCTTGGTGCTTCATGAAAATTTCAAAAGACTCATTAAAAGTAAACAATTCGACCATGAATATTGGTTCAAAAATTCACCTATTCTATATCAAGAAGAAAAACCAGATTTTTTGGGCACTATCTTCTATATGATCAACTCTTTGCAAGAGTACGGAAGCAGAAAACTAGACCAATACAATAGGTTTGAATACTCAGCTTCTTACCAAGAAAAATATAAATGCGTTACAGAGAATCTCGTATCAAAGTATCTTGAAGAATTAAGGAGCTTGTTTTTAAATGCATACATCCCTCCTATTCACAATAGAAAATCTACAGTGTTCTTATCTCATGATATGGACCGTATTCGCTCAGCGCCCAGAACCGAAATAGGCAATGCTTTGAAAAAGTTTCAAGGCGGCAAACTTCTATCTCGCACTTTAAAGGCTTTGTCAAACCAATTAGGATGGAATGATACAGACTACTTCATGAATTTGCACGAACAGTTCGGTTTTACTTCTACATTTTTTTGGTTAGTTCAAAATGGACAAGGAGACGATAATATTGCCAACGCTGACTACAACTTCATCAAAGACATATCATCTCAGCAACTCGAGCAAATTACCTCAAGAGGGTTTCACAACGGCTTACACAAAGCCTCACTGGACTCTAGTACCTTCAATCAAGAATTGAAGCAAATTAAGTATCGCACCACGGCCAATAGAAATCATTTTTTAAGGATGCAAATACCTGATTTCTATGAAAAGTTAAGTGAGAGTGAAATAACCTTTGACAGTTCTCTTTGCTTTAGTGATCATGCTGGTTTTAGAAACAACTATGGAAAGGCATTCATCCCTTTCGATCTAGAGAGCAATACCCCTTATAATTTTGTCGAATATCCGTTGCAACTTATGGATGTAACACTTTGCCTTAAAATGTTCGGTTCACCAGAAAAAGCTTGGCCTTTTATCGAGTCTTTTTTAGAGCAACATCAGTACAATTGCGATCTCAGTGTTCTATGGCATAATAACTACATTACCAATGGTGTGTATCAATCATGGCACTTACTTTATAAAAGGATTCTTAAAAAGCTAAATGACTTAGAGATTCAATCATCTTCTCCTCAAGATATTTTGAATCGATTTCCCCATTTGTAAGGGACTCATAATAGCCAAAACCCCTACTTTTTTATAGACAGCATAAACGCTCACTAAATTCCAGAAAACTACCCCGATGGCAGTTGCATATGCGGCACCAACCATTCCGAAACTTGGAACTAAAAGTAAATTTAAAACTACATTGACGAGGGCAGCTACAATCATGATATACTGAGCTGTCAGCTGGTTGCCAGTCATTTGAAGAATATTTAAAACACTTCCGGAAAAACTATTTACCAATTGTCCAACAATCAATATATATAAGATGGGTTTCACCTCGCTAAACCCTTCTCCAAACATGCCTATGAAAAAGTCTGCACCTAACAGCAATACACTTACTAAAGGAAGAACTAAAATCACAATCAAATTTGCGCTATCCCTTGCTAAATTTTGCAGTTTTTGAAGAGCACCTTCTTTGAATGCCTTTGCAAATTGAGGAGTAACAACAGCATTTACAGCAAACAAAGCCAAGGTACCAAGATTGGCAAGCTTTAAGGCCACCTCGTACTGACCAACTTGACTCTCTTTCAAATAAGTAGCCAACATAAATTTATCTGTCCAGCCCATGATTAAAAACATCATGCCTGTGATCATCATAGGAAAAGAGCTTTGAAACAAGCTTTTCAATTTATAGCGCAACAGTGACTTTGTTCGCCTTAAGCCCATCGCTTTATTCCATTGATAAAACCCAATGAAGAGAGACACCATCAACCCGAAATTGAAATACCATGCGACAGCACTAACACCTCTGAAATATTCCGAAAAAACAAACAATAACAAAAGCATAGTTAGAAAAGGCCAAATTCTATCCAATGCAACATAACTGGTTGACTTACCTAAACCTCGAACAGCCTCTTGATTGAGCTTATATAGACCAAAAGGTACAATTCCGAGAACCGCAATTCTCATGGCTTTTTCAGATGATGGAATTTTAAAAATGTCTTGGGCTAGAAAAGGAATCAAAAACCAGATGAACAAACTAACACCTAGCCCTATAAAAAAGATGAGTTTAACTGAATTGATGTAATCAGATTTGAGGCTTTCCTTTTGATTTTCAATGTTTTCAGAAGAAACCAGCTTTAGAAAGAAAATATCCAAGCCAACTTTAGAAACAGAACCTCCAATCATCAAAACCATTTGGCTGATTGCAAATATTCCTACTCCACTAGCACCGTACAATCGAGCTATAAAAACACTCACGGCATAACTCAAGGCTATTCCCCCAATTCGGGTAAGCAACGCTTTGAAGCTACTTACACTCATTGATTTTCCTTGACTTTCTGCCATTTTACTCTAAATCAGAAACAATCTCTTTTACTAAACCTTCCAGTTGACCAGTAACGGTGAAGAGTTCTTCTATGAAATCTCTAAAACAACCGTCTCCCCCTTTTCTAGGAGTTATAAAATGAACAACATCCTTCACGTATCCAGGTGCATCAGCAGGACACCCACTGAATCCAACAAGTTGTAAAGAAGGGATATCTATAAGGTCATCTCCAATGTAGGCCACATTTTCCCAAGCAATTCCTCTTTCGGCAATGATTTCTTGAATGAGTTTCTTTTTGTTCTTAACTCCTTGATGGAGTAAATCAATCTTCAATTTTCGCGCTCTTCGCGCCATAATTTCAGTGTTTTCACCTGTAAGAATTCCCACTTCAATCCCAGCGCGTCTTGCAAACAATACACCAGCCGAATCTTTAGTATTGAACTTTTTAAACTCTAAATCAGTGTTATCATAGAACATACCACCATCGGTCCACACACCATCTATGTCGGTAAGAATGAGTTTAATATCCATTATTGAAAGAATTGAGGGTAGATGATTTCATTTGCAGCAATATCTTGCTTTACTGTTTTACCAATCATGGTTGAGCGATCTGCCCATTGAACCCCATCACCAGGGCTTAACATATGAATGTAGTCTTCTTTAATGGTATCTCCTGCTTTCAAGTCTATTCTAGAAGCAATGGATCTTTGAAGTTTTACCTTAGAACCTTGTACCGCTTCAGAAATAAACATTCCCTTTTCGCCAAAAGCGTATTCTAGATTTCTGATGTCACGCATCATTCTATGAATCCCATCCGGAGCCAAAGAACCTTTTTGGTCGGTTCCTCTCATATCTCTATCAAGGGTAATGTGTTTTTCAATAATCTCTGCACCCATGGCAACAGCAGCAACCGGAATCATAATCCCTATACTATGATCCGAATAACCGATTTTATGTTGAGGGAACTGTTCTTTCAACCATGTGATGGTTTCTAAGTTGATGTTCTTGTATTCTGCTGGGTATTGAGAAATACAGTGCAAAATACTCACATCTTTATGGTATTTAGTGATTGCGGTTAAAGCATCATCAAGCTCTTTAGGCCCACCCATCCCAGTGGAAAGAATCATTGGAATTTCAGTTTCTGCCATGGCTTCGAGCAAAGGCAAATTCGTTAAGTCACGAGATGCCACCTTTAATCGATCTGGTTTAAAGTGGTTGAGCATGGTCAAGCAGCCTCTTGCGCAAAGCGTTTCCACAAATTCCAATCCGCGTTCTTTCGCATATTGGTAAAGCTCAAAATGCTGCTCATCATCAAGTTCTAATGCTTGCCTGTGCTCACCGTAGGTAGGACCAAAAGAATTTCTCCCAGAATAGGGTCTTCTCATGGCGCTATCCGTCAACTCTTCTTTGAGGTCTCTTTTCGTAAATTTAACTGCGTCCATAGGAGCTAATGCCTCTCCAGTAAGCCCATCCAATTGAGGTTGTGCAACGCGGTCTATAATCTCTTTGGCTATGATCATTGAACCGTTGTGATTCTGTCCAACTTCGCCAATTACATATGTGTGTGCCATTATTTAGATTGTTTAATTATTTCTTGTTTCATCCCCTCAATCAACTCTTTATCATCAAGAGCTAGAGTGAGAAGCTCATTGGTAGTCATATTGGTTTTTTTCCATGCCTTGAACATTCTTTTCAAACGCTCAAAATCGCCAGGTGTATCTAAGGTGAACCTTAAACTTTGTTTGTACGCTTCAAGCTGACTTGGAATTGGAAGCCATTTGAAGGAAAACGCTTCTGGATGACCATAAATATAGTTAGTGACGTGTTCATGATAAAACGCATCCTGTGTCAATTCGTTCGCTTTTTGCAGTGCCCTTAGACTTACTCCTTCTCCCCAAAAACCGAAATGAGTTCTGATGCTAGGAGTACCATCCTTTAAACAGAAAGCCGTGTAATCGGCATTGCTATTCTCATGATTATACTTCAGCTCAAGCAATGCATTGATATCTAAAAAAGGATTGTCTGCACAAATGCGAATCACATCAGTATATGATTTTGATTTAGCCGCACCTATGAAACGTTGCAACACATCGTCTTCACTACCACGGTAAGTCCTGACCCTGTATTTCGCAGCGATTTCTTCAAGCACATTATCTCTCTTGTGAGAGGAGGTGGCTAAAATGACATCACTGGCTTCAAACTTTTCTAATATGCGTTCAACAATAATTTCAAAGACACCTTTATCTTTAAAAAAAGAAGCGGTCATTTTACCAGGCAATCGTGTAGACCCCATTCTCGCCTGTAAAACTAAGCCCGTCTTTTTCATCCTTCCACAGTCAATTTATGAACTTGCCCATGCAGCAATTGGTAATGCTCTCCACTTTCTTCACACGTTGCGTTACCTGCATCGTCAAAGTGCAAGCGGCTACCGTACTCACTCATCCAACCAATATGCTTGGCAGGGTTTCCTACGACTAAAGCATAATCAGGAACTTCTTTCGTTATCACAGCTCCTGCACCAATAAAGGCGTATCTGCCAATGTCGTGACCACAAACAATGGTTGCGTTAGCACCAATGGTGGCTCCTTGTTTCACTTTAGTTCTCGTGTATTGCCCTCTGCGATTGACACCACTTCTGGGATTAATGACATTGGTAAATACACAGGAAGGACCTAAAAAAACGTCATCTTCACATGTAACTCCAGTGTAGACAGAAACGTTGTTTTGAATCTTGACATTGTTGCCCAAAATAACTTCTGGGGAAATCACCACATTTTGTCCCACATTGCACTTGTTTCCAAGTTTGCAATTGGCCATGATGTGAGAGAAGTGCCAAATTTTTGACCCTTCTCCTATCTCTGCCTTAGCATCAACAACTGCCGTTTCATGTGCAAAAAAGCCGTCCATTATTTTGCAATATTTACTGCCCTTGTTTCACGTATTACAGTTACTCGAACCTGACCTGGATAGGTCATTTCGTTTTGTATTTTTTGTGATATATCGAATGACAATTGGTTTGCCATATCATCATTCACTTTTTCACTTTCTACTAATACTCTTAGTTCTCTACCCGCTTGAATAGCAAAAGCTTTAGAAACACCTTCGTTTTCTAATGCAAGATTTTCAAGGTCTTTCAAACGCTGAATATAGCTTTCTACTACTTCTCTTCTTGCTCCTGGTCTTGCACCACTAATGGCATCACACACCTGAACAATTGGAGAAACCAAAGTGGTCATTTCAATTTCATCGTGGTGAGCTCCAATGGCATTGCAAATGTCTGGTTTCTCACCAAATTTCTGGGCCAACTTCATACCTAACAAGGCGTGAGGAAGTTCTGGCTCATCCTCCGGAACTTTCCCTATATCGTGAAGCAATCCTGCGCGTTTTGCAACCTTCGGGTTTAAGCCAAGTTCAGATGCCATAGTAGCACATAAGTTCGCTACTTCTCTAGAGTGTTGTAGCAAGTTTTGTCCGTAAGAACTACGGTATTTCATACGACCTACCATCTTCAATAGTTCTGGATGCAGGTTATGAATCCCAAGATCTATACAGGTTCTTTTTCCCGTTTCGAAAATTTCTTCATCAATGCGTTTTCTTGTCTTTTTCACCACTTCTTCAATACGAGCTGGGTGAATTCTACCATCTGTTACCAATTGGTGTAACGACAAACGTGCTACCTCTCTTCTTACTGGATCAAAACATGAAAGGATGATTGCTTCTGGTGTATCATCAACAACAATCTCAACACCCGTAGCGGCCTCTAAAGCTCTAATGTTACGGCCTTCTCTACCAATAATTCTTCCTTTTACATCATCAGAATCAATGTTAAAAACAGATACTGAATTTTCAATAGCATGTTCTGTAGCAACTCTTTGAATGGTTTGAATAACAATTCTTTTCGCCTCTTTATTTGCGCTTACTTTTGCTTCGTCAACAATTTCTTGCATCAATTGAACAGACTCTGATTTGGCTTGAGATTCCAAAGCTACTTTAAGTTCTTTCATTGCTTCATCTGCAGATAGATTGGCTAAAGATTCAAGCCGTTCTACATGCTTTTGCTGTTCTTTTTCTAGCGTTTCTGATTTGGTTTGTACAATTTCCAATTGCTTCTCCAAATTCTTTCTTATCGCGCTTAGCTCCTTGTCTTTCCTGTTAACATCTGCTAACTTCT
>CBFHSD010000023.1:0-14764 GCA_965658375.1 Salibacteraceae bacterium
GAAGGTTTCTTGAATGTCATCTAAATATCCCGCTTTGCGCCAACGGTTCATCTCTTGCATGAAGTTGCGCTCTATTTGCTTGCGCACATTTCCTTGGCGACTTCTAATCTGCTGTAATGCGGGAGAAGCGGAGCTTTTAACAATGCCATGTGTATCCAACACCCCTTCTATAGAGGTGAGGACTTCTGGGTTCAACACCACGCGATTGAAACGTGCTTTTAACGCTGGGTACAATTCTATGTGTTCTTCTTTAGAGAAAAAGCGAACCAAGTGATGTGCTCCTCTTTGCAAGGTGGCAATGCGCATAAATTGTTCTTCTGCCAGCACGGAGTTGGCAATTTCTAAGGTATGCAGCTCTTTGAGTATTTCCTCTGCCTGCATAGAGGGTATGGGAATTTGCTCGAATGAAGAGGTGTATTCTTGAACACAGTTGAGTTCAAAGACCAAACGTTTCTTATTGCTAAGCAGGTGCAGTTTATCAATAAAATCGCTGCCGCTTGCGGTAAAGGTATATTCCTTGATGGCCTGCTTTACAGCATCAAACTCTAAATCTTCAAAAGCTTTTTTTAATCCTTGGTTCACGGCTACAAAAATGCGTTGTGTATTTTGTCTTAACAACAAATAACATCACTTTGCTGTCAAGTACTATAAACCCATTTATTTTGCGGGTGTTCATGAGAGCGTACTATTTAATTTTCATCATTTGCTTTACGGCCTTCCAAACACTTAAGGCACAGGGACAAGGGCCTAAAATGGTAACCATAAAAGGGCAGGTCCAAGACATTTATGGGCTCAATGATTTTGTGGGTTTGTATGTTGTAAATAAATCCATGGCCGTTGGAAATTTCGCCAATGCCTCTGGATATTTTGAGATCAAGGCCAAAAAGAACGACACCATTATGATTGGTTGTATTGGGTATGCAACGCAATACCTGAGTATGAAAGACTCTGCAGACCAAGCCTCTTACAACCTCAAAGTCACTTTATATCCCATTAAAGTACAGCTGCGAGAGGTAACCGTTTTTGCCAAACGTGATTTGAAAGATATTTATGATGACATTGAAGAGTTGGGCTTTGATGAACGCGATTACAGACCAAGTGGAATGAATGCCGCAATGAGTCCGATTACTGCGCTGTATGCTGCATTTAGTAGAAGAGAACGCAGGTTGAGAGAAACCTACGAAATCATCAATAACGACAGAAGGCGTGAGTTGCTCAAAGAGCTTTTTGAGAAATATGTGGCCTATGGCATTATAGAAATGGAAGATGAAGAGTTTGATAGCTTCATTGATTATTGCCAAATTAGTGATGCAACTTTACAGCAATTGACGCAGTATGAGTTTATTATGCTCATCAAGAAAAAGTACGTAGAATACCGCATGCTCAATCCCAACGATTACTACTGGGACAATCCCAATTGGGAAGACCGCTAAAATAATCTGTTCATTTCCTTTTAAAAATCGTTTTGTAAGACGATGTATGCATTGAGTGAGGTGGCAATGCAAAGCCAAATAACATAGGGTAGAATCAATAAAGAAAGCCATTGCATCTCTTTCCAATACGCGAATAAGAAAAAGAGTGTAAGCGCTGTGAGTGCTGCAATAACGGCTAAGCCCAGCCATGGAAGATGCATGCCAAAAAAGGCCACATTCCAAAACACGTTCAATGCCCATGAAATGGCAAACAGAAAGAGCATTGTTTTGACTGCCGTTGTTTTAGGATAGAGGTAATCAAGGTAAATGGAAAAGCAAATCATGATGGTGGTCCATGCTGCACCAAACACCCAACCTGGTGGTGTCCAAGGTGCTTTGTTTAGGTTCACATACCAATCTGAGGGAACCCCTTTACCGGTAAAGTAACCGCCTATCGCTAAACCTCCAAAATTGATAACTAAGAAGATGATGAATTTGAGAATGTTCATGGGTTTTAATTTCTATCTATAAGTTAAGTGATGTTTTTTTAGGCATTCATTTTTAATGGTTTAACCACTCTTTAAATAACTTCACTTTTTCTCGTGCAACAACCAAAGACTGCCCTTTGAGTTCGGGTAAAAGTACCTGTAATCTGCTGTTATTATAATTCACCAAATCGGTGCACTCCTTGATGTGTACAATGTGTTTTCGGCTGATTCTGAAGAAGGTTCGTTCACTCAATTCTTCCATGACCACATCCAACGAGGGATCTATCAAATAGTTTCTGTGGTCTTTGGTAAAGAGGTAAGTCCCTTTTTCAAAATTATAGATGACTAGAATGTCATGTGTATCCACAGCCTTGAGTTTGTCGCCAATTTTTACAATAAAACGCTGCTTCTCATTTTTAGCGGGAGCATGGTTTGCCGAGAGCTCTTGCCATTGGATTTGCCCACCCTGTTTTAAGCCTTGCCATTTATCCAATGCGGCTTCTAAATCCACTTCAGAAATGGGTTTTAGTAAATAAGCAATACCTTGTGTTTGAAAGGCTTGTAAGGCGTAATCGTTAAAGGCGGTAGTAAAGATGATAGGAGCTTGGGGTTTTAGCTGTTCATAGAGTTCAAAGCTCAAGCCATCGTTCAATTGAATGTCTGAGATAATCAAGTCCACTGGTGGATTGATCTTGAAAAAAGCCAAGCCTTCAGAAACACTTTCAATAGGAGTGTAGAAATGGGCGGTAGGAAGCGTTTGCTTGAGGATGTCTAACAAATGCTCTGCGGCCCATGATTCATCTTCTATTATCAGTATATTCATCTATTAGTCCAGTTGAATAAGGGGAATGTTTACCGCAAAATACGCATCTTTTTCTTTGTTGCTAATTGGGTTCACTTCTTGGCTTGGGTTCCCTAAAAAGGCTAAGAACAAGCTACTTAATAATGCAATTTTCATAAGACGTATGTTTTAAAATTTGTTGAGACAAACGTCTGCCGGAAGCCATGGAGAACGAAATTTACACGACTGGACTGTTGGTTTTTTAGGATGAACTGTAAAAGACCTATCCCAATTGAATGATTCTACTTTTGGAAGTCTCAAAATCAAGTACAAAAAGTTGATTATTTAAAGCTTTTCCATGCCCGCTAATCACCTTAAAAGCTTCTGCCACTTGGTAATTGCCAATGGTTTGCACCACAAAGGGCAATACGCCAGAAGCTTCGCATGTTTCGTTTTGCATCAATACTTCGGCATCTGGAAATACTTTGTGAAAGGGGAGACCACCTTGGTGGTTGAAAACACCCACTTGACCTTCAAAGCGATCTACTCCGCCAAAGATCATGGGAATAGCCAGTGCTTCACAGGCTTTGCTGATGGCATAGCGCGCCACAAAATTGTCGGTGCAATCCAGCGCAAGATCCGCACCTTTTAAGCGTTCGGCATTTTTAGAAGTCAGCAATTCTGGAATCACCTCAATTTCTTGCTTATTTTGAAACTGGAGCAGCTTTTCTTTGGCTGCGTGTACTTTAAGGCTTCCAATATCTTGCTGCGCGTACAAGACCTGACGGGGCAGGTTAGATGCTTCTACCGTATCATCATCCCACAACTGCAAATGGCCAATGCCCAGGCGGTTTACACTTTGCGCCACGCAAGTGCCTAATCCACCTAAGCCAATAATGGCAACTTTAGCCGCTGCCAGTTGGCTTTGCCTTTCTTCGCCAATGAGTTGATGATGTACTTTAAAAAGCTCTTTCATGCGAAGCAATAATACACAAAGCCGAGTTTGAGATAAAATGGAGAAAGGGTAGAAGAAGACTTAGTTGGTGAGGCAGAATCTGAATCAACCGAAATAAGAGATTACAGGCATCACATTTCTCAGATTGTGGTAGATTTGATTCCACGCGAAAGGACTAGCTCCACTGAATTTCGTATCGCGCGGTAACTGGGCAAGAAAATATGTAGGAGGAAAAGGACTTCTAGATGATGTTTTGGTTTTAGATTTGAAAGCATGACACACGCGAAAGGATTCGGGCGGTAGCTGGGAGTTAAAGATATAAATTTCAAGACCTTTTTTTTTAAAAAAAAGATATGAAAGTTCAATTTCTTTTTCTATTAATTGGTCTGTTTTATTCTTGTGTAAACGTTGACGATTGTCGGAATAACGACTTGTTGGAAAGTGAGATTAAATTCGACAATGCAGAAGCAAAGTACTCTATTCCAAATCGCTTTGTTGAAGGTGAGGAAATAAAAGAAGTTCATTATGATCATTATTTTCAAAAAAACTACTTTTTTCCCTTAAACAAGCTTAACGATTTATCTTTTAGTTATTTTCAAAATGACTCTAATTCTAGAGAAAAGATTGAGGTTAGTTTAGGTAAGGGTTATTTAGATCAGAGTATAAACATCAAATATCAAGTGAAAAATATCATAGAAGAGTCCGAGTTAATCGGATTTGATTCTGTTTTATTTACTGAGGATAATGCATCTAATGGTATTTATTATCTCGATTTTGAGTTTTTCAATGAGGTAAATAATAGGTTAATGAGGCAACGAGAAATGTTCGATGTTCAAAACATGTATCAATTACCTATTTCCCATTACATATGGGGGAAGGATTCAGTTATTGTTCTCGAGCAAAGAAATTCAACATGTTGGATGGGATTTTCCCAATTCAATCGTTAATTCCCCCGCTTCCGAGTGAATCTCCCCGCTCCCGCGCGAATCCCTTCGCGTGGTTCTGATTAAAACAACTCACCTCCAACTAGGCACTATATTCATTAAAAACCCTGTTAGTAGTCAAAAGTTTGTAGAATTCGTTCAAAAACTTGGAATTCAGAGTTTAAGAGATAAACAGAAGAGCACTTTAGTAATGGCGGCCCCTCGGCTACACATGACAACCTAAAGTGGAAATAGTCTCAATGCTTAGGGTGAACCGACAATAAATCAGAATCAAAAACAGGAACGTTTATGAACTTAATATTTATAAAAAATTGAAAATCATTTGAAAAAGATAGAGAAGTAGTACCCCAATTAGGACTCGAACCTAAAACCTACGCCTTAGAAGGGCGTTGCTCTATCCAGTTGAGCTATTGGGGCTTACCAGATGTTGTCAGAAAAATTGTCGGGGCGGCAGGATTCGAACCTGCGACCCTCTGCTCCCAAAGCAGATGCGCTAACCGGGCTGCGCTACGCCCCGAATTTTTCTTACAAGATGTCAACCCTAAAAGGGTGTCTCTGATTAAGAGGCTGCAAATGTAATACTACTTTTTGAATTGGGATGAGTTAATTGAGCAAAAATTCAATGGTTCCACAGCTTTTTGGAGCCACTTGAAAGGTGTGATAGCTTCCAACTTGCAGAGTATCATATTCCAAGGTGTTTTTGGCTTCGCACAAAAAAGTTCTGTAAAAATGCGCGCCTTGTTCTAGTGCACTCATCTCAAGTAAATCAAAGGAAGTGTTGCACGCTACAACTTCTGCAGTACATGGCGACTGTATGCGTCCGTAAACTTCTCCGTTGATCTCTACAAAAAGCACTCGCAATGGATTTTGAAGCAGCGTAAGAGTGGAGTAGCCTTTTACTGTGCCGTTGTATCGGCAAGTTGCATTGTCTCTTGTGGCGTAATACCAATAATTATTCGCCTCTCGATCTGTACAGCCAGAAATAATGCATGAGCCATCGTCTTTCTGTGCTTCAGAATCGTAATTATCGGCCAAGGTGTCTGTACAGCCTTCTCGCTGACAAGAAGTAAATAAAGCACCTAGAACCATGAGTGAGAAACAGATGGTTTGAACAGTTTTCATTTTTTCTAATAACTGTAAATCAATAGATAAAGTAGTGGTAAGGCAAGTGTACAAAATACCGCAATGCGTTGCATCCACAAAGGGCGCCAATCATTGAGCGCTAACTCTTTGTCTGTTGCAATAAATAAAAGCACAAAAGAAAGGTGCAAGGGGATTAAAGCAAGTGTTTGCAAAAAGTCATCGCTAAAAAACAAGAGTCCAAGGGTGCCCATGGCAAGCACACAAAAAGCCGCTATGCTTGATCTAAAAATGAGCAATACAGCACTTCCAGCTACTATAGATGCAGCAAACAATTGCCCCCAAACACCGGTCTGATTGTAAACCAAAGCATCAAATAAAACCACGGCATAGATCAGTAAGTACTGAAAACGCAAGAAGCTCACGAGGTAATTGAGGTTTTGATAGGTATAGTAAAAGATAGGAAGCACCAGCCATGTGGCTGACAAGCTGAGCATCACCAATCCGCTAGAATGTTGAAAAGTAAAGCAAATGAACAGCACAAGAAGGGCGAGAATCAAGTGCAACCAAATGGAAAAACGCCAAAAGAATATCAATACAAGAATGGCCAGGCATAGCATGGCATAGAAAGGTACTTCTGTAAATGAAAGTGATTGAATATCATTCCATTGAATAATAGAACCACACCATACAGCAAGGGTGAGGAGTGAAATTAAATGGACTTGTTTTACTCTAAATAGCACGGTGAAAAACTAAGCCAATGCCAACAATTTTACTTTGGAAAGGCAGGGTATAATCCACCTATGTTTCAACAATGAGCTAGAAACTATTGTACTGCTAGAATCACTCTTGAAATTCAAAAGCTATTGTACTTTCGCATCAAATTTCAAGACATGTACAAAGCGCTTATTCGTCCCATTCTCTTTTTGTTTCCACCAGAAAAAGCACATTACCTCACTACAGATTTACTTCATGTGGCGCTTCAAATTCCATTTGTAAAGAGTTTATTAAAAGTGATTTACGAAGTGAAAGACACGCGTCTTGAAAGGGAGGTCTTCGGCTTAAAGTTCAAGAACCCTGTTGGTTTAGCGGCAGGCTTTGACAAGAACGCTACCATGTACCGCGACTTTGAAGCTATTGGTTTCGGATTTATAGAGGTAGGTACAGTTACTCCTGTGGGGCAGCCTGGAAATCCACAACCGCGTATGTTCCGTTTGCCGCAAGATTCTGGCTTGATCAACCGCATGGGCTTCAACAATGAAGGGATGGAAGCCGCTTTAAAAGAGCTGAAAAAGAGAAACCCTAAAAGCAATCTTATTATTGGAGGAAATATCGGTAAGAACAAGGTAACACCCAATGAGGAAGCCGTGAACGATTACCTGAAGTGTTTTCACGGATTGTTTGAACATGTAGACTATTTTGTGGTGAATGTGAGTTCGCCCAACACGCCTAACTTAAGGGCTTTGCAAGACAAAGAACCCTTGCAAAAGCTCTTGGCTAAATTAATGGTAGAGAATGCTGATAAGCCTAAAGCAAAGCCTATTCTTTTAAAAATTGCCCCAGACCTAAGCAACGAGCAGTTGGACGATATCATTGAAATAGTTGCAGAAACAAAGATTGATGGGGTCATCGCTACCAATACCACTATAGATCGCGGTGGATTGCAATCGCCTAAAAAGCTCATAAATGAAATGGGTGGGTTATCAGGATCTCCAGTAAAGTCAAGATCTACAGAAGTAATTTCTTACTTGCACAACAAAAGTAATGGTGCATTTCCAATCATTGGAGTAGGAGGCATTCGCACTGCTAAAGATGCCAAAGAGAAACTGGACGCTGGAGCATCTTTGGTGCAGGTGTATACAGGCTTTATTTACGAAGGTCCGGGAATGATAAAAAGAATCAATAAAGGACTTTTAAAAACGCTTTAAAACCCTACTTTCGTTGCAATGAGCGCATCCAATGTTCAATTGATCGAATGTCCGAGGGACGCTATGCAAGGCATCCACCCCTTTATACCAACAGAAGTGAAGGTGAAGTACATTCAGAGTTTGCTCAATGTGGGATTTGATACCCTTGATTTTGGCAGTTTCGTAAGTCCTAAGGCCATCCCTCAAATGGCAGACACAACGTCAGTTTTAGCGCAATTAGACTTCTCCAAAACCAATTCAAAGCTTTTGGCCATTATTGGGAACACGCGAGGCGCACAAGCAGCAAGCGAATATAAAGAGATTCAATATTTGGGTTTTCCCTTTAGCATTTCGGACACCTTTTTACAGCGGAATATCAATAGCAGTATAGAGGAATCTTTTGAGCGTTTAAAACGCATTCAAGACATTGCTTTAGCGAATGATAAAGATGTAGTAGCTTATATTTCAATGGCTTTCGGGAACCCTTATGGTGACCCTTGGGACGCTGAAGTATTGATGGAGTGGTCTGAAAAACTAAAAGACATAGGAGTGGGTATCATTTCCTTAAGTGATACCATTGGCGTATGCCGTCCGGCCATTATTGATTATTTATTTTCTGCTTTAATTCCTTCCTTGCCCGAAGTTACTTTTGGTGCGCATTTACACACCACACCAGATACATGGCTAGAAAAAGTGGAAGCTGCATACAAAGCTGGTTGCCGCAGGTTTGATGGCGCTTTAAAAGGTTTTGGCGGTTGCCCAATGGCTAAAGATGATTTGACAGGAAATATGCCTACAGAGAATATGGTAAGCTATTTCAATGCACAACAGATCAATTCAGGTGTTGACCATGATGCTTTGATGGAGTCCATTGCTATGGTTCCCGAAGTGTTTCCTTGAGCCCTTACGAGTTTACTTCCTAGCACTGTAAATGGAATGTACTCCAGTACATCCAACACCATAAACCACATGGGATGGGTAATTTGCATGAGGTTTGAAATGCCGAAGGCAAGAAACAGTACTCCCATAGCTAGCCCCATTAACATTTTGTGTTCGCGCGCAATTAATGCGGCAATAAAACCAGCTATAAGAGCGCCTAAGGCATGAGCAGCCACTACAATAGCAAAAGCTACTGTAGGCAATTCGGCTATGTATGCAGTCATGGCGTTTTCACCAGCAAAATCTAATCCCTCGGGTACTGAGAACAGAAGTGTATTTAGCGCTTCAATTGGTGAAACCGTAATGAATCCACAAGCCAATCCGGCTATTATTCCCAATAAAATTCTCGTAAGGCTAGGTGTTTGTTCTTTGGTCTAGAAAATACAAAGAAGGGACAAAGATGAACATCAACACAGGATGAATTAAGATCCTGCGGATGTAAAATATGCTTTGGTAATTGCTATTGCTCGCATTGGGGTAAAGGATTACAAATCCAACACACAGCAAGGTGCCCAGGGTCAACAATGCCAATCCTGTAAACTGAATGTGTTGTTTGTTTCTAAAAATAATCCAGATCAAAGCCAATGTGAGTAAGCTGTTTAATGCAAAACGCAAGAACAGGTGAATACTGTATTTGAACAGTTCAAGATCGGGTAGAGGAGCTTTTTGAAAATCGCCCTTAAAATAAGCGATCAAGGGGTCGTAAAAGATTTCTGCACCCACTGCTCGAATTCCCGCCATAAGAATCAGAATAAGTAAAACAGCGCTTCCTTGAATGATTTTATGCTTCATCGCGCAATCTTTTTTACCCACCACAGCCAAAGCAGAACGGTGGTTCCGTATATCACAGCAGGGAAAGCATAGTCGTGAACAAATGGTGTGTAATCAGGTATTTTAAGTTGCACTACGCCAATCATAACGATGCGCGAAATGTTGGCGAGGTAAAGTATGGCAATCCCCAATGGAATAAACCAAAGGTATTTTTTCCATGGGGCGGTAAAGGCAATCAAAAATGCAAGAAAAAAAATCATGACAGATACTGCATTGCACCCTTCAATAATGCGCATTACGCCCATTTCATTGCAGTAAATATCTGCATAAGGTGCCATTGCTCCCAGCGTGTAAGCGCTTCCTTCAAAGCCCATAAAAATCAGTAATTCAGTCACTTGTCGTGTTATAGAAAGGGAGAGAGGGTCTAAAGATTCGTACAAATCTAAGTAGGAGGTGTAGAAAAATGTGAGCAAGGCAAAAGCCCCGATAAATCGAACTAAAAACCAAACAAGAGGAGCGTATCTTTGCCACATAGTACAAGAATAAAACCTTTGGAAGATTTTAAGATAAAAGGAACGGAATTTATTCGCCAAAGGCAAGGCGAACTGGAGCAGCTTTTTGGCGAATCTTCCTATGCTTTGGATGCGAAATTTGCTGTGGCTCATGATGAAGTGTTCTCTCGCATTGATTGCTTGACATGCGCTAATTGTTGCAAAACAACAGGCCCATTGTTCACTTATCCAGACATGATACGCATTGCCAAAGGCTTAGAAATACCTGTTCAAAAGTTCATTGATGATTACCTGCAAATTGACGAAGATGGAGACCACATTCTCCAAGCATTGCCTTGTCCATTCTTGATGGAAGATAACAAGTGTCGCATTTATGCCTTTCGACCAGAAGCATGTGCCTCTTATCCACACACCAATGAAGCTGGGATGAAAAAGATTTTCGACCTCACATTGAAGAACGCAGAAATTTGTCCTGCAGTTGTTGAAATCCTATCCTTAATAACTCCAAAATAGCAAATGGCATTGGGTCTCAATTATTGCTATATTTGGCCGTTTAGCAAAGAACCAATATTATGATCAACATGCGCTATTTCCTTATTGTTTTGGCAGTTTCGCTCTCAGTTGTTGGATGCATCGAAGACGAATTGAACCAAACAATTCCAAAAGATGAAACTTTTGACCCAAATTGGGGTCAAGGAGATTCTATTCCCATTGTTGGAGATTACTATTTCGCGGCTAAAATCGATTCATCTTACCGTGTTTACCAAACGGGTATAGAAGGCTATGACAACACAGTAGACTCTTTGTATTATGGTAAATGTGGAGACAGCAATGTCTATGTAGGTCAAACAAGTCTTTTGAGTAAAGACAGTTTAGAGCCGGGATCTATTGAATTAAACTTTGTGTCTTGTATGCCAGATAGTTCAGACAGTATTGCAAATGCAGCGAACGTTTTCTTGGGTTCATATTCTTACGGCAGTTCTAAGCTGAGTGAATTGGCTGATGGGATTGAGGTACGCTGGACAGACATGAATGGCAGAGAATGGCGTTCTTTAAAAGGCTCTGGACAAAACGTTGATAATCAATTTACTATTTACCGTATCGATCCCAGCCCAGATCAAGAAAGTGATTTAATCATATGGGGAACCATCAATATGCGCTTGTACAGTGGCATTGACTATGTGCCGATTGAGAATGGTGAATTTGTGATGCGAATAGGGAAGTTCTAAACGAAGCGAGTATGAAGAATACAGCAATCATCGCTTTCATAGCCTCAGTAATGTCACTTTGGTCGTGCACCAAAGAACCTGAGCTTGATCCATGGGAGAATGAAAATCTTACAGATTCAACTGGAATTAATATAAATGTAGACCTCATTGTTTCTGGAAAGGTAGATAATGGTGCCTTCAGAATAGAAAACGGAAAGAATGATTATGTGAACCAAATAGCAGAGTCTTACAACGGGCTATGCACTTCATTTGGAGACACCATACCATCTTATATCTACATGCAATCGCTCATTTTCCAAAGACAGTACAAACGAGAGCGTTCATTTTATATTGATTTAGTATCGTGCATTCGTTCAGATGAAGATGAGGCAGAATCAAAGGAAAATATGTTTGAAGTAGGGTACTACCCATTGCTCAACCTAGCAGATACGGCTTATGGTGCCCACATTCGCTTCATAGACAGCGAAGGAGTATTGTGGAGTTCTATGAAAGGGCCAAATGATATGGTTGGACACTATTTCCAACTTTCTGGCGTCATTGAAAACGATATTGACGATTTCTCAACACGCATTGCTTTTGGGAGATTCAATTGCTTTCTCTACAATAGTGAAGGAGAAATATTGGAGTTCAATAATTTTAATTTTAAAAGTCGATTGGGCACGTTTTAACTTATGAAGCATTTAAAATACATCATACCTATTTGCGCTATTCTCTCTATTATGGGGTGCAGAGAACTCGATGTGGAACCACCAGCTGCAGATCCTGTTCCTCCAACTTTACCAGCACTAGGAGACAGTGTAAACCTCTCGGCAACAATTGATGGACAAAACATTCAATTTGTGAATAAAACAAATAGCGAAGGAAACGCGGTAGATAGCTCTTGGATGGGCTTTTGTAGCTCAGTGGCATTGGGAGAACTCAAAAGCCAAATGATGTACTTTGGTGTGTTTGCCGATACCAATCAAAGAGCGCAGTTAATCATAGAGCAGCGCCTGTGCCGTTCTTCTTTAGATTCATTGCATCAAGACAGTATTTTTATGCCTGGTTCACACAATTATGTCCGTCTAGGTCATGATACAGGAATAGTGGTAACTTGGGTAGATGACACACTAAGAACTTGGTCTTCTGCACTTTCTTTAGACACTTCATATTATCAAAACAGCACCTTCACAATTAGCGAAAGAGCCATCAACCTTGATGGGTATTCAGAGTACCTTGTAACTGGCTCTTTTGATTGTTGGTTATTTGATGATTTAGGAGATTCTTTGCGAATGACCACCAATGGATCTTTCTACTCAAGAGTAGGCAGGTACTGGTAAATTCGAGGCACCATCATTGTAAAGAAAGTCATTAGCAAAGCATGAATCCTCCAAAAACCGTTGAAAAGCATGTCTAAATACACATCCCTCATTATTCTCGTATTCCTTACAATTAACTTCCATTTTGCATTTGCACAGAAAGGAGCTAAAGAAGATTTAAAACTTTGGGGATATACCGTTGACGCTGATGGTAAAAAGCTCGCTGGTGTAAATGTTAAAGTCTACAGCGGATTATCTGTTTTTGGAGAAACAAACACCTCTAAAGATGGTAAATTCACATTCTATCTTCCCTTAGATGCCGATTACTATGTGTTCTTCGAAAAGAACAAAATGGTTACCAAACAAGCTTGGATAGATACGAAAGATGTCCCAGAAAAAGACAGAAAGTGGGGATTTGAGCATGGACCATTCAAAATGAAAATGCTTCCAGAATATCCAGATGTCAATTACTCCATTTTAGATCAGCCTGTTCTCAAGATTTCTTACAACACAAACGAGAATTGGTTTGATATAGACAAGCAATACACTAAGAAGATACAAAAGGCTCTCACACAGTTCAATAAAGAGGTAGAAGCTGCACAGGAAGACAAAGCCATTCTGCAAAAAGGCTTGGATGATGATTATGATTTAGCCATTGAGGATGCTGATCTTTTCTTTGAAGAAGAAGATTATGAAAACGCACTTTATCAGTATGAAGCAGCACTGCGTCTAAGACCTGAAGAGAGTTATCCAAAAGATCAAATGAAAGCCATCCATGGTATTTTAGATCGCACCAGGAGTTTAGAAGAGAAATACTTTAGTCTCATTGAAAGAGGGGAGCTTGCCATTGAATTGGAAACTTGGACAGAAGCCAAAGATTTTTTCACGCAAGCCAATGAGCTCAAACCAGAAGAAACATATCCACCAGAAGCGCTGGCCATGATTAATGGCGAACTCGAAGCCATTGCATTAGCACGTTCTGATGCTGAGATGGCAGAAAAACTAGCTGCAGAGAATCGTAAGAATTACGAGAATGCAATGAAGAGGGCGGAAAGAGCAGAGAAAGAAAAACGCTACGATGAAGCCATAGCCAATTATGAAGAAGCAACGGTGTATCTGCCAGAGCGCACTGAACCCGATGCCGAAATAGAAAGGATTGAAGGTTTATTGATTGAGATTGATGAACAATACCAAGCTAAGATTGCCAAAGCAGATGAACTTTATTTGGCGCAAAACTATGCAGATGCTAAAGTGGCTTATCAAGCAGCACTCGATATCAAGTACGATGCCTACGCTCAAACCCAAATAAACGGTATTGATATGCTTTTAGAAAGCGAGGCTGATGCAGAAGCAAGAGCGGCCTTAGAAGCGGCAGAACTTGAAAAGAAAGAAAAGACCTATAACAACATCATGACTCTTGCCAATGGAATGGTTGTGGATGAAAATTATAGCGAAGCCAAAGAGAAATTTGCACAAGCTTCAGAACTCTTCCCTGAAAGAGTAGAGCCTAAAGACGGAATAGCGAAAGTGGAAGGACTTGTAGCAGCTGCATTAGCGGCAGATCAAGCGCAAAAAGCTGAAGAGCTGTTGAGAAAACAGAATGAAGAAGCTTACAATGCCAAATTGGAAGAAGCCAATGAACTCTTTACAGATGGAGATTATTCAGATGCTCGAATAGCATACCAAGCTGCCTTAGCTTTAAATTCAAGTGCAGACTATCCACAGCAAAGAATTGCTGAAATTGACAACTTATTGGCAGAAAAAGCTCAGGAAGAAGCCGCTCAACAATTGGAAGAAGAAAAACAAGCATCATTGGATGCTCTGATCAAAGAAGGAGACGATCTCTTGACTGCTAAAGACTTAGATGGGGCCAAAGCGAAATACAGCGCTGCTTTAGCTATGTTTGGAACCAATCGCGTGGCGCAAGAACGACTGAGCGATGTGAATCAGGCAATAGAGGAGAAAAAACAGCTGGATGCCTACAACAAAGCCAATGATACCGAGTTTAACTCTCAATTGGCAAATGAGTATAAGCAAGGGAAAACAGAATCAACCAAAAAAGAAGGAGACAAAACGGTGACCACAATCATTATTGTTTCTGGAAATAGAGGGGATGAGTATATCAAAGAAGAGTATTCATGGGGACAAGTGTTCTACAAGAAGAATGGAAAACCTTACAACGAGAGAAACTGGAAAAGAGAAACCAAATAAATGGTTCATGTAGAATTAGTTAAAGAATGAAATCACCCCTAATCACCAGATAATCATTATGAAGGCATTTTTAAGCAGTGTACTTCTTTTTTTCAGTTTGCATGTTTCTTTGGCTCAATTGAACGTAGATGGTTCAGTTGTTACCTCTAGGAACAAAAAAATCGTTGATGCCCAAATTGTTGTTAAATCTGGAGGGTCTACGCTAAAAACTGAAGCTGCTCGAGGAGGAAACTTCAC
>CBFHSD010000023.1:14863-16216 GCA_965658375.1 Salibacteraceae bacterium
AATCGTTGATGCCCAAATTGTTGTTAAATCTGGAGGGTCTACGCTAAAAACTGAAGCTGCTCGAGGAGGAAACTTCACGTTCACTTTGCCTTTTGATAAAGATCTATATCTGCATTTCGAAGCTCCGGGTTATGCTACTAAAATAATTTGGATAGATACAAAAGGTCTTACCGAAGGAACCAAAAAGAAACCGCATCGTTTTGCAAATCTCACCCTAGAGTTACCAGAGAAGCTAGATGGAGTTGACTATTCAGCACTTTCTAAGCCCATTGCGAAAATCAAATACATGGAAACCGAAGGGTATTTCGCGACAGACATGCCCTACGTGAACCAACAACAAGCTGCTGTTGATAAAGTCAATGAAAAGGTAACTGAAAAGAAAAAGGCAGTTGCAGCTGAAGAGCGTAAAGTACAACAAGATTACATCAGACACATTTCCGATGGTGATAGCTATGTACGCGTTGAAGACTACGCCAAAGCAGTGGCAAGTTATGAGTTGGCCATTAAATTAAAACCAAATGACCCAATTGCGAAAGAGAAACTGAATAAAGCGATTGCAGAAAAGAATGCGAAAGACAATCTAGATCGTGATTTCAATAACATGATGAGCCAAGCTCGAGATGAAATGAGTTCGGGCAAATATGAGGATGCTAAAATGTCTGTTGAATTTGCATTGGGATTAAAGGCTAACGATGCAGACGCAAAGGCCATGCAGAAGGAGATAACGGATAAGCTAGCGCAACAAGCTTCTGCTGAGAGAGAATTCCAAAAATTCGTTGATGCCGCCACAAAAGAACAACTAGCTAAAAATTACGAAGAGGCCAAAAAGCTGTTTTTACAGGCCAAAGAAGCTAAGCCGTCATCGCCAATTCCTGACCAAAAAATAGCTCAAATTAATAAGGCCTTAGCTTCTCAAGCTGCTGCAGAAGCAGAAAGACTTGCCAAGCTCAATGCCGATTACAATGCCGCTTTAGCAGATGGAGATGCGAAAAAGACCAGTGGTGATTACGCTGGGGCCATTGCTGCGTATGAGCTCGCACAAACCTTCAAGGCTGATGAGGCCACTCCAAAAACGAAAATCAAGGAAGTTGAAGCTTTGATTGCTCAAGAAGCTAATAAGCAGAAAGAGTATGAAAGTACTATGGCTGCAGCAACTAAAGCCTTTGAAGGAGAAAAGTGGGAAGAGGCGAAGAGCTTGTATCAAAAAGCAAAAACAATTGACCCAACACAATCTACCCCTGATCAACAACTAGCTGCAATAGATACGAAATTAGCTGCTTTAGCTGCCGCAGCAGCCGCTGCAGAGCAAGCAGAAAAAGAAGCTGCTGCTAAACTCGATGCCGATTACAATGC
>CBFHSD010000023.1:16316-34714 GCA_965658375.1 Salibacteraceae bacterium
GCTTTAGCTGCCGCAGCAGCCGCTGCAGAGCAAGCAGAAAAAGATGCTGCTGCTAAACTCGATGCCGATTACAATGCTGCCTTGGCAGATGGAGATGCTAAGAAAGGCAGTGGAGATTACGCTGGAGCCATTGCCGCTTATGAAGTAGCAAGTGGTCTCAAAGCAAATGAGTCTGCCCCAAAAGACAAAATCAAAGAGGTACAAGGCTTAATGGCAGAAGCCGAAGCCAATCAGAAAGCTTTTGAAAAAGCGCTTGCAGATGCTCAAAAAGCCTTCGATTCTGAAGATTTGGATGAAGCCAAAAGCCTTTATGGCCAAGCCAAGACTTTAGATCCTAGCAGTCCAGTTCCCGATCAACAATTGGCCGCAATAGATGCAAAACTTGGCGCTTTAGCTGCCGCAGCAGCCGCTGCAGAGCAAGCAGAAAAAGACGCTGCTGCTAAACTCGATGCCGATTACAATGCTGCCTTGGCAGATGGAGATGCTAAGAAAGGCAGTGGAGATTACGCTGGAGCCATTGCCGCTTATGAAGTAGCAAGTGGTCTCAAAGCAAATGAGTCTGCCCCAAAAGACAAAATCAAAGAGGTACAAGGCTTAATGGCAGAAGCCGAAGCCAATCAGAAAGCTTTTGAAAAAGCGCTTGCAGATGCTCAAAAAGCCTTCGATTCTGAAGATTGGGATGAAGCCAAAAGCCTATATAGTCAAGCCAAGACTTTAGATCCTAGCAGTCCGGTTCCCGATCAACAATTGGCTGCAATAGATGCAAAACTTGGCGCTTTAGCTGCCGCAGCAGCCGCTGCAGAGCAAGCAGAAAAAGACGCTGCTGCTCAACTCGATGCGGACTACAATGCTGCATTAGCTGATGGAGATGCGAAAAAGACCAGTGGAGATTACGCTGGAGCCATAGCTGATTATGAAGTAGCAAGTGGTCTCAAAGCAGATGAGTCTGCCCCAAAAGACAAAATCAAAGAGGTACAAGGCTTAATGGCAGAAGCTGAAGCCAATAAGAAAGCTTTTGAAAAGGCGCTTGCAGATGCACAAAAAGCATTTGATAGCGAGAAGTGGCAAGAAGCGAAAGGACATTACGAATCTGTACTTTCTTTAGATGCCTCCAACACTACGGCTAAAGCGCAAATTGTCGCAATTGATCAAAAACTCAAACAAGAACGGTTAGCCAATGCAGAGGCACAACGATTGGCGGATGCCGAAGCGCAGTACAAAGGTTTCATAGAACAAGGTGATGATGCCTTTAAATCTTCCAACTACACAGCAGCGAAAACTGCATACGCGAGTGCTTTGAATGCTAAGCCTAATAAAGCTTATCCTCAAGAAAAAATAGCGGAAATTGACCTTAAATTAAAAGCGCAAGCAACTGCTGAGCAAGAGAAGCAGGCAGCAGCCGCGCTTGCTGCTCAACAAGAAGCGGATGAACAAGCTCGTTTAGCAAAACTCCAAGCAGACGAAGAAGCTAAATTGGCAGCAGCAATGGCGGCTAAAGAAGCAGAACTAGAAGCATATAACTCCTCAATAGCCGATGCAGATGCCGCTTTTGGAAAAGGGAGTATGGATCAAGCTAAAACCTTGTACAATAAAGCACTTACTCAACGTCCTGGTGATGTATATGCAGCGGCTCAAATTGCAAAAATAGATGAGCAGAAACTAGCCTCTTTTGGCGCTGAAAAAGCCTATGACGATGCCGTGAAGCAAGGGTTGGCGAAATACAATAGTGGTAATTACTCATCTGCAAAATCTTTCTATAAAAAAGCGAATGCTATAAGACCGAGTGAAAGTGAACCAAAGCAGAAACTTGCAGATATAGAAGAGAAACTTAAGGCTATTCAAGCAGAGCAGGCTGCCTTGATATCCGATTTAGAAGGTCAGCAAAAAATATTCGAACAAGAATATCAAGCCATTGTGCGTGAAGCTGAATCAGCACGTTCAAGCAAAGATTACAACTTAGCAATTAGTCGCTATGAAAAAGCGAGAAGCATGAAGCCTAGCGATACGAAAGTGGAAGATGCTTTGAACGAAACGGTGGAAGAACAAAGAGCGGAAAGAGCTGCTTTGTACACCAAACAATCTGAAGAAGAATCATTGGCTCAAAAAGAGAGTGCATACAAAAAATACATCTCTGAAGGTGATCAATTCTTAGCGCAAGGAAATTTCGAGGGTGCACGAAATAAATACCAACTTGCAGCAAGAATCTTCCCTCAGCGATCTGAACTTGGCAACAAGTTGGTTCAAGTAAATGATGCTGAGTATGCGCATCAGCAAGAGGAGGCTATGATGCGCAAAGCGCGACATGAGGCTATTGAATCTGAAAAGAAATACAATGCACTTATTATTGCTGCCGACAATGCTTTCAAATCTTTTGATTTGGAAACAGCTAAAACAAAGTACCTCGTTGCATTGGATGTAAATCCAGGCGTGTCTTATCCAAACCAACAGTTACAGAAGATTGAAACTTTGGAACAAAAAGCGGCTGAAGAAGAAAGATTAAGAGCTGAAGCAGAACAAAAAGCGAACGATAAAAAATCGCGTTATGCGCAGTTGGTGAAGGATGGAGATCAACAGTTCAGGTCAAAGGAATATGTAGTTGCAAAAGCTTCTTACAAAGAAGCCAATAAAATCTTCCCTTATGAAGCCTATCCAGTAAGACAAATAAATAAGATAGAGATCATTGAAATGAACCAAAACAAGCCCGAGCCTAAGCCTGTGCAAGTGATGGAGACTTTCCGTGAACGTATTGCTCGAACGAATCCAGCTGGGGTAAATAAAACTGAAATAGAAGAAGTTGGTCGAGTAGTAACCATCGTTACTGTCGTGAAAGGCGATTTAGGCGATCAATACATTAAAGAATCCTATGCTGCAGGAGGAACCTACTATTCAAAGAATGGTAAGACCTATCCCAAACAACTTTGGATGCAAGAAACCGGATCAAAATAAAGTGATTCTGCCTTGTTTATGACTTGTGCTTTTCCTTTGTTGAACCAAGTAATACGATGGCGTCCATTTCTTCACCATTCACAGATTCTATAAGTTACAAATATCGAGAACACATAGACAACTAATGAAGGGCATTGGCTAGGAGCATAGTGCTTCGATTGGTCCCATTTAATTTAGTTAAAAAGACCACTATGCGGTTGTAAAATCTCCCCAAGAAAAACAAAGCGTAAAAAAAGCCGAGATTAATTGATCTCGACTTTCTCATATCTTGAAATTTTGAATATTCTAAATTACGGTAGCTTTATCTTTACACCACTTAGCTTTTGCAAATACATATCCCTGAATCAGAACTACAGAAAAGAAAATGTTTCCGGCCATGGTGTTTTTTAGAAATGGTAGTCCAGCAGTATAACTTTCAATTAAACCTAAAGTATTCTGAGGATAAACAGGATTTCCAATCCAAGCTCCAAAATTTGTGATTAAAAAGAACAGCAATGAACCGGCAACACTTGCACCCAATACAGACGCCAGTTTGGGAGAAGATTGAATCATCCAACCTAAAGCAATCATCACTAAATATGCGCTATAGATGTAAAAAGCTCCAGAAGTAAACCAAGCAAACCCCTCATTGTAAGCAGAATAAACAATGTTATTCAATAACAAGTCGGTAATGAATAGGGCTGCGAAAGGAACAAGGATGGTGCGTATACTCTTCTTGAAAGTTACCCCGCTATACAAAGCAAGCGCTCCTAAAGCACTGACATTAAACATGAACGGCAAAAATCTTGTAGCCGCAACCAATACAAGTCCAAATACTAAAAACAATATTTTTAAATCCTTCGTTTGATTCATCCTAAGAATAATTTGACACAAATATACAAATAGTTCAACTCGATTATCATCCCGTTTACTGCGAGAATAGGCAAATTATCAGCCTATGCTCAATCAATTTATAAGCTTGAGATTCAACTGAAAATACTCGAGTTTATTGAACGCACTATGTGAAAAACTACTTTGTTCTATTGAGTTGAAATTAATGTATATTGTAACCTACTTTGCAAGTATGAAGTAAAAATGTATGACCTTCATATGAGGTTTAAGATTAGCCACATCCCCCCAAAACGTTGAATAATATTTAGACTTGAAATAAATGGTTCAAGATGTTGATTTATATAAAGCGCTAAAATCCTTTTTCGGGTTTGATAAATTTAAAGGCGATCAGAAAGCGATTATGGAGAATGTATTGGCTGGTAATGACACCTTTGTTATTATGCCAACAGGAGGAGGTAAATCTTTAACCTATCAACTGCCCGCCCTTGTAAGTGAAGGAACGGCAATAGTAATTTCTCCGCTCATAGCTTTAATGAAAAACCAGGTGGATAGCATCCGTGGTTTTGTAGAAAAAGATGGTGTAGCAAATTTTCTCAATTCATCATTGAACAAAACTGATTTAAACAGAGTAAAAGCTGATTTAATTGGAGGCGAAACCAAGTTGCTATACGTAGCTCCAGAATCACTCACAAAAGAAGATAATCTCAACCTCTTTAAATCTATAAAAATATCTTTTGTTGCAGTAGATGAAGCGCATTGCATCAGTGAGTGGGGCCATGACTTTAGACCTGAATACAGAAGAATAAAAGAAATGGTGAAAGGCATTGACCCTAACATTCCCATCATGGCCTTAACCGCAACCGCAACACCCAAGGTGCAACATGATATTCAGAAGAACCTTGGAATGCTGGGTGCAAAGGTCTTCAAGGCAAGCTTTAATAGAGCAAACTTGTTTTATGAGGTACGCCCTAAGATTAACCCAGAAAAACAAATCATTAAATTCATTAAAGACAGAAGTGGAGAATCTGGTATCATTTACTGCTTAAGCCGAAAAATGGTGGAGCAGTTAGCAGAGACACTTCAAGTGAATGGCATTAAAGCACTGCCTTACCATGCGGGATTGGAAACATCGCGCAGAGGAAAATACCAAGATGACTTTTTAATGGAGGAAGTAGACGTAATTGTCGCTACCATCGCATTTGGAATGGGAATAGACAAGCCGGATGTGCGTTTTGTTATTCATTATGATATGTCTAAAAGTCTAGAAGGCTACTACCAAGAAACAGGAAGGGCTGGAAGAGATGGAGGAGAAGGACATTGTCTGGCATTCTACGATTACAAAGACATTGAAAAACTAGAGAAGTTTACCACAGGAAAGCCCATAGCAGAACAAGAAATATCAAGAGCACTTTTACAAGAGGTGGTCACTTATGCAGAGACAGCCATGTCTCGAAGAAAATTCTTACTTCATTATTTCGGTGAGGAATGGGATGAGAATACTGGAGAAGGGAAAAACATGGATGACAACATGGTGAATCCAAAAGAGAAAGTAGAAGCCCAAGAACAAATGGTTATACTCCTCAATACAGTCATTGATGTGAAGGAGATGTTCAAAGCTAAGCATGTGGTGAATGTGCTTTTAGGGAAAGAAACAGCGGAAGTTAAAAGCAATAAACAACAGTTGATTCAAGCCTTCGGAAAAGGAAAAGACAAAGACGAGAAATTCTGGATGGCTTTGATTCGGCAAGGTATTGTGGCACGTTACATCTCTAAGAAAATTGAGCAATACGGAACGCTTTCAGTATCTGAAGAAGGAAAGGCATACCTCGAAAACCCAAAGAGCTTTATGCTTATTAAAGATCATGATTATGATCAGTTGCAAGAGGATGCAAACGCTTTGACCAATCAAAAGGCAGGAGCTGCTGGTGATGAAATCTTGCTGAAAGAGTTGAAAGACTTAAGAAAAAAGATAGGTCATCAAAAAAACTTACCGCCTTTCGTGATTTTCCAAGATCCTTCTCTAGCCGATATGGCCACACAGTATCCCATTACCATGGAAGAACTGTGCAACATACAAGGAGTTGGACAGGGAAAAGCCAATAAATTCGGAAAGCCCTTTATAGAGTTGATCTCCAACTACGTAGAATCCAACAACATAGACCGTCCTCAAGACATGGTGGTCAAGTCTATTGCGAATAAAAGCAGTCAGAAAATTGCAATTATTCAAGGAATAGACAGGAAAATGCCCATGGCAGATTTGGCACGTTCTCGCAGTTTAAGCGATGAAGAGTTCGTTACCGAACTCGAGAATATTGTACATTCTGGTACTAAGCTGAACATCGACTATTACATCAATAATGTGCTCGACGAAGATCATCAGGAAGAAATATTTGAATATTTCATGGAAGCCGAGACAGATTCCATTGAAGATGCTTTAGAGGAATTTGATGATGAATATTCAGAAGAGGAGTTAAGACTGATGCGCATCAAGTTTTACGCAGTAGTCGGTAATTAATTCTTTTCCAATTGCATTCTATAGATAACGAAGTCTTACACATGAGCACCGATATGCTTTGGTTGCTCAATTTAGCGCTGGCCATCATCATGTATGGTGTGGCTTTAACAATTCGTACAGAGCATTTTAAAGAACTAGCAAAAGATCCAAAACCGATTCTTGTTGGTGTTCTTTCTCAGTGGATTCTTCTGCCACTACTTACCCTTGTTTTATGCTATGTGATTGAACCTGTTCCGAGTATGGCATTAGGAATGTTCCTTGTTGCAGCTTGCCCAGGAGGAAATGTGTCTAACTTTTTTTCTATGATGGCTAAAGGAAATACCGCCTTATCGGTAGTACTGACCAGCATTTCTTCGGTTGCTTCCCCTTTCATTACGCCCTTAGTTTTCACCTTTTGGGCATCACTATATGCTCCTAGTGCAAATTTACTGAGAAGCATTGAAATAGACGCGTGGGGTGTTATTCAAACCATCACTTTAATTTTGGTGCTTCCGTTGATTTCAGGAATTGTTACAACTAAAGTATTGCCTAAAGTGGCTAAAAAGTTGGAAGCTCCTTTTAAGAAAATCTCCATCGTATTTTTTGCTGCCATTGTCATTGCCGCAATACTTCCAAATAAAGAGCACTTCGCTAACCATCTATTCATGATCATTCTTTTGGTATTCATTCATAATGGAACCGCACTTTTAGGTGCCTTTGGTTTTGCCAAAGCCATACGTCAGAATGCTGCCAACACACGCTCCATCACCATTGAAACTGGGATCCAAAACTCCGGCTTAGGCCTTGTTATTATCTTCAATTTTTTTGATGGGCTAGGAGGCATGGCATTGATTACTGCCTTCTGGGGAATATGGCATTTGTTCTCAGGTATGGGATTAAGCTATTTTTGGAGCCGAAAATCTGCAAGAATTTAGTTGACAATACACATGATTTATTTTATCGTAAGGTTTCTCTTGAACATTAGCATGCACATTTACTTCAGAAAGATTTTAGTGCTGAACAAAGAAAAAAACTTTCATCCTAATCGCCCTACCATTGTGGTTATGAACCATCCCAATGCCTTTCTCGATGCATTGTTTTTAGTTATTCAGCGATTTAATAAGGTCTATAAGCTGGGACAAGCGGGTCTCTATCAAAACCCATGGATGAAGCGGGTATATACTGCATTTAGAATCATGCCCATTTACCGTCAGAGGGATGGTGCCGGTGGTATGCAGAAGAATGAAGAAATCTTCAAACGTGCCATTCAACGCATGAGTAAAAATGCCATCATTTTAGTCTATGCCGAGGGGAACCCGAGCATGGAATTTGGCCTGAGACCACTGAAAAAAGGTGCTGCTCGTTTGGCTTTTCAAGCTCAAAACGAATTGGATCAAGCTATACAGATTGTTACTCTTGGGGTGACCTATGGAAATACAAGAAGGTTTAGAACAGAGGCTATTCTTTCCTTTGGCGAACCAATCTACACAGATAAAACAAAAAAAGGATCCCCAGATGACATTAATGAGCTTACAAAACAAATTGATGTGGAATTGAAAGCACAGATTCCGGTTAGTAAATTGGCTCAATCAAATCAGAACGCTTACAATGAACTGAAAACCTTGAATCATAATGGTGATTTCACTTCATATGAGCAACAGCATCAAGCTTTATTGAACAAAGCCATTGAAATTGATCAAGAGGGTTATTTGCCAAAAGAAATTAAAACCACTCCAGTAGATTTGTCATGTTTTAAGAACCCAACAGATTGGTTTGCAGCTTTAGTTTGTTTCGTTCCAGGTATTGTTGGTCTAGTTTTGTATGCCCCATTTTTTAGAACTATGCAGTGGGTAGGAGAGAAAGTACCTAAAGACAAACAATTCATTGCATCATTGAAGGTGGCAACTCTTTTGCTTTTCACAATCCCTTACACTAGTATCCTAGCGAGTTTCGCCTACTTTGTAGACGGGCTAACTTTCTTAGTCGCATATTTAATGATATCAGTAAGTCTATTTGCCTCGTTGATATTGTTTGATTTTTGGAATGATATCAGAGCCCAAAAATTCTTTAAGTCATAAAAAAAGGAGCGGTAAGCGCTCCTTTTTTGTTTTTATTTAATCCGTTTTTTGTTCGGGTTCCGACTTCGCTTCAGAAGTGGGATTGTCTTTCTTTTTACTTGCCTTCTTTGGCTTTTTCACTTTGATCTCTAGCGCTGTTTTGTCTGATGAGACATCCATTACAATGCGATCTCCTTCTTTCAACTTCTGTTGAATGATTTCTTCGGCAACCGGATCTTCAACGTATTTCTGTATAGCTCTTTTCAATGGTCTTGCTCCGTATTGAGGATCAAATCCTTTTTCAGCCACATACATTTTCGCTTCATCAGTAATCTCAAGTGCGTATTCTAAGTCCTCAATCCGTTCTAATAAGCCTTTCAATTCAATATCAATAATCTGGTTAATATCTTCTTGATTCAAGCTATTGAATAGAATCACATCATCTATACGGTTCAAAAACTCAGGAGCAAAAGTCTTTTTCAACGCACGCTCTATCACAGCTTTTGATTCAGAATCTTCTGACTTGATTTTACCTGCAGTTCTAAAACCAACACCGGTACCAAAGTCTTTCAACTGACGGGTACCAATATTAGACGTCATAATAAGCACCGTATTCTTAAAGTCTATACGTCTTCCAAGGGAATCTGTTACTTGACCTTCGTCTAACACCTGAAGCATCAAGTTGTATACATCGGGATGCGCCTTTTCTATTTCATCTAATAGAATAACAGAGTAGGGGTGTCTTCTTACTTTTTCAGTCAGTTGGCCACCTTCTTCATATCCTACGTATCCTGGAGGAGCTCCAATCAGTCGAGAAACAGCGAATTTTTCCATGTATTCGCTCATGTCAATGCGAATCATGTTGTCTTCCTTATCAAACAGATATTTCGTAAGTTCTTTCGCAAGTTGAGTTTTACCTACACCAGTAGGTCCAAGAAATACGAATGATCCAATCGGTTTATTCGGGTCTTTCAATCCCGCTCTATTTCGCTGAATTGCTTTCACAACTTTCTCAACGGCTTCGTCTTGACCAATCACTTGACCTTTCAGCTCGTCTTTCATTTTTACCAAACGATCTATCTCTTTTTGAGCAATCCTTTGGGTGGGCACACCAGTCATCATAGCAACAACTTCAGCTACATTGTCCGTATCTACCGTTTCTCTATTGAGCTTATTGTGTTCTTCCCACTTTTTCTTTTCAAGATCAAGCTGTTCGCTCAATTTACGCTCAGAATCTCTCAGGCGTGCTGCTTCTTCGTAACGCTGGCTGCGAACTACCTTGTTTTTTTGAACCTTTACATCTTCAATCTTCTTTTCAATATCCAAAATTCCTTGTGGAACCGTAATATTGGTAATGTGCACGCGTGAACCAGCCTCATCCAATGCATCAATGGCCTTGTCTGGTAAATGACGATCTGTAATGTAACGATCAGTCAATTTCACACATGCTTGAATCGCTTCATCGGTATAGGCCACATTGTGATGATCTTCATACTTGCCTTTAATATTGTTGAGAATGGTTACTGTTTCTTCTACAGAAGTTGGATCTACCATTACCTTTTGAAACCTTCTTTCTAAAGCGCCATCTTTTTCAATGTGCTGTCTGTATTCATCTAAGGTTGTTGCACCAATGCATTGCAATTCGCCTCGAGCTAGAGCTGGTTTAAACATATTGCTCGCATCGAGTGAACCACTCGCGCCACCCGCACCAACAATGGTGTGTATTTCATCAATAAACAGGATAACTTCTGGAGATTTCTCCAATTCGTTCATCACTGCTTTCATGCGTTCCTCGAACTGACCCCTGTACTTGGTTCCCGCTACTAAAGATGCTAAGTCTAATGTTACCACACGTTTATTGAAGAGTACGCGAGAAACCTTGCGCTCTACAATGCGAAGAGCAAGCCCTTCGGCAATGGCAGACTTACCCACACCGGGTTCACCGATGAGCATGGGGTTGTTTTTCTTTCTTCTGCTTAAGATTTGAGAAACGCGTTCAATTTCTTTTTCTCGACCAACAATTGGGTCAAGCTTATTGTCTTCGGCCATTTTGGTTAAGTCACGACCGAAGTTGTCCAAAACAGGAGTCTTGGATTTGGAATCTCCTTTTCTCGGAGCAGAGCCGCCTGCACTTCCTGTGCCTCTGCCAAAGTTAGATTCACCTCTGTCATCGTCTTCTGTGCTTCCTGGAAGCTCAGCTTTTGGATCTTCAGATATATTTGATTCTGATAACATATTCCACAATTCGTTTTTCACTTTGTCGTAGTCTACATGAAAATGATACAAGGACCTACTGGCTACATTGTTCTCATCTTTAAGAATTGAAAGCAATAGATGCTCCGTTCCAATAATTTTACTTTTGAATAATTTTGCCTCTAGGTAGGTGATTTTCAAGGTTTTCTCTGCTTGCTTCACCAAAGGAATATTGCCCAAATTGGCACTCGCCTTGTTGGGATTATCTACTCGTATTGATGATTCAACCAATTTTCTAAGTTCATTTAAATCAACATTCAAGTTCTTAAGTATTTGAATGCCAACTCCCTGACCTTCTCTAATGATGCCAAGTAAAAAATGTTCTGTACCAATGTAATCGTGACCTAAGCGCAAGGCCTCTTCACGACTGAATGAGATGACATCTTTTACTCTTGGCGAAAAGTTTGTTTCCATATATAATGAGTATGATCGTTCTGTGTAATTAACGTATCGAATGAAAAAACGTTCTGTGGCAATTTAGTGATTAAAGAAACGTTTTCAAAATTATCCGAAGCCTTTGAATTTCGCGCACTAGAAGCACTTTGTTTTAACAGGATTTTGTGAAAAAAACCCTGTTTTATTAACAGCGTTAAGCCAAGGTTAAAGGTTACTTTCGAGAACTTGGATTTAAATGATAGATCCGACCTATTATTCATGATACAATAAGCATATGGCAGAAGGCGAAAGAATAATTTCGGTAAATATTGACGATGAAATGAAAAGCGCTTACATCGATTATTCGATGAGTGTAATTGTTTCTAGAGCTTTACCGGATGTACGTGATGGTTTGAAACCGGTTCACAGAAGAGTGTTGTATGGAATGCTCGACCTAGGGGTATTGTCAAACAGAGCATATAAGAAATCAGCGCGTATTGTTGGGGAAGTATTGGGTAAATATCACCCACACGGAGATAGCAGTGTATACGACACTATGGTGCGTATGGCTCAAAATTGGAGTTTGCGCTATCCTTTGGTAGACGGTCAAGGTAACTTTGGTTCTGTAGATGGTGATAGTCCGGCTGCAATGCGTTACACCGAGGCACGCTTGCGCAAGATTGCGGAAGAAATGCTTTCTGACATTGACAAGGATACCGTAGATCATCAATTGAATTTTGATGACAGTTTGCGCGAGCCCACTGTATTGCCAGCGCGTATTCCTAACTTATTGGTGAATGGGGCTAGTGGTATTGCCGTGGGTATGGCAACTAACATGCCGCCACATAACCTTACAGAGGTTGTGAACGCAACAGTTGCTTACATTGATGATCGAGAGATTGACACAGAAGGGTTAATGCAACATATCAGTGCGCCAGATTTCCCAACAGGCGGTACCATTTATGGTATTGACGGGGTAAAACAAGCCTTTGAAACGGGTAGAGGACGCATCATGCTCAGAGCCAAGTCTACCTTCGAAGAAGATAAGAATGGACGGGAACGCATTATTGTTCATGAAATTCCTTACCTCGTGAACAAGGCAGAAATGATTGAGAAAACTGCTGCTCTAGTTAACGATAAAAAGATAGAGGGGATTTCTGACATACGTGATGAGTCTGACCGAAAAGGAATGCGTATCGTTTATGAACTGAAGCGCGATGCTATTCCGAATGTTGTCTTGAATAATTTATTTAAGCACACCCAGCTACAAACTTCATTTTCAGTAAACAACGTAGCACTTGTAAAAGGGCGTCCACGTTTATTGAACCTGAAAGAAATGATAGGTTACTTCGTAGAACACCGTCATGAAGTTGTGGTTCGAAGAACAGAATTTGAACTTAAAAAGGCCAAAGAAAGAGCACACATACTAGAAGGTTTATTGATTGCATTAGATAATCTAGATGCAGTGATTAAACTGATTCGAGGTTCGCAAACTGCAGAAGAAGCCAGAACCGGCTTAATGGATCAGTTCAAGCTTTCTGAAGTACAAGCCAAAGCCATTTTGGACATGCGTTTGCAAAGGCTTACTGGTCTAGAACGTGATAAAATCAAGAACGAATACGATGAGTTGATGAAAACCATCGCTTATTTAGAATCTATTCTTGGCGATGAAGTATTACGTTACAGCATTATCAAAGAAGAACTCATTGAAGTGCGTGACAAGTATGGAGATGACCGTGCTACAGACATCATCTTTGCATCTGCCGACTTTAGAGTAGAAGACATGATTCCTAACGAAGAAGTGGTTGTAACCATCTCTCACTTAGGATACATCAAGCGCACACGTTTAGACGAGTACAAACGTCAAGCACGAGGTGGAGTAGGATCCAGAGGTTCATCTACAAGAGATGCTGACTTCATGGAGAACATGTTTGTCTCCAAAACACACAACTACCTATTGATCTTCACACAAAAAGGGCAGTGTTATTGGATGCGTGTATTTGAAATTCCTGAAGGAACTAAACAGTCGAAGGGAAGGGCTATTCAAAACATGATCAACATTGCAAGTGATGATAAAGTGTTGACTTGCATTAATGTAGAAGACCTGAAAGATGAAGAGTACGCAAAGAACCACTTCATCATGATGGCCACTAGAAACGGTGTGGTGAAAAAGACTTCATTAGAGTCTTACAGCAGACCGCGTGCAAACGGCATCATCGCCTTAGGTATTAGAGAAGGAGATGAATTGCTAGAAGCAAAACTGACCACTGGTAAAAGTCAAGTTGTATTGGCATTAAAATCTGGTAGAGCCATTCGCTTTGAAGAAGAAAAGGTGCGTTCTATGGGTAGAACTGCGAGTGGAGTAAGGGGTGTAACCCTTGCTGGCCCTGACGATGAAGTGATTGGAATGATTTGTGTTGACCAACCAGAAACTACTGTGTTAGTGGTTAGCGAAAATGGTTATGGTAAACGAACAGATATTGATGATTATAGAATTACAAACCGTGGTGGAAAAGGAGTAACAACGCTTAAAATAAGTGATAAAACAGGTTCACTGATTGCCATTAAAGCGGTAGACGATTCAAATGATTTAATGATTATCAATAAAAAAGGAATTACCATTCGTCTAGCTATAGAAAGCTTGAGAGTGATGGGTAGAGCAACGCAAGGAGTGAGACTGATTAACATGAAAGGTAAAAATGATCAGATTGCAGCTGTTGCTAAGGTGCCCCATAGTGATGAAGAAGAACTAGAAGCACCAGATGTTGAAGGCTCAACTGATACTCAAGAAAACACAGAAACTGATGGGTCAAGCGCTCAAGAATAATTAGTTTCGTGGTCTCGAACACAGGATAAAAAAGAAAAAAATGAAAAAGATTCTTATTGCCTTACTGTTAGGAACAGCAGTAGTAAGTGGAGCAGAAGCACAGAACAACAAAGTAACAAGTGCTTACAATTATTTCAAAGATTATTCAGGAGATCCTTCTGATTCAGAATCTCTGATTAAAGCGAAGAAAAACATTGATGTTGCCAAAGAGCATGAGCAAACAATGAACAGTCCTAAAATGTACAAGTACAGAGGAATGATTTATTTTGCGATTTCAGTAGATACAAACGAGGCTATAAATGCTCACCGTGAAGGTGCGTTACAAATTGCGGCTGAGTCTTACCAAGGTGCTATCGATAATGCCGATAAGCGCACGGATGTAGACAAAATGAAAAGCGAGTTGATCAAGTGTGGAAGACAGGCTTTTAATGCAGGAAGTGGAGCTTACGGTGCCAAAGAATATCAGAAGAGTAGTGATTTTTTTATGATGAGTTTTGATATTCTGAAAAATAACGCAGATTTTATTGATACGAATAGCATTTTTAATGCTGCTTTAACCTCTGAATTGGCCGGTAATGACGATCGTGCGCTAGAATTGTATAATGCATCACTGGAGTACCACAATAGCAAAGAGAAGATTTATGTGGCTATTGCAGGTATTTACAAGAAGCAAGAAAATAATGAGAAGTTGTTAGAAACGTATAACGAAGCATTGGCTGCAGTACCAGGATCACAAGCCATTTTGGTAGAGTTGATCAATTTTTACATTTCTAACGATATGCAAGAAAAGGCGCTAGGTAACTTAACCTTGGCGATTGAGAATGAACCTGAGAATGCCAGTTTTTACTTTGCAAGAGGAACTTTACATGATAAAAGTGGAAATATTGAAGATGCGGTAGCGGATTACACAAAGGCTGGAGAATTGAGACCAGATTACTTTGAAGCATGGTACAACTTAGGAGCTATCTATGTGAATGAGTCAGGAACTGTTCAAGAGAAAATGAATGAATTGCCCATGAGCGCTCAAAAAGAATACGATGCTTTAAAGATAGAGCGTGATGCCTTGTACAAAAAGGCCATTGCGCCTTTAGAAAAAGCTTTGGAAATTCAACCAGAAGACACAGTTGCTGGTCAAACATTGATTCAGTTGTATGCTAAAGTTGGTGACAATGAAAAATACGAAGCTTTAAAAGCAAGATTCGAATAAAAGACATATATGAGGAAAAGGGCAGAGCATTTTGGTTTGCCCTTTCTTTTTACGATACTATTTAACATAATATTAATTATATAAACGTAATTAATCCTAAAAAAAAGATAAAAAAAGAAAATTATTCTTTTATTCATTATTGCTTCAGCGATTCTCTTTTCTTGCGAACAGCACAACCCTGTTATCCAAATAATTCAATTTTAAGTGAGTATGGCTTTCATTCTACCGTTACAACATTTCATTGTCAAAAATGATACGTGAAACGCCATCAAACGAAATGAAAATCACATTCGAATCCTACCGCAAACAAAGCTAATTCGACTATATCATTCTTAAATTTGAAAATACTGATGGTTGCGCTTTGGGAGAATTTATGCTCAACCATCAAAGCGTTTAGCAAGAAGTAGTTGATGCAGAAAGAGAAGGATTTAAGGGTGCTTCTATCGAAGGTTTCGAGTTTAAATTAAATGAAGGCACCTGGAGTAAATCAATGACTTGTACTTCAATTGCAAATGCATGGATTCTCTGAATAATCAGCGACAACTTTCATCATTACATAGACCCAACCAATTAGCGCTGTGATTGGTACCGCAAGAAGATATCCATAATCACCTTGATCTATGAGGGCTGGAATCATTGCAAATGGCAATAAGGCAATGAATATTCCAATAAAATACCTGCTCATGTTGGCATACTGCCTGGGCAAAGGGAATTTCTTGATCCGTTCATTCATGCCCTGTAAGGTGTAAAATGATTTAAGGGTTCTCTCCATTTACATATGCCTGAAATCATCAATCAATCCCTTTTCTCGTAACTGACTTAAGGCTCTTGATTGACGGTTGATAATTTGTGTTGCTGGATTGGCAGCCTTACCAATTCGTGGTACTCTTCTTCTTCTAAAAATTGCTTCAATTCTGTTTTGGTAACCTCATCTACGACTAAACCAACTCCAAATTGATTTTGATAGAACTTGGCGTAACATGCAACGCGACCACCTTGCGAAATGTGTTCCCAAGGTGTAAGCACCAATAGTTGATTCCTATGGGCATAAAGCCATGCGATATGCCTGTATATCAATGTTTGTTTGATGCTATAAATCTCTTGCTCGGTATGTTTTTCATCTCCGAATAAGGAGCTTACAAACCCATCTACCAGTATGCCGCAGCTTCTGCTGTCGTTGACAATTCCACCCCATATTTTACGGGATTCCCACATACGGTCATAAGCTTGATTGTTTTTGAAACCTACATAAAAGGCGACTGCTATACCAATAACAGACATTGGCAACCATGGAATACTGAAAGAGATTAAATCGTAGTAATACAAAGCGGCTATTGAACCGGACATCAGCGTGAGCCATACAATGTGATGGAAGGACATACGAATAAGTCTGAGGGGGCTAACCCCTTTGGATATCATCATAGTAGATTATATTGATTTGGGTTGTTAATAAGCTTCTTCTACTTTAGAAATGCGCACTTTATGCACGGCATACCAAAGATTTACACCTTTGTCTTTGGCCAATTTGTGGTGCAGATTATGACGCCATCTTTAAATGTCTTTGTAGCTTTTCCAATAAGAAACTGTGATTCCAATTTCATTGCGTGCAGATTCTAATCCGATGATGCCTTCTTGTTGTTGTGCTATTTCCCAAATCTTCTCGTTGGTTTTGTGATAGCCTTGGACATGCTCTTTTAAAATACTTGTAAAGATTACTGCGTAATAAGGAGGTTCGGGTGTTTTCACAATCACGGAACGAATGTAGAGAAAATAAAAAAGTCCCGAATAATCGGGACTTTCTCTATGTTAAGTAAAAGGAATGTTACACGTTTTCTTCGTCTCCACTACCCTCTTCGCTCGTTTCGCTTTCATCTTCTGACGATTCATCCTCCATGGCTACTAAGTCCATTTTACATTTAGGACAAGTACCTGCTTCTGCATAAGTCTTGTCTTCTTCGCATTTCATTGGACAATGGTAAGCAGCTGTTTCATCACTTGATGCATCAGCATCATGTGTGTGTCCATCTTCACCATCATGGTTATGCATTTCACCTTCATGCTCATGATCGTGCCCATGGTCATGAGCTTCATCATCGTGCATTTCTTTGTTGTCTGTGTCTACATTATTTTCTGTAGCAGGTTCTCCACAACTAAAAGTGAATGCTGCTAATGCAAAAAACAAGGCTGATAAACGTAGTGTTTTCATAAAGTTTCGTATTAATTTCTGCTAAAATACAGAATTATCTACTAATAGCGTTTTCTCTTTCTATTTCCACCGCCACTGCTGCTTCCACCTGAGCGACCTCCGCCACCTCCGTAACCGCCTCGGCTTCCGCCTCCGCCTCTACCAGAGTAGCTTCTCCCACCAGATCTTCCGCCACCAGAACGACCTCTTCCGCCACCACCAGAACGTCTATCTTTAGGACCTTCATCATCGCGGTTTACGCGGATTTCTCTGCCTTCAATCTCAAGACCTTTGAACTTTTGAGCGAAGCCGTTGTCAGCTGTTTTCTCTACTTCAAAGAAGGCACAGTTTTTCAATAGGCTGATATCTCCAAAATGCTTCCGATCTACATTAGATACATCTGACAAGAAATGTGTTAAATCACCTTGTGTGATACCATCAATGCTTCCCATATTCACGAAATAACGTGTGAATTTAGAGTTGTCATTTCTTGATTTGTTTCCACCAGCAGATTCATTCAAGTCAACATCACCACCGTGGTTCATCAAGTGATCCAATTGACTTGTAATCAATCGTTTCAGCAAGTCTTCTTTGGTCATGTCATCAAACTGAGACAACTGAGATAGAAGCTCATCTGCTTGAGGATCGATTTTCGATATCTTCACTACATCAGCCCAGTGTCTTATTCTGAAGGCTTTTAAAGATTCCAATGACGGAACCTCTACCTTTTCGAATGTCACTTTGACCTGACGTTCAATCGCTTTGATTTTGCCGCTTTCTCTTGGGTTAATCAATGCCAATGAAATACCCTTATTCCCTGCTCTACCGGTTCTACCACTTCTATGTGTGTAGCTTTCCAATTGATCTGGAAGAGTATGGTGAATTACGTGTGTTAAGTTGTCAACGTCAATACCACGGGCAGCAACATCAGTAGCTACCAACAATTGCATCGAACGTTTTTTGAAGCGTGCCATTACAGCATCTCTTTGTCCTTGAGATAAATCACCGTGAAGCGCTTCTGCTCCGTATCCGTGATCGCCCAATTTATCAGCAATTTCTTGTGTTTCGCGTTTGGTTCTACAAAAAAGGATACCACGCATGTCGGGCTGAATGTCCAAGAATCTGCGTAAAGCGCTGAACTTGTTCGATGTCTTTGTCATCACATACTGATGAGAGATATCTTTATTACTTTTTTCTTTCGTAATAATCGAAACCTCTTCAGG
>CBFHSD010000024.1:0-34625 GCA_965658375.1 Salibacteraceae bacterium
CTACACCTACTATCGCCCTAAAAGAACTATATATGCCTACACCTTCTATTTTGATGATATGAACAAGTGGACTAAAGCGCCTAAAAAGAAGGTCTTGTATAAAGAAGTAGGTCCAATAAATCATTGGAGGTAATTTGAGTCTATGCAAAAACAGTTACACCATGAAAAAGAGCGCTCTATTCCCATAATTCTATGCTCTTAGTATCGCTTGAGCATCACTTCAGGGTCTATGTTATTTTCTGTAATTTCTTACCCTTCACTCCTATTCTTTTTATTTTCGACTCCTTATTGCCGAAGTAGTACAATTGAAAAAAGGATATATGAAAAAGAGCTTTTTTAAAAAGTGGTATTTCTGGGTCATCTTATTGCCCCTGTTGCTTTTCACAGGAATTACACTCCTTGTTTTCTTTCAACAAGACACCATCGTTCAAAACCAATTGCAAGCGGCAAATCAGAACTTTAAAGGCAAAGTAGAAGTGGGCGATAGCCATTTGGCACTTTTTCAAAACTTCCCTTATCTGAGTTTGAAAATAGATGATGTTCGTATCCTAGAAGATAAAAGCGAAAACGCACCCGTTATTCTTAGCGTGGCCGATATATACATTGGTTTTAACCTGTGGGATGTACTTTCTGGAAATTTCGATATCAAATCCATCATCATCGAAGACGGTTTGTTAGACATTGTGCTTCACGAAGATGGCAATACTAATATTCAGAATGCCCTAGCAACAGAAGGTGGAGAAGAATCTTCTTCTAGTGAAGCCCTCAACATACATCTGAAAAGAATACGACTTCAAAACATTGAGTTTCATCAAAGAGAGGAGGCTACTCATACAGACATCGCTACACTCATTGATTTTGCAGAAGGTGGCTTTAAAACAGACGAAGAACACATTCATGCTCATGTAGATACTGAGTTTATTCTTCACATTTTAAAAAATGGAGACAGCACTTATTTCAACAATAAGCATTTTGAGTTTCATACAGATCTTCATTTCAATCAAGCTACAGGCTTACTCAGTTTTGAACCTTCGGGCATAACTATGGAACACGGTGATTTTGAGCTAGAAGGCAGCATAGACACCAAAAACAACATGACGGTAGACATTGCTGTTAAAGGCACCAAACCCAACTTTGATATGTTCATAGCCTTTGCTCCAACAGAGATTATTCCCGTGTTAGAGCGCTACCAAAATGCAGGAAACATCTACTTTAATGCAGAGGTAAAAGGCCCCACCACCAATGGAAAACAACCCTTTTTCGATGCCAACTTTGGCGCAAGTGAAGCCTTTCTAGAAAACACCACAGTGGCTAAACGCATAGATGACATGGGCTTTTCAGGACACTTCACAAATGGAGCGAAAAGAGATTTAAGCACCATGGAGTTTTCAATTAAAGACATTACCGCCAACTTAGAGAAGGGTAGAATTCTAGGAGACATCTCTGTCATCAATTTTGAAACGCCCGAAATTGAAATGAGTGTTGATGCTGATTTCAACTTGAAATTCTGGGCAGACTTTCTGAATTTAGAAGACATTCAAGACATTGGTGGTCGAGTAGAAATGCACATGAAATTTCATGACATTATAGATATTGAAAATCCAGAAAAAGCTTTAGAAGAGCTGAATCAAGCCTATTATGCAGAACTCGATGTAGAAGATTTGTCCTTGGCTTCTTCCAGGCTGCCAGTGCCACTAAATGATCTAGACATGCATTTAGAAATGAAGGGGAAAAAAGCCGACCTCGACAGATTCAATATGTCTTTTGGTGCTTCTCACCTATCCATCACTGGTTTTCTTTCAGACTTACCCGCTATTGTGCATCATGTACCAAAAGAAGTACAGGCTCATTTAGAAATTAAATCAAGTCTTTTGGATTTGGCTGAGATCACCAAATACTCAAAAGAAGAGCAAACGGGATTCAACGAACGCATTAAAGACCTTTCTATGGGTTTTTCTTTCAATGCTTTAGGGAATGCTTTTACAGAATTCAAATACCTACCGAAAGGCAAGTTTTTTGTAGATGACCTCTATGCAGACCTCCAAAACTACCCACATACATTGCACGATTTTCATGCAGATGTACTCATCAAAGAAGATGACTTAAAAATTGTCGATTTTACAGGAAACATAGACCAAACAGATTTTCATTTGAATGGACTCATAAGAGATTACAGTTTTTGGATGCAAGATCAACTCAATGGAGATGTTGCTTTAGATGTCACCTTAAAGTCCGACCTATTCAGAATCAACGACTTATTCACTTATAATGGTGAGAGTTACGTTCCTAAAGATTACCGCCACGAAGAGATTGAAAACCTCATTTTACACATTGGGGCAGATGTGGTCTACGACTCTTCCATATTGAGTTCTATTGATGTTCAGCTAGATAAATGGGAAGGGAAAATGCACGTGCACCCTATGAGGTTTGAGAATTTCAGTGGGAATTTTCATTGGGGCAATGAGCACCTAAAAGTCACAGAATTTGTAGGCAAACTAGGAAACTCTGAGTTTAATATAGACCTCAACTATTACTTGGGAGAAGATGAATCCATCAAAGAAAGAGACAACCTCTTCAAACTAAATTCTCCGCATTTAAACTTTGATGAGTTGTTTGCCTTTGAGCAGAAATCGGCAACGGAAGAGTCGGGAGAAGAAAAAACAGCAGAAGACTCACTAGCGCACGCAGAAGCATTCAACATATTTGAGATTCCTTTTACAGATATGCACTTCTCTGTAGTCATTGACCACCTCCTCTATCACAGGTATGATCTTAAAGAATTTGTGATGGACATGCGCACTACCAAAGACCATTTCATTCACCTAGATACTTTTTATCTTAAAGCCGCTAGAGGCAGCATGGCTATGAATGCAAGGCTCAATGGCAGCGATCCAGAGCACATCTTCATTACCCCAGATATGATGATAAAAGATATGGATTTGGATCAATTGCTCTTTAAGTTTGAAAACCTTGGGCAAGACGAATTGGTGTCTGACAACCTGCACGGACAGCTCTCTGCAGATATTTGGGGAAACATACGCATCTACCCCGATTTAACCCCAGATTTAGATCAGTCTGAAGTGCACTTAGATGCTACCATCCTAAATGGGAGTCTAGAAAATTACGAGCCCATGCTCTTATTATCGGATTACTTTGGCGATAAAGATTTGACCAGCATTCGATTTGATACCATTCAAAACCACATGGATTTAACCAAAGGAACCCTCACCATACCAGAAATGAATATTGAGTCTACTCTCGGCCATCTTGAACTCTCGGGAACCCAAGACATGAACGACAACATCGACTATTACATTCGCATTCCTTGGAGTTTGGTGAAAGAAGCCGCCAAAAACAAGCTATTCGGAGCAGAAAGAGACCAAAATGCAAGCGAAGATAAAATTGTAGAGGTAGATGATGACAAGCGCACCAAATACCTCAACATTAACATGGTAGGAACCATGGAAGACTATGAAATAAAAATGCGCAAACCGAAAAGGGAAAAGCGAAAAAATAAGAATGAATAACCCTTTATGAGCAAGCTCATCTACGCTCAATAAATCATGCACTTCCAGTCAAAAACGTTGGCTATAGTCGCACTAATCATTGGGATTTTCGGATTATTTCAACAGGCTCACCCCGAAGCAGAAATAATGTTTCTGATCAGCATCCTTTTTGGATCTTACCAACATGCAGTTGAATTGAATCCTGATGAAAACAGCATCAGGTCATCAAGGCGTATTTTTTTCTCAATTTTGGTAAATGGCACAACCTTGATTTGTATACAGACACCTTCATTCTTCGAAAAAACCGTAGAACGGGAGCCCGTTATAATTCAGGTCAAGAAACCATTCTCAAAGCAACGGTTTTCCAGTTGTTCATAGCTCAAAATAATCACAGAAATAAGGTTCTTATTCAATCATTCGAAAACAATGAGCATGCTCAAGAAGCCCAAGAGCAAATGGCAAAAAAGATGAAACTTAAGGTGGTAAAATTCAATCCACCGATTTCTCAAAGAACAAGAGAAAGAAAATTAAGAAGAAGATGAAACACCTCCTACTTTACTGCCTAACTACTTGATTTAATCTTTTTGGCAAGACTATCCAGATAACAAACTATTTATCAATTGGGTAAGATCCTAGCTCTATAAAAATACATATAGCCTTGTAAACCTGTTGTTTGCGTAATTTTTTAGATTTATCTAAATTATTAATTTTGGACTTCTAAATACGCAGTGAATTGCTGCACACTATGAAGTACATTATTCCTTTCCTCTTTCTTTCTCTATTCTTTTCAACTCGGCTTGTCGGACAGTCTGCTACACTCTACGGAAAAGTGGTATCCATGCGCAGCGGAGAAGCCGTTCCATTCGCGAATATTCAGGTGGCAGGTACTACAATTGGCAGCTCTTCAGATGCTCATGGAAGGTATACGCTGAAAGGCGTTCCCACGGGAAAGCAAAACATTCAAGCGAGCGCAATCGGATACAAAACCTTTACTGTAGAACGTATTCTTGAATCCAACCAAGAAGTTAGAATAGACATCCTCTTTGAAGAAGAACAGCTGAACTTAAATGAAATAGTAGTAACGGGAACACGAACGGCCAAACGGAAAACAGAATCCCCTGTTATTGTGAACCTGATGAACAAGCAAGACTTGGATCAGGTAGTAGCAATAAATCTTTCTGAGGGTTTAAAGTACCAACCGGGTTTGCGCGTGGAAACAGATTGCCAAACATGCAATTACACCCAGCTAAGAATGAATGGCTTACAAGGTGGTTATTCTCAAATACTCATCAACAGCCACCCCATCTTTAGTCCCTTAACTGGCCTCTACGGTATGGAGCAAATCCCTACCAATATGATAGAACGCATTGAAGTGGTGCGTGGAGGTATTTCTGCCCTGTACGGTTCAAGTGCCATTGGAGGCACGGTGAACATCATTACCAGAACTCCAAGTGAAAATAGCTACAGCATCACCAATACGCTTCAAAGTATTGATGGAAATGCATTAGACAACCTGTTATCCTCAAATGCATCTGTTACCAATGAAAAGGAAAATGCAGGCGCCTCTTTCTTTTTAAGCAATAGAAACAGAGAAGCCTACGATGCCAATGGAGATAATTTTTCTGAACTGTCTGCGTTAAAAGACAATTCATTCGGTACCAACCTTTTCTTTCTGCCTGCTGAAAATCAAAAGATAGAACTGAGCCTTAGCAGCATTTACGAGTACCGTTATGGGGGCGAAATGATTGAAGGCCCTGCCCACTTGGCCCAACAGGCAGAAGAACGCACACACAATGTATTTATGGGAAGCCTTGACTACCAAATCAACTTCAATGAGACCAAGAGCTCATTGGTCTTTTATTACGGTGCACAGCACACAAATAGAGACCATTACACAGGAATTCTCCCAGATGACAGTACAGAATTGGCCGACTTTGTAGCGGCCCCACCCTACGGCATCTCTGATGTAACCACCCACCAAGGCGGGGTTCAGTTCAATCAAAGTTTAGAGCACTTTTTTGGAGGAAAAGCGGTCCTGACACTTGGTACAGAATACGTGTATGATGACGTATACGATGAAATTGAAGCATACAATTACCTTATAGATCAAACCACAACAGATCTTGGCGCCTTTGTTCAATACGATTGGGACATTGTTCCTGGTGTTACGCTGCTTTCTGGATTGCGAATGGACAAGCACAATTTATTAGAACAACCCATATTGAGTCCAAGGTTCTCTTTGTTGTATAATTTCAAAGAGAACACGCAGTTCAGGTTAGGATGGGGAACCGGTTTTAGAGCACCACAAGCATTTGATACCGATTTACACATCGCTTTTGCTGGCGGAGGTGTATCGCGCATTTCTTTGGCAGATGACCTCAAAGAAGAACGTTCCAACAGCATTACGGCTTCGGTCAATTATGATAAAGCAAGCGAACACTTTATCGCAGGCTTTACCATTGAAGGGTTCTACACTACGCTAGACGATGCCTTTTATCAGCATCCTTTAGGAGAAGATGAGTACGGAGAGCTCTTCGAAAAAAGAAATGGATCAGGAGCAACAGTACAAGGATTTACCATTGAGGGTCGTGCTAATTTTGACTACCTATTGCAAATAGATGCAGGTTTCACAATTCAATCTAGTCTTTTTCACGAAGCTGTTGAAACCATTGAAGGCCTACCTACCAAAAGAGAATTTTTGCGCACCCCTAATGAATACGGTTTTGCCAGCATCTCCTACACACCAAATAGATTCTGGAGCGCCAGTACCAACTTTATTTACACAGGAAGCATGGAAATTGCTCATTTTGGTGGTGAGGGAACTGGACAATTAGAAGATGAATACTATAGCACTCCGTCTTTTACAGAAGCAGGATTTCGCATAGGTCGCACTGTTGAATTTAGCAAAACCGAAACCGGGCTGGAACTTTTTGGGGGAGTAAAGAACTTGTTTGACGCCTACCAAGACGATTTTGACCGAAGCAAGAACAGAGACAGCAACTACATTTACGGTCCCGCCCAACCGCGCACCTTCTTCTTTGGGTTTCGCATTAAATCATTGTAAAAGAAGCGAATAGATGTGTGAAAATCGTGTAAAACAGTTTGTTACGGTATGCATACTTCTCATGGGTCCTTCAACAGCAGTAATCGGCCAAGAGATAAACCGCGTGCATTGGATCACCTTTGAGCAATTGGAAGATTCATTGAAAGTGCATCCTAAAAAAATATTCATTGACTTTTATGCCGATTGGTGTGCACCGTGTATGAAAATGCAAAAAGATGTATTTACTCAGCCAAATGTTGTGGAAGTTTTAAATAGTGCGTATTACGCTATTCAGATGAATGTTGAGTGTGCAGACACCATCTATTTTGGTGGACAAGAATTTGTGAATGAAAGAATCAAACGAAGAAATCCTGTACATCAAATCCCTTTGCTCATGGCAACAAGAAAAAACAAGACTTTTCAGCTGCCTGCCATGGTTATTCTAGATGAGAACTTTGAAGCTACCGCCCGTTATTTTCAATACTTAGACGCAGAGCAATTGAAGGGTATTTTGTTAGAAGGAAAGTAGTGAAGCTATGGCTTATAAAACAAGCTTTCAATCTCCTCCATTTCTTTCTCGCGTTTTTGCAAGTTTTCAAGCGCCTTCTGTGCCTTTTTATTGCCGTAAACATTCACGCATTTCTCTGCCCACTGTTTGGCAAGTGTTACATCGCCTGCCATTTCGCTAGCAACAATAAGGTTGAATGATGCGCGCTCTTTCTCTTTCTTGCTGCCTTCTTCGGTCAATGTAAACCAGGTATCTGTAGCTTCTTCCCATCTACCCGACAAGGCCAAATTTCCAGATTTTACTAAGTTGGGAGATCCATACACATACAATGTGCGGGTTTCATCTTTCCACCAAGGCGAAATGTCCTTTGAGAAGAGGTAAGCGTTGCTCATAGCGGTTTGAATCAGTCCGTCATCGCTTGTAGGCAATTGGTAAGCTGTTCCGTGCGGTGTTTCTCCTCTGGCATTGAAATACAGTTCTTCTACTCTCTTTGTTTCGTAAAGAATTTCTCCTGTGGCACCCGCATACATCCTAAAATACATATCGGCCTGCAAGGTTCTAGATTGGTCAAACATGGGAACCTGAACAGCTCCGTAGGTTCTATCTACCGTAGAACTCCAAATAACTTGTCCATCGGTATCTACGGTTCCCGCGAAATACTCAATAAATATAACGGCATCTGCACGATGAGCTTTACAAAAGGCTTGCGCTTGTTTGCGTGTTAAGGCCATTCCACCCATCTCGTTGATTCTTGGAGCTTGAGGTAAGGGCACATAGCCGGCCTGGTAACGGCCAACATCATTGAGCAGATCTACAAGGGTTTTGGAAGCTTCTTCGCAAGCGGGCTTGCTCAAGCTTTGGAACTCGCGCATAAAATTACCATTCACATAATGCGTAACTTTGGCACCCGAATAATCTACCCTACTTGCAACCGCAACGCGCTGCACCCTTGCCGGTACATTGGCACTAGGTTTCTTAAGTACATCAATGCTTGTTTTTGCTGTTGAGCATGATGCGCACAGCAAACCAATAAAAAAGAAAAGAGTCCACCAGCGCACAGGCTAGCGGTTTTGTTTCCAATTCATGCCTTGTGCAGCTTCAGCTTCTCTGTAGGTATCTGCTTTTGGTGTGGCTTTGCTTTGTTGAGCCGCCAAGAAAGCCGCAGCTTCTTTCGCTTCTTCCAAGAGGCCTTCTACATATTCTTTCTGATAATACTGACCCACAAAGTGCGTGTCAAATTTTCCGCTGGCAAAAGCAGGATGCTGAATGGCAAAACGGCAAAAACCTAAGGTTGTTTTCACCCCTCGAATTTGATAATCGTCAATGGCTTGAACTGTTTTGGCAATAGCCTCTTCGCGATCCTTCCCATGCACTACCAACTTGGCAATCATAGGATCATAATAAATCGGAATATCCATACCCTCTTCCAAACCATCATCAACACGAACACCATCTCCTGAAGGTCTTTGGTAAATTTCTAATCTACCAATATCTGGAATAAAGTTTTCGGCAGTATCTTCTGCATATACACGCACTTCAATGGCATGACCATGAATCTTTAAATCGTCTTGTTCAAATGCAAGAGATCTCCCACGTGCAATGTTGATTTGTTCTTCTACCAAGTCTAGGCTTGTAATCTCTTCGGTAACAGGATGTTCTACTTGCAAACGCGTATTCATTTCTAAGAAATAGAAGTCGTCATGTGCATCGTATAAAAATTCAACCGTACCAGCCCCTTCATAGTTACATGCCTTTGCTACCAAAACGGCACATTCACCCATTGCTTTGCGTTTCTCTGGCGTCAATACAGCACTTGGAGCTTCTTCAATAACCTTTTGGTGTCTGCGTTGAATAGAGCATTCTCTCTCAAAAAGATATACCGTATTCCCCGTACGATCGGCAAGAATCTGAATTTCTATGTGGCGCGGACCTTCTACAAATTTTTCCACAAAAACAGCATCATCTCCAAAAGAAGAGCGCGCCTCATTTTGTGCCATTTCAATGGCTTCTTTTAATTCGCCAGCTTCATGAACAATACGCATTCCTTTTCCACCACCACCTGCAGAGGCTTTGATCAATACAGGATACCCAATTTCTTCGGCTACTACTCTTGCTTCTTCTGGATCTGTAATGGCTCCTTCTGTTCCAGGAACCAAAGGAATATTGTATGATTTAACAGCCTCCTTGGCTTTCAACTTATCTCCCATCACTTCCATAGATTCTGGAGAAGGGCCAATCAATTGAATGCCGGTTTTTTTCAGCTTACGTGCAAAATCAGAGTTTTCGGATAAAAACCCGTACCCTGGGTGAATTCCATCTACGCCTAACTCTTGCGCAATGGTAATGATTTTATCGCCTTGTAAATAACTTTGGGCAGAAGGTGGAGGTCCTACGCATACACTTTCATCTGCAAATTGAACAAATGGTGCAGTTGCATCTGCTTCTGAATAAATGGCAACGGTATGAATTCCCATTTTCTGACATGTACGCATTACGCGCAATGCAATCTCTCCTCTGTTGGCGACTAAGACCTTTTTCATGCAAAAAATTATTTGAAAGCGAATTTAATGCACGGCTTTTAACCAGAAGAGCCAACGAACAACTTATTTGATTGAGAATTCCACAGGATAAGAAACATTCCGTCTATCCTTTTAAAAAATGAATAAAGGGGGTTTTCAATTGAAAAAAGACCATCACATTTTACCGCAAGCCCATTGTGTTGGCTACTTTTGCATCCATTTTCCAAACGGTTCACAGTGACAGAGAAAAACTACAGCAGCGCGTTAACACATCCAGCATTTGAGCTTATTGCTAAAGAAGCTTCTAGGCTTCAACAAGAAGCTAGGGTCATTGGAGGATGGGTACGCGATTTGTTGATAGACAGACCCAGTAAAGATATTGATGTGGTGACCAAAGGAAGTGGTATTTCATTAGCAGAGGCTGTTTCTGAAACTATGACTGGAAACCCAGAAATACATGTCTTCAAACGTTTTGGAACCGCCATGATTAAAAGTGGTGACTGGGAAATTGAGTTTGTTGGTGCACGTAAAGAATCTTACCGAGAAGACTCTAGAAAACCTACCGTAGAAAACGGAAGTTTTGAAGATGATCAAAACCGTAGAGATTTCACCATTAACGCCATGAGTATTGAACTCACCGGAAACTATGGCCAATTGGTAGATCCTTTCAACGGGATTCAAGATTTAAAGAACAAAATTATTCGCACTCCCCTAGATGCAGATATCACCTATTCTGATGATCCTTTAAGAATGATGCGCGCCATTCGATTTGCAACGCAATTGAACTTTGAGATTGAGAAAAAGTCTTTCCAAGCCATAAAACGCAACAAAGAGCGATTGAAAATTATTTCTGCAGAACGCATTGCTGAGGAACTCAACAAAATCATGCTTTCACCAAAGCCTTCCGTTGGATTCAAATTGCTTTTTGAAACAGGCTTGTTGGAGTACATTATTCCAGAAATGATTGCCCTACATGGTGTAGAAGAGATTAACGGATTGAAGCACAAGGATAATTTTTACCACACCTTAGAGGTGGTAGACAATATCTCTGAAAACACCAATAACCTATGGCTGCGCTATGCCGCCCTTCTGCACGACATTGGAAAACCACCCACTAAACGCTTCTCTAAGAAAAACGGCTACAGTTTTCATGGACATGAGCTCTTAGGTGCGAAAATGGTAAAACCGATATTTAAGCGACTTCGCTTGCCTCTAGATCAGAAAATGAAGTATGTTCAGAAGTTGGTGGCTATGAGCTCGCGCCCTATTGCAGTAGTTGGCGACCACGTTTCTGACTCTGGAGTACGTAGGTTATTGTTTGATGCTGGCAAAGACATGGAAGATTTAATGATGCTTTGCGAAGCGGATATCACTACCAAGAATCCAGTAAAGCAAAAGCGCTATCTCAGCAACTTTCAACGTGTGCGACTGAAGCTCAAAGAAGTTGAAGAAAAAGACCATGTCCGGAATTTTGAACCTCCCGTAAAGGGAGAAGAAATCATGGAGATGCTCCGTTTAGAACCCGGGCGCTCTATTGGCATCATCAAAAAGGCGATTAAAGAAGCTATCCTAGATGGTGAAATAGAAAACAACCGCGATCAGGCGATTGCTTACATGAAAGAAAAAGCGAAAGAGCTAAAGCTCTAGCCCGTTAGCTGATTACCTTATGTCCTTCTAGGTTGTCTACTCCCCAATTTTCTAGTTCTTCCTCACTCCACAATTCTGGGAAGAAAATACGTTTTTGGTATCTCGGATGCATGTATTTCTGCCAAGGACTCCCCCCAGTAGCTTCTGCGTTCCCTAAATATTTCTGAGCCGCATTTAAGTGAGCCATAACCCAAAGTACATTTACGGTATGGTCATAGTGGCGCATGGCATTTACCAGCGTTTTATCTTCTTGATCTTCGGCTGGTAAAGACTTAAACTTCGTCCACAAATTCAAGGTGTTGTACTCCTTCATGAAAGTGATAAACTCTTCCATGTACCTGTCTTCAAAGTTGGTGAGCAACTTGCTCTTCTTTCCTGTTTTGTAATCTTTCCCTGCCGCTTGCCAATACAAATGGTCAAAGGCGTGTTGGAAAGGAGTATCTCGGTCTATTGTAGCTCTGAATCGAATATCTATCAGATTGATAAGCTCTGTTGAAGCAAATTCAATTTTGCGGTATTGTGCGCTTTGGAAACCACTGGCCGGAGTGAGTGTATCTCTGAACTTCATGTACTGCTCGCGTTCCATCCCTTCTCCCATAATTGCGAAGCTTTGCGAAAGCATATCAAAATAACGGCTTATGCGATCTAGGTGCATCGCAAACTTTTGCGTTGTAATGGGGTCTTGATGAGCGATTTGTTGAATCTCCCACAAAATCATTTTGAACAACAATTCATTTACTTGATGGTACATGATGAACACCATCTCGTCTGGCCATTCTGTGCGCTGCGTTTGTAGACCAATGAGTGCGTCTACCTGAATGTAATCCCAATAGGTAATGGGTTCTGAATGTAACAGCCCAGATAAAGCTACATCGGGGTCAACACCAATGGCTTTATACTTTTCATCAATGGCTTTTAACAGTTGCTCTCTTCTATCATAACTCATGTGCACAAAGAAAAGATACTCTCGCTACTAAAGAACATGATTCTTATCAATCTTGTGAGAATATTGGAATATACATTCCAATATTTATATTGATTTGATCAAACCAAAAAGTTTGATCTGCTTTGTCTGCACCTGTTGACGAGGTTACAATACGAGGTAAATTGATGTAACCTCCTTTTACTTCTGTTTGCACGAAAAGGCGATCCCAAACCGTCACGTTTAATCCGGCTGCAGCAGATACACCCCATCCAGAAACCTGAAATTTATCATACCCTTCTGTACCAAACAAATGTGTTTTTGTTTTGGGATATAAAACTCCTAAACCGCCCCCAACAAAATAACGGAATGAAAAAACACCTTTAGCATAAAGCTCATCCATTCTTCTAGCTTCAAGATTGAGGTAGTTTAACCCATCTGTATGCTCCATTCTAAAAAAATCGGGAGTCAGTTTAATCCGTTCATCTACATAAAGGCCATCATACAAAGTACCGGTGCCAGCTATAGCCCCATCTATTGCAACGGTTTGCCCATCTTCTACCACATACTTCATATGGTCTATTCCAAAAGAGAGTTCCCAATGATCTGAGATAAAATAGCCCAACCTAAAATTGTACTGTGGGATGGTCATGTACTTTGGATTGAGGTACTTCTCTGTGCTAAAAGCGGATTGCCTATCATAAGCTCTTATGTTTGAGAGCGTAAAATCATATGAATCTCCACGTAAATGAATATCTGATTTACTATACCCTGACCAATTCCAGCCCCAATAGAAATACATTTTTCCTTTGTTAGAAAAAGATGATTCTTGAGCAATTGAGGCACTATTAAACCCAATACATGCAGCAACAATAAACAAAATGTAAAGCCTCATTTGATCGTTTTTTTAATGGGGTGCGAAAATAACAATTTTAGAAGCTAGAGGGCATAGAAAGTTACAAGTCAGTAAAGCGTATTCTGCATTCTTAGCTTGATAATGAAGGAAGAAATGAGGGTCAACACTCCAATAGAAAGAATAGCACTTTCTATTCCAAATAGATCTGCAATAATTCCCGAACAAACGGCTCCAAAAGCATAACCTAAATCACGCCACAAACGAAAAACTCCAATACTTTCAGCGCGCTGTTCAGTTGGTGCTACTTGTGCTACGGCAGCCATAAATGTTGGATAAACCAAGGCGGTGCCTGCACCCAATACCGAAGCTAAGACGATGAATGTGACAAATTGATTTTCAAAGGGAATCCATAAAATTGCGAGGCCTTGAAATAGCATTCCCCAGAAGAGCAATTTCTTTTTAGAATACAGATCGGCCATCTTCCCAGTAAACAACTGCCCTATTCCCCATACAGCGGGATACAAAGCCGTAATAACTCCACTTTGCTCCGTGTTGTAATGAAGCGAGAGGAGGAATATGGGCAGTAAGCCCCACACCATCCCATCGTTCATATTATTTATGAATCCGGCTTGCGTAATGGCACTCAAGTTTTTATTGGTGAATGTGGTTTCAAGAAATACGTTTTTCATCAAAGCATTAGAACCACCTTTCTTTTGCTCCACATTTACATGATGACGTGTATCATTTACAAAAAAGATACTCAACAATAAGCCACCAAGAGAAATAGCAATTCCTAGATAAAAAGGATAAGGCGTAAGCCCGTAATCATCGGCAATGGCGGCAGTTGCAAAAGCCACTACTCCAACGGAAAAATAGCCAGCAAACTCGTTCAAGCCCATTGCCAAACCACGGTCTTTTTCACCTACAAGGTCAATTTTCATGACCACCGCACTGCTCCACGCCAAACCTTGGTTGATCCCTAGTAAAACATTGGCAAACACTACCCAATTCCAATGCGGAGCATAAATTAGAATAAAGGGTACAGGAAGGGCAAAGAGCCAACCAATGACCAACAGTCGTTTGCGGCCAAGCAGGTTAGCAAGCTTGCCCATAAAGTAATTGGTAAAAGCTTTAGTGATACCAAAAGCAATGATGAAGGAAAGAACCGCACTGGTAGATTTAACGGCAAAGCTCTCTTCTGCAAAAGCGGGAAAAATGGTACGTTCTAAACCTACCATACCCCCTACAAAAGCATTAACAATCACTAAAATGGTGAATTGCCTCCAGTTTTGCTTTAGACCTAGTTGAACGTCTTGCCCCATGTGTTGCAATAGTACTTACAAACAAGTTTGAAGGTAAGTTAAACTAGTTTTTTTTTTAAAAGGACGTATGATCAGTCGAGCAGCTTTATCGTATTGAATGTATGCCCAACTCCAATTGATAAAAGTTACCACCTTGTTTCTAATACCAACCAAGGCCATGATATGTACCAGCATCCAAATCATCCAGGCAAACATCCCACCTGTTTTTAATCCTGGTAAATCTGCAACTGCTCTCTTTCTTCTTTTGTGCTGGAGCTTGCTGCCGTTTCTTGCCCTTTAAGGTGTTGACTCATAAAAAAGGTGAAGGCAATAAAAAGAAGTAAGGCTTGTTTCATTTGCGAAAATTAGTATAAAAAAAAGCCCCGAGAATCTCGAGGCTTTTTAATATCAGTTGAAATTGATTTAGATTGCTCCTTTTACAGCGTCAGCCGCTTCTTGTAAGGTAATTGCAGAAAGAACTGCCAATCCAGATTCATCAATTAATTTTTTTGCTTCAATTGCGTTGGTACCTTGTAAACGCACAATGATTGGAACAGAAATGTCTCCAATGTTTTTGTATGCATCTACTACCCCTTGTGCCACACGGTCACAACGTACAATACCACCAAAAATGTTTACTAGAAGTGCTTTTACATTTTCATCTTTGAGGATAATTCTGAAAGCTTCTTCTACTCTTTTCGCATCTGCCGTACCACCTACATCTAAGAAGTTAGCTGGGTTACCACCAGAAAGTTTGATAATGTCCATAGTTGCCATTGCCAATCCTGCTCCGTTCACCATACATCCAACATTACCATCCAATTTCACGTAGTTCAAGCCAATTTCGCCTGCTTCCACTTCTGTTGGATCCTCTTCAGACTTGTCGCGCATTTCAGCGATGTCTTTGTGACGGTATAGTGCATTTGCATCAATAGAAACCTTTGCATCAACAGCCATAATCTTGTTATCGCTTGTTTTCAATACAGGGTTAATCTCGAACATGCTTGCATCAGACCCAACAAAGGCATTGTAAAGAGACTTTACAAATTTGGTCATCTCTTTCATCGCCTTTCCTTCTAAGCCAAGGTTGAAAGCAATTTTGCGCATCTGGAAGCCTTGTAATCCTACTTTAGGATCTATTTCTTCTTGGTAAATTAAATGTGGAGTTTCTTCTGCCACAGTTTCAATGTCCATTCCACCTTCTGTTGAATACACAATCATGTGTCTTCCACTCTGACGGTTCAACAGAACTGACATATAAATCTCAGCAGTTTCAGTTTCTCCAGGGTAATATGCATCTTCAGCAATAAATACCTTATTTACTTTTTTACCTTCAGCAGATGTTTGCTTGGTAACCAAAGTACCACCTAAAATGCCTTTTACAGTTTCTTCAACCTGATCTATCCCTTTTGCCAATACAACACCATGAGAACCAGTTTCAGTTACGGTTCCTTTACCGCGACCACCAGCATGTATTTGAGCTTTCACCACATACCAGCCTGTGCCTGTTTCTTCTGTCAATTGCTTCGCTGCTTCTACAGCTTCATTTGCATTGTCAACCACTTTACCTCTTTGGACAGCTACTCCGTACTGAGCTAAAATTGATTTGCCTTGATATTCATGTAGATTCATTTCTCTTTCTTTAAAATGAGGTTTGGCAAAAATAGAATTTGAATTGAACGAGGGACAACAAAAATGAAGGGATTATGTAATATTCCTTTAATAGCGTTTAAAACGAATTATTTTCGCGCCATGTTATTACGCGTCCTCCTACTTTTTTGTGTGATTACAAACCTTGTGTTTCCCAGTGTTTACGGTCAAAACAAAAAGCTTCTCACTGTTGAGAGAACTTCTATAAGGCCTAAAATAGACGGCCTTCTCAACGACCCTATTTGGGAAAATGCCGAAATAGGTTCCAACTTCACCATGTATGTTCCGAATAATGGGGAAGCCATTGGAGATAACTTCGCCACCACCGTGCAAATAGCCTATGATGATTGGGGAATCTATGTGGCTTTTAACATGAAAGACCCAAACCCAAATGCCATACTTAAGCAACTTACACCAAGAGATAATTTAGGAGGGAACGCAGATTACGCCTTATTTACCATTAACCCTTTTAATGACGGTTTGAACGATTTCACATTTGCTGTAACTTCTGCCGGAGTGCAAGCAGACATGCGTGCTTTGAGCGATGGCACAGACGATAGAGGCTGGAATGCCGTTTGGACAAGTGCAGTAAAAATCACCAACGAAGGCTGGGTTGCAGAATTTGAAATTCCTTACCGCTGCTTGCGCTTCTCAGAACAAGGACCAGAAAAATGGGGCTTTAACGCCACGCGCTACATTAGAACCACACGTTACGAGTATACCTGGAATTTTATTGACAGAAATAACGAGAACACTAGAATTCAATCTGGAGAAATTACAGGTTTAAAAGACATTGAAGCACCCCTTCGCCTCTCATTTCAACCATATGTTAGTGCCAATAGTAGTATTAGCGATGGAGAATCCATTCATAGTGCCAATGCAGGAATGGATCTAAAACTTGGAATCAATGAGAGCTTTACGCTTGACATGACTTTGGTTCCCGATTTTAGCCAAGTAGCATTTGATGAACAGCGTCTCAATATCTCCGCGGTAGAAAATAGGTTTGAAGAGAACCGTCAGTTTTTTATTGAGGGAACCGAACTGTTCAATATTGGAGATATTTTCTATTCCCGAAGAATTGGTGGAACCCCAAAAAACATCACTCAGTTTTCTTTAGACGATGAAAACTTCACCAATGCAACCCAAGATTATACCCGAATGATCAACGGTACAAAAATATCTGGGAGAACCAAAGAAAACATAGGTGTCGGATTCTTAAACGCCATCACAGCAAACAATTACCTCACAGCAGAAGATGTGACAAGCGGTGAAGAAGTGCGTTATTTGATAGAGCCGTTGACAAATTACAACATGCTAGTGTTAGATAAGCGCTGGAATCAAAATGCCTCATTAAGTTTGGCAAATACCAATGTTTTACGCAATGGAGGTTCTAGAGATGCCAATGTAACTGCCTTACAAACAGAGCTAAGAAACAAAAGCAACACATACCGCTTTTTTGGAGTTGGTAGAATGAGTAACATCAACCAAGGAGATAGCTTAGACACAGGATTTCAAAGCGAAGCTAGTTTTGAGAAAATGAGTGGAAAGTTCAGATTTGAAGTAGAGCAATTGATTACCACAGCAAACTTTGACATGAATGATATGGGCTTCAATGCCCGTACCAATGAATTCAATCACTCACTTGAAGTAAGCTATCAAAATATTCAGCCTTTTGGAGCTTTTAACCGTATGCGCGGTTCAAGCAAATTGGTTTACAACAGGCTTTATGAGCCTAGCAGCTTTGAGCGTTTTCATTTAGAATTAGATTGGTTCGCAGTAAGCAGAAACTTTTTTGCCATGGGCTATTTTGCAGAAATTAGACCCACGTCTCATAACGATTATGTAGATACGAGGAGCGATTTTCAATACTACTTTGCCCGTCCCAATAGCTTTTGGCACGAAGCGTGGATCTCGAGTGATTATAGAAAAATATTTGCGCTAGACCTTAAAGTAGGCCATTGGTTGTGGGAAGAGTTTGATGCGGGCGGAGTTTATGCAGAAATAGAACCTCGCGTGCGTGTTTCTGATAAATTGAGCATGATTTGGACCACCAATATTGGAGATAGAACCAATGTTGGTTACGCCAAAAGCCAAGGTGACTCTATCATATTTGGATTGAGAAACTTACCCGAAGTTACCCATCGCTTGCAGCTCTCTTATGTCTTTACACCTACTATGTCTTTGGCCATTACCGCGCGTCACAACTGGAATGCTGTTGACTATACAAGCTATTATGTTTTGAATGACGATGGATCTGTAACAGAAGAAGAATTGATTCCCGATGATCAAGACATCAATTTCAATTCTTGGAATTTAGACTTCCGTTATTCGTGGTGGTTCGCACCCGGGAGTGAATTGGTTTTTCTCTACCGCAATTCAAGCTTGCAGTTGGACAATTTTGCACAGGGGGATTACCAATCCAACCTAAGCCATACTTTTGATGGAAGTTTATTGCACAATTTATCGTTGCGGGTGGTGTACTTCATCGATTACAATAGCCTAAAGAAAAAGTAGCATGCTCAAAGCCTCAAACATCTCAAAAGCCTTTGGCGATATTCAAGTTCTGGATGATGTTTCTGTAGAGATTGAAAAGGGAGAACTGATAAGTATTGTTGGTGCCTCTGGTGCAGGAAAAACCACATTACTACAAATTTTAGGAACCCTAGATGTGCCAGATGAAGGCTCATTGCTGTTTGACAACAGCAACCTTTTGACACTGAATGACAGGCAGCTGAGCACCTTTAGAAATAAACACATCGGGTTCATATTTCAATTTCATCATCTTTTGCCTGAGTTTACCGCATTGGAAAATGCCATCATGCCTGGATTAATCTCAAAAGAGAATGAAAAAACGCTGCGCAAAAAAGCATTGGAATACTTCGACTTTCTAAATGTCAGTCACCGAATAAACCACAAACCAAGCGAACTTTCTGGTGGAGAAAAACAAAGAGTAGCCGTGGCGCGCGCTTTGTGCAATACTCCTGAAATTATTTTTGCTGATGAGCCAAGTGGTAACCTTGACAGTAAGAATGCCGATGAGCTGAACGATCTTTTCTTACAGGTAAGAAAGGAATTCAACATTGCCATGGTAATAGTAACCCACAACAAAGAGCTCGCTTCTATTGCCGATAGAACTTTGACGATGGCAGATGGGAAAATTATTTAAAAACCAAGCAGAGCTTCTAAACTACCTCAATGAACAAGCGGAACACTTTGAACACCCTTGGTTTATAGAAGAAGATCCGGTTTCCATCCCACATCTATTCTCATCAAAAGAAGATATTGAAATCTCAGCATTTCTTGCGGCAACAATAGCATGGGGCCAGCGTAAAACCATACTCAAAAATGCGCACCGCATTGTAGATTTAATGGACAATGCACCCTACGATTTCTTATTGAACCATGAAGATCAAGACCTTAAGCGTTTTGAAGATTTTGTGCATAGAACGTTCAACAGCACAGACCTCTTGTATTTCATTCATTACCTCACGCATTTGTATAAAGAGGAGGAAAGCTCTTTAGAAGAAGCGTTTTCAAGAGGAGAAACTATTAAAGAGTCCATTCACCTTTTTAAACAGCACTTTTTCAGTTTAGAAGATGCTCCAAACCGCACACGAAAACATGTAGCAGATCCACTCAAGGGCTCTTCTGCAAAGCGCATCAACATGTATTTACGCTGGATGGTTCGCCCTAAAAAAAAGGGCGTTGACTTTGGAATTTGGGAAAATTGGAAAACGAAAGACTTATTGATACCGCTCGACATTCATACCGGAAATATTGGCAGAAAGCTTGGCCTATTCAGCAGAAAGCAGAACGATTGGAAGTCGGTAGAGGCCTTAACGGATGCATTAAGGAAGCTAGACCCACAGGACCCTGTGAAATATGACTTTGCATTATTTGGCCTTGGCGTATCTGGTAAAATTTGAAACTACTTTGCCGAAAACTCCCATGTTTTAAAAGTCTCCTTTACCTTCGAGCCAAAGTTTTAACCCGATGACAGCTCAAGAAGCATTCGAACTTTTGAAAGAAGGCAACGCCCGTTTTGTTGCTAACCAATTAGAACACCCGCATATATCTGCACAACGAAAGATTGAATTGAAGAATGGCCAAGAACCTTTTGCTATTGTTCTGGGTTGTGCTGACTCACGCGTTCCCGCAGAAATTGCATTTGATCAAGGCTTAGGTGACATTTTCACCATTCGCGTAGCAGGTAATATTGCGAATGCAGAATCTATTGCAAGTATTGAATACGGTGTAGCTCATTTAGATACAAAGTTAATTATTGTTCTAGGTCATGAATCATGTGGGGCTGTTGGAGCGGCTATTGCTGGAGGCGATAATGGTCACAATCTCAACATGTTATTAGCACACATTACACCTGCTATTTCTTCTTGCGAAGGCAGTAGTATGGAAGATATTGTGAAAAATAATGCGCGATTAAATGCTCAGCACATGATAGACCGCTCTCCTATTCTTCAAACCGCAATTGAAAAAGATGGTGTTGAAGTAAAGTGTGCCTACTACCATTTTGAATCTGGTGAAGTAGAATATTTCGATTAAAGAATCTACCTGTTTCCTGAAGAAAACGCTCGATTAAACCCTTGGTAACAGATGAAGAGAAAAACACCGTAGATGAGTGTCATGAGCGTTATTTCTGCGGTAAAAATGTTTGGGGAAAACAAGTCTTTCACATCTGTCAGCAAAGTCATTGGTCGGGTTATGATATCCCAACTGTTCCACCTCTGGAACCGTCCAATGTAAATTCCAAAGGCGCACAAGAACATAACGCTACCGTTGAAAACAAATAATGCTTTTTGAGATAGATGATTGTGCAAGAGGCGGTTCATTTGCTGTAGACTTTTTAAGCCAAGCAGCGCACCCAGCAAACCAAAAGAGAGAATCAAGATTAAATCAAACCAAATAGGTGCCCCACCTTTTAAACGTAGGTGAAACAAATCTGTAATGATGTAAGGGGCATTTGGTAAAAACAGCATCCACAAAAATAATAGAGGAAGCATTTTCCAAAGGAGTTTCCCTCCTTCTCTATTGCTCATTTTAAGTAAGCTATTGCTAAAGATAAGCGGGAGAACGGCCAGAAATAGATTCCAAATTAAAAAGGCGTACAATAACTCTTGCGTGATGGCAAAGCGCAGCAACAACAAGCAGCTTGAAAAAAGTGAAAGTTGAACCAACAAAGGATGATCTCTAAACGTAGAGTGCGAAAGAAAATGCATAGCGTAATGTGTTTACACTTTTACGTTCATTCTTTTGCTTTAGTGCTGTTTTACTGATAAAGAACGTTAATTGAGGTGATTCTTTTTCAATAGATCGTTCACCGTTTTTACAGGGTTGAATGTCACCAAAGGAACTTCAACGAAAACGGTAAGCCAATTGGCCATTGCACCGTTCCATAATCCGGGTAATTCGAGTGCCTTAAGCGCTTGACCATCTAAAGATTTTTTAGAAATAAAAACAGTTTCCATATCCCTGTAATCTCTTAGATCAAAAGCATCTCCTTTAAAATCGGTGATTTTACACACCAAGTCTACCGGATTAAAATGAGTACTATTTTGTACAATCTCAGCTTGTTTGTGATTGCTCATATCAATCTGAGCTTTCTCAACAATTTGGCAATCTACTTTCCCGTTTTTCTCTACCCAAAAAGGTCCACCACCAGGCTCGCCTTCATTTTTTACCATACCGCATACACGTAAAGGTCGATTCAAATATGCAAAGAACTTATCGTCTTTAAAGTTGGTAATATCTGTCTTAAAATGGTCTAATACAAAAGCGTTTAATGCGGCTCTGTTGCTAAAAACACCTTCTTTATTAAAACTCAAAAGCGCGTTTGAAATGTATTCACTTAAATGCATTACATAACCAGATAGTATGGCTTTCCATCTCCATGTTTCTGCCTGTACCTCCTCTCTGCATACATTATCAATATTCTTGATAATCGCTATATCGGTGTTTAAATCATTGAGGTTTTCAATCAGAGCTCCATGGCCACCTGGGCGAAACAACAAAGTGCCATCAGCCTTTCTAAATGGTGTATTGTCTATCTGTACGGCTATGGTGTCTGTACTTTCTTTTTGAACGGAATAAGAAATGTCGAATAGCACCCCGTATTTCTCTTCATAAGTTCCTTGAGTTTGACTCAATAATTCTTTTACGAGGGGAATGTGATCCCCACTTAATGTAAAGTGAACCTGTGCCACCCCTTCTTGGTTCGCTCCGTATTGAGCAGCTTCTACCAAATGTTCTTCGAGAGCCTTTCTCGATTGATCTTGATACGGATGAAATGAAATAAGGGCTTTTGGCAACGAACCGTAGTTTAAGCCATCTTCAGATAAAAGCGCTTTAAAAATGGTTTCCCAAGAACCTGAATCAATCAAGTTTTGCGTTTGGTGATTTAAAACCACATCCAATTCTTTATAAAAAGGAAAGCTTTGAATATGCTTAATAAACTCTTTGCTGAATTTGCAATCTTCTCCGTTTCTAAAACTATGTAAGTGCTGAAACATGCGCGATGCAGCTCCTGAAGCTGGCACAAACTTCATGATTCTGTGCCTTGAATTATCTTTGTGCTTTCCTATAAATCGATCCTGATCTTCAGAAGAAATTCTCTTGATTCCATCATTAGGAATACAAGCGCGTTGCAATTGAACAAAAGGCGCTCCTAGCTTAAAGATTTCAATTTGAGATTGTATTTGGGCATTTGAAATACCCTTCTGGTTTATTTGAGACGAATCGATTTGACTAGGTTCGAACATGTAGATGTTGTTAATCCTACAAAAGTAAGGAGTTCTGAGCCAATGAAAAGCAAAAAGGGTCGAGAACTCAGAAGAAATCCCGACCCAGCACGTATTGATGCGTATTTTAATCTAAATGATAGGCTTCTTGTTTTGCCTTCTTGCGCAGCTGAAAAAGCACAAAGAGGTTGAAAAAGTGCATTCCTCCAAGCACCAAAATGATGAATCCAACGCGTGAACTCAGCCTCATCAGCATTAATTCAACATTGTCTACCACTCCAAGTACACGCATGGTATAAATGGCATAGCCAATATTCACCAAGTAGAATCCGACCACCAGCAATTGGTTCACACTTTTGGCCAATTCACTTTCTCCTTTGAAAATGTCATTTAAAAACACTTGTCCATTTTTTCGCAAAGTACGCGCTACCCACATGGTAATGCTAACGGTGGTGATAGTGTACAATACATAGGTTAATACAGTAAAGTTCATGATATATAATTTAAAGGGTTGATAATTTTCAAAATGCGAGGTGTGGTAAAAATTTCGATCGTTTTTCTGGATAAATAATCCAATACTGAATATAGAGTTGGTAAATGGCTATACCCCAAGAAGCAAATAAAACCTCCTCAGATTTTAAGATTCCTGAATGCGTAACATCTAAGAGAAACCATGAAAGGAAGTACATAGTCACAATGAACCAGTACATTTTTAGACGTTTAAAATGAGGAGAAAAACTCCAAAATCGAAGAGTTAAGACAATTGCCAAGATGAATTGAAAGCCACCGAAGATTAATTGTGTTGCAGCAACTTCCATATAGGCATCTTCTCCAAAAGTTAGTAAAGTAAAAACGGCAAAAAAGACAATGGCTGATTGGATGTAGAATAGGCTCTTTTTCATGATTATTATTTTTGTATTTTCAATAATTTTTGAAACTTATAGTGAAAAAAATTTAGAATATCTTCCTAATGAGATTCATGTACCAAGAACGTTCATTCGAACTGAATTTTTCAAATAATCGATCTGCATCTTTTACAAAGGCAGAAAGTTCCTTCATCACCTTTACAAATTCTTCTAACTCCTCTCCTTTGCCTTCTACATGATCTATCTGCCCTAGTACTTTCAAAACCGGAGCTAGCTCTTTTTGCCTACGCATTTTGGTTATATTAACGGCAATTTGCCACATGTCTTTCTCGGCTACAAAGAACTCTTTACGTTCTCCTACAACGAATTGTTTTTCAACCAAACCCCAATCTAGAAGCGCACGCACATTCATGTTTGCATTTCCTCTGGAAATGCTGAGTTCTTCCATAATTTCTTCTGTACTCAAAGGCTTCGCACTTACTAATACTAAGGCATGTATTTGTGCCATAGTCTTATTAATTCCCCAGTTGGACCCTAGGGTTCCCCATGATTGAATAAATTTTTGGCGTGCTTGTTTGAATTCCATAGGTCAAATATAGTAATATTTCTAAACTTTCAATAATTATTGAAAATAAAAGTTTTCTGTCCCTTTTAAGATTCCCATAACTCTGTAACAGAACTGTGATTCATTTCTTGACAACACTATTCCTTCGCTACTTACAAACCCGCCCTCTTCTTCTATACTCCAAGACCCTACATGTATCTCATCTTCTATAAGTATTGACAATAATGGGACTCTGGATTGTATCTCGGGCTCTTTCAATGATTGTATGAATAACCAATGGTTCTCTGCTGGGGATGTTGCTTCAAGTCTTCCATAAAACTTAAGTATAAATTCTACTTTAGACCATGTATTGGGAACCCACAACTGCTCCACTTTCTGCAGAACTTCAGATTCTTCATTCTTTAATAAACTGATGAGTTCATTGGGCTTGATTAGCGGAACTAGATGAGTCTTTTGCTTTTGCTGAATTAGCTCATCAACCAAGCCGAAGCCGTGAACCTGATTTACTGTAAGTTCTCTATGTATGAATTCATCTACACTTACGCTAATTTTTTTAGCAATAGATATTAAAGTCTCCAATTTAGGGTCGGCTCTCCCCTCTTCATAGGCACCTACTGCTCCACGAGTTAATCCAAACTCATCAGCAAAACGTGTTTGACTCCATCCCTTCACCGCCCGAATCTTCTTGATATTTTGACCTATTCGCATATTTTGCTAATTTTATTTGCAATTGCAAACGATTGTAGTATTTTTGAAGCCTAAATTAGTAAAACCATGGAATAAGCGTGTAAGTAAAATTTGAACGAGTGCTTTCGAACACCAACTAACAGCATCCGTTTATTACATTTGAACAACACGTTAAGCAATTAAAAAAATGGAAAATCACTTTATAAAAATCAAAGACTACTGCCTTTCACTCGGCCTCAACATTACCAATAAAGATGAGCATGATGGAGTTTTAGTCGTAAGTAATGAATCTGAAGGAGTAAACAACTTGGTATTGGGCATAGCAGACCCCATACTTATCATGGAACAGCACCTCTTAGATATTTCGAGCGCCTCTGAAAGCGACTACAAAAAGCTACTTCAAAAAAATAGAGATATCATACATGGTGCATTTGCACTGGACGAAACGGGTAAGCACCTCATCTTCAGAGACACTCTGCAAATCGAAAACCTCGACCTGAATGAACTTGAAGGTTCTATTCACTCTTTACAGTTACTGATGGCAGAATTTGCCGATGAATTGATCTCAATGTCAACCAACAAATAAAACACAATGAAACTTTTTAAACGCATATTCAAAATAGGACAAGCAGAAGCACATTCTGCCATTGATCAACTCGAAAACCCAATTAAGCTCACAGAGCAAGGGATTAGAGACATGAAAGAAGATTTAGACAAAGCCCTTAAGGCATTAGCAGAAGTAAAAGCTATGGCCATTAGAGCAAGAAACGAAGGTGAAACCGCTCTTGACATGTCTAAAGATTATGAGCAAAAAGCAATGATTATTCTTTCTCGTGTAGAGAAAGGGGAGCTTTCTGCAGAAGAAGGAGATCGCATTGCAAGACAAGCCTTAGTAAAAAAAGCTGAAGCAGATGAGCAACTGAAACGATCTCAAACAGAACAGGAGAACTTCAATACACGTGTTTCGCAGCTAGAATCTTCTGTGAGAACTATTCGCAACAACATTAGCAATTGGGAGAATGAATTAAAGACTTTGAAGGCTCGTGTAAAGGTTAGCACAGCTACCAAAAACATCAACAAGCAAATGGCTCAGATTGACGGAACGAACACTGTAGCAATGCTTGAGCGCATGAAAGAAAAAGTATCTGAAGAAGAAGCCTTATCCGAAGCTTACGGAGACATCGCAAATGAGTCAAAATCTGTTGATGATGAAATTGACAAAGCGCTTGGAAACCCTAACGAATCTTCGGCAGAAGATGCATTGGCTGCTCTTAAAGCGAAGCTAAATAAATAGACTTAACGCTAAATAAATAAAAAATCCCCGCTCAAATGAGCGGGGATTTTTTATTCTTTCAAACATGAAGATTTATTCCAAAGCCTTCACTATTTTATCATAAATCTCCGTATTGTTATAAACTCCTGTAAATGCTTCGGCTCCTGGTCCATCAGCAAACACTGGTATTAATGCACATGAATGACCACTAGAGGTAAATGCAGGTACTATGCTGTCATAATCAGCGTAAGACTGACCGCCAAAGCCTTTGATCTCTGCTGCAGAAAGAGCCAAGCCACCACATTCGTGATCTGCTGTTACTACAACTAAGGTATTTCCTTCTTTTTGCGCGAAATCTAAAGCTTCCTTAATGGCCTTGTTAAAATCTAGCGCTTCAGAAATTAAGTAATCAGCATCATTTGCGTGACCTCCCCAATCTATTTGAGAACCTTCTACCATTAAGAAAAAGGGTTCTTCATTTTTACCGAACATATTTAATGCAAGTCGAGTAGCTTCTGGAAGAAAATCTCCTCTTCCATCCAACATACGCTTCATTCCATCGTCTGCCAGCAGATATCCGTACTTTTTAGAAGCATCCAAAGAATTTATTGGACTTAAGCTCGCGGTATCCATCACCCAACCTTTGTCGTTCAAGGAATCTAAATAGTTGATTGAGTCACGTCTATTATTAAAAAACTGGAGTCCACCCCCGGCAAAAAAATCAACCTTATCACATTCGTAGAGCTGCTTGGCAATGTCTTCTTCCATTTTTCGGAAAGGCACATGTGCATAAAAGCTTGCTGGTGTAGCATGGGTGATTGAAGATGTGGCGATAAGACCAGTTTGGTATCCTTGATCATACAAGTCTTCCATGATTGTGGGCAATGGTATGGTATCTACATCCACACCTATGGCACCATTATAGGATCTTTTCCCTGCACTAAATGCCGTAGCACCAGCAGCAGAATCTGTGATTTTTTGTTTTGCCGATGATGAATTTTGCAATCCTGTGACAGAAAAGCGACTGAACTGAGGTTCTTGGTCGCCAAAGTAATAGACAGTAGACACTTGAGTGAGCCCCATTCCATCTCCAATCATTAAGATCACATTCGGTTTATCACCTGTTTCATCCTCATTAACTTGAGGAGACTTTTGTTCTATTGAACATGCAGTAAAGATGAATAGTACACCAAAAAAGAATATCGAATTTTTATCCATAACACGCGAATTAAAAAAAGCAATCTGAATTGTGGGTCATCGAATTGTTATGAATCCCATTGATTTCGGAATTCTAAAACCTTATTTCTTGTCCATGCCTCTACTTCCTCTCTGAGCATTTCACCATCTGAATTTCTCATTGCCTGAGAAAAGGCCACTTTTACACGAATCTCTTTCTTTCCAAAAATCTTAAAGAAATGAGGCACAAATAAGTCTTTATCTACCCATGCAATGCTGGGATCTTCATATTCTATGGCAACCGCAAACAAATTGAATCCGCCTTGAGCAACAGAAAAAAACATCCCTGGTTTGTAAGGAGCAATATCAGGCCCAATTGTGGTGGTACCTTCTGGAAATAGAATCACAGAAAGACCTTCTTCTAACCTTTGCTTCAATTGGGCACGTGTTTTTTGGCGACTTTCTTTGCTGTTTCTGTTCACCCATACAGTGCGCATAGCATCAGCACCAAAACCAATGATAGGCCAACTTCTAACAGATGACTTAGCTACGAATACACAAGGGTTCAAACTTCGGACAATTGCCACATCAAAATAACTCCTGTGATTGGCCATGATAATACCTGACTCTGACGGCACATCTCCCTTTACCTCCATTTTAATGTTGAGTGTGAAATGAGTGAGTTTAACCCAAAACAAATAAACTGCATACACCTTCCGATGCGATCCACCGAAGAGGCGCACTAACATTGCATACACGATGACCAGTGTAACCATGGAAAAGTAAAAAACGGTTCTGATTATTGATCTTATTATGTGCATCCGTATGAATTTTGTTCGCAAACTAAAACAAAAAAGCCCTGTGAATCTATTCACAGGGCTTCATCAAATCAATCAATTGGTATTAGTGCTTCACTACTGGTTTAGTAATGACTTCTCCGTCTGTCGTAATCAATCGAATAAAGTAGGTTCCTATAGCCTCTTGAGAAAGATCAAAGCGAACTAGAGATTGCACTCTTGTTTGTCTTTCTATCATTTGGCCTGTGCTTGATAGCATTTGAATTTCTTTAATTTCTACTTGATTGTTGTTACTGAAATCAACAAACACCATATCTCTTGTTGGGTTTGGATAGTACTTGAAGGAAAGGTTTTCCAATCTTTCATTTACTGATACGGCCACATCAACAACTACGGTATCCGAACCAACACAGCCGGCATCAGAGGTTACTTCAACCCAAATGGTTGAATCCAATGAAGCTGTCAAATCGTTGGTTTGATTTGTAGAACCATCACTCCACAAGTAAGTTCCACCGGCATTTCCAGCGTCAAAACTTAAAACAACACCAGGAATTATAGTTGTATCAGAACCTAGGTTTACCTGAGGATCTGCATGATCAAAACCAATGGTAATGGTATCATCTAACATACAGTTATTGGCATCCACTAAAGACAATACATATTCTCCAGCAGAAAGGTTATCATTTAGCGTTCCTGTAACACCATTAGACCATGTTGGAGTATAGTTTGGTGTTCCACCAGCTAAAGCCACTTCAATTTCACCATTCATGTCAGATTCACAATATGCGTTTTGTTGCGTAACAACATTTATGCTCAATGCATCTGGTGCATCAACCATTGCTGAGTCTACCTCAACACATCCATTGGCATCAGTTACTGACAAGAAATACCATCCATCAGCCAAACCGGAATTGATCAACTGAGTTGTCCCGTTTGACCAAGCATAGGTCAACGGTGGAGTACCTCCACCAGCTGTTGCAGTAATTGTTCCTGTTAAGAAATACGAACATGCTGGATTCAATACGGTATCAATCCCTGTTACAATTGCTGCAGGCTCATTGATTTGAACATTTGTTACAGCGGTACAATTGTTTGCATCTGTTACTGTTACTGAATAATTTCCAGCTCCTACGCCACTATTGGTGGAATCCGTAGAACCATTTGACCATAGGAAAATGTACCCAGGAATACCACCACCAGGAGATACTTCCGCAATTCCATCTGTGAATCCATTACAAGATGCATTTGCTCCTGTATTCCCTGAAGCAGTTACGGCTGTTGCCGGTTCTGTTAGTTCAACAGAATCTGTTGCAACACAGTTGTTTGTATCTATTACATCTACATAATACCAGCCAGCAGATTGATTGGAAACTGAATCTGTAGCAGCATTGAAGCTACCAGGACCTGTCCAATTGTAAGTATATGTTCCAACACCACCTGAAGCACTCACAGCAGAGGTTCCAGTGCTCCCGTTGAAACAAGAAACATGATAACCGAAGCCATCTGTTGGTGAACTCACTGAAGTTGTAATTGCAGTTGGTTCTGAGATTGTCACTGAATCTACGAGCGTACAGTTGTTCGCATCGGTTACTGTATATGTGTAAGTTCCTGACGAAAGGCTATCTACCGGACTTGCTGTAGCACCATTGCTCCAAGCCAAGTTGTATCCTCCAGCAAAAGGAACGGTTAAGTTTGTGTTCGCTGTTCCTTTTGTAATTGTTGCACACGACCAGTCACTCGCGTCATCGTTGTCATCTGTACCTACTCTTGTGTAAGAATTGGCACATGTTGAGTTGAAACCGGCACCAGTCCAGGCGCCATTGTTCGTTACTGTTTGTCCAGCAACACTTATACTAAAGTTTGAAATACTTGTTGCATCCCAACCCCAGAATAAAGCATCAACAATGTTTCCGCTACCATCAATGATGATTGCCCAAGAATTACTTCCGCCATTCCAAAAAAGGTTATTCCCCCAGTAATTGGTACCCGTAACATCTTCGCGGTACATAATTGCTCCAGAAGCCATAGTACCTGAAAGATTCCAAGTTGTAGTGTTAATTGTTCCAATTGCAGTATAGCTGTTGCTCACCACCACTTTGTAACCTGTTACATTAATTGGGCTTGCTGAAACGTTCATGATTTCTATAAAGTCTGGAGAACCAGGACTAACTTCTGAAATTAGAAGAGAGGCTCCGCCTCCACCAATTCCACCAGAGATACTTACACTAGCTTCGCCAGTTGAATCTCCATTACACAAGGCATCTGCAATTGATGACGTTGCCGTGAGTACAGCAGGTTCAGAAACTGATACCGTATCAGCAACCGAGCAGTAATAATCTGTAACGGTGAAATTATGTGTTCCTGCAGCTAATGCAGAATCATAAGATGTTGTAGCTCCAGATCCCCAAGCATAACTCACAGGACTTGAAAGCGGCAATTGAGGGTTGCTCTTGAACACAACATTTGGCCTGTTTGCACTTGTACCTGTTGTTGAAGATGTGTTGGAGCATACGGTAGAAATATCTGCGCGGTAATACCTCACTGCCGTGTACCCCATGCTTGTATAAGGAGTTGTAGAGTTATTTGTATACCCACTATTGTTAAAACATGTTTGAAGTACAATGTTTGAAGTACCATCCCAATAGAAAGGAGTGTTGAAGGTCATATCATTCCAGCCTACAGTTACTGTATGGCTAGTTGGTGCCATTACTTCAGTCAGGCCACTAATCCAACCAGCAGTTAAAGTGCTGTCAGTTGTACATCCCATAGCAATTCGGTAATTCGAATAGTTCGCTGTACCATTTACAGATGTAACAGGAATAGAAATTCCTGTAATGTAACCCGATGAAATACCAGCAGCTGTTAATTCAGAGGCTCGATAAATCAGCTGATGCTTAGCTCCCCAATACCAGTTACCAAATAAAGCAGGGTAACCGGTGGTACCGTTGGTTGAGGTTCCATTGCCCAATGTGTCATTGCTTACTGAGCTAGTATCAACCAAACTAGAAGTTGTATCTCCACAAGTAGGTATAAATGAATTGAATGTACCCATTGTAATGGCTGCAACACCTGTGCTTCCACCATTACACAAAACATCTGTAGAAGCAACGGTATACGTTGGTGAAGTATATGTAGATCCAACAGACATCGTTACGGTATCTGAAGCACCTGAAGCATCACTAATAGTTAACGTATATGTTCCATTTGCTAATCCTGTAATTGTATCTGATGTTGCACCTGTTGACCAAGAGTATGAAACCGCACCAGAGTTGTACTGGTATGAGGCGGTCAAAACTCCATTCATTTCTTCAGAACAAACATTATCAGCTACAACTGCACCAGAAGCATTGAAGTTAAGGTACTCTACACTGAAATCATCAATAGCTATATCGTGCCGGAATGATGTAGTACTGTTATCGCCAACAAACCGAACCTGAACAGTATCACCTTGATGAGATGTTAAATCAACCGAAATTTGAGTCCAAACATTTCCGATGTCGCCAATGGTTGTATCGGTAGACCAAGTGCCAGATGTAGCATCCCAAACATCGATATCCATTGAATTGGCTGTAATACTTGTTGTATGACTATGGACCCAAACTGATGCCACGACAGAACCGGTTCCATTCAAATAAAATTTAGGTGATTCGAGGGTTACATCTGTATTGGATCCATATCCATCTTCTACGAATACATAAGAACCTGAACCAGTATGATCACTGCTTGGCCCTGTATTGCTTGAACCCGTAGCTACCGATCGTCCATACCAATCTTGGGATGCAACATCGCTGAGCAGGTTATTCCAGTTATTCGGAAATGGATTAGGCTCTGCTCCCGGTCCAAAACTGACATTATCCACAGGGAAAGTATCGAAGTTTTCTAAATAAGGATAAGAAGTTACAGTTTGACCGATTACCACTGTAAAGGACATAAAACATACGGACAGCACAAACAGCCGCCATAGTGTTGACATTTTTCTCATAGCATTAGAATTTAGGTGTGACTAAACTAGGGTATAAAGAGAGATTTTAAAAGAAAAACAGAAGATTATTCTAAACATTAACATGTAAAACTCATTGACAACCACCTTTCACCTAGTATTTCCCTAAGACTTAAAAGAATATTCTATGTACCACATTATTGAAGCTTTATAATATTATGGCCGTAGATAGTGTTTCACACAACATATTTTTGAGACTTCCATTTGACAAAAATCAAATACCAAATTCTAAAAAACAGATTGAACCTTCAGAAACAGAATGTCCAAAATAGAGTGTTAAACTAAAAAAGCCCATCAAATTGATGAGCTTTTTCTTTTCAGCGGTCCGGACGGGACTCGAACCCGCGACCCCATGCGTGACAGGCATGTATTCTAACCAGCTGAACTACCGGACCAATATGTTATTTGAAAAAATTGCCGCTATAAAAAGCGGTCCGGACGGGACTCGAACCCGCGACCCCATGCGTGACAGGCATGTATTCTAACCAGCTGAACTACCGGACCAATTTTTTCAAGAACATCGTCCATTTCTGAACGGGCAGCAAAAGTAATATTCTTTTTGATTGCAACAACCCTTTTTAGTGGCCTAGCTTAAAATTTTCTTACGTTTTAATAGATAGGCTCGTAGAACTTGTTCGAAGCCTTTATCTATGTCTGCTCTCACATAATCTATGTGGTATTGGCCGCACTTGATTTCTATTTCATGAAAATACTTTTCTGCCAACTTTCTATACTCATGTTCAACGCTACTCGGATTGAGCTTTATGAGTTCTCCTGTTTCCAAATCAACAAAAGTGGTTGGTCTATTGTCTAAATCTAGCTTTAACTCAGCTTTTTCATCTACGACATGAAAGAGCACAACATCATGTTTATTGTAACGCAAATGCTGTAAGGCTGAAAACAATTCTTCCCCCTTCTTTCCTTCTCCTTCAAATAAATCTGTAAAAACAACTACCAAAGAGCGTTGATGAACCCGCTCGGCAATCTCATGCAAGGCACTTGCAATATCTGTTTTTACGGATTCTGCAGAAGGTTCTACCAGTCTATTTAAACTTTCATAGAGGTAATTCATGTGGTTGTTAGACAAGCGTGCAGGAAGGTAACTCTCATTCCCATCGGTGAAAGTAGACAAGCCAATGGCATCTCTTTGGGTTCTTAATAAATGAGCAAGAGATGCGGCTGCATAGGCGCTAAAAGCAATTTTGCTGTACTTCTCCCCTTTGGGATAGAACATAGAGCTAGAATGGTCAATCACTAATTGACACCTGAGGTTGGTTTCTTCTTCGTAGCGTTTTACAAACATCTTGTCGGTTCGCCCAAAAAGCTTCCAATCAATATGTCTAGTGCTTTCTCCGGCATTGTACAAACGATGCTCTGCAAACTCGACTGAAAAACCATGAAAGGGGCTTTTGTGCCTCCCTGTTAGAAAACCTTCTACGGCTTCTCTTGCAAACAGCTCCATTTTACTGAACTGCCTTGTTCTTATATCTCCACCTAAATCCACTATGCCAAATATCATTAATTATGTAACATTGAACCACAAACAATCGCATCAAAATCATGGCGGGATCATCTAAAAAAGCAATCTACGGAGCAATCATTGCCAATACTGGAATTGCCATTGCAAAGTTCACAGCATCTTTTTTCACAGGCTCTGCCTCTATGCTCTCAGAAGGCATCCACTCTTTGGTTGATACAGGAAATGGCATTCTTCTTTTATATGGGATCAAACGCAGTAAAAAACCAGCTACAGAAAACCATCCTTTTGGTTTTGGAAACGAAATATTTTTCTGGAGCTTTATCGTAGCCATGCTCATATTTGCCTTAGGTGGTGGAATTGCTTTATATGAGGGAATCATACACGTGCAACATCCTACAGAATTGAAAAATCCTATCTGGAATTATTCAGTACTCATTGTTGCTTTAATTTTTGAAGGTGCAGCATTACGCGTGGCACTCAAATCTTTCAAAGCCAATAATGATCAAGGATTTATTCAAAATCTAAGAGCAAGCAAAGACTCATCTACCGTTGCTATTATTATTGAAGATATGGCTGCGACAATGGGTCTAGCAATAGCCTTGATATGTTTGATAATAGGTCAACTGACTGGTATCGCACAATTTGATGGCATTGGATCTATTTTAATTGGTGTTCTACTCTTGAGTGTTTCGTGGTTCTTTGCCATTGAATGTAAAGGTTTATTGATTGGTGAAGGTTTAACCCCTAATCAACTTGAGAAAATTACTGAAATATTGGATAAACACCCCGAAGTAGAATAGTACAGAAAGCCATTGAGCCTTTACTTTGGACCGAATGAAGTGTTGGTGAATATTGATGTTGATTTTCAAGACGCTCTCTCTTCTGAAGAAATTGAAATGGTAGTTGATCAAGTTGAACGCCAAATCAAATCTTCACTTCCACAAGTGAATAGAATCTATATTGAGGCTGAAAAGTTGATAGCCTCTTCAAAGCGTTCTTCTTCTAATCTAAGCGATTCAAGCGACTCATAAAGAAAGCATCTACCAAAACCAATGCTGCCATTGCTTCTACAATAGG
>CBFHSD010000025.1:0-33027 GCA_965658375.1 Salibacteraceae bacterium
GCCAATGGTTTCTAAAATGTTATTCTTAACGTGTTTCATATCTCAATCAAATTTGATGGCCTTTACAGGACTAATTTTGGTAATGAAGTACGAAGGTATAATCAGCATAGCAACGCACAACAACATGGTACAAGCATTTAAACCAATAAGATTAATGGCTTCAAGATGAATAGGTACTCGATCGATGTAGTAAGTCTCCTGATCTAGGGTGATGAAGCCTGTTTTTAGTTGAATAAAAGCGAGGCCCAAACCGATGAGGTTTCCCCAAAAAAGTCCCACACCAATCAGGTAACTGGCATGTAACAAGAATATTTTTCGAATGTTCCAATTACTAGCTCCTAGCGCTTTGAAAATCCCAATCATTTGACTTCTGTCTAGTATCATAATCAATAGGGCAGAGGTCATGTTAATCCCACATACTAGAATCATGAGTACTATGATAATGATCACGTTCACATCTTGTAGCTCGAGCCATCCAAAAATGTCAGAATGCCTTTGCTTAATAGTGGTTGATTTCAATTGGAAGGGAATGTTCTCATAAATGATTTGATCCATGCGTTCCAAATCTTCAAAACTTCCTAGGTTGATTTCAAAACCTCCTACTTGATTCGGCTCCCAATCGTTGATTTTCTGAATGTGTTTAATGTCGCCAAGGAGTAAAAGATTATCAAAATCTTCCAATCCTGTTTTGTAAATCCCAGCAACATAAAAGCGCCTTGGTCGCGCTTTTTGGTTTTGGATGAAATAAATAATCAGCTTGTCATCAATAGACAAGCGCATCTTGTTGGCTATGGATTCGCTAATTAAGACACTGTCATTTTTAGAGCTGTCACTCATGTGAATGATGTGTCCTTCAACGAGATTTTTTTCAAAGAAATCCCAATGGTAATTTTGGTCTACTCCTTTCAAAACCACACCTAGAATTTCGTCTTTGGTTTTTAGTATTCCAGCTTTGTTGGCATACACAGAGATATTGGCTATTTCTTCAAGTGAGTCAATAGTGGGGTAGAAGTCTTGCTCTTTAGAAACGGGGTCTAAGTCATAGCCATCGGCAGATTGAAATTTGGTAATGTCTATATGCCCGCCAAAACCAACAACTTTAGACTTAATCTCTTTTTGAAATCCTGTGAGAATTGCAATGGCCAAAATCATGATAACAACACCCAAGGCAATGCCACCAATAGCAATGCGAATAATTGGATTTGTTCTCCTTTTTTGCTCAGAGTCCAATGGTTGAGTTTGGCGCAATTTGTGCGCTATAAATCGTTCAAATTTCAAGTGACGAATATGTTACTTTAATATTAAGTTTGGCTTTCAATAATTGCATCAAAGCACCCGTATTGGCAGGTAAAAGTAGAAAATTCACGTGCGCTATTCTTTTGATCTTATCAACAACTTTAGGATGGGCTCAAAACGACTCTTTATCTCTTGATAAACAAGAGCTTATGGTTGGTGCAAAACGCTTAGATCAATACCTTTCCTTGCTAGATGGAAAGAAAGTTGGCATAGTTGCCAATCATTCTTCATTGGTAGACAATGCACATTTAGTAGATACCTTGCTTGCACTTGGAGTAGATATTCGAATTGTTTTTGCGCCAGAACATGGATTTAGAGGCAAAGCAGATGCGGGAGCCAATGTGAAAGATTCAAGAGATTCGAAGACTGGAATACCCATTCAGTCTCTTTATGGGAAATCTAAAAAGCCTTCATTAAGAGATTTGAATGGACTTGACATTGTTGTTTTTGATATTCAAGATGTAGGTGTTCGGTTTTACACATACATCTCTACCATGCATTACGTAATGGAGGCGTGTGCCGATGTTGGAATACCAATCATTGTTTTAGATCGTCCAAACCCGAATGGTTTTTACGTAGATGGCCCCGTTTTAGAATTGGATCAGCAAAGCTTTGTGGGCATGCATCCCATACCCTTAGTTCATGGGCTTACAGTGGCAGAGCTGGCTCAAATGATTGCCGGTGAGGGTTGGCTGCAATCTATTGATGCACCAACCTTAATTACAATTAAATGTCAGGGGTACACGCATGATATGCTCTACGAATTGCCAGTTCCTCCATCTCCAAATTTGCCCAATATGAATGCCGTTTATCTTTATCCATCTTTAGGGATGTTTGAAGGAACGGTGATGAGTGTAGCTCGTGGAACAGATTTTCCATTTCAGGCATTTGGCCACCCGAAACTAAACAAGGGAACCTTCTACTTTACTCCAGAACCATGTCATGGTGCGCAAGACCCTAAATACAACAATGAAAAGTGTCGAGGTTATGATCTTAGATCTTTTGGTGGAAAATACATTGTAGAGTATAAAAAGGTATACCTGTATTGGTTGATGGATGCTTTTCAGGGCTATGGTCAACAAAACGACTTTTTCTTAACCAATAATTTTTTCAATCTTCTGGCAGGAAATCAATTGTTGAAGCAACAACTTTTGCTTGGCTCCTCTGAAGAAAAAATAAGAAAGAGCTGGGAACCTGCTTTAATTGAATACAAGGCGATGAGAAAACAGTATTTGCTTTATCCTGATTTTAAATAAAGTTTTAAGCTCCTTCTTGAACCATTGTGCGTCAATTTCGTTATTCCATGAAACCTTATTAATATGACACATTTAAACGCAGGAGATGATGCTCCTATTTTTGAAGGAATTGATCAAGACGGAAATACAATCTCACTGAAAGATTTTGAAGGAAAGAAAGTCATCTTGTATTTCTACCCGAAAGATGATACTCCAGGTTGTACTGCACAAGCTTGTAACCTAAGAGATAATTACGAAGATCTTTTAAGTAAAGGATATGTCGTAGTTGGTGTTTCTGCAGACAAAGTTGATAAGCATAAGAAGTTCATCAATAAATACAACTTACCATTCCCCTTAATTGCTGATACAGAAAGAACTGTAATTGAACAATACGGAGTTTGGGGAGAAAAGAAATTTATGGGTAAAATCTATGACGGAATTCACAGAGAAACCTTTGTTATTAGCGAAGAAGGTAAGATCGAAGAAGTGATTCATAAAGTAAAAACGAAAGACCACACTGCTCAAATCTTAGGATAAGAAAAAAGCATTGTTTCAAAATTTTATTAAAAAAAGAAAGCAACGTAAATACATTACATTTACAGTTGCTTTTTTTGTATCCAATCGAATGAAAAAAAATATAGCATGTCAAAAGATGTAGCCAAAGAGAAGTTAAAAGCATTGCAAATGACCCTAGACCGTTTAGATAAAACTTACGGTAAGGGAACCATCATGCGCATGGGCGATGAAGCAGTTGTAGATATAGAAGTTATTCCTTCAGGATCTATTGCTTTGGATTTAGCCTTGGGAATAGGTGGGTATCCTAGAGGGAGAATAGTTGAAATTTATGGTCCTGAATCTTCAGGTAAAACTACTCTGGCCATTCACGCGATCGCAGAAGTGCAAAAACAAGGTGGCATTGCTGCTTTTATTGATGCAGAGCATGCTTTTGATCGTTTTTACGCTGAAAGCTTAGGTGTGGATACAGAGAACCTCTTAATCTCACAGCCTGATAATGGTGAGCAAGCCTTAGAGATTGCAGATAATCTCATTCGCTCTGGTGCTATTGATTTGATTGTAATTGATTCTGTAGCAGCGCTTACTCCTAAAGCAGAGATTGAAGGAGAGATGGGAGACAGTAAAATGGGTTTACAGGCTCGTTTAATGTCTCAAGCATTGAGAAAATTGACAGCCAGCATTTCTAAAACTCATTGTACAGCTATATTTATTAACCAGTTGCGTGAGAAAATTGGTGTGATGTTCGGGAACCCAGAAACAACCACAGGTGGTAATGCGCTTAAGTTTTATTCTTCAGTGCGACTAGATATTCGTAGATCTACCCAGATAAAGGTTGCTGATGAAGTTGTTGGAAATCATGTGAAGGTGAAAGTCGTAAAGAACAAAGTGGCTCCGCCATTTAGAAGAGCTGAATTTGACATCATGTATGGCGAAGGGATATCTCGTCTAGGTGAGGTGATAGATCTTGGAGTAGACCATGGAATTGTGAAAAAAAGTGGTTCTTGGTTCTCTTACGGAGAAACCAAATTAGGGCAAGGTAGAGATGCCGTGAAAACGATATTGGTAGATAATCCAGAATTGTTAGAAGAAATTGAAGCAAAAATTATTGCAGCATTGGCTGGAAAAGAATAAAACACTTTCGAAACAACTATTTCATTTTACATTTGAAGCTCCGAGAAATCGGAGTTTTTTTTTAATCCATCGAAAATGAATCAATTCAAATATTTAGCCTTTTTACTTTTACTTCTAGGTTGTGATGAACCCCAACCTTCATCAACAATTCCTGAAGTTGAAATAAAAGAAAGTAGTCAAGCAGTTGACTCTTTAATCTGGTTCAATGATCAGATACTTAAAGAACCAAAGAACGATGCTTTGTACTATAAGAGAGGAATGTACAAATTTAGAATAGGAGAAGCTTTAGGAGGTCAGGCAGATGTAGATCGCGCTCTGAAGATAGACTCGATGAATGGAGAATACCTGTTGGCGAAGGCGGCATTTCTTTTTGATAAGGGTTCTTACCAAGAATCTAAGCAATGTATGGAAAGTGCCATGGAAAGAGACCCAGAGTACTTACCAGCATATTTAAAGTTGGCAGATATGTATTTGCTTACTCAAAACTATGATGAGCTTTATGTGGTACTGAATAGAGCTTTGGAAGTAGATGTGAATCATGCACCCGCATATTTCAAGAAAGGCTTGGCATATAAAGAACAAGGGAAATTTAAGAATGCAACCACCAATTTCCAAACAGCGGTAGAACAAGACAATGAGATGTATGCGGCTTGGGTACAGCTTGGTTTGATGTATGCCATGGCTAAGGATGAATTGGCCATTGATTACTATAACAACGCCATACTTTTAGATTCTACAAACCCAGAAGCACTTTATAACAAAGCCTATTATTTACAAGAAACGAACAGAGCAACGGAAGCGATAGAAGTATATGCGCAAATTATTCGTCATCAACCCACCCATCTTAACGCTTGGTATAATACGGGGTATGTGCAAATGGTTATGTTGGATGAATACCAAGAAGCGATCAATTCATTTAATAAAGTGATTGGACAAAATCCCGCGGCTTATAAGGCCATCTACAACAGAGGTTTGTGTTATGAGGAATTAGAGAATTACGAGATGGCTCAGCAAGACTTTCAAGCGTCATTATCTATAAATCCAACCTTTACTTTGGCGGCTCAGTCAATGGAACGCTTAGATAGAAAAGGAAAATAAGAAGAATAAAAGGTACAAAAAAGGCGCTCATTTGAGCGCCTTTTTTTATTTGGTAGAATAATTTACAGGGAAGTATTTATTTTACTTTTTTAACTACTGCTTTAAAAGCATCTGGATGATTCAACGCTAAATCTGCAAGAGCCTTACGGTTCAATTCGATATTCGCTTCATTCAGTTTACCCATAAACACACTGTAGCTCATACCGTGCTCACGAGCAGCGGCATTGATACGTTGTATCCATAAACTTCTGAAATTACGTTTCTTTTGCTTACGCCCAATGTAGGCATATTGCATTCCACGTTCAACAGCATTTTTAGATACTGTCCAAACGTTTTTTCTGCGACCAAAGTATCCTTTGGCCTGCTTCATCACTTTTTTTCTTCTGGCTCTACTGGCAACAGAATTTACACTTCTTGGCATAATTTTAATGTTTTTTGCTCTCAAGCGGTTGAACAAGCCAACTCTTAGGTGCTCGAATGCGGGTTAAACAAACCTGTGTATACTTAGATACACAATTGTTGCTTGATGCTCTTCTCGTCAGATTTGTGCACCAAGGCAGACTTAGTTAAATTTCGCTTTTGCTTCGTCTCTTTCTTTGTAAGAATGTGACTTTTAAAAGCATGTTTTCTCTTAAGTTTTCCTGTTCCGGTCAACTTAAAGCGCTTTTTAGCGCTTGATTTTGTTTTCATTTTTGGCATGTCAAATCCTCCTTTTTTCCCTGTGGTTCTACCAAATACTTTTATTTCTTTTTCTTCTTTGGAGCAATAAACATAATCATACGCTTACCTTCCATTTTCGGCATTTGTTCTACAATACCGTAATCTTCAAGATCTTGAGCTAGTCTTAATAATAAAACGTGTCCTTGATCTTTAAACAAAATAGAGCGGCCTTTAAAAAACACATAGGCTTTCAGTTTGGCTCCCTCTTCTAAAAACTTGATGGCATGCTTACACTTAAACTCGTAATCATGTTCATCTGTTTGCGGACCAAAGCGAATTTCTTTAATAACGACTTTCAGCGTTTTCGCTTTGATTTCTTTTTGTTTCTTTTTCTGCTCGTACAAGAACTTTTTATAGTCAATGATTTTACAAACAGGCGGTGAAGCCTTCGGTGAAATCTCAACTAAGTCAAGTTCTAAATCTTCAGCCATTCTTTTGGCTTCACCCAGAGGATACACACCTGGTTCAATATTTTCACCTACAACCCTAACAGGGTCAAAAGTGATAAAATCATTGATTCTATGTGGATTTTCGGGTTCTCTGCGTGGTCTAAAACTTCTTCTTCTTTTAATGGTCGTTTACTTTTTGGTTTAACTTATATTTCTCCTAATTCTTCTGCCACTGCGTTTTGCATCAGCTCGGCAAAAGCTTCTATAGTCATTGATCCTAAATCGCCTTTTCCGTGTTTGCGAACCGAAACCATTCCAGTTTCATGTTCTTTTTCACCGTAGATAAGCATGTAAGGAATCTTCTTCACTTCGCTGTCTCGTATCTTTCTGCCTACCTTTTCGTTACGATCATCAACAAGGGCGCGAAGGTCGTAATTTTCTAGCAATTGAGAAAGTGCTTTTGCTCCTTCATTGAATTTTTCACTAATCGGCAAAATAGCGATTTGTTCTGGGGTAAGCCATAGTGGAAAGTTTCCAGCACAATGTTCTGTTAATACCGCCACAAATCTTTCCATAGATCCAAATGGTGCTCTATGGATCATTATAGGCCTATGTTTCTGATTATCAGAGCCGGTGTATTCCAATTTGAAGCGATCGGGTAGGTTGTAATCTACTTGAATGGTTCCTAATTGCCATTGTCTGCCAATCGCATCTTTCACCATAAAGTCTAGTTTGGGTCCATAAAAAGCGGCTTCACCATACTCAATAACTGTTGGTAGATGCTTTTCTTTGGTAGCTTCGATGATTGCAGATTCTGCTTTGTCCCAATTTTCATTAGAGCCAATGTACTTTTCTGGCTTGTTCGGGTCTCTTAAAGAAACCTGTGCTACAAAGTCATTAAAATCTAAAGTTTTGAAGATGTAAAGCACCAAGTCTATTACTTTCTGAAATTCCCCTTTTAACTGTTCTTGAGTACAAAAGATATGCGCATCATCTTGCGTAAATCCCCGCACACGTGTAAGGCCATGTAATTCACCACTTTGCTCGTATCTGTATACGGTACCAAATTCTGCAAATCGAACCGGTAGATCTCTGTATGATCTTGGTTCACTTGAATAGATTTCGCAATGGTGCGGGCAATTCATGGGTTTCAGTAAAAACAATTCACCCTCATGTGGCGTGTTGATAGGCTGAAAACTATCTGCTCCATATTTAGCGAAATGGCCACTTGTTTCGTACAATTCTTTTTGCGCGATATGCGGAGTAATTACTGCTTCGTAGCCTGATTTTTTCTGTTCCTTTTTCAGAAATTGTTCCAATCGCTCTCTTAGGGCAGCGCCTTTTGGCAACCATAATGGAAGTCCATTACCAACCCTTTCTGAGAATGTGAATAGACCAAGTTCCTTCCCTAATTTTCTATGATCTCTTTTCTTTGCTTCTTCAAGCTGGTGAAGATATTCCTCAAGCATTTTTTGCTTTGGAAAAGTAATGCCGTAAATTCTGGTCAGTGACCTACGCGTTTCATCTCCTCTCCAATAAGCGGCAGCTGTGCTCAGTAATTTAATCGCTTTGATTTTTCCGGTATCAGGAATGTGTGGACCTTTACATAAGTCAACAAATTCACCTTGCTCATAAAAGGTTATCGAGCCATCGGTTAATTCGCTAATCAACTCCAGCTTGTACTCATCACCTTTCTCTCTAAAGTAGTTAAGTGCATCTGTTTTTGAAACGTCTTTTCTTTTGAAGGTGTTTTTTTGTTTGGCAAGCTCTTTCATTTTCGCTTCGATTTTTGGAAAATCGTCAGATGAAAATGTTTGTTCACCAAAATCTACATCGTAGTAGAATCCGTTTTCTATAGGAGGTCCAATACCTAGTTTAATACCTGGATACAAGGCTTCTAATGCCTCTGCCATAAGGTGTGCAGAAGAATGCCACATGGTTGACTTACCACCATCTTGATCCCATGTCAATAGCTGTAAGTCGCTATCCTCAGAGATGGGGCGAGTGCTGTCCCATATTTCACCATTGACTTTGGCAGCTAGCACATTCCTAGCTAAACCTGAACTGATTGATTCTGCAATTTGCATCGCAGAAGTTCCACTTGGTACCCTACGAACGGCACCATCTGGAAGAGTAATGTTGATATCCATTATTTTGTAAAACGTTTTTTTGCAGCTGCAAAGGTAATCACAGTTTTAGAGTGGGGGCGTGTAAAGTCCATTAGACATGTTCTCTAGATTATTCTACTTATTTGTCGATGATGAAAGGAGAGTACCAAGTTTGTTTAGGTCTACATTTCCTCCGCAAAGGATTACTCCAACTTTTTGATTTTTTAAAGTTGGAGCGAGTTTTTTGAGGCCTGCTGTGCTTACGGCTCCAGAGGGTTCTACCACCTGTTTGGTGAATTGGAAAATGTCTTTCATTCCTTGTCTAATTTCGGGATCAGAAACGGTGATGATATCATCCAATTCATCTTTGATGATAGGCCATGTTCGGCTACCCAAATTGGTTAACAAGCCGTCAGCTATGGTATCTGTAGTACTTTGACTTACTAATTGACCAGAATGAAAACTGCGAAAGGCATCGTTTGCTCCTTCCGGTTCAATACCAATGATCTGCAATTGAGGTTTGAAATATTTTTTCACCAACAAGGCCCCAGACACTAATCCTCCACCACCAACAGGGCACAGTATTGTATTTAAATCAGCTACTTGCTCAATCATTTCTAAAGCGCAGGTGCTTTGACCAAGAATGGTATTTACATGGTTGTATGGGTGAATTTCTATTGCCCCGTTATCTAACTGTATTTCTTTCAGTTTTTGTTCGCGTGCTGATAATGTAGGTTCGCAAAAAATAACCTTTGCTCCATATTGTTTTACTGCATCTACCTTCACTTGTGGGGCAGTGTTAGGCATTACAATAAAGGCTTTCAACTTAAAAATCTGTGCAGCTTTAGCAAGAGCCTGCCCATGATTACCGCTAGAATGCGTGCACACTCCAACTTTTTTTTCAGCTTTTGTCAATTGCGATAATGAATAGAATGCACCCCTAGGTTTAAAGGATCCTGTTTTTTGAAGGTGCTCGCCTTTAAAATAGGCATTAACATTATATTTTGTATTGAGCAGTGTGCTGCTTAGCATTGGGGTGCAATGTGTAAAGCTTTTAACCGTTTCAAACGCTGCTAATATTTTATCTTTGCTAAAGTTCTGTTCCAAAGTTTAAAATCTATGAGAGAAAAAAATCAAAAATAGCTTTTAACGATCATGTTTTTTTATTTTGTAATTACTAGAACACTAATCTGAATGGTAAAAGGAAAAAGAATTGATCTTGACTGTGAAAACTGCGCAGTGAAAGACTTATCCAAGTTTAGAGTACTTAATGAAGATGGTTCAAAATCTTTGTCTTATCACAAGACCTGTACTAGATATAGAAAAGGTCAAGTGTTGTTTCATGAAGGAACCCGACCACTTGGAGTTTTTTGCATCAACGGAGGAAAGGTAAAAATTTATCGCACGGGGTATGATGGTAAAGAGCAAATCATTCATATTGGCAAAGGTGGAGATCTGTTAGGTTACAAAGCTTTAATCAGTGAAGAAGTATATCCTGTAACCGCAGAAACGCTGGAGGAGTGTGACATCTGCTTTATTCCAAAGTCAGAATTCGTTCACTTGATGGATGAGAATTCTAGACTGGGTAAGTTGCTCTTGAGAGAAGCGTGTCACGAACTTTCTGAAATGACAGAACTGGTGACTAACCTAGCTCAAAAACCTGTTCGAGAACGTTTGGCAGTTGCTCTCTTAATGCTTAAGGAAACCTATGGTTTGGATGGTAGATCTGAGAGTGAACGCATCGAAATTAATCTTACAAGAGAGGATTTGGCTAACATAATTGGCACAGCTACGGAAACGTTAATTCGCTTGTTACATGATTTTAAAGAAGAAAAAATCATTGAAACGCAAGGAAGAAAAATTCGCGTAATAGACGATAAGCTTCTAGAGAAAGTAGCACATCTATATTAATTTATTCCATTTTATTTGACATATGTCATTTTTTGAGGTGATGGCTATCATGACCTCAAAAGCGTAATATGTCGAAATTTGTACTGATGTGTGTTTTAGGCAATTTCATTAGATGCCTAGCACTAATTCCGTAACTTCAGTTCACGCAGATAATGACAAAAAATTCGGTACTCATAGTTCTTGATCAAGTAGATGACCTGCAGTCTTCAGTTGATCAGATAGTTGAGATGTTCAATTCGCCAAATAACCGATTGATTTTTGTTTTTGTGAAAGGCGCTTTTAAGAGCATTAATAAATCTTTTGACAAAGAGTTGGAAAGCCTTTACGCTTCTGCTGGAATTAGGCATGAACAACACTTTGAGAAAGACGTAAGCATTTCTGAAGAAATAGAGGCAGAGATTGAGATACGAACCATCACCAAAGCACAAATTTCCTTCTGGTTAAACCAGGCAAAATTTGTAGACGTACTTGTGGTTAGCAATGAAGTTTACGGAGCGAACAAAAAAGATGTACTTAGAATTACTGATAGAAATATAGAAGCTTCGGTTTTGGTACTTTCTAAGAATGGTTCGTTTTTCCAGAATATTGTTTTGGTTTTTGATACGGCCAACGATAGCATTTCTTCAATCAAAATGTTTTGCAAGCTTTTTCCAAACTGGTGCAATTCCAAAAGCATCTCGCTTTTGCTTTTAGACTCTGAAGAGAAACTCGATCAAAATTCGCAAAAACAGATTGTAAGGTACTTGAATCATCAATGTAACAACTTAGGATTGCATTCTTATCAAGGAGAAGATACCAAGCACTTAAAATCGGCTTTAGAATATCAAGAATCTACGTTGATTGCATATGGCAGCAAATCGGAAAATGTGGTGTTTGAGTTATTTAATGAGCCTCAAAGTAATATTGATAATCATGTGCAAATTCTTATGCATTAGACTTTGATTGGTTTTATGGATGAACTACTTTCGATAGAAGAATAACATGCAATGAAAAAAATTCTCGTCCCTACTGATTTTTCTGATAATGCTAGGCATGCGATGGAATACGCTATTGCTTTTGGAGATGTTGATGCCCATTACGTATTGATGAACTCTTATGAATCTCCTAATGTTGGAGGAAGCGGAGCTTTTATTTCTATGGAAGAAATTCTAGAGAAGGAGTCCAAGAGAGACTTGAAAAGAGAAGAGGTAAGGATCAAGAAAGAGCATCCCGATATAAGTCTTGAGTGTTACCCAATATATGGCAGCATAGAAACCGGAATAAATCGTGTTAGATCTCGATTAGCAATAGATTTTTTGGTGATGGGGACCCAAGGGGCAACGGGGATGAAAGAATTTGTTTTTGGCAGCAATACACAGCATGTGTTGGAAAACTATATACACCCAATGATTGCCGTTCCTGAGAACTTCGAGTTCAATGGGATTAAGAATATCGTTTTTGCGGCCGACTTTCACAAATTGAAAAATGATGATTCTCTTCTTCCATTGGTGTCAATTGCAAAGAAGTTTCAAGCCCATATTCATGTTGTTCATATAAGTGAAGGAACCAAAGATTTAGGTGAGAATACCAATGAAAATATGGAGCATTTAAAAGAGATCTTGTCAAACGTTTCGTATTCAACTCATGTTATTCAAGGAGAAGAAATTGCTGCTAGCCTGCACAATTATGCAGAAGAAGTTTCTGCGGATATGACAGTGTTAATGCCTAGAAATTTGAGCTTCTTCAATAAGCTTTTTACAAGTCAGGTATCAAAGGATATGGCTTACCATGCTACAAGGCCTTTGCTTATTCTGCATGATGTAAAAAGTTGATTCGTCACTTTTTACTTTTCGATCAATGTTATTCATTAAATTCCTCTATGCGTTTGCTCAAAAAAGCTAGAAGAAAGAGATGCTTATCTTTATTAGCTTCTTAAAGTTGAGTCGAGAATCAATTGAAAATTTATGCTAACTACTTCAGGCCCCTCCGTTGATAATGAGGTTGAAAATAATAGGCCATCAGACAAGAATGCAAAGGCAAGCTTTTCAGCCATTTTAAGAGACTTATTCGATTATATCCGTGAAGTATTTGACTTTAGGGATGATACAGATTACGAGGGGTCAACCAGTTCGATTAAGAAAAATATAGAGTTTAAAGGAAGCAACGCTTGGATTTTGGCTTTGTCTATTCTTATTTGTTCCATAGCTCTATATGTAAATTCTACAGCGGTTGTAATTGGGGCAATGCTTATTTCTCCAATTATGGGGCCCATAGTAGGAGCTGGATTAGCGCTGGGTACGAATGATTTTCTAACTTTAAGAATGTCTGCTATCAGCTGGTTAACCGCACTTTTTATTGGACTCATTACTTCTGGTTTGTTCTTCTACTTATCACCAATTGCAGAAATTCAGAGTGAATTATTAGCTCGAACTAGGCCTACAATTCTGGATGTAGCTATTGCTTTACTAGGTGGTGCTGCGGGAATAATTTCTGCAACCAGACCCGAAAAAGGAAACGTAATTCCTGGGGTTGCCATTGCTACTGCTTTGATGCCGCCATTGTGCACAGCTGGCTTTGGCTTGGCAACATTGAATTTCAGCTTTTTCTGGGGAGCATTTTACTTGTTTTTCTTAAACAGTGTTTTCATTTGCCTAGCCACTTTTATAGGGGTGAGGTATTTGAAGTACCCCAAAGTAAGTTTTGTCAATCCCCAAAGAGAGAAACGGTATTATCGTTAGCTCTTTGTTGGTCTCTTCATTATCGTAATGCCTAGCTCTTACAAATTTGTTCAGATTTGGCAAGAGACTGTTTGGTATGCTAGTGCGAAATCTTTTGTGGATACTGAATTTGATTTGGTTAATAGTAATGTAGTCAGCACTAGGTTTTCTTTCAATGATCAATGGGATATTTTGGACGACATTATACCTTCGGAGAGAGAAGAAGCGGAAGATGAAAGCAGTATTGATGTCTATCTGATTGGTTCTCAACTCACCAAAGAGAAACTGGTGGCTATACAAGACAAGATGGGGGCCTATAGCTTAGGACAAACACGTTTGCTGGTGCATCAAAACTTATCAGATACAACAGATTTTGACAAAGTAACACAAGAATTAAAAGTTGGTATTGTTGAAGATTTATACAATAAGAACGACTCTATTTTAAAGAGTAAAGAGGTTTTGGTAGATTCTTTAAATCGAAGGATTAGCTTCCTTGAAAAAAGTGCTTACCCATCGCCAGTGCTCTTAGAAGAGCTTATGGTACAATATCCTGAATTCAAAAATGTAGGAATCTCTAACGTGGTTCAAAGAACCGCAGAAGGATCTTCAGATACGGTTTTAGCCATTACTTATTCTTGTGGTCCTAAAGAGCTAGATGATTTGGATCTAGAACGAATTGGAAATTGGCTAAAAGTAAGACTCAATCAAGAAAAAGTGAAATTGATTCGGGTTGAAGAAAAGTAAGATGGAAATGAGATAAAAAAAGCCCCTGTCAACAGACAGGGGCTTTTTGATTATTGAACTTCTTCTACTTGAGCCGTGATGGTTAAACGTGTTTCCCTAGGTTCTGTATTGGCCATCAGAGTAACCGTTTTGGTTTGTTGTCCTTTTTGTTTTCCTGGACTGTATTGTACTTTAATCTGACCAGTAGCTCCAGGAGCAATAGGTTCTTTTGGGTATTCAGGAACAGTACAACCGCATGATCCTTGAGCACTTTCAATAATTAAAGGTTCTTTTCCTGTATTTGTGAAATTAAATACAGTTTCGTTTTTAGTGTCTTGATTGATTGTTCCAAAATCATGAATCATTCCCTTAAACGCCATTTGTGTAGTTGGGCCCACAGGAACAGCTGGTTTCTGTAAGTTTTGCTGTGCTTTTTCGGGTGTGGTTTGGAAATTTGGAGTAGCTGGATTAGCAGGTTGCTGCGGTTGAGCAGGTTGTTGTGCAGCTCTAGGAGCAACTCTTCTAGAAGAAGGCGAAGCCTTATCTTCTTTAATAAAGGTTCCATATACTACCGTAGCTGCGGTAAGGACCAACAGTCCCATTTTGATGTTTTCTTTTGTAGAATCTGCCATTTTATTTCGATTTTGGTTGCCAAATATAATTATTGGTAAACAGTTGTAAATAGCTTTAGTTGAATTAGATCAATAGTTGAGTTTCATTTTCTTCATTGTACCATCTTCTAGACACTCTAAAGCTTTGTTGAACGTATTGTCTTCACTATTCATAACCATGTGATAAGCAGAATTCTCAAATGCCCCTCTAGCGATGAGTGCTTTAAGAATCAGTTTAATTCTTCCCTCAGAAATGATGTAATCTTCTTCAATGAATTCTATTTCTTTTTCATTCGCTTTTTGAATGAAAGTCTCTAATAGTTCAGGACTGATTTCGTATTGTGATAAAAAGTTTTCAGATGTTTTGTACTTTGCTTTGAGTTCCTCTCTTTTTCCATTCAAGTAATCAAGGCTAAATTCGTTGAACACACCTTTTCTAATAAGATCTGTCAGATAGCCTGAGGTAATGGTGGTGTCTAAAGGCACAAAAATGTCGGGCATTATTCCACCACCACCGTAAACGGTTCGCTTATTTTTAAGCGTTTCATATTTCAATGAATCAGGAAAGTCAATGGCATTGGCATCTGTCAATTCACCATTGTCAAATCGTTTGTAAAGATCTTTATAATAGTCTTTCCCTCCTTTTTCATAAGGCCTTTGAATAGATCTTCCACTAGGGGTGTAGTACCTGCTAATAGTAAGGCGAACAGCAGATCCATCAGGTAAGTTGAATGGTTTCTGAACCAAACCTTTGCCAAATGTTCTACGACCAATGATTAAGCCTCTATCGTGATCCTGAACTGCACCGGATACAATTTCAGAAGCTGATGCCGATCCTTCATCAACAAGTACAATCAGCTTTCCTTTTTCCATTCTTCCTCCAGCACGAGCATAGGTTTCGTTTTTTGGATAAGCTTTCCCCTCGGTGTATACAATGAGTTCACCTTTGCTTAAGAATTCATCTGCCAACTCAATGGCAATATTTAAATAACCTCCGCTGTTGCCTCTTAAATCTAATATCAGATTTTCCATTCCTAAGGCTCTCAATGAGTCTAAAGCTGGAGTAATTTCTTCCATACTTGTAGCAGCGAATCGATTGAGTTTGAGGTAGGCAGAATTGGTGTTTGCCATATAGCTAGCATCTACACTATAAATGGGAATTTTATCTCTAACAATGTTGAAGTCAAGAAGCTTGTTTTCTCCTCCTCTTCGAATACCAACCTTTACTTCGGTTCCTTTTTTTCCTCTTAAATTTTTGATGACATCCTTGTTTTGAAATCCAACTCCTGCCACAACTGAATCATTGATAGTGATGATTTTGTCTCCGGCCATGATTCCTAGTTTCTCAGAAGGACCACCTGAAATGGCGGAGACAACAAGTATTGTATCATGCAAAATGTTAAATTGTATCCCTACACCTTCAAATTTACCTACCAAGGGTTCATTTGTTTTCTCTAAGTCTTTCGCAGGAATGTAAACAGAATGTGGGTCTAAATCCTTAAGCATGGCAATAATCGCATCTTCCACCAATTCTTCTTCATCTACCTCATCTACATAGGCCATGTTGACCAGTTGATAGAATGTTCCCAGTTTTTTGGATTGATCCGTGATTTGGGCCTTCAGCTGTAAAAAGGTAAAGGTAAGAGCTAGTGCGAGGAGTGGTTTTACGATTCTAAATGTCATAGTTTGCAATTTAATGAAGTAGGTTTAATGGAATGCTTTAAAAATCTTAATTCATGAAAAGTGACAAAAAAAAAGCTCCGAAAACTCGGAGCTTTATCTTTTTATTTTTTCGATTATTCTCTAATCATTTCGAGAGCTTTGTGAGCTGGTAATATTTCGTTGTTGAAGAAACCAATAACAAATGCAGCTTCAAATCCATTTTGTCTCAATTGATCTTTGAGTACAACAGCATCTCTGTAGTTCTGATAGTTTCCAGCTACGTATCGAGTAAAACCATCTGTACCTTGAACTGCTTCAAGATTTTCCATTCCCATAAACTCTTCTAGAGTTTCTGTTGGGAGTTGATTCTTATAAGCTCCTATTTGAACCCTAAAGCGCATGTTGTCTTTTTCCGTGGTATTCAATGGAGCTTCTTCTTCATATTCTATTAATAAAGTAGCTCCCGCTTCACTCAAAGGAACTTTTTTGCCACTTTTAAGCGCAACAACATAAGCATCTTCAAATCCGTCTTGGATCAAATCAATTTTCGCTTTTGCCGCATTGTTGTAGGTGCCAAAGTTTCCAGAATAGATTCGGGTGAATCCATCGTCTGATTTGATTTCAACTTTTTGAGGAACATTTGCAAACAGTTCAGCATTCGGTGCTTTCGTAAAGGCTCCTAACTGGATGCGATAAACAATGTCTTCGCTTTCTACAATATTTTGAACAACTTCAGGGTTGTACGGAGCTTCATCTGAATCTAACTCTCTAATGTTACCGTTTTTATCTATAGAAACTAGTCCTCCTGTTTTAAACCCATCACCAGATAGTTCAGCTTTGTAATCAAAGGCATCTGGCACATTTGTAAATGCTCCTGAAACAACAGTAATGGTACCGTTTTTCTCAATGGTTTGAACATCTTTTAGACTAATAATGTCATTCACAAGTTCTGATGGAATAGCTCCCTCAAACTCGCCTAGTTTTACAGCATATGTTTTTTCGTAGACTTTTCTTTTTCGTTTTACTGGAACGTTAGAAGTAGTTGCGGTAAACGAGGAATCTTTAATAGTAGTGTATACCCCTGTACTATCCATGTAGCGCAAGTATATTTCTCTTAAATCTTCATCTGTATAAGTTATGCCAAGAGAGTCTACTAATGCATTTGGCGCAGAAGTAAGTTCTTGATCTTTATAATTAGGAACATTGTCTTCATCACCATCAAGAGCACAACCAAATTCGTCAACTTCTGCACCTTCTGGAGTGCCCAAACATTTGTCAATGAAATCAGTCACTCCATCTTGGTCAGTGTCTTCATTCATTATAGCTTGAAGCATTGCTCTTTCTTCAGGTGTTCCGAGATAAGCCAAGTTTCTAGTGAAATTATATCTCAAAGAAACATTGGTGTGAAAAAGTGCATCGTTTTGTGCATCTCCTTTGCGGTCTCCTTCTCCTTCAGAAGTAATTCCGTCTATGTAATCAGTTAATGTGTACTTGTATGCGGCAGTAAGTCTTAAGTCCCAACGTGGGGCTAAATTGAGATTGACACCCGCGGAAACTGGAAAGGCAATAGCAAATTGATCGTAGTTGCCAAAACCGTCTTGGTTCAATGCTCTAATATCTGTTTCGTAGTGGTAATCTCTACTTAGGCGGATGGCGCTTGAGGCGTTTTCCGAATTTTCGGGTAAATTTCTAATACTACCGTTTTCCCAATAATTGTAGGTGTTTCCAAATTGGTCGTATAAATCTGTTTTTGAATTGAATTCGAAGCATTCAACACCCACGCCTAAAATTGGCTCAACGATTCTATTTTTTTTCTTGCTTAAATGAGCGAAATTGTAATTGATCATTAACCCACCAGCATAGATTTGAGAGTAAAAATTATAATTACTTTCAACGGTGCGTTGATTCGATGTTAACCCACCGTAATATCCGTAAATTTCAAAATCGAAAGCATCATTTAAAGGCTGGATAAAAGATATGTTGAAAGTTGGTAAGCTACTAATAGCATTGCTGGTAATAATTTTGTCGTTCAGCTCGCCATAATAGGTAAGGTGGCCAACACCAAGTCCTATAGTGGGAGGCGTAGGCTTATCTTTTGCAATAAGGTTTTCATTTACACCATCGTCAAACGTTGCTGTTTCGTTCGCAATTGGTGCAGCGGTTGAGTCTGTATTTGTTTGAGCAAATACTTGAATATCAAATGATAAACTTATGATTGACCAGATGAATATGTGTTGAAATATTCGAATTGGGTTTCGTTGCATGCTGTTTTGTTAATCCGAGGCCTAAAATAACCATAAATGTGATTCAAAAAAACCAGCAATAATGAAGCTATTGAACCCATTTCTGCCCCGTAATCATAAGTGCTTCTTGCACTGTAATACGGTCGCCAGAATTATAAGCAACAACGAAAGGGCCAGGGAATTTATAGTTTGGGTTTTTCATTTCAGTCCTATGGTCTCTGGCTTGTCTGTAAACCCCAAATTCCCCCGTGGTGTACTTTACCCAGCCATTGTGGTTTTCAGTAATGAAGTTGCCATTGTATTTATGACGTTCTTCAAAATACGAAGCTCCCACACTCTTATGACTGGCCATTAATTGCACACGGTAATGCACACCATTTTGCGGTATAGTAACACTTGGTGTAACTGATTTTGGTAAACTTGGCTTTGCTTTGGTTGTTGTATTCTTTGCTATTGGACTGCTTGTTTTTGGAGCGGTAGTTTTTGGTTTATTTGTTTGTTTAAGTGCAGGAACAACAACTGTTTTAGGTTTTTCAGTTACGGACACTTGTGCTTTAGGCGAGGTAGGAATTGTAGTTTTCGTTTTCACTGAGTTTTCACTCTTAGTTGTAACGGTTTGAGCGGTAGAAGCGTTGTTCTCTTGCGAATTATTCGTACTCGATTTTTGTGTTGTGCTTTCAGAAGTAATTGTTTCTGGCTTACTTGTATTTTGAGCTAGTGCAGGTGAACTAGCACCAGATGAACTTGCAGGAATTTCCAACTGTTTGGTAGATCCTTCATGCACAAATGAGAATTTTCCTTCAACTAAACTGATCTCCTTTGCAGTAGCTCCGGACATGTCCACATTGTAACTAATCATGAGATTTTCGCTTGCAGGAATATTCATCCAAACGAACTTTACTTTCTTATTGATCTGTGAGAACACTGCTCCAGTGGTTTCTTCAGCTGTTGCTACTGCGCCTTCTGGCAGGAATTCTTCAACTTTAGCAAAATCGTTCAGGTGTTTTTTACTTATCGAAATTTGCATAAGGTATTGATCAGAACCTTTCGGAATAGCAAGTCGAGTAAAACTAGCTTCTGGCCGAGGTTTTGGTTTCTCAGCAACAATTGGGTCTTCTCCAACCTTCACATTCTTAATTGGCACATCGAATGTCATGCGTTGATTATCGGTAGTCAGGTAAGTGAATTTTCCGCCAACTTTTAAATTATCCACTTCAGGATTCGTGATTTTAACTTTGTATTCAATGCTGAAATCAGTTTCTGGTAAATTATTCATCCAGATTAATTTCATTTGACCATTGGCTACTTCGGCTCTTGCTCCAGCGCTACTAATAACTTCAATTTCTGAGTCTTGCGGAAAGTTTTGTTGAAATTTGGCAAAGCCTCCCAACGTTTCTTTTTGGAAATTCACTTTCACAATGAGTTCACCTGGGCTGTCCATTTGATCTGCGCAATCGAGTGTAATATTTACACCATTTGCTAGAATTAGACTTAGCAGGTAAAGAAAAGCCAGATTGAATGAAACGAATATTCCTTTAAGCATGTCAATTTCGGATTATCACTTTGTAACAAAGCTACCTTGAAGGTACTGACTTACTTGATAGTGCTTGTTTCAATTACAAACATAGAAATGTGAATAAACCTGTTTTAAACTTGTTGATAAGTAGACTCTGTTTAAATTAAATCACTGAAAATTAAAAGTTTGGCTTCAAGAGGAAGGAAGAGTAAAAATTGTCAATTTCTTGAACCGCTTCATCAGATGAATCGACTATTTTGAAAAGAAGTAAGTCTTTCGCATTGATGTTTTTTTCTTTTTTGAGTAAGGTGTTCTCAATCCATTCTAAGAGACCACTCCAGAACTCTTTGCCTACCAGGATAATGGGGAATCGACCTATTTTGGTAGTTTGAATAAGGGTTAAAGCTTCAAATAATTCGTCTAAGGTTCCGAATCCGCCAGGGAGAACAATGAAACCTTGGGAATACTTGACAAACATGAGTTTACGGACAAAAAAGTAATCGAAATTTATGAGTTTGTCTTTATCTATGTAAGGGTTTGAGCTTTGTTCAAAAGGAAGATCAATATTCAGACCAACAGATTTTCCTCCACCTTTCTGTGCGCCTTTATTGGCGGCTTCCATAATACCTGCTCCACCTCCTGTAATAATACCATAACCTTTTTGTGTTAATTGCTCAGCAATCTGAGTAGCTAATTTCGCATATACCTGATCTTGAGGTGTACGGGCCGATCCGAAAATGCTGACACATGGGCCTATCTTTCCTAATTTTTCGAACCCTTGAATAATTTCGCTCATGACTTTATGAACCATCCAAGAATCTGAGGTCTTGATTTCGTTCCAAGTTTTATTTTTAAAAGCCTCTTTGATAAGATCTTTGTCTTGTTTGTTCGATTCCATGATACTATTCGAGGGTAAAAATTTATCTTAGTCGCGAATTTTCGCCTTATTACATACAAACGTAACTAAAGTAAAATGAGACGCTTTTTATTTTCAAGTTTTTTTAGTGTTTTCGCCCTATTCGGGTTTTCTCAATCTTTAACCATTTCATCTGGATACCAAACGGGGTCCTACTATGAAATAGCTAAAGATTTACAAGATTTAATGGGTATGCGAACTTTAATCGATTCTGTTAAAATCGATAAAGATTCATTTAGAATCGACACAACGTTCCAGAATCAAATCACAGTGAAGACTTCTAGTGGGAGTGTGCAAAATTTTAGACGAGTGATCAAATCGCAGGGTGAGATTTTGGCTTTGATGCAGCAGGATGTTTTGGTTCACCAAGAATATCAAGATGTAAAAAGTGGTGGAGATAAAACGGCTAATGTGCGTTATTTGTTAGATCTAGGAATCGAGCACGTACATCTCATTACCAAGGCTGATGCTAAAATCAACACTTTAGATGATTTGAAGCGCAAAAAAGTTGGAATAGGCGGAACCGATCAAGGCACGCATTTTACAGCGGTTCAAATGCAAAAGCTTACGGGAATCAACTGGATTCCTATTACCTTAGATGTTCAAGAGTGTTACAGCGCGTTATTGAGTGATGAAATTGATGCATTTTTTGCTGTTGGGGCAATACCCATCAATAAATTAGCTTTAATGAGTGAGGAGATGAGTCAGTATATCAAATTTGTACCAGTTGTGCATTCATCGTTAGAAAAAGACTACTCAACTGCCGTAATTAAAAATGTTGATTACACTTGGAACAAAGAAGATATCCCTACTATTGGCACAAAGATCTACTTGGTGCACAATGAGTTAAGAATGAGGCCAGAGCATCAGCGTTTGTTAACTGAATTCGTTACTAAGGTTTATGAAAACCAAGACCAAATGAAAGAAGATTATCATCAGATATTCAAAACCATGAATTTCACTTTTGAAAAAGTGAATACCAAAAGAATAAGTAAAACTGCGAAGCGCGTTTACGGAATAGAAGACTAAGTATTGGCTTCTACGGCCTTTCTGACACTACCGTATTTCAGAAGCAACTCATTTGCTTCTTCATAAGATATCTCAAGGGAACTCATAATCATATGGGTTCCCCTTTCAACTAGCTTTTTATTACTAAGTTGCATATCTACCATTCTATTACCTTTTACATGTCCTAGTTTGATCATGAGGCTGGTAGAGAGCATATTGAGTACCATTTTTTGAGATGTTCCAGATTTCATTCGAGTGCTTCCAGTAACAAACTCGGGGCCTACATTTACTTCTACAGGATAGTCTGACTGATGTACAATTGGCGTGTCTGGATTGTTAGTGATACATGCGGTTGTTATACCTTTTTCTCTGGCTTTTTTTAACGCGCCTACAACGTAAGGCGTTGTGCCAGAGGCGGCTATTCCCACTACAACATCGTTAGTGCTAACATTGTGTTTCGAAAGGTCTTCCCAACCAAGTTCAGTGTTGTCTTCTGCAAATTCAACAGCTTTTCTTATGGCCTTATCACCACCTGCGATTAAGCCGATGACTTTATTGAATTCTACCCCAAAAGTAGGAGGGCATTCGCTGGCATCTACAACTCCTAGCCTGCCGCTTGTTCCAGCACCAAGGTAAAATAGCCTTCCTCCATTTTTCATAAGTGGAAAAGCGGCATTAATCAAAGCTTCTATCTGAGGCAAGCACTCTTTTACTGCGAAGGCTACCTTTTGATCTTCACTATTTATGCCTTGCAGCAACTCCAAGGTTGAAAGATGTTCTAAGCCATTATGCAGCGATTCTTGTTCTGTAATTTTTTTAGCCATCTTCCGAAAACTGAATTATGAATTAATCAAGAGAAGAAAATGCATGTGGATTTGCTTCTTGCATGATAGAGTAAGCAGCATCCACAATATCGTCTACACTTGGCTTACTGAAGTAATCTCCATCAGAACCATATGCCGGCCTATGAGCTTTAGCTGTTAAGGTGAGAGGTTTTGAATCGAGTTGGTAATATCCGTTTTGGGTATCAATCACTTGCTGGAGAAGGAAGGCTGATGCTCCACCAGGTACATCTTCATCTACAATAAGTAGTCTGTTGGTTTTAGCTAAGGATTTCGCAGTGTCTTTATTCAAGTCAAATGGAAGCAAAGTCTGAGCATCAATAATTTCAACGTTTATCCCTAAAGAAGTAAGCTCTTTGCTCGCTTCTACAACCATGCGTACAATTGATCCGTAGGTAAGTATAGTTAAATCTTTTCCTTCTTGAATCACTTCTACTTCACCTAATGGAACTGTGAATTCACCAATATTTGTCGGTACTTTTTCTTTCAATCTATAGCCATTCAAAGATTCTATAACAATTCCTGGTTCGTCACCTTGGAGCAAGGTGTTATAAAAGCCAGCTGCCTGTGTCATATTTCTGGGAACGCAAACGTGAACTCCTCTTACTGAGTTTAAAATCATTCCCATTGGAGATCCAGAGTGCCAGATTCCTTCCAGTCTATGACCTCTCGTGCGAATAATTACCGGAGCTTTTTGACCACCAGCAGACCTGTATTGAACAGTAGCCAAATCATCTGATATAACCTGGATAGCGTACAATAGATAATCAAGATATTGGATTTCTGCAATAGGGCGTAATCCTCTCATTGCCATTCCGATACCTTGTCCTAGAATGGTGTTTTCTCGAATTCCAGTATCTGAAACACGTAATTCTCCGTGTTTATCTTGAAGTCCCTCCAGTCCTTGGTTTACTCCACCAATTTTACCGCTATCTTCTCCGAAAATCAGCACTTCTGGTCTATTTTCTAAGATGTAATCAAAATTATCTCGTAGAATCTCTCTTCCATCTTTTTCTTCATTGCCTTCATATGTGGGCAGTGTTTTTTCAACATCAAAGGCATTACTGGAAGACTCAGATGTTAGATGACTAGAGTAGGCATATTGTTGTTTTACTGCAAAATCTTTATACCAATTAGATAAAGCTGTACGTGCATTTAACTTTTCGTTTCGAGTAATGCGAAGTACTTTTCTCACTTTTGTGGCAATATCTCTTTTTTCTGGCTCAGCAATACTTTTTAGAGCATCAAACTCTTTGTTAATGAAACTGGAATTACTGCTTTCTGAGGCCAATTGTTCAATGCCTGAAAGTGCTTCAGCTAAAGCACTTTGAATAGGGCTTAAGAAATTAGACCAAGCAGCTTTTTTAGCGTCTCTTACTTTTTTCTTTGACTCCTTTTCGATTGCGTCAAGCGTTTGTTCATCTGAAATTTTGTTGCTTAGGATCCACTTGCGCATTTGTACTAATCCATCAAATTCCTTTTCCCATTCTAAGCGCTCTTTTGATTTGTAACGTTCGTGAGAGCCGGAGGTGGAATGGCCTTGTGGTTGCGTACATTCTTCTACATGTACCAAAATTGGTGTATGTGTGTCTCTAGCAATTTTTACAGCTTCATCATAAGTACGCACTAAGTTGGCGTAGTCCCATGCTTTTACTTTAAAAATTTCATAGCCTCGTTCGCCTTCTTTACTTTTTTGGAAACCGGCTAAAGCTTCGGAGATACTGCCCTTTGTGGTTTGGTATTTTCTTTCAACTGAGATTCCGTACCCGTCATCCCAAACACTAATCACTGCTGGCACCTTTAAAACACCAATTGCATTCATTGCTTCCCAGAAAGGTCCTTCAGAGGTTGAGGCATCTCCAATACTCGCAAATGCTACTTCATTTCCGTTATTAGAAAATTTATTAAACTCTTCAATGTCTTTAAGCGTTGGGTGATTTCTGTACACTTTTGAAGCTTGCGCTAAACCTACTAATCGAGACATTTGTCCAGCAGTAGGAGAGATGTCTGCACTAGAATTCTTTTGTTCTGTGAGGTTTTTCCATTCGCCATTTTCATCAAGAGAGCGTGTCGCATAGTGGCCATTCATCTGTCTACCACCTGAAGCTGTTTCGTGAGCGATATCTGCGTGAGCGTAGAGTTGAGCGAAGAATCCTTCTATGGTAAGCAGTTTTGCTGCCATCATCCATGTTTGGTCTCTGTAATATCCAGATCTGAAATCTCCGTTTTGAAACTGTTTAGCTAAAGCAATTTGTGGCAGTTCTTTACCATCTCCAAAAATTCCAAATTTGGCCTTTCCGGTCAAGACTTCTCTTCTTCCAAGTAAGCTAGTCTCTCTACTTTCATGACCAAGTCTGTAATCAGTTAAGATTTCGTTCACAGTTTCCTGATCCAACGATTTAGCTGTTTTCTTAGATTGTGTTTTTGCCATGATTTCACTGTATTTGGGGCTGCAAATGTATGAAAATCATGATTTTTTTGATTGTTATGTATGGATGTTTGGTAATAAAATTCGAATACAGAATTAAATTACGCTTAGGCATAAATTTCAGAATGTTATTTCATTGCGTAAGCTGGGCAGTAGAACCTAGATTTCATAATTGCTAAAGCCGCAGGAATTGAAGCTGAGAGTAATGGCATGGGCGTTTTTAAGAAGGCTTGCAATGTTGCCGGTGTAATGCTGGTATGAGTAGCCAAAATCAAGTTTATTGGTATACCTTAGTTGAAAGGTTCCAATGAGGCTGTTTAGATTTCTGCAATACGAGATTCAATGTCTGCCATAATTTCATCTCTTCCGCCCGAAGTACTGAAATAACTCATAATGGTGTCTAGGTATTTTTTCAGTTTAGAGAAGGCGTCTTCATCAAGAGTGAAAACGACACCATTAATATTTACTGTTACTGTTTTTTTCATGTGATCTACTATTAGGAGTTTTGGGTTTTGGTTTTATTCACGGCTTTTTCAAGCTCGTTCCAGGTATGATTTAGTTCTTGTAAAAATTTGGTGCCTAGTTTTGTGAGTTTGTAATATTTCCTTGGTGGGCCAGAAACAGACTCTTCCCACCTGTAAGCTAAAATTCCCGCATTTTTTAATCGAGTGAGAAGAGGGTACAAAGTACCTTCAACTACGAAGAGTTTCGCCTCTTTGAGTTCATGAATGATGTCGCTAGGATACATTTCGTTTTTACTTAATAGAGAGAGTATGCAGAACTCTAGTACACCTTTTCTCATTTGAGCTTTGGTATTTTCAATCTTCATATATTAGAGTTTTCATGCTAGTTATTTTGTTATGCAAATATATATACATTACTTAGTACTATGCAATACATAGTATAATGTTTTTAATAGTACTATATATGAGCGATGTTTACAGGGGTTTGAACGGCTTTAGAGGCGATTAAAAATTTCAGTATTGGTTTATCATGTGGTCAGAATTACCGAGATTTGGTCACAAATAATGAAACTATGAAGAAGTTAAGCTTAACACTTACCATGCTTGTTGCAATAACAATGAGTGTGTTTGCACAAGATGCATTTGAAGGTAAGATTACCTATGCCATTACATATGAGAATGTTCCCGCAGAAATGGCGCAATACAAAGCGATGTTGCCGTCAGAATCTGTTCAGTACGTTCAAAAGAATAAAATGAGACAGGAGCAAGGAAGTGCAGCGAGCTCTACTATTACCATTACAGATACAAAGAAGAATGAATCTATCATGATGATGGACATGATGGGTAAAAAAATCCGTATAAATATTTCGGGTGATGATTTTGAAGAAGCGCAAGAAGACTACGCACTTTCAAACATGGAAAAAACAGAAGAGACAAAAGAGATTGCTGGTTATACATGTAAATTAGCTTATGTATCTGTTGGCGAAGGAGCCGAGCAAATTGATTTAGATGTTTGGTATACAGATGAATTGAAGGTAGAAGCACAAACTCAGTTTGAAGAATTAGGTGGTTTTCCAATGGCATATAGCATGGATGTTCCTGGAGCTGGCTTTACTATGGTCTTGACCGTTTCAGGTGTTGAAGAGCAAAAAGTAGACAAGAGTATGTTTGAAGCAAGCAAAGAATATGAGTTGTTCACTATTGAAGAATTGAAACAATTAACAGGTCAATAAGCAACACATTTCCAATTGTACGTTCCCTTATATATGAAGCATTTATTATTCATTGTATTCCTAATTGTAGGGCAAGTTGTTTTAGGGCAAAGTTTTGAGGGTGAAATTCGCTATTCGATTGAATACTTAGAGATTCCTCAACAATTGGCTTCGTTTAAAAAGAATTTGCCAACAGAAGAGGTTCTTCACATCAAAGGAGATAAAGTACGCCATGAAGGTGCCACAGCTTTTGGTGCCCGATTCGTGAAAGTGAAGGAATTTGATAAAAATGACATGTTCATATTATGGGATCATGCTGGAAACCTTTTGCACATTGACCTTACAGCAGAAGAATTCAAAGCTGACCAAAATGGAGGTCCTGATGTTTACCTTTCACCATCTGCTGAATCTAAAATGATATTTGGATACGATTGCTCTAAAGCAACGTTCACTTATCCTGGAGATAGCAGATCAAGTTACTATGTATTTTACACCACTTCCATCAATTGGAAAGCTTTGAATTTGATTAAAGGTGTGCCTGGATTGCCTTTAGAGTTTGTGTATAACAACCAAGGTATGGTTATGAAAGTGACGGCCACCTCAATTAAATCCATTCCACAAAAGGATTCTTATTTTCAAGTGCCATCCAATTACACCACCATGAACCTGAGTGAGTTCAATCTGTACTTGAATGAGTTGGGCTCTGATTACGTAGATTAAGTATGTTGAAAATAGCATTGATTAAAGAAGGGAAGACTCCGCCAGATGAGCGTGTAGTTTTGAATCCAGAACAAGCATTACAACTTCACTCCTTAGAAAATGTAGATTTTAAAATACAATCAAGTGATGTAAGAAGGTTCAAAGATCAAGAGTACATAAACCTTGGAATTTCAGTAGAAGAAAATGTACATGATGCCGATGTGTTGCTTGGTGTAAAGGAAGTGCCAATCTCTTCTTTAATTGCAGATAAGACCTATTTTTTCTTTTCGCACACTATCAAAGAGCAGCCATACAATAGAGATTTACTTCGTGCTGTTTTAGAGAAAAACATTCGACTCATTGATTGGGAGACGCTTACCGATGAAAAGGGAATTCGATACATCGGATTTGGAAGATATGCCGGAATTGTTGGAGCCTACAATGGCTTTAGAGCATGGGGCTTAAAAGAAGGTTCCTATAGTTTGAAGCAAGCATTTGAGTGTGCTGATTTACTTGAGGTAAAAGAAGAATTGAAAAAGGTCAAGCTTCCAGCAATCAAAATTGCTTTGACTGGTGGAGGTAGAGTAGCGAAAGGAGCCATTGAAATACTCCAAGAACTTGGTATAAAGAAAGTGCCTGTCAGCGACTTTTTAAATGTTGAATATAGTGAACCCGTATATGCGCAATTGTTTGTAGATGACTATAACAGACGCACAGATGGACAAAATCTAGGTAGGCCAGATTTTTATAAAAACTTTTCGGAATACGATTCGAATTTTTACCGATTCGCTCAAGTCACAGACTTTTTTATCGCAGGTCATTTCTATGCAGAAGGTTCGCCCTTTTTGTTTACAAGAGACGATGCGAAAAAGGCAGATTTTAATATCAGCCTAGTGGCAGATATCAGTTGCGATATTGATGGGCCAGTAGCTTCTACCATACGCCCAAGCACCATTTCTGATCCTATTTATGGATACAATCCGCAAACAGAAACAGAAGATGATTTCCGTAAAGAAGGGGTGATAACTGTTATGGCAGTTGACAATTTGCCTTGTGAGTTGCCAAAAGATGCAAGTACTGATTTTGGTAGAGAATTTATCAAGTATATTCTACCTCAGTTGCTCAACGGAGATAAAAATGGGGTGCTTGAAAGAGCTACGATTGCCCAAAATGGGTCGCTCACTTCCAGGTATGCTTACTTGACAGATTATGTCAAGGGAATGTAAGTTCTTTATATCTAAAACAGTCTTTTACATGATCATTCACCAAGCCGCATGCCTGCATGTAAGCATACATAATGGTTGAGCCGCAAAAGGTGAACCCTCTTTTTTTAAGATCTTTACTTAATTGATCGGAAATTTCGGTTGTTGCGGGTGTTTCATTGAGTGTTTTCCATTGGTTGATAATGGGTTTATTACCAACGAACTTCCATACGTAAGCATCGAAAGAACCAAACTCTTTTTGAATTTCTAGAAAGCATTTCGCATTGTTGACTGCACTTTTTATTTTCAGTCTGTTTCTAACAATGCCAGCATCGTACATGAGTTCTTCCTTTTTATCTTCAGAGAATAAGGAGACTTTTTGCGGTTCGAAATTGGCAAATGCTTTTCTATAACCCTCACGCCTTTTTAAAATGGTGCTCCAACTCAAACCAGCTTGTGCACCTTCGAGTATTAAGAACTCAAAATGCACATGATCGTCATGCACTGGAACACCCCATTCTGTATCGTGATATGCTTTATACTTGTCGGAAGAAAGACACCAACAGCATCTGTTCTTCTCCATTATTTTATTCCAAGTTTCTTAAGCTTACTAATGGTTTTCATTGGGTCTTCGCTATTGAATACAAAAGAACCGGCTACCAAAGCGTTTGCTCCTGCATCTACCAATTCGCGACCTGTTTCTAGGTTCACACCGCCATCAACTTCAATGATTAAATCTGGATTTACGGCTTCTGCAATTTCGCGAAGGTCTTCTACTTTACTGTATGCATTATTGATGAATTTTTGCCCACCAAAACCTGGGTTCACGCTCATTACTAAAGCCAAATCTAAATCTTCTATAATATCTTCAAGAAGCGATACGGGAGAATGTGGGTTCAATGCTACACCGGCTTTCATCCCTTCTGCCTTAATGGCTTGAATGGTTCTATGAAGGTGGGTAGATGCTTCGTAATGCACTGTTAAAATATCGGCTCCCACAGCTTTAAAGTCTTTGATGTATCGCTCTGGTTTTTCAATCATCAAGTGAACATCAAAGGTTTTCTTCGCATGCTTTTTCATGCTTTTTATCACAGGCATCCCGTAAGATATGTTGGGAACAAAATTTCCATCCATGATGTCTAAGTGAAACCAATCGGCTTCGCTTTCATTCACCATTTTTATGGCTGCCTGCAAATTGCAGAAGTCGGCAGCAAGAATAGATGGAGCAATAATTGGAGCTTTTTTCATTGTGTATATGTATGAAAAAAGCCTCTTCCAATGGAAGAGGCTTTTAAGAGTTTAACCTAAAAATGGGTATTTAAAATCGCTAACTGGATTGAAAGTTTCTTTCATTGTGCGAGGAGATGTCCAACGCAAAAGGTTAAGAATAGATCCGGCTTTATCATTTGTACCAGAACCTCTAGAACCACCAAATGGCTGTTGACCTACAACGGCACCGGTTGGTTTGTCGTTGATGTAAAAGTTACCAGCAGCATGTCTTAGCTTGTCGATAGCATAAAGTGTTGCATATCTGTCGTTACTAAAAATAGCTCCTGTAAGTGCATATTCAGATGTTGAGTCAACCAAGTCTAAGGTTGCTTCCCATTCATCGCTTGGGTAAACATAAATGGTCAACACTGGTCCAAAGATTTCTTCTACCATTGTTTTTGACATCGGGTCTGGACTTACAGCAATTGTTGGTTGCACGAAGTAGCCTTTCGACTTGTCATATGTACCTCCTACAATTACGTCTGCATCACTCTCATTCAAGAAGTCAATGTATCCTGCTATTTTATCAAATGCACGTTCGTCAATAACTGCATTTACATAATTGTTGGTGTCTTCTGGTGTTCCAACAGTGATTTCTGCAGCCATGCGGATCAAATGCTCCATCACTTCTGGCCAAAGGTTTTCTGGAATATATGCTCTAGATGCAGCTGAACATTTTTGACCTTGGAACTCGAAAGAACCTCTAATCAAGTTTGCCGCTACTTGCTGTGCATTTGACGACTTGTGAACCGCAACGAAATCTTTACCACCTGTTTCTCCAACAATACGTGGGTAAGTTCTGTATTTCTCAATGTTGTTTCCAATGGTTTTCCATAAGTGACGGAATACTCCTGTAGATCCTGTAAAATGCAACCCTGCAAAATCACGGTGATTGAAAATTACATCTCCTGCTGTAGGGCCATCCGCTACTACCAAATTTATTACTCCATCTGGCAATCCTGCAGCACGGAATAATTCCATTACGAAATATGCAGAGAACAATTGAGAATCTGCGGCTTTCCAAACTACTGTATTCCCCATTAGGGCTGGTGCCATTGGCAGATTACCCGCAATTGCTGTAAAGTTGAATGGAGAGATTGCAAATACAAAACCTTCAAGTGCTCTGTGTTCCATTCGGTTCCACATGCCATCTGGACTCAATGGTTGCTCTTCATAAATTTGCGTCATGAATTCTACATTAAAGCGTAGAAAGTCTGCAAATTCGCATGCTGCTTCAATTTCGGCTTGGTGTACATTTTTGCTCTGGGCCAACATGGTTGACGCATTTAAACGGTCTCTCCAAGGACCAGAAAGTAAATCAGCGGCACGTAAAAAGATGGCTGCACGATCTTGCCAAGGCATGTTTTCCCAAGCTGTTTTTGCTGCTAATGCTGCATCTACTGCCTGTTTTACTTCTTTCTCACCAACAAAATGAGCTGTTCCTATTTTATGTTGATGATCATGCGGAGGAGTTAAGTCCTTTTGATTGTCTGATTTTATGTATTCGCCACCAATTACGCTCGTAACGTCAATATGGCCATTGTACAATTCACGGTATGTGTTCAATAAAGATTCGCGTTCCGCAGAACCTGGTTCGTAATTTCTTACTGGTTCATTTTCAGCTACTGGAACTTGAAAAAAAGCGTTTGACATTTCTTTTATTTTTAGATTGTTTGTGATGAATAATGAAATGCAAAAGTACAGAACCTAAATTGATTTTTTAAGTCTAGCAGTATGCTGAAAAAAGAAAAGGTCCGATGTGTTGAGCACCGAACCTTGGAGCAAGAATTATAACGTGAATCTGAGCACTCAAAGAATGATATTTTCTTTTGGTTACGGTCTGCTAAATGAGAATACGGTAGGATTCAATTAGAATACGGTCATATTCTAAGAGCAATTCCTGCAACGGCACTAAAAGCGCTAAATTTCAATTGCACTTCTTGGCCAGTAGATGGTGCAAGGGTAGTGTTTATTTGTTGGTCATAAACATACTCTGAGAAATAGTAGTTTCCAGTTACTTTGATTTGAAGGATATTTCCCACATAGAAATTCATATTCATTTGGGGATTAATCATGTAGCTCAATGCATTTGCATTTGACGCTTGCCAAGATCCGGAGAGTTCGTTTTGATTGTTATAAACCTCAATTGATTCTTCACCTGTTCTAATCCATCCTAAGCCACCGAAAAAGGCAGTCTCAAATTCAAATTTATCCTGTGCTATTGGTAAGCAAAGCCCAAGACCAATGGAGGCATTCAGCTGCTGTGTTGGATCTGTAGAAACTGTCATAGAAGAGTAATCTGAATTTAACTCTGCAAACTGACCTTGAAGGTTCTCTTCATCTACATTTAGAATAGAATAACCACCCTTAACACCGGTAAAAAAATGTTTACTTCTGTACTTTTTGAACTGAAGAGCTACATCAACACCTCCATCACTAATTGGGTAGTTAATGGTTTCTCTGTTGCTTTTGGCATTGTCTAAGAAATAGATGTATCCAGCTTCAACAGATAGTTGAATTCCGTTTTGAGCTATTGCAATAGAAATGAATGAAAAGAGAATAAAGAGGGATGTTTTCATGGGTTCAAAGGTACATTTTCAAAATCAGAGATTTTATTCATATCCACAACGGTGTCGCCATCTTTGGAATGATGAAAGGAAGGAATGAATTTCGCTCCATAAACCATTTCATTGAACAGATAACTGAACCTCCTGTGCACATGGTTGCTATATGTCTCATCATAGGCTTTAAGTAAAATCAATAATTCACCTTTATGGGTGTTAAAATCCTCTTTGGTCCAATTGAAAAAAGGACTGTTCTCAGTAATTGGGTGAACTAGTGTCCATGTGCTAGCCATGAAGTTGATATTACTCATTTCGAGATTAAGGCGGTAATAAGATCGATTAAAAGTCTTGTTTTCGTTTTGTTTTTCAACACTCACCGTAACAGAAACTTCCAATTCCATGAGTACATTTTTTCTTGCGTTAGCCACACGAAACATAATGGCATTATGGTCTTTATATGGTGCTACAATCATTTGCTCGCTAAAAACCAATCTAATATTTGGTCTCGAAAAACGACCCCAAAGCAATCCCGTAGCAAATGCAAATCCGCACAAACCAACCATTCCTTC
>CBFHSD010000026.1:0-31724 GCA_965658375.1 Salibacteraceae bacterium
ACTATTATAGGTGGAATAATGATTTAATAAAACCATTATTTTATTTCCATACTTCCAGGAGTTAACTACTTTTCTCGAGTCAAAAGGGTAGTCTTGTATTTCTTTCTCATACCATCCTTTTAATTCCGTATCAAAATAAATGAGTTTAGTGGAGAAGTTAAATAATCCTACTCCTCCATAACTGTAAATAACTTCATTATGAACAAATAAAGACCTATTGAAATTATAACCATGAAACTCACCATTAGAAAGTTTTAATACAGTAGGAGTAGTATCTAACTTAATTTCGAATAAGTGAAGTGTCCCATTCGGGTTATATATTAAAGTGGAGTCATTTTTAAAAATGATAGATTTAAAAAAATCATGTTTGAAATTTAACAGATCTTCGTTTATCCCGTGTGAATTAATCTGTTGATGAATCTTTAAAGTGTCAATTATTCTAGGATTCCCAGAAAAACCCTTTAGGGATAAAAAGACACATAAAACACTGAAGAGTAATTTTTTAAAATCCATATTCAAATTTAGAAAATTAAAAATGAAAAAAGTAGGTGTATTTAGGTGTACATATCCATTTCATCTAGTTTAAATTTAAAGTATTGTTAGTAATCTCTAGAATTGATAAAAAATTTAATTATGAAAAAAATTGTATTGATTACAAGTTACGTATTAATGGGTATAGGAGGATTAGTCTTAGGTGGTGTGTTAAACAAGGAATATACCACCACCGTAGATCGAGAACTTGGTTGGATTTCGTTCGGTATACTACTCGTAGGTGTACTTTTATTTTCAATACATAAATTTTTACTTACAAAAAAATATAGAAATGAAGAGGAATAATTTAGTTGATGTTAGTTCATTAATTGATGTCAGTTTTTGGAAAGATTTATCACTAGACCAAAAATTCTCTAATGATTTTAAGATTATATTCGAAGAACTGTCAAATCATAATATTGATAAATTAGAAGATGTGTACAGTAAATTTAGAGATTTAAGTATTTCTTCAGACGAAACAAATTTTTTGAAATTTTTAAAAATCCTGTTTTTAGACTCTCCAAAATTTCACATTAAATCAAACTTAGTTCTTGATGATGACAATAAATATAAAAACTTATCTGATCAAATTTTGACTTTGGTATTACCAAATTATTGTTCTTCTCTAGTCGATAATTCACTTTCACTTTATAAAGAATATTTAAATAGATTTAATGTAAAATCCAATTTAGAATCTAATTCCTTTAAAAACCTACTAAAAATAGGAATAGCAAATTCTGTTAGTAATTCTATTGGTGGGAGAAATATAATAACTGATACTATGGTTGTAAGTTCAGTTATTAATAATCAAATCAATTTCACAAACTTAAATGAGGAACTAAAAGATTTAAATTCTTTTTATAATCTTTCGGTAGAATACATCAATTATACTAAAATAATAGTCGATGAATTAAATGTCAAACTAGAATATAACGTAAACGAAATTCCAAAATTAATAGATTTAATGATAGAAAAGTCGATTATTAAACAACCTTTAAATATTGATAAGAATTTCAATTTAAAATATAAGAAGTTTTTATCAGGTTTAACTGATTTATTTGATTTGGGTAAATTTGATGAAATCTCGGTGAAATTTTCTAACTACCTAAAAAAAATAGATGAAAATAAAATTGAGACGAAAAGTAAGTCATCCCTAGTCTTTGGTATTTTATTGTTAAATCCGTTTTCCCTTATTTTGATTTTAGATGGTATTTTTGGTATTTCAGGTATTCCCGTAATGGTTATAACTTTAGTTGGAATGTGGTTCTTTTGTTATTTCATACCATTTAGTAAAAGGTCCCCTTTAAGGAAAGTTAAATATTAAATACACGACTAATCTACTTTGAACACCTTTAAATCACATTGATTTTCATACTCTACCACATATACCTTAACATCAGATTGGTTTGGATACTTAACGGAATACACCTTTTGAGAATAGGATGTCAGTGGTATTAGGAACAGTGTGATTATGATGATTGAACAAAGGAACATCACATAGAAATTCACTTCGGGATTCCTATCATAAATGACAAAATTCATTTAGAAAAGAACAAAGATGGTAGTATTTCGAGGGATACGAAAGGTCTTCGGAAATACAAAGTATTAGAGGGAGAGGGGAGTTTGAACAACCCTCTCACCCACCAGAAATTATTCTACCGTTACTGACTTCGCTAGGTTTCTTGGCTGATCTACATTGCACTCTCTCATCACCGCAATGTGGTATGAAAGCAATTGAAGTGGAATAGTTGTTATTAATGCAGTAAAAGGCTCTGAAGTCTCAGGAACTTCAATCACATACTCAGCTAAATCAGAGATTTGCTGATCTCCTTCATGCACAATAGCAATCACTTGACCATTCCTAGCCTTGATCTCTTGAATGTTACTAACCACTTTCTCATAATGCCCCTCCTTGGTTGCAATCACCACTACAGGCATATTCTCATCAATCAATGCAATGGGTCCGTGCTTCATTTCTGCCGCTGGATAACCTTCAGCGTGGATGTATGAAATTTCTTTCAATTTCAAGGCTCCTTCTAAGGCTACCGGGAAATTATATCCCCTTCCTAAGTACAAGAAATTCGACACATCCGAAAATACTGCCGACACTTCTTTAATCAAATCATTCGATTCTAAAGCTCTCGCAATTTTAGTCGGAATAGAATCCAATTCATTGATGTATGCCCTAAATTGAGATTCACTTAGAGTTCCTTTTTTACGACCTAATTCCAATGCAATTGTTGCTAAAACAGTAACCTGAGCAGTAAACGCCTTGGTACTGGCCACTCCAATTTCTGGGCCTGCATGTGTATATGCTCCGGCATGCGTGGCTCTAGCAATAGAAGAACCAACCACATTGCATACTCCAAAAATAAAGGCGCCTCTGGTTTTTGCTAACTCTATGGCTGCTAAAGTATCTGCTGTTTCTCCAGATTGACTAATGGCAATCACCACATCTTTCTCTGTGATAATTGGATTTCTATATCGGAACTCACTTGCATACTCCACCTCTACTGGCACACGTGCCAAATCTTCAAAAAGATACTCTGCAACTAGTCCAGCATGCCATGAGGTACCACAGGCGACAATAATGATACGATCAGCATTTAAAAAGCGCGTCTCAAACTCATTTATTCCAGCCATTGAAATAATCCCTTCATTAGGAAGCAATCTTCCTCTTAAAGTATCTCTAATAGACTTAGGCTGCTCGTAAATCTCTTTAAGCATGAAGTGGTCATATCCCCCCTTTTCAATCGCTTCAAGCTGCATTTGTAGCTTCTGGATATTGGGATCAATGAATTCATTCCCGGATACAGTTCTAATTTCAATATCCTCTCCTCTTCTAATCACAGCCATTTCTCCATCTTCGAGATAAATAGCATGCTGAGTAAACTCAATAAATGGGGTAGCATCGGAGGCAACAAAAAACTCATCTTTACCAACTCCAATTACTAAGGGACTCCCTTTCTTGGCAAGAACCATTTTATCTTGATTCCCTTTTTCTAAAATAGCGATAGCAAAAGCGCCAACTACTTCGTTCATTGCAATGCGAACAGCATCTTCCAAAGAACAGTCTTCCACCTTCTTTACCTCTTCAATAAAGTTGATTAAAACTTCAGTATCTGTATCGCTTTGAAAAACATACCCTCTTGACTTTAACTGCGCTTTAAGCGATTCGTAATTTTCAATAATGCCATTGTGAATAATTACCAAGTCACCACTTTGAGAATAATGTGGATGAGAATTCACATCATTCGGCACTCCATGTGTAGCCCATCTCGTGTGTCCTATACCGGCATTTCCTGAAACATTTGCATCGGCAACTTTAGCTTCTAAATCCGCTACTTTTCCTTTACATTTTGTTAAGTTCACCATGCCTTGGTCAATAAGTGCCACTCCAGCACTGTCGTAACCACGATATTCTAACCTTTGAAGCCCTTTAATCAAAATGGGATACGCTTCTTTCGGTCCTAGATATCCTACAATACCACACATAAGAGTTTAGTTTAAGGGTGTATAAGTAACAATCAATTTGCATTGATTGAGGTTTGTTTTTGTTCCTTGCAACATTACACGTTCTGGATAGATTGAATTGCCATCAGGAATCAAAAGAAGCCCAAAGTTGGAGTTTTCACCCGAGGTATAATCAGCGAGAATGTTTTGGAGTTGCAAAGTAAATGGCATTCTGTATTGTTTGGAAGATAAATCGCGTGTTTCATCCCAAACAGACGAATCAAAGAAATCTTGAACGGATACCAAAGTTCTCTCATCATTGTATGCTGCCATATTCATTAGGGCCACTTCTGGCCAATCGCGTTCTTCTGTTAAGGTTAGAATTATTTCTGCCTTATTGATCAATAGAACACCTTGATCTGCAAGAGCCTGAAGGTGGGGAAATTGCAACTCAACAGCAGCGCCTGCCATAGCTTGAATGTACATTTCATTTTCTGCAGAGTTTAGATTATCAACAGCAGCTTCTAAGGGAGTTCCCGCCCTATCGTGCTCAAAATTAGAGTATCTGATTTCAGATTCTGAAACCTCTAAATCATAAAACAAAGAGTCATCGGTATCGTTGCTATAGTAAAAACGAATTCCTGAAAAACCGTTTCTTAGATTAATGCTATAAATCTCCCCATTGCCTGCATTTGGTGCCGGAGTTTCACAACGTACATGAACACCTTTGAAAATCGATTTCAATGTTTCGGTATCGGTAAATCGACCATCTACGGCATTTAGAAAATCACTTGCCCATGTATCGTCCAATCGAATGTTTAAAACACTTGCTTCCAAAACATCATCCACGATAATCTCTGACGCATCGATTTCTCCCGTGTAGTTTCCTATTGGTGTTGAATTGTAAGAAGGTTCAGAATCGCTATAATATGCAGAATCTCCGCTTAAATCTTCATTCAATTCATATACCTGCAAGGTTTGCTCAATCAGTGATGCGGTTTCATTTTGATATTCATCGCTTACCACCAACATAAGAACCGCAGAATCGAGAAGAACGCCATCACCAAAATCTGCTCCAGCTATGGAAAGCATAAAATTACTCGTAAGGTGAGCTCTAGATTCTCCAAAACTGGCATCATTTACGACACCTAAAAGTTCATTGATTCGGTTGTTGGTTTGAATGTGTTCTGGAATTACATTTTTAGCGACAATAGAAATAGTATCGATAATTTCTAAGCGCTGATTGCTATCCGGCTGCACCTCAACACCTATCGCTTCACCGTTTTCGCAGCTCCATAGTAGTGCAAAAACAAAGGGGTACATAAATGCTACCCCTTTTAAAAATATCCTGGAATTCAATCGTCTCATTTAACCTGCAAGAACAGAATTTTCTTCGAGAATTTGGTCATAAAATTCGTTAACCTTCGTGATTACTTCTTCTTCAGAAACATCGTTCAACATAGGTTTTCCCGTTTCTTCCATGAACTCAACAAGGTTAGGGTCAAACCCTTCATGGCCTACTATCAATGCATCTGCATCTTGAATGGCCAGTTTATGAATGTTTGAATAGGTTGGATCTTCAACCAACTTTGTTCTTTCTTCATCAATCCCGTCAAAGGCCAATTTCTTGTGAAAATCTGCATGCACAGGGCCATTTGGCTCAATATCGTAGGTGCTGTATATTACTTTAGAACCTGCGTACAAGGGATCATTTTTGTATAGGGTCTTTAAATAGGTTGGCACTAAGCCAGCCATCCAGCCATGACAGTGAATGATATCGGGACTCCATCCCAATTTCTTCACTGTTTCAAGTACTCCTTTTGCAAAGAAGATGGCACGTTCATCATTGTCCTCAAAGGCAACATCGTCATCATCTTCCAAAAAGGCTTTTCTATAGAAATACTCTTCGTTATCTATGAAATACACCTGCATTCTTGCCGGCTGGATAGACGCTACCTTTATAATCAAGGGGTGATCTACATCATTCACCACTAAATTCATCCCTGATAAACGAATGACCTCATGCAATTGATGACGTCTCTCGTTGATTCTACCAAATCTCGGCATGAATGTTCTAATTTCTTTACCACTTTCCTGAGTTCCTTGTGGGAGGATACGCCCAATCGTGGACATTTCATTCTCTGGTGTATACGGGATAATCTCTTGTGAAACAAACAGTATTTTCGGCTTACTCATATATCTACCCTTCTTTTCCTAAAAAACCCTACAAAATTAACTAAAATAAGCTCTAGAATCAAGAGAACAATAGCTTTGCCAACTTATTAGAGGTGCTTAACCTCAGTTAATTGATCAAGAATGCAAGTTTTTCAAGGTAAAGAGGCACTTCGTGAATACATCAACAAGCAAAGAAATAAGGGTTTGTCCATTGGTTTTGTTCCTACCATGGGGGCCTTACATGATGGCCATCTCTCTTTGATTGATGCCGCTAAAAAAGAAAACGACCTTGTAATATGCAGCATTTTCGTGAACCCCACGCAATTCAACAACCCCGAAGATTTTAGCAAGTACCCTTCTACCTTAGCCGCTGATAAAGCATTATTGCAAGGTAAAAAGTGTGATGTTCTGTTCATGCCAGACACGAAAGAGATGTATGGTAGCCATGCAGCTTCTAAAAGCTATTCTTTTGGTGAAGTTGAGAATGTAATGGAGGGCGCTTCTCGCCCAGGGCATTTTGACGGTGTAGCCACCATTGTTTCCAAACTTTTTGACGCTGCATTTCCGCACAGAGCCTACTTTGGCGAGAAAGACTACCAGCAACTATGCATTATACAAAGCTTAGTAGAGCAAGAAAAGCTTCCTATTCAAATTGTTCCTGTTGCCATTGTGAGAGAAAAATCTGGTTTGGCAATGAGCTCGAGAAATGTGCGATTGAGCGAAACTGGCAGAGAGCAAGCTGCCTTCATATATGAAATAGAGCAAGAAGCCGTGCAGATGAGAGCCAATGGCGCGAGTCCTTCTCACATAGAAACAATCTTGCGTAATGCCTTTGAGCAGCGAAAAGAATTTACTTTAGAATACGTTTCTATTGCCAACTCCAAAAACCTTCAGCCTATTGACGCGTTTAACAATGCTGTACCAACAAGAATTTTCATTGCCGCAGAAATAGAGGGAGTACGATTAATTGATAACCATCCATTGGATTAATTTACTTTTGCAGGCGCAATTGATGCTCATATACTCATGCAAATAGAGGTAGTAAAATCAAAAATTCACAGGGTTTCTGTCACACAAGCAGACCTCAACTACATTGGTAGCATAACCATAGATGAAGATCTTTTGGATGCCGCCAACATGATTGAAGGTGAAAAAGTTCAAATTGTGAATATCAACAATGGCGAACGCTTAGAAACCTATACCATTAAAGGAAAGCGCGGAAGCGGAGAAGTTTGTCTCAATGGTCCTGCTGCTAGAAGAGTGGCTGTTGGCGACATTATCATTATCATCTCTTATGGGATCCTTGATTTTGAAGAAGCCAAAACATTCAAGCCAAGCATCATCTTTCCAGATGAAACAAACAACACGCTAAAAAGCTAGGTTTGAAAAAAATCTTTGTCACATTTCTTAAAATTGCCATTCCTCTTGGCTTGGGTCTCTACCTCGTTTGGTACTTCTACGATAAGATGCAAAGCGAGGGCGAATGGGCAAACTTTGTGGAGGCAGTTTCGCGAGCCAACTATTCTTGGGTACTGATCTCTTTAGTGGTAGCGCTATTAAGCCATGTAAGTCGCGCTTACAGGTGGAAGTACACCTTAGAACCCCTAGGCTACAAACCAGACTTTAAAAACAGTTTTTACTCTGTAATGATCGGTTACCTCATCAACTTGGCCATTCCAAGATTAGGTGAAGTATCGCGCTGTGGTTTTATGAGCCGCTACGAGAAAATACCCATTGAAAAATTGTTGGGAACCGTTATTGCTGAGCGCGTTGCTGACCTAATCATGTTGGGTGGGATTACCACCGCTGTTATCTTCCTTCAATTCAATCAAATTGAAAGTTTGCTGCTTGAAATTACCAATGCTGATGATGGTTCTAGCAACGGCAACTGGGCTTTTATTCTCTTAGGAATTGCTGTTCTTGGCCTAGCTGTAATGGTCTACCTCTACCGTTTAAACTCAGAACATAAGCTGATTGTGCTGTATCAAAAGATTCTCAACGGCATTTTTGAAGGGGTGAAATCCATTTTCACAATGAAGCAAAAATGGGCCTTCATTGCGCATACCCTCTTTATTTGGGGAGCTTACTTTCTCATGTTCTACCTCTGCTTCTTTAGTTTGCCCGAAGCGGCAGATGTACCTATTGGCGGAGTATTCACAGGTTTTGTACTAGGTGGAATTGCTATCGCATTGACCAATGGCGGCATTGGGGCTTACCCTATTGCCATACAATTGATACTCGGTTTGTACGGCATTGCTTCTGATGTTGGTGGAGCTTTGGGTTGGATTATCTGGACAGCACAGACCGTTCTGATTATTGTTGTTGGTTTGCTTTCTTTGTTCCTCATACAACGCAACAGAAAGACAGGAAATGAGCCTACTCCAGCAAATCAATCGTAAAATTATTCCCTTAGAAGCACTCGCTCAACAATGTGATAATTGGAAAAAAGCTGGTGAACGCCTCGTGTTCACCAACGGAGTTTTTGACCTCATCCATAAAGGGCACATTACCTATTTGGCACAAGCCGCAGAACTAGGCAGCAAATTCATTATTGGCTTAAACAGTGATGCAAGCGTAAGAACCCTGAATAAAGGAGCCGCACGCCCCATTAAAGATCAAGACCAACGGGCATTTATACTTGCTGCATTGTCTTTTGTAGATGCTGTAGTTCTTTTTGGTGATCCCACACCTTACAACTTGATTCACACCATTACGCCCAATACCTTAGTTAAAGGGGGAGATTACAATCCGCAAGAAACTGACCCAAAATCCAAGAGCTATATTGTAGGCTCCGACTGGGTAAGAGAACACAAAGGAGAAGTAAAGGTGATTCCATTTTTACCCGGTTATTCAACCACAACACTTGAGGAGAAGATTATACGCAGCAATGCTTAATTTTGAGCCAAACAAAATGCTTTGGCCAAAATAAAACGCGCGTTTACTTGTCAGAATTGTGGGAACCAAGAACCCAAATGGGTAGGTAAATGCCCTGCGTGTAACGAGTGGAACACCTTTGTAGAAGAACTTACAGAAAGTAGTCCTAAAAAGTCTTCCAACTCTTTCTCGAGCAGCAAAGTTCCTACGCCCACCAAAATCAACGAAGTTCGCTTAGAAGAGCAACCCAGAACCCTATTGCCAGATGTGGAGCTTAACCGTGTTTTAGGTGGTGGCTTGGTTCCCGGATCACTCATTCTTATTGGTGGAGAACCAGGCATTGGAAAATCTACTTTAATGCTGCAGCTGGCGTTGGACTTACACAAGAAAATCTTGTACGTTTCTGGCGAGGAAAGCGAGCAACAAATACGCATGCGCGCTGAACGCATTGGCATTAAAAACGAAGATTGTTTCTTATTGGCAGAAACACAACTGCACAACATATTTCAACAAATCAATGCGGTAGAACCCGATTTATTGATCATTGATTCCATTCAAACGCTTCAATCGGCTTTGTTAGAATCTACACCAGGTAGTGTATCGCAAATACGCCAATGCACCGCAGAGCTAATGAAGTTCGCCAAAGAAACAGGCACACCAGTTGTCTTGGTGGGCCACATTACGAAAGAAGGCCAACTGGCTGGACCAAAAGTGCTGGAGCACATGGTAGATACCGTTTTGCAATTTGAAGGCGATCGCAACCATTTGTTCCGCTTGCTCAGGGCAGTGAAAAACCGCTTTGGTTCTACAAACGAGTTGGGAATTTACGAGATGGAAGGTTCGGGCCTGAGGCAAGTGACCAACCCTTCAGAAATATTGATTTCTAACAGAGACCAAGAACTTAGTGGTTCTGCCATTGCAGCAACCATTGAAGGTTTACGCCCTATGCTCATAGAAATGCAAGCCTTGGTGAGTACGGCAGTGTATGGCACTCCTCAGCGCTCTGCTACCGGTTTTGATTTAAGGAGGATGAACATGCTTTTGGCTGTGCTGGAAAAACGCTGTGGATTCAAGTTAGGCGCCAAAGATGTATTCCTCAATATTGCTGGAGGCATACGTGTAGATGATCCGGCCATCGATCTGGCTGTGGTAAGTGCTATACTTTCGTCAAACGAAGATATGCCCATAGACCCCAATGTTTGTTTGGCTGGAGAAGTGGGTCTTTCAGGAGAAATACGCCCTGTAACACGGATTGAACAACGTGTTTCTGAAGCAGAAAAACTCGGTTTCTCAAAAATAGTGGTAAGCGCTTACAATGCACGCAATATCAAGCCCAACACCTATAAAATTCAAATAGTACCGGTTTTAAAAATAGAAGAGGTCTTTCGCAAACTATTCGCTTAGTTCTTCGCTGGGCTCTTCTTGGTTGATTTGAGCTGCACCTTCTTCCAAAATCTCGAATAGTTTATCGAGGTTAGGAGTAAGAATCACCTCTATTCTTCTGTTCTTGGCTTTACCTTCTGGCGAATCGTTATCAGAAATAGGGAAAAACTCACCCCTTCCAGCTGCAGTGAGGATCAGCGGATCCAAAGTGCTGTTGTCTACCATAATTCTTACCACAGAAGTAGCGCGCATCACAGATAAATCCCAGTTGTCTTTAATGCGTTGGCTTTTCATCGGGTCACTATCTGTGTGGCCTTCTACCAAAATGGTCAAATCTTTCTGGTCTTCTAAAGCCTTTGCCAGTTGCACTACGGCTTTTGAACCTTCGCTTCCCACTTCTGTAGAACCCGAGGCAAACAAGAGTTTGGCTTCCATAGAAACATACACACGGCCGTTTCTTTGCTCCACTTGTATGCCCTTGTTTTCAAAGCCAACCAAGGCTTTTTTTACCGCTTCTTTCAACTGAGTTACCGCGGCATCTTTTTGCGCAATAATTTGCTCCAACTCATTGACGCGTTGTTCTCTCAATTTCAACTGATCATTGAGCACATCTAAGTTACGCTGTTGCTTGTCTAGGTCTATTTGCAATAATTTGAGGCTATCTTCTTTGTTTTGCAGTTTCTCTTGAATCACTAAAAGCTCAGCCATCAACTTGCGGTTCTCCATTTCAGAAGAGCTTTGAAGTTCGTTCTGTTTATTCAGCAAATCTTCGTTGAATTGGCGCAATTTTTCAAACTGAAACATGGTGCGCTTTAATTTCTCAGCACAGGCTACGGTGTCTTGCACTGCGGCTTCCAATTCTTTTTCTAGGCGCGCTAGTTCTGCTTCATGCTCTGTATTGGTAGTGGCCAACTTTTGATTTTCAGCCGACAAATACTTGCGCTCTTCTTCTGCCGCATCGTACTTATCTTTTACATCTTGCATCTGTTTTGGGGGAACACATCCTACACCCAACACTGCTAATAATCCGAACACCAAAAACCTATTCATACCTCTTCAGTTTATACACAGACAAAGGTCAACGAGGAATGTGCTGCTATAAAGGGACACATCTGCTAATTTTAAACACTGTTTTTTTGATAAACCCGCCTCATATTTCCCTTTGTTCTTTACTTGCATTCAAATACGCAACGTGCATTTTGTACGTTTACATCATCAATTCAGGTTCTTGAAGCAAAGAATTCTACATATCTGTCTTTTGATTGTAACATGCACCAACATAGCTTGGGCGCAATGGCAGGGCTTGGAGCAAAAAACCATTCGCTTAACCAATGATTCTATTGTGCTAGATTCATTTGCCATTTTACCCACTAGCATTCACATCAAAGGGCTTGACAGCACACAATTCCGCTTCAACTCACAAACCAACGCCTTAATTCTTTCGCCAAATCTTGGGTTAGACAGCATACAGATTACTTACCGCAAAATGGCCATCCCTCTCAATCAAGTGTATTACAACAAAGACACAAATCTGATAGAAGAGAAATACACACCCAGCATCAACCCTTTTGCCATCACCAATTTTGATGAAAACGAAATGCGCTTTAGCCAAAGCCGATTGGAAAAAAGTGGGAACCTCTCGCGTGGTATCTCGGTGGGGAACAACCAAAACATGGGAGTTCAAAGCAATTTGCAGCTGCAACTTTCTGGTTACCTCACAGACAATTTGCGTTTAAATGCCGCCATTGCCGATCAAAACATACCGGTTCAACCCAACGGAAATACCCAAGTCATTCAAGATTTTGATCAGGTGTACATTCAGTTGATACACCCTGAGCACCAACTCACCGCAGGAGATTTTAGATTGAAAAATCACCATTCTTACTTTAGCGTGTACGACAAAAAATTGCGTGGAATTGGCTATGAAAACAGGCTTTCTGTGGGATCGCGTGGATTGCAAACAGAATCGCATTTAAGTGGAGCCGTTTCTCGTGGGAAGTTTGCACGAAATCAAATACAAGGAATTGAAGGCAATCAAGGGCCTTACCGTTTGAATGGAGATGAGAACGAGCAATTCATCGTAATTTTAAGCGGAACAGAGAAGGTGTACATTGATGGCAGGCTCCTCCAACGTGGGCAAAACAAAGACTATGTGATTGACTACAATCTTTCCGAAATCACCTTTACCGCACAAAACCTCATTACCAAAGACCGTAGAATCATCATCGAATTTCAATACGTTTCTCAGGCCTACGGACGTTCGCTCATTGCAGCAGAAAACCAATGGAGCAACAAGAAATTCAAGGCAGGTTTTTCCATGTACTCAGAGAGTGACAACGAGAACAACCCTTTTCAGCAAAACCTTTCTGATGAAGAGGTGGCTTTTTTATCTACCATTGGTGATAATGTCAATAGCGCCTTGGTTCCCTCAGCAAATACCGTAGAATTTGAAAATGACCGGGTGCTTTATCGGGTAATCCCTTACAGCCAAGCAGGTATTGATTCCATCTTTGAATACAGCACCAATCCAGATAGTGCCACTTACCTAGTTACCTTTACAGAGGTGAATCCCGGACAGGGGAATTACATATTGCAACAAAGCACTGCAAACGGAAGAGTCTATGAATTCATTGACCCCATCAACGGTATTTCACAAGGAAATTATGTGCCCGCAAAGGTTCTGATTACGCCCAAACAAAGGCAAGTATTTGAATTTAATGGGGCTTATACTTTTAATGAAAACAGCCGAATAGAAGCCTTTTGGGCACTAACTAATTACGATGCCAATCGTTATTCTACCATTGATGATGATGACAACGTTGGAAACGCATTAAAAGCCAACTTTACCCGTCAAAAACAATGGAAAGCCACCAATTGGGCAAGTGAGCTCACAGCAGGATTGGAGTTTGTAGATCAAAATTTTCAAGCCATTGAGTGGTTTAGAAGTGCTGAATTTGAGCGCGACTGGAATTTATTGGGTTTCGAGTACAAGGCAAGCCAGTACCTGCCAGAAGGAGGGCTTTTATTGAACAACCAAGAAGCAGGCTTTCGATCGGCTTACCAGTTTCAAGGAAACTACATTGAAGACGCCTACGCTGCTTCTCGCCATAAGCTCAACACCGTTTACAAGGCCAACGACTGGCATTTGCGTTACACAGGAAGCCTTACCCAAAGTGATTTCAACGATTCTACCCAAGCCGATTTCTACCGCCACAAAACCCTTTTGAGTAAAACGAGCAAACACATTCAGCTGGGTTATGAAGATGAATTTGAGAACAACGCGCAAAACTGGGGTGATTCTCTGTCGCAATCTGCTTATTCATTTTGGAATTGGAAAACCTTCTTACGCGGAGCAGACACGAGCAAGGTAGACTATAAAATATACGCGGGTCAGCGCTTGGATGACCGAGTGACTAATGGCAACCTGCAACGCCAAACCAGCGCTAACGAAGCTGGAGGTTCGGTCTTACTGCGTCTGAAAAAAGGAAATCAAGCAGGTCTACTTTGGAATTACCGCGACTTGCAAGTAAATGATACAACCAGTAGCATAGACCCAGCACAGACCAACACCCTGCGTGCCACTTACAACCTACGCTTTTTTAAAAATGCTTTGGTATTGGGTTCTTTCTATGAGTTTGGTTCTGGATTGGAAGAAGTACTTGATTTTCTGTACCTGGAGGTTTCTCCCGGACAAGGAATTTACGCCTGGATAGATTACAATGAAAACGGCATTAAAGAGCAAAACGAATTTGAGATAGCTCCCTTTCCAGACCAAGCCAATTACATACGTGTGGTGGCGCCATCTAACCAATTTGTGCAGGCAGATTTACTCAATTTTAGCCAATCGGTACAAGTCAATTTTTACAACCTCTGGAACCAGAGTACCGGCATCCGAAAATTCATGAGTCACTTACAAAACCAGGCCTCTTACCGCTTAGATAGAAAAGCCGAAGACGAGAGTAACATCAACCGCTGGAACCCTTTTGAAGCTGCATTTAGAGACAGCGGACTCATTTCATCTAGTGCTGCCTTGCGCAATACCTTGTATTGGAATCGCACCCACCCCATTTATGGCTTGGAGTATACCATTCAAAACTCAGGGAACCAACAACTCACCAGCAGCGGAATAGCCCTTATTGAACAGCAAAACGAGTTGTTCTCGGGTCGGGTGAACTTCTTGAATTTTTGGAAATTTACCATGAGCTACCAAGAAGGAGTGCGCCAAAGTTTTAATGAACTCGCTGCATCGCGCAATTTCAAAATACCCACTATTATTTACAAAGCAGATCTCAATTACACACCACGCCCTACTTTACAAACCAGCCTTTCTTTTGAGCAGAAAGACCAAAATAACACCTTGGCAGAAGAAGCCCAAGAAGGCACTACTTACACCACGAAATGGATGGTGAAATGGAGCAAAGAAAGTTACTCGCTCGAAACCCAAATTGCACATGTTCAGTTGAATTATGTGGGATCGCAAAACAACTCTGCTGCTTTTGAAATGCTCAACGGTTTAACGCCTGGCACCAACTACACGTGGCTAGCCAATTACCAGCAGCAAATTGGTAAAAATATCCAAGCTTCTATCCTTTATAATGGTCGAATGATTGACAATGGCAGAACCATTCATACTGGAAATATGAGTGTAAGGGTTTATTTTTAGAAATGAACCTGAAAAATGCTTTTTACACTCAGTACAATCCTATTCTTACCCCAAAAAGGCAATTGGTTTTTTGACTTGGACATAATCTATATTGATTTGTAGGTTTTCACATTTACCGCAAAGCGCATTAACAGGTCTTGGAGTAAAGGCATCTTTTAAAGTTTAAATAATGAATCTCGCAGTTGCGGGATTTTTCATTCAAACCCCACTCAGCTTCACCAACTGGCCTTCTGCCAATCCAATCACTTGGTCGTTCTTTTTAGGTTGAATGGGATGCAAACCGGTTAAATCTCCAAAAGCGGGTAGAATACCCTGCTGTTCTCCTAACCAAAAACAAGGTAGAATGGCTCTTTGCTTGGCCTGCCCACGCAGCTTTATACCTGGATGTATGTGCCCTGCAATGTTGTAGTAATCTGTCGGGTTGTTTTCTATCGGAATGTGGGTAAAGGCAAAACCTTCTTCAATCCAATGGGGTTTCAATTCAATCTTGAACTCCTCATACTTTGAGGGGTCTAGTATATCATGATTGCCCTCAATCAATACAAATGCAATGTGAGAATGTTGCTTTAAGAAATGCCCAAACACATCCCACTCCGAGTTGTAGTCGCTATGAAAAAGATCTCCCAAAAAAACCACTTGTTTGGGTTGGTAGGTTCTAAACAGCAACTCAAGGTTAGCAATGTTAAGAGACCCGACTTGCGAAGGGATGTGGTAACCCATTTTTCTAAAATGAGTGGCTTTGCCCAAATGCACATCAGAAACAATGAGTGTTTCTAACACCGGCCAATACATGGCGGCTAAGCCATTGAGCTCGAAAATATGGTTGCGCAATTCTAATTTCACACTGCAAAGCAAAAAAATAGTCCTTGCTGTGCGCACACAACAAGGACTTAATTTATTCCTATTTTCTTTCTTTAGTGAATGACTGTAAACTTCACCGATCTGTTTTCGGGAATTTGAGGCTTAATGATCGAGTAAGTTCCTGCTGCCAATTCAGACACATCCACCAACTCCTGCTCACTTGCTACTGTTGTTTCTAGTACCACTCTACCTGTAAGATCCAACACTTGAATCAAGGTGTTTTCTTCCATGCCTTTTAGCTGAATGTGGTGTTGAGCTGGGTTGGGCATCACCTTCAAGGTAGGTTCCTCTAAGCCTAATAGAATGGGTGAAGAAGTACCCACATCATTGCTGGTATCTGGGTTGGACAGGATTTGAATGTTGTCCAAATACATGTTGTTCCCGTAATCGGTTCTGTTAACAAAACGAATCACCACTTCTTGGCCAATAAAAGCATCTAAAGAAACACTGTCTCTTCTCCATTGCGAAGAAGTGAGTGGAACAAAATCATTGGTGGTTGAAGGTGTGGTTGCCAAGCTACTGCCTCCATTGCCATAAATAGCTTGATAGCTTGTTCCACAATCTGTAGATAGTTCTACTTTTAAACTATCGCTTGATGAATTGTTGTATCCCGTATAGGCGACATCAAAATAGAGCATACCATCTGCTGCACCGCTTAAATCAACCGTGCTCATTTTAAAGAAATCCAATTGGCCACGGTCATCGTACTCGTAATTGTTCACGTAAATGGCTTGGGTTCCTCCACCAGAAGAGCTCCCTACCACTCTAAAATCCCATGTAATGGCTTCATCAGGGTTAATGATTTCTCCGCTAGGAATAGGTGCTCCTGCATCAAAATCTTCAGAAAATGGATAATTGCTGATTTTGTTTGAAACCCGAATATCTAGCTCTTCTAGGTCATTGCAGTCTGTGCTGTCTGTTGAAAGCGATGTCCAAACTCGCAAGGTATAATCTCCTGTTGCAGGGAGTTCCATTGGAGTGTTAAACGTATACTGTAAAGTTGCTGAAGAAGCTACGCTTCCACTTACCGTTTCTGTTACCACAGGAAGGCTTCCGAGCTGGTAATGAATATCGAAATTGCTTTCCGTAAACAAGCCAATATTTTCCAAAACTACCTTCACGGTGCTGGTGGTATCATCTGCACAAGGAACCAATAAGGTCTCTGGTGTTTCAATCAGTTGAACTCCCACATCATGGTCGCTTTCACAACTTAAGAAACATGCCGAATTTGGATCATATCCTTCAAAATACTCAGCAATAGTTCGCTTGCTTACCGCATTTCCTGCACCTCTTGCGCGAACCGCAAACCACTGCTCTTCTGTAATGTCTTGCACTACCACAGATGCTGTGTTTGTGGTAACAGTCATGATGGAATCCATGTGCGTATTCCCCAACATAAACACATCGTAAGCCACAGCACCGTTCACAGAATTCCAAATCAAGTCAATGGTGTTTGAACCTGTACACACACGAGAAAGTTGTAAGCCCGATGGGCGTGCCATGATGGTAAATGGCTGGCTAGACATACCAACTGCGTTCCCACGAGTTACCCTTACTAAAGCATTTCCAGTAATGGTATTGGGGGCAGTAAAATCGAATATGCGTGTTCCAGGGGATGTGATGCCCATACTGCTCCAATTGCTTCCTCCATCTAATGAAATCTCTACAGAGAAGTTCCCTGTGGTTCTATCAAAAGCATCCCAATGGATACGTTCATTGCTACCCGCAATGAGTCCTTCTCCACCTGTAGGATAAGTCACTACAATTTCGTCTGTCATGAACTCATACACCACAAAATATTCTGCAGAACCGAAGGGCAAAGCGCTTCCTTTTACTTTCAAATTGTAGGTTCCCGCAGTAGGGTTGTTCAAAGCTATTTGCTCTACATTGTTGATAGAATCAATGCCTGAGTAGGCCGCGTTCCCTAAAGTAGTAGCGTTTGGTGTGTGATCCAGCACATAAGGCAAAAAAGTGGTTCCACCTTGCTCTATGCTTGCGTCTAAGTTGTTGACCAAAGCAAGAGCTGCTGAAGTAGATGCTTCTGGCTCTGCCCAATACACCATTATGCGTGCTTGAAGCACGTTGGCTGGAATGGTAATACTGTGTGTATTGCTGTCGTTTGGTTGAACGGTAGCTGAGAAGTAGCGCCCTTCTTCAATCAATTGCAATGCTTTCAACGCATTTACTTTTCCAAAACCGTAGCGGAAATCTGGACCTTCAGTTCCAAGATCGTTTGCGGTATTCATCATTGCTGCTTTGATCAAAGCCGAGTTTGGGCTCTGCCCATTGTTCCAAGTACGGTAAGCATGAATCAACTGTGCGGTAACACCTGTTACACCTGGGCACGCTGCACTGGTTCCTCCACCAGAGGCGTATGTATTGTCTGGATCTGTAGACATTTGACCTTGGCCATGTGCGGCCAAATCTGGTTTAATGCGCCCGTCTGAGGCAGGACCTCTGGAACTTGAACTCACCAATGCATCGTCATCAAATAAATTGGCAACAGCAATAACATTTTTGGCAATTTTATGTCCTCCTGTAATGTTTCCCCATTGGTTTCCCGCACCGTAACCACAGTCGTTATTATTGCTGTTTCCTGCGCTAAACACCTGCAACAGCGTAGGGTAATCCCAAATCTCTTCGTCCATTCTTCTGGTTGTGTTGGTGTAACCCGCATTACAGCCATTGCTGTAAGAAGAGGAGAACACCATCACAGAATCATTTGTATGTAAACCCACTGTTCCACTCATGTTGGATCTGTACCTTCTAATATGCATGAATGAGTTGGGAGCCATTCCACGCATGGTGGGGTCTAAATTTCCAGCGCCACCAGCAATACCTGCTGTCATATCGCCATGAGTTCCTGTGAAATCAGTGGCTACATCACTTTGATCTACCCTTCCTTCAAAATCGATGTGTGGTCCAACAAAACCATCGTCATTGATGGCAATGGTTACACCACTGCCATCAAAATGGTATCCTCCTGCATAGGCTACATCAATGGCGTTTGAACGGTGAAGGTTTCTTCCGTCATCGCTCTCTGGTTCACCTTCTGGGTCTACTGTATCTAAAAACTTCACGTAGGGCTGTTCTGCCAAAGTGCGAATAGCTCCCTCTTTCATTTTCGCTGAAACCAAACCTATAGCGGGATCAGAATACAGAATCTCAAAGCCTTGGCTGATGAAGGTATTCTCAAATGTGCTGTGGTTGAAGCTTGGCATGCGCACTGCCGAAATTTTGATTTTATTGCCATCAATGGCATACTCTGGATAGGTGCCTTGCGCTAAGCGTTTACCCAATTTATTGTGCCAATCTACAGGGTAAAAACCATCTACATTTAACTGTGTCAATTGAGCGAATGAAGCGCTTGTTTCTACCTCTGCTAAATACGTTTTGTTAGGAATATACTCTACCAAGTGCACTCCCATTTGCTCCAGCTCAGCATGTTGATCATCGCTTAAAAACTCAGAGAAATGAAGGTATCCAATGTACTTTCCATTCACCTGTGCAAAGGTTGCTAGTTGGTATGCTACCTTTTCAATGTTAGGAGAAAACTCTTGGGTCTCATGTAAAAAATGAACGGGTTCATTTTGGCCAAAAGCCATAAAAGTTGTCGCACTGCAAAAGAGTGCGATGATTGCGTTGAAGTGTTTCATATATTTTCGTTTGAGGGTAGGAGCGAACAGGAGCCGCAAATTACCACAGAAAGCACACAAAGCAAAATTTAGCTTATCCAAAGTCAATTTGCATTTTAGAAATGCGGTCCTCCAGCTTTTCTGCTACAAAGGTTTCGCGCAAACGATCTACCATTATTGGGAAGGCAAATGGTGTTGGAAGATCTGGTTTTTGAATCACTTTTTTTTGTTCTTGCATTCGCAACAGGGCGTTTCGCATACGTACAAATTCCAGTTGAAAGTCTAGGACTTCATCATAAGCCTCTTTGAATAAAAGGTTAGAGGGTTCATAGTCTCTAAACACATCAAAAAACAAACGCGCACTGGCTTGTACATGCTTGTCTCTTTTCTGTTTTCCGGGATAACCTTTAAAAACCAATCCGCTGATGCCCGCAATTTCTCTAAACCTTCTCCGCGCCATTTCTGAAGCATTAACGCTGTTTTGAATGTCGTCCAATAAATGGTCAACAGAAATCAAGTTGTTATCTAAAATGGCATCCAAAGCCAGTGGTTGATCACTGAGGAGTTCAAAGCCATAATCGTTAAAAGCAAGGCTAAAACTAACGGGGTACAATTGCGAAATTCTATAAGCCAACAATGCGCTGATACCTTCATGAACTGCTCGCCCTTCGTAAGGGTACATCAATAAATGAAAGCCATCTTTGGATTCGAAAAACTCAATGAGTAACTCATCTTTTGCAGGCACCGCACTGCGCTCTTTTTGCACTTGTATCAAAGGCTGAATGGTTTCGAGCTCAATATCTTCAAAGCTTTGTTGAGATGCCAACTCATTGAGTTTTACACGCAACATCTCTCCTAAATTACTCGATAATGGCATTCTTCCACCGCCCCAAGCAGGAATTTTCCCTGTTTTCTTGGCGCTAGGTAAAACTTCGGCCACCATATCTTTTAATCGAATAAACTGAAGGCTTTGGCCAGAAAACCAAAAAACGTCTCCTTCATTAAACTTGCTTATGAAAGACTCTTCAACGGTTCCTAAAAAAGGGCCACGCTTAATCTTGATACTAATTGCGGGATCGCTCACAATGGTGCCTATTTGCATACGGTGCCGTAAAGCAATTCTTCTGCTATTCACTTTATACAATCCATCTTCGAGCACCTCTACTTTATGAAATTCATCGTAGGTATTGAGCGATTGACCGCCAGAGGTGATAAAGGCCAAGCACCAGTTCCACTCTTCTTGTGATATACTAGAAAAACAATGGGTTTGTTGGATTTCTGGGTAGATGTCTTCTGGCTGAAATCCGCCTCCAACAGCCAATGTAGTAAGGTATTGTACCAAAACATCAAAAGAGCGGATGTACGGAATACGCTCTTCCACCTCTCCTCTTTTTAAGGCTTCTCGCAAAGCAGCAGCTTCAACCAATTCTAAAGAATGTGTGGGCACAAAGTAAATGGTACTCAGAGCACCAGGTTGGTGACCGCTTCTCCCCGCTCTTTGAGCAAAACGGGCAATGCCTTTGGGGCCGCCAATCTGCACTATGGTGTTCACCGGTCTAAAATCTACTCCCAAATCAAGGCTACTGGTGCACACCACCGCTTTGATTTTACCACTGTGCAAGGCATCTTCTACCCATTCTCTTAATTCTTTAGAGATGGACCCGTGGTGCATAGCAATTTGCCCCGCCAAATCGGGTGATGCATCTAAAAGCCGCTGGTACCAGATTTCGCACTGCGAGCGGGTGTTGGTAAAGATGAGTGTAGACTCACTTTCATGAATAACAGGAACTACTTTTTGCAAAAGCTTAATCCCCAAATGCCCAGCCCATGGCATTTTCTCCACCTCATCTGGTAATATGGATTTGATTTCAATGCGTTTTTCGAGTTGGCTTTTGATGAGTTCTGCCTGTTCTGCACGTTCTGGTGAACCGAGCAGCACTTCCATGGCTTGCTGCATATTGCCAATGGTGGCGCTAATTCCCCAGATTTGAAGCTTTGGGTTTACGCCACGCAAGCGTGAAAGGGCCAACTCCATCAATACTCCCCGTTTTGAGCCCATGAGCTCATGCCACTCATCGCACACAATGGTTTGAAGTGATTTAAAATGACTTCTGCCTTTCTTAGATGCCAATAAAAGGTGCAAGCTTTCTGGTGTGGTAATGAGCAATTCAGGCATTTCTACCATCATCTTTGTGCGCTCTTTGGTGCTGGTGTCTCCTGTTCTTACACCCACTTTCCAAGGAAGTTCCAATGCTTCAATAAGACGATTGGCACTGAGCTCTATTTCTTTTGATAAGGCTCGAATAGGTGTAATCCAAATGGCACGTAAGCGATGTTTTTTGGGAGATTGTTGCCATGTATCGGGGTGCTCATCCATGTAGGCTTTTACAATGGGAACCAACAAAGAATAGGTTTTCCCAGATCCGGTGGGCGCATTCACCAAGCCACTTTTTCCATGTGCATAAGCCTCCCATGTATCACGCTGAAAAGCATGTGGTTCCCACGATTTTTGGGTAAACCATGCCTGAATACGATCTTCACTTGATTTCAATTGCGTGATTGTTTTTCTTTTGAAGCACTTAAACTATTAAGCTTACCTCAACTTCCCTACCAAGCGAAAATAATCTTTCAAAAGGCGCTTTGTACTTTTCTTTTCGTCTTTGTTCATGGTATACGCGGTCAATGTGGTGTGCAATTCAATCTCATCATTATTGGCAATGGTCTGATATAGTTTCTGTGCCAATATGTATTGCTCTTCTGCATTGAGTTGATGCAGGTAGCTGGTGTCATTTTGGATCACCACGAACTCCATCCCTTCTTCTAATTCGAAAAAGAGGTAAGCTTCGTCATTGAGCCAGTTTTGTACAATTTTCATTTCTGGGAAATAGCTTGGCTTAGGCCAGGCTTTGAGCGAATAAAGTTTGTATTGAGAGGCTGAATCAAGCGCCATTTTATAATCTGCAAGCCTCAGGTTTTTAAAGAATAACTCGTCTTGCTCAGTCATTCTAAAAGTGACATCGTCATTTTTTAAAGGATATACTTCTGGTGTAGTGTACCATAAGAATAAGAGCATCAGGGCAATCCACCCAATAAACAGTTTCTGGAGTTTTGAAATTTTCATCTCTCCTCACAACAATTCTCTCAATCTTTGGTTGAAAATATAGATCACATTTAGAAAAAGAAGAGAGAGAGAATGAACAACATGATTACAAATAAAGACGTATCGGTTTTAGAATTAAGTCAGAGCAAGAAAGTGATGATGGTATTCTTACGTCATTTTGGTTGTACATTTTGCAGAGAGGCGATGAGTGATTTGTTTGAACTCAGAGAGAAGATTATAGATTCCAATACAGAGCTGGTCATTGTACATCAATTGCCAGAATCTGCTGGAGCTCAGTTTTTAGAGCTCTACGGCTTAGGCAATGTGCACCGAATTTCAGATCCAGGAAAACATCTGTACGATTACTTTGAACTTAAAAGAGGAAAGGCTTTTCAAATGTTTGGACCTAAAGTAATTGCACGTGCCATTTGGGCAGGTTTGTTCAAAGGGCATTTAGTAGGGCCAGAGCGCGGTGATGGCTGGCAAATGCCAGGAGTATTCATCATTTACAAAGGAAAAGTCATCAATTCTTTCGTACATAAATTGAGCAGCGACAAACCAGATTATGTTTCGCTTGCCGCAACTCCAGCAAAAGCCAATATACTTGCACCCAGAGTGCAATTGACATGAATGCAATAGTTATTGGTTCTGGAATGGGTGGCCTTTCGGCTGCTATCCGTTTACAATTAAAAGGATATCAAGTACGCGTTTTTGAGGCCAATTCTTATGTTGGCGGAAAAGTGACCACCATCTCAAAAAATGGATATACTTGGGATGCGGGCCCTAGTTTATTTACCATGCCGCATTTGGTAGATGAGCTTTTTGAAGCAGCTGGAAAAACACCCGAAAAGCATTTTCAATACAAGCAACTGGAGGTGGTTTGCAACTACTTTTGGGAGGATGGAGCGACCTTTAGCTCTAAAGCCGATAAAGAGCAACTGGTCAATGATTTATCCCTTTTTTTTGACAGCTCTAAAAAAGATATTTGGCACTACTTAAACTCCTCAGAACAAACATTTAAGTCTATTGGGCGAATTTTCTTGGAAAAGTCACTTCACCAAGCTAAAACATGGCTCCATCCAGAGACCATTAAAGCCTTTTTGAAAATTGGTTCGTACAGCTTGAACAGCACCTTGCATGACGTAAATGCGAAAGCCTTTTCCAACCCAAAGTTGGTGCAGCTCCTTGATCGTTATGCCACGTACAACGGTTCAAATCCTTACCAGACCCCAGGCATTATGAGCATGATTCCATATTTAGAATATGGCATTGGAGCTTATTTCCCAAAAGGCGGAATGCGCAACATTTCTCAGAGCTTGTATCATTTGGCTCAATCTCTCGGTGTTTCTTTCCAATTCAATGCGCGAGTAGATAAAATACTGAGCGAAGGAAACAAAGTAAGCGGAGTGCAAATTGACCAACAACACTATACTGCTCCAGTTGTGGTGAGCAATATGGATGTGGTGCCTACCTACAGAAAACTGATGCCACAAGTGAAAGCACCCGAAAAAACATTGCAGCAAGAGAGAAGCTCTTCTGCATTGATTTTCTATTGGGGCATTTCAAAGACATTTCCAGAACTGGATGTGCACAACATCTTTTTCAGTGATGATTACAAAGAAGAGTTTCAAGCCTTGTTTGAAACAAAAACCCTTCAAAAAGACCCTACTGTTTACATTCACATTAGTAGCAAGGTAGAAAGTAACGATGCGCCAGATGGCAAAGAAAATTGGTTTGTCATGATCAATGCTCCTGCTGATTATGGTCAGAATTGGGAAGAGATTGTAGCACAAGCAAGAGCAAAAATCATTGCCAAGGTTTCGCGCATCTTAAAGCAAGATATTGAAGCATTGATTGAGGCAGAAGATGTTTTGACACCGGTGTTGATTCAACAGCGCACATCTAGTTTTCGAGGAGCCTTATACGGTGCAGCCAGCAACAATAAGTTTGCGGCATTTCTGCGCCAAGCCAATTTTAGCAACAAGCTCAAGGGCCTGTATTTCTGTGGGGGATCTGTGCATCCCGGTGGGGGTATTCCCCTCAGCTTACTCAGCGGCAAAATAGCCAGCGATTGTGTTCCCAAGCCTTAACTTTGCCTTCTGCTCATGAATCGAAAACTCATTATTCTCTTATTTCTTTTGCATGCTATTGGTGTTTTAGGCATGTTGAGCCCCTGGCAATCGCTTTTTCTGTGGCTCACTCCTTTTCACCTGATGCTTTCTTTGGGTGCTATTTTATTGGCGCAGGAAAAATGGAGCCTGAGCCTTTGGAGATGGATCATTTTAGTGGGCATTGCCGGATATGGAGTAGAAGTGCTTGGTGTAAAAACAGGACAGGTATTCGGAACGTATTGGTACGGTGCTACACTCGGGCCTCATCTTTTTGAGGTTCCGCCAATTATTGGCGTTAATTGGATCATGCTTTCGTTTGCATCTGCCGCTGTGGTTTCACTCATTTCTAAAAATAATTGGTTCAGTAGCATAGCAGCTGCGGCATTGATGGTTGGCTTAGATAGTATCATAGAACCCGTTGCCATTCAGTTGGATTTTTGGAGTTGGGAAGGAAACCACATTCCGCTTCAAAATTTTATTGCTTGGTTTGTGGTAGCACTCGTTTTTCAGCTCATGTTGCACTCCATCACCAAAGGCATTAAAAACATTGTAGCCATTTGGCTGTTTGTATTTCAATTGGCGTTTTTCACCTTATTGAACCTATTACTTTAACCAAAATGAACTGGATTACACCGGCAATTACCGTCATCGTTACTGCTGTTTTTATGGAATTTGTAGCGTGGTTTACGCACAAATATGTCATGCATGGGTTTTTGTGGAACCTGCACAAAGACCATCACCAAAAAGAACCAGGCTTCTTTGAAAAGAACGACAGCTTCTTTTTAATTTTTGCTGTTCCTAGTTTCCTTCTCACCTTTTTAGGCTCTGTAAATGGCATGCAATGGTGGTTTTGGATAGGCGTTGGTATTGGCCTCTATGGGTTTATCTACTTCCTCATTCATGAAGTGTACATTCACCAGCGCATAAAATGGTTACGCAACATCGATCACCCTTATTTTAAGGCCATTCGCAAGGCACATTATGTTCACCACCGCCACAAAGGGAAAGAAGAAGGTGAATGTTTTGGGATGTTAGTAGTTCCTTGGAAGTACTTCAAATCTACGTTTAGCAAGAACAGCAAAGCCCAAGCATAATGGAGGGGTGGCAGCACTATTTGTATTTACTCATCAACGTATTTACGCTGTCTATTCCTGTGGCTCGTTCTTTTGATCAACGTGCTCCTTACTACAAACTCTGGAAACCCTTATTCCTCTCTATTACTCTGGTTGGCGCATTTTTCATTGTTTGGGATGTGATTTTCACCATAAACGGAGTGTGGGGTTTCAATGATGATTACCTTGTTGGCTTTCGAATATTTCATTTGCCTATTGAAGAGTGGTTGTTCTTTGTTTGTGTGCCTTACAGCAGTGTCTTTATCTATTTTGTATTGAATTTTTTCTTCCCTAAACCCGCCCTTAAAAAAAGCGCTACTGCCATAGCTTGGGCAGAGATTGTGACGCTCGCACTCCTTGCCCTTCTCTTTTGGGAACAAGCCTATACCTTTTGGACATTCACCTTTTTGGCCATTTTCATGCTCTACTTGGTGTTGGTTGAAAAAGCGCAATGGCTCGGAAACTTCTTCAGAGCTTACGCCCTTGTTTTGCTACCCTTTTTAATGGTCAACGGCATTCTTACGGGTTCTTTCATAGAAGATCCTATTGTATGGTATAACAACGCTCAAAATTTTGGAATACGCTTGGGAACCATTCCTATTGAAGATGTATTCTATGGTCAATTATTGATTATGATGAACGTATGGCTCTTGCGCAAATTTGCAGGTCCTCACGCTTCACCCAATATTTAATTTGCCGATGGCGACTACAGTTTAACGGTAAGCGATACCAATGGCTGTATAGATACAGACATCATTAACGTGCGCTTGCAAGCTGCTCCAGTAGTAGACCTAGGTGTAGATTCTACTTATTGTGAGGGTGACTTTAGCCTTGACCTAGATGCAGGAGCTGGTATGGCTGCTTACAACTGGAACGATGGTTCAAACGATCAGATGTTGACCATTACACAAGGTGGTGATTTCTGGGTAGAGGTAGAAGACCAAAACGGATGTTTGGGATCTGATACCATCACTATTTCCTTAGACCCATGCCTAAGCATTGGAGAAATGAAGGTGATGACAGCCATCAAAGCCTACCCAAATCCAACGCGTGGCTTTGTAACTTTAGAAGTAACAGAAGGCGCGTTTGTAGAAACAGCGCTGATTCAAGTGATTGACTTTGCGGGAACCGTTCACCTACAACGTGAGTGGAATACCGAAGTGCAAGGAAACAAAACACAACTTGACTTGAACAACTTTGCAGTTGGACAATACTTCATCCTCTTTACAGTAGATGGAAACGTACAACAGTTCCCGATTCAGGTATACTAAGCCAACACATAGTTCAATAGAGGAGGAAAATGCGTTCCAGTAAAAAGTGTTTGAGCTTTTGTCGCAATATCTGATTTATCACCCTATGTTGTTGCACCGCTTCCAGCTCTTTGGATGTAAGTTGTGCGTAAATGACTTGACTCAACTTCTTATTTAATACATGTGCTTTCAATGCCTGGCGCAGCACCTTTGCTTGGTGCATTTGTTTGAGTAAAGAAAACTGCGGTTCTTGCCTTTTCACCTCTTCTTTGGCAATGGATATAATTTCTGTGGTGTTGGCCAACAAGAGTTCATCCAAACGCTCAATCAATGCCATCCCCTCTTCCGTACTTTCTGCCCGTGCATTCATACCTTTCATTTATTATTGAAACCATTGAATCTTAATAAGGTTTGAAGAAAAGGCTTAAAATACCCAGCGCTTAAAAAAATGCTCTGTTTCTTTTTTCTTAGCTTTGAGAAACCTATGATGCTACTGCCGCAACAGAGGTCTTTTTCAATTAGAATTCAACAAGGAGAAAAACTGATCTCAGAAAATCTCATTCTAGCAGGACAATTGAAAATAGAACTACAAAAAGATTACCAACTGTACCTAGACCCCAACCCTAAAGGCATTGCCAAAGCCAGTATTTCTTATGAAGCCATAAAAAACGCATGAAACACCTCTACGGCATACTCCTTTTGATTTTCCTCACTTCGTGTTCGGGAAAAAATGAAAAAACCTCGCTCTTTTTTGAGAACTGCACGTGCACCCCAATTGATTTTGAGGGTGGTTTTGTTTATTCCGATTCTTTGAACCAATTCTCGGTTCGTATACCCGATTCTACATGGAGGCCCGCTCGAATGCTTGAAAACGACAGAAGCATCATTATCCTTGGAGATTCTGCTGGAAACGGAGTTTCTATCATCACAAGCAGCCTTTCATCCTTGGATTCCAAGTGGGACCACACAGCACAAGAAGCTTATTTCTTGGCAAATAACGAGGTAATCTCAAAAGGTAAATCAGATAACTTCTACTGGTATGTGGTGTATGAAGGTCCAGAAGCTGCGCATACGGTGTATACCTTTTCACTTGATGAGGAGAAGAAAAAACTCTTTTCTACCACCTTTAGAACAAGCGATACTCAAGATCCGAAAAAGAGCATTTGCACGCTTGAAAGCTTTTTAAAAACCATCGAATAAGAACCACAACTCACAGTAGCATACTCCAAAACCATCCGGAATCAAAAGTGCTACACCCGCCAATCTTGAAGCGATTACCTCCGCGAAGGCTCTAGCTTGAGTGATAGAATGCTAGACGGTTTACACTTGAAAATAAAAAAACCCTAGCAAGGCTATACCTGCTAGGGTTCATTCAGTAGTTCAAAATGATTCCAATAACCTATGCTAAGGATAATTGGATTATCACTCTATTAATACACAGTAATTCTAGATACCATGTTTGTTCTTTCAGAAACAATACGAACGATATAAACACCTTGTGCCTCTTGAGAAAGGTCTATCTGCTTATAGAATGTTTCAGTAAGGTTCGAAACATCCTCACGAAGAACTGTTTGGCCTTGCAAATTGGTAACTATTAGCGTGATGTCTTCATTTTGCATTCCTAACAATTCCATTTGAATTAGTCCGTCTGTAGGATTAGGATAAAACTTATAACGCACATCGTCCGCTACTGCTCCAACTGTAAGATCTAAACAAGGATCGCTCACTAAATCAATCGTATCTGAATTTGAACATCCATTTACGTCTGTTACGGTAAGTGTGTATGTGCCTGCCGAGTCTGTCACCAGATTCTCAGTAGTATCGCCAGTAGACCACAGGTAATTGACAAACCCACTTGCAGGTACAATAGTGTAAGAATAATTCTCGCAAATAGTATCCATGTCTAGTAAACCTACCAAAGGAAGTGGGTTTACAAAATCAACGATTACATCCGCATTATCATGACAAGAGTTTGCATCTGTAACGACCACATTGTATGAACCTTCAATCAGTCCTACAGCTGTGGCACTTGTTTGGCTTGCTGGATCATTCCACATGAAACTAAAAGGTGCTGTTCCACCAGCTGGTGTAACAGTCGCAGTTCCATCTGCACCAGTTTCGCAGGTCACATCTTGTCCGGATGAAGCTAGTGTCATTCCAGGGAAATTGCTCAAATTAATTGTATCGCGATTGGTACAGCCATTTACATCTGCTACCTCTACCCAATACATACCCGGAATTGCCGTGGTAATATCTTGAGAACTTTCACCATTAGACCATGCATAAGACACAAAGCCAGCACCACCACTTATGGATACGGTATCGTCTATACAAAACTCAATATCTGACCCTAGATCAACCAAAGGAGGGGTATTTAACGCATTTATGGTAAATCCGTCTGTGAAAGTACATCCGTTAGCATCTGTTATTGTCACACTATATGAACCTACATCAAGGCCACTCACTATATTTCCAGAAAGACTAGGGTCGTTCCATGCATACGTGTATGGAGAAGTACCTCCCGAAGCAACAATAGTTCCTGAACCATCTAAAACGCCCTCACAAGTAACATCCACTTTAGTGGCTGCACTAGCTATAGCAGATGGTTCACTCACACTAACAGTTGTATTAGCCGAACACCCGTTGGCATCTGTAATAGTTACAGTATGGGTGCCTGCAAACAAACCTAAAGCATTCGCCATAGTAGATCCATTAGACCATAAATATGCATATGCTCCTGTTCCACCTGTAGCGCTAGCGGATGCAGCTCCATCACCTAGACCATTGCAGCTTACATTATTGTTTACACTTGAAGTTGCCACCATTGCACTTGGTTCAGTTATGCTAACCGTACCGGTTGAAGTACAACCACCCGCATCTGTAACAGTAACAGTATATGTATTTGCTGACAACCCTGTTGCTGACGCAGAGGTAGACCCATTTGACCACAAGTAGCTATATGGTGAAGTACCTCCCGAAGCGACAACTGACGCGCCTCCATCACTCCCATTGAAGCAAGTAACATTGTTATCGAAAGATGCCAATGTAATAAGAGCAGAAGGTTCTGATAATGCAACAGCAGAAACTACAGTACAGCCACTCGAGGAGCTCACTGTAACAGTATAATTTCCAGCTCCTACATTGCTTAATGAGCTTGAAGTAGAACCATTAGACCAAGAATAGGTATATGGTGTGCCTCCTCCGCTTACACTCACAAACAATTGCCCGTCATTCGCACCATTACAACTAATAGATTGACTAATAGTTGCATTAGCAGTTAAGGCTGTAGGTTGGGTGATGTTTACAGCACTATTTGTTGTGCATCCATTCGCATCTGTAATTGTTACTGAATAAGGTCCAGCCGCCAGACCAGAAGCCGTTGAACTACTTGCACCGTTAGACCATGCAAAACTATAAGGGGCTGTTCCACCTGAAATACTTGCTGTTGCTTGTCCATCTACCAATCCATTACAGCTTACATTGTTCGCAACAGTTGCAGAAGCGGAAAGGGCTGCCGTTGGTTCTGTAATATTTACAGATCCATTAGAAACACATCCATTCGCATCTGTTAAAGTAAAAGTAAGCGGGCCAGCTGATAAACCTGAAGGTGATGCCGCTGTGGAACCATTTGACCATAAGTAGCTGTAAGGTGCGTTTCCTCCTGTTGCTACAACAGTGGCAGCGCCATCTGAACCTCCAAAACAACTGACATTAGCCGTAGTGTTCGCTATGGTAAGAATACCCGCTGGGTCTGAGAGCGATATTGCCGAAATTGCCGAACACCCATTTGCATCTGTAATAGTCACATTATAGGTGCCGGCTGAAACACCAGCAAGAGTGGCATTTGTTCCTCCATTTGACCAAGAATATGCGTAAGGCGCTGTCCCTCCAGTTCCACTGACTGAAACCTGACCGTCAGACAATCCATTACAGGAAATATTAGAAACTACACTTGCAGTTGCATTCATCACAGATGGCTCTGTAATATTAGCACTAACACTTGATGCACAACCATTTAAATCTGTGATTGTTGCTGTATATGTGCCTGCGGTCATTCCAGTTAAAGAATCGGCTGTTGTACCATCAGACCATTGGAATGTGTACGGAGTGGCTCCTCCCGTGGCAGAGACCGTTGCAGTCCCATCACTTAAACCATTACACGAAACTGCCGTTGTTGTTGATCCTGCCGTTGGGCCCGAAACAACTGTTGCAACAGTGTCTGAGAAAGAACCGCAAGTACCTGTTATAGTAACAGAATATGTGCCTGCACTAGTTACAGTAATGCTAGAATCTGTTGATCCTGTACTCCACAAATTGCTAAAACCCCCATGTGTTACTCCTGTCAATACTTGACTGCCCCCAGGGCAGAGGACTACAGTATCTTCGACAAATACAAAGTCCGATAAGAATTCATCAGCCCCAATACATGGAGGTGTCATTCTCAGGTCACCTTCAAAATCATACATTACGTATGGAAGAGATTCTCCCATACCGTACAATGAATCGTTACATACTCTCAAAGACTCCATATCAACAAATGGCATCATTACTTCTAAGCTATTGCTATCGAAGCTAG
>CBFHSD010000027.1:0-30176 GCA_965658375.1 Salibacteraceae bacterium
GATTCCGTTGCGAACCGGATTGAAATTTCTGGGATTGATAGCGTTGAATTGGCCATTGAAGAACCTGTTCAAGTAGATTCTGCCAGAGAAGAAATCATTGTGAAAAAGGAATTGTTGATTGCTTCGTATTTGGTGAAAATCAAATACCTCACAGAGGATACAACTTCTTTTTCAGCGACCGATTCTTCCTTATCGCGATTGTCAGACATCCCCTTGCAGGCGTCACAGGTAGCCGTAAATGTTAATTTCTGGCAATCTCCTATTAATTACCAAGGCTACAAATTTGGGAACCGTCAATTGGTTCTTTTTGGATTGTTGCCAGTAGAAGATGTTCAAGTATTGAAACTGGAAAGAGACTTTTACCTCAATTACATCAACTCTTTTTATTTACTGAAAGAGACCTTTGAGTTTGCCCCATACCAACCGGTAATTGACACCAACATTGTAAAACAGCTTTTAGAGATAGACGAGTGAAACTAGAATTTGAAAAATACGAAGGTGCTGGAAATGATTTTGTGATCATTGATAATCGCGACCGTTCGATTGAGTTAACAAAGCAGCAAGTATCCTTTTTGTGCAATCGCCATTTTGGTATTGGAGCTGATGGATTGATGCTGCTAGAACCTTCTGGAAAATCAGACTTTAAAATGGTTTATTTCAATAGCGATGGCAATGAAAGCACCATGTGTGGAAATGGAGGAAGATGCATTGTCAAATTTGCGCAAAAACAAGGAGTTGTTGCAGCGAGTAGAACAAGCTTTGAAGCCATAGATGGATTGCATCATGCCGAATTTTTAGATGGCAATTTGGTGAAATTAGGCATGAATAATGTCAGCGCTATTGAAAGGAGTAATGGAGCTTATTTTTTAGATACTGGTTCGCCCCATTGGGTTGAGTTTGTGGAAGAAGACGTGAATCAAATGGACCTTCTAAAAAGGGCGAAAGCTATTCGTTACAACGCACGTTTTAAAGCAGAAGGAACCAACGTTAATTACGCGCAAGTAAGCGGTGCAAGCTTAGTGATGAGAACCTATGAGCGCGGAGTAGAGAATGAAACCTTGGCCTGTGGAACAGGTGCTACGGCAACCGCCATTGCTGCTCATGCCCACGGAGTTTTGAGTCAAAATTCCATTGCCTTAAGAACGCCAGGAGGTGAGCTACAAGTGTCTTTTGATTATGATGGAAAAGTCTATTCGAATGTTTTCCTTACAGGAGAAGCGACCTTTGTTTTCAAAGGAGAAATTGTGTTGAAATGATAGGAGAGAAAGTTCTTTTGCGCGGTCTTGAGCCTGAGGATATTGATACTCTCTATTCTTGGGAAAATAATACAGAAAATTGGAGGGTAAGCAATACAACCATTCCTTTTTCAAAGCACATTCTACTTCAGTATATCCAAAGTGTTCAAGATATTTATTCAGATAAACAAGCTCGTTTTATTATTACTTCTCAATTGAATAATGAAGTAGTGGGCTGCGTAGATCTCTTTGAGTTTGAACCACAGCACCAGCGTGTGGGAATTGGAGTGTTGATTGAGCAGAAGTACAGAGGGAAAGGGTACGCAAAAGAGGCGTTGAAACTGATTTGCCATTACGCCTTTGATGTGCTGAATGTACATCAGGTATATTGTAATATTCTAGAGAGCAATGCAGCTAGCATTAAATTGTTTGAGCAATTGGGTTTTGTGCTTTGTGGAACCAAAAGAGATTGGAATTTGAGTGGTGTAGAGTTCGAAGATGAATGGATTTACCAGTGTTTCAAGAGTAATTTAAAAGGATAAAATGGGGAAGAAAATTGCTTTGGCTTTTTTAGCAGTGTGTCTGATTATGGGTGGTATAGGCTTGTATGTTTATCAGCATATTTATTCTTCCAATTTTGATCTTGGAAAAGGCAGGAATGAAGCCTATGTGTATGTGCCAACAGGTGCCAATTTTGAAGTGGTGATGTCCATTTTGATTGACAGTGGGTTTGTGATGGATGAAGCAGGTTTTAGAGCCACGGCCGAATTGAAAAAATATACGGAATACGTAAAAGCTGGTAGATTTAAGCTTGAGACAGGTATGACGAATAACGAAGCCATCAACTCTTTGCGTTCACAGAACATTCCTGTTGATGTCACTTTCAATAATATTAGCACGTTTAGCAAGTTGGCAGGCGTGTTGTCAACACAGTTAGAGCCTGATAGTACCACATTTATGCAGGCTTTTACCAATTCTGATTTACGATCTAAATACGGTTTCGAAGAAGCGAGTTATTCAGCTATGTTTATCCCCAACACCTATGAAATGTATTGGAATAGAAGGGCTGAAGATTTTATTGAGCGCATGGCAAAAGAGTTCAAAACGGCATGGAATAGAGAAAGGAAAAGCAAGGCCGAAGCCATGGGTTTGTCTCAATCTGAAGTAAGCACTTTGGCCTCCATAGTAGAAGCCGAAACAAAAGAGCTTGATGAAATGCCCAAAGTGGCGGGCTTGTATTTGAATCGCTTAGACATTGGTATGAGGCTCCAGGCTGATCCAACTGTGAAGTACGCCTTGAACGACCCTACGATCAAACGCATTTATAAAGTAGACCTAAAAATAGAATCTCCTTACAATACTTATTTGTATGCGGGTTTACCTCCTGGACCAATCGCTTTTCCTTCAATAAGAGCAATAGATGCTGTGTTAAATGCCAAAGAACATGATTACTTGTACATGTGCGCTAGGCCTGACTACTCGGGCTACCACAACTTTGCAAAAACCCTGCGTCAACACAATCAAAACAGTGCAAAGTACCACGCTTTTTTAAGAAAAGAAGGCATCAGATAGGAAAATTAAAAAGCTTCTAAAATTTCATGCAATGAACGTACAGGTAGTTGCACCGAATGGTGAGCTCGCTGGTAAAACACTCTTCTTTCAGCAAGGTGTTTTTCAATAAATTCTACAAGCTGATTGCTGTCTACATCTGCAATCAAAGGTCTTTTGGCTTTGCTTTTTTCTAAACGAGAAGCTAAAAATTGAGGGCTCCCTTCGAAGTAAATGGTTCTTCCAACCTCATTCATGTATTTCATGTTGTTCTTGAAGCACGGGGTTCCTCCACCAACAGATACTATACTGGGAGCAAGTTCTATTTGTCTCAAGCAATTGGCTTCAATGTCTCTAAAAGATTCTTCAGAATGACTTTCGAAAAACTCAGAAATACTTGATTCAATTTGGCGTTCTATAATGTGATCCAAATCGAAAAATGGCACGGCAAGTTTTTTAGCCAGTTGTTTACCCAAAGTTGATTTTCCTGCACCCATATACCCTAAAAAGAATATGGGAGAAACTATATTTGTCTTCTCTATTCGCACGAAGCAAATTTAGTCGCATGCAGCTTGTTGAGGTAACAACGAAAGAACATATTAAACAATTTCACGCGCTCCCCTTTGAGATTTACAAAAATGACGCAGCGTGGATTCCTGCGTTGAGGCAAGATATAGAGCAAATCTTCGATCCGAAAAAGAATGAGTTTTATACCCATGGAGAAGCCATTCGTTGGATTCTTTTGAACTCCAAAGGCACCTGTGTAGGCAGAATAGCCGCGTTTATCAATGAAAAAAAGGCGAGTACATTCCAGCAACCTACGGGTGGGATGGGTTTTTTTGAGTGTATCAATGATCAAGAGACGGCTTTCTTTTTGTTTGACAGTGCCAAAGAGTGGTTAGCCGCCAGAGGCATGGAAGCTATGGATGGCCCCATTAATTTTGGGGAGAATGATAAATTTTGGGGATTGATCATCGAGAATTTTGAAGATCCACCATACTACGGTCAAAACTACAATCCAGAATACTACAAAACATTGTTTGAGGCCTACGGCTTTGAGATCTACTACAAGCAATTGGTGTTTTACAGAGATTACCACATGCCCTTGCAAGAGGTGTTTGAGAGGAGAGCAAAGCGCTTTGAAGACAAGCCCCAATACAGAGTAGAAAAGTTCCGTAAAAAAGACCACTTCAAGTTCGCAGAAGATTTTAGAACCATCTACAACAGAGCATGGCAAACACATGAGAATTTTAAAGGGATGTCTCAAGAACAGTCTATCGCTATACTTGGAAAGATGATGCCTGTAATTGATGAAAACCTCATTTATTTCGCGTTCAACGAAGAAGTGCCAATTGGTTTTTTCATTGGTTTGCCAGAGTTGAATCAAGCATTTAAATACGCAAATGGGAACTTGAATACTTGGGGAAAACTGAAAGTATTCTGGTACACGAAAATTAAAAATGTCGTGAATACTTCATTCGGACTTGCATTCGGAATAGATCCTAAATATCAAGGTTTGGGTGTAGAAGGTTTCATTTTTCGCGTGTACAAGAATGAAGTGGCAAAGCAACCGGAAAGATATAAAGACTTGATTATTACATGGATAGGTGATTTCAACCCCAAGATGGTGAACATCATTGAAGGTTTGGGAGCCAAGGTCTTTCGCAGAATGGCAACCTATCGTTATTTGTTCGATCGTTCAAAGCCTTTTGAGCGCAGCCCAATCATTACAGGAAGAAAAGATAATGTGAAGTCCTAAAAATCTCATTTTCAATAACTAAAAAAAAGACTGCTAAAAATCTCCAATTTTTTCACTGAAAAGCATTTTCAAAATCAATAAAAGAATTACATTTGCATCCCCGTTGAAAAACATGGGAATTTGATCCGATAGCTCAGCTGGTAGAGCATAACACTTTTAATGTTAGGGTCCTGGGTTCGAGCCCCAGTCGGATCACAAAAAAGCCTCAAGAATTTCTTGAGGCTTTTTTCGTTTTAGTCTTTTAGAATGTCTAAGATGTCCACTCCGTAGGCTTTTAAATCTTGTCCTTCAAATAAGGCAGGCCGAATGAAAATAGGAGAAGGCGGTTGATCTTTTTGGTCAGTATCAACATTTATTACTTCAATATCTTGTCGTTTGCGAAGTGCTTTTTCTACATGGTCACAATCATGGCAATCTTCGCCAACGTATAAGGTGTATTTCATTTTAGTGCCTCCATATCATGAATTAAAATGCTTCTGCGGTCAAACTTGATGATTCCTTGTTCGCGCAATTCGTTTAGAACAATGGTTACGGTTTGTCTTGAGGTAGCGGTAAGGTTTGCAATGTCTTGGTGGGTGAGTTTGTGTTTGAACGCATGGTCAAAACCTACTTTTCTACCCTTTTCTAATGCTGTGGTTCTTATGAAGTCGAGTACTCTTTGTCGTGCATCTTTAAAGATCAAGGACTCGAATCTGCGCTCCATTTTTTGCAATCGAAGACCTATGAGTTGCGTAAACTTTAAGTTCAGGTGTGGTATTGAGTTGAGAATGCTTGCCATTTCTTCTTTTTGAATAGCGCAACATCTCGTGTTCGCATCTAAAGCTTCGGCAAAGTCGCTTCTGTTTTCTTGACCAGCAACTGCCAATTCTCCAAAAACTTCTCCAGGTTCCAGTATGGCTTTAATCACCTCTTTTCCATCTTCACTGTACGAACCAATCTTTACTCTGCCTTCTTTCAATAGAAAAACCACCTTAGAAGGTTCTGAAGGGAAATAGAAAAACTTTCCTTTTTCCATCGACTTCATTTGAGCAACTGAGTTCACGAGTTCCAATTCTTCTGGTTTCAATTCTTTAAAGATGTTGATCTGTTCTAAATACCAGAGTTTACTTTGTGCTGACGACATATACCTATTTTCGGATGCAGAGCCAAATATACTGGTGAACAGAACAAATGTGCAAGAAACATATTTGCACCACTGTCAGCAGAATGACGAATTAGTTTTATACCTTTGTGGCCCGTTAGATTTCACGCTCATGTGGCGGAATTGGTAGACGTGCAAGGTTGAGGGCCTTGTGTCCATTTTAGGACGTGCTGGTTCGACTCCAGTCATGAGCACAAAGGCTCTTTACCCCGTGTAAAGAGCCTTTTTTATTTCAATCCGATACCGATGAAAAAACTGGAAGATTTAGTGGTGATTGAGTTGGCCTCAGTGCTGGCTGGCCCAAGTGTGGGAATGTTTTTTGCTGAGCTTGGGGCACAAGTCATCAAGGTAGAGAACAAAGCCACCAATGGCGATATGACCAGAAGTTGGAAGCTCCCCATTGAGGAGAAGTCTAAACTCACATCGGCCTACTTCAGCAGTGTCAACTACCTCAAAGAATACCATTTGTTAGATTTTAAAACGCCAGATGATTTACAAAAGGTAAAAGGTCTGATTGCCAAAGCAGATATGGTACTCACTAATTTTGGACCCGGAACAGAAGCCAAGTTTGGATTAGACAATCAATCGATGATTGTTTTGAATCCTCATCTCATCATTGGTAGAATTAGTGGCTATGGGCCTAAAAATCCAAAGCCTGCCTTTGATGTGGTGCTTCAAGCCGAAACAGGCTATATTTCCATGACTGGATCTCAGGATTCGCCTGCAAAAATGCCCGTAGCCCTTATTGATGTTTTGGCTGCTCATCAATTGAAAGAAGGTCTTTTAGTAGCTCTTTTACAATCAGAGAAACGGCCAATGCTTGTTGAGGTGTCCTTGTTTGATGCTGCTGTTGCCGGATTGACAAACCAGGCTTCCAATTATTTGGTAGGCCAACATGTAGCTCAAGCCATAGGAACCAAACATCCGAATATTGCACCCTATGGGGATGTGTTTTCTTCGGCAGATCAGGTGAATTTTGTCTTGGCAGTTGGTACCGAAAAGCATTTTAAAGCATTGGTAAATGCACTTGGCGATGAACGTCTTATGAAAGAGGTATTCAATGCAAATCAAAAAAGAGTAGACCATCGAGAAGCACTTGTAGCACTTTTACAAGAAGCATTTGAAAAGAATGATTTCAAGTATTGGCAATCGCGCTTGTCTGCACTAGGTATACCCTACGGAAAGATCAATACCATCCAAGAGGTCTTTGAAAAAGAAGAGGCGATGGCCTTAGTAAAAGAAGAAGTAATTGCTGGGGAACACACTTCACGCGTAAAGGGCAATGTGTTTACATTGAGCTATCTAGGATAGTTTTTTCAAAGCTCGATTCATTAAATGTGCTAAGTTCTTAGCGTGAGTATCTTCCAATTGGTAGCCAAAAGCTGCCTTTTTATTCATGTTTTGAAAACCAATACGCTCGTTACCAACCACCCAAAAAGACTTTTGATAGACAGCCCCAAATGAGCGATTATCAGAATCAATAACTTCAAACTTCTTGATGTTTTCTAAGCGGAAGTGGTTCGCTTTTTCCATGAAAAGTACTTTGCGCTTGATGTGTAAGCCATCGGCAGAAAGCTGAATAAGTTCGAAGCCTTTCAACTTAAACAAGTAGGCATAAAGGGTCTTCCATTCAAAATATCCCCAAAAAACAAGGTAAACGGTAAAGAAAAGTGACTCTTCTCGTGTTAAATCTTTGGTAAACAAATAATACAGCACATAAACCCCTAAAGTAGACCATAGAATAATCCAAGCCAATAACGCTTGCATCATCCAGCCCTCCATGCTTCCAGAGATTTGAACTACCGTTTCTTTGTCTTTTTTACTCCAAGTAATTTTATCACCAATCTTGTTCTGCATGGGGCAAAATTAGCCTTCTTAAGAGAAGAAATTAGAAGATTATTTAAAAGTATGGAAGGTTTGGCATATTTTTTTCAACTTTGAAGCGAATCCTTAATTAGAATTATGAGACTTTTAATATTACCAGTTCTGTTTTTTACCGTTTCATCTGCTTTTGCCCAAGTTACGGGTGGTGTTCATACCAAGTTGATGGATTTGTACGTGATGGGAGACTTTGAAAAATGTGCACAAAAAGCAGAATCTCTTACAGAAAGTGATAAAACCAAGAATGAGTCAGAGCCGTATCTATACATGGCAATGTGCATGAAGAAAATCAGCGAGGATCCCGAGTTGAGCCAATTGGAAGAGTACAAGAAGGCCACAAAAGATATGATGAAATTGGCTGGGAAATTCAAAAAGAAAGACGATAAGCTAAAGAGTAAGGGCAAAGATTACCTCTACGATCAAAACATTGAAACGGTTTATGAATTTATCCAAGTAGGAGCAGAAGCCGGTTTCCAATACTATGTTCAAAACGATTTCAACAAAGCAAAATACTTTTACGATTTAGCGTACAAGTTAGACCCTTCAGAAAACTCTGTTAAAATCATGTATGGATTAGCCAGTATCAATTACGGAATAAAAGAAGGGCAAGCCATGATCGATGAGGCTATGGAAAATTTCAAGGTTGCTGCCGCAGGTGGTGGTTATTCTTCTAGAACAGAAACCGCGCAAACTTTTGAGCACGCATTTATTTATTACACCGATTTTCTAATGGCCAACAATAGAACTTCAGATGCTGAAAAAGTAATTCAGTTGGCAAGAGAGTTAGATGCAGAAAACGAACGTTTCAAGAAAAAATACCAAGAGGTTTACGGTTCGTAAATTTGAATGAAGAAATAAAAAGGCGGCTGTTACATCAAGTAACAGCCGCCTTTTTTTATGCAGTTGATTTTGTGTTTATTCTTCTGTTTTCTCTGCTTTATAAGCAGGAAGCTCAGTTAACTTCATGTTGTAGAAAGAGAAAGCCAATTCATCTGCAATCTCTGCAATACGCATGTCAGTTGGTTTTCCAGCACCGTGCCCAGCATTTACATTAATGCGTGTAAACACAGGGTTACTGCCTGTTTGAACCGCTTGCAAGCTGCTTGTAAATTTGTGCGAGTGAGCTGGTACCACACGGTCGTCATGGTCTCCAGTAGTAACCATAGTTGCCGGGTATTCAACTCCTGCTTTCGCATTGTGCACTGGAGAATAAGCATAGAGGTAATCAAACATTTCTTTGCTATCATCTGCCGTACCATAATCGTATGCCCAACCTGCTCCAGCAGTAAACTTGTGGTATCTCAACATATCTAGCACACCAACAGCCGGCAATGCTACCGCCATTAAATCTGGGCGTTGCGTCATTGTTGCTCCAACAAGCAATCCACCGTTAGAACCACCTTTCACAGCCAAGTAGTCTGATGAAGTGTATCCTTTTTCAATCAAGAATTCACCGGCAGAAATAAAGTCATCGAATACATTTTGCTTGTTCATTTGGGTTCCCGCAGAATGCCATTCTTCACCGTATTCTCCACCACCTCTTAGGTTGGCTACTGCCCAAATGCCTCCGTTTTCTAACCAAGGAATGCGTGATACAGAAAAGCTAGGAGTAAGGCTGATGTTGAAACCACCGTAACCGTATAGCATGGTTGGGTTTTTTCCGTTCATTTCCAAGCCTTTCTTGTAAGTCAAAATCATTGGGATTTTTGTACCGTCTTTAGAAGCGTAAAACACTTGCTTTGACTCATACATGTTTGGATCAAAATCAATTTCTGGAGTAAAGAAAACTTCAGATTTACCCGTTGTTGCATCGTACTTAAAAATGGTGCTCGGGTAAACGTAATTGGAAAAGGAGTAATACATCTCTGTTTCTTCCCATTTGCTTCCAAAACCTCCTGCGCTACCTACGGCAGGCAATTCTATTTCTCTCACTACTGTGCCGTCTAAGTTATACTGTATAACCTGTGTGGTTGCATCTTTTAGGTATTGAGCAAATAGATAGCCTCCACCAGTGCTCATGCTCAAAGGCATCTCGGTTTCTGGAATCACATCAACCCAATTTTCTGGAGCAGGTTCATTCACATTTACCTTTACCAAACGCTTGTTAGGAGCATCTAGATTGGTAGAGATGTAAAGCTCATCGCCCTCAACGTGCGCCACACCATGCGTGTTCTCTACATTGTTTACAATAGGAACAATCGGATTTGTAGTAGCAAGCGCAGACTCGTCTGGCTTTAGCTTTTGAACATAAAGTTCATTTCCTGTAGTTGAAATAGAAGCCGAGATGAATAGAAAACGATCGTCTTCACTCACATATCCACTAATGTATCTTCTTGGGGTAGTTTCGCCACCAAAAATCAACTTGTCATCGCTTTGTGGGGTTCCCAATTTGTGGAAATACAATTTGTGCATTGAAGTTTTTGCGCTCAGCTCACTTCCTTTAGGCTTGTCATAGCTGCTGTAATAGAAGCCTTCATTGCCTTTCCAAGAGGTGCCGGAGAACTTGATGTCTACCAAGGTATCTTCCATCACTTCTTTGCTTTCAGCATCCATGATGATCACTTTTCTCCAATCCGATCCACCTTCAGATATTTGATAGGCTAGGATAGAACCATCTTCTGTAAAGCTCATGCCGCCTAATGATGTTGTTCCATCATCTGAGAAAGAATTAGGATCTAGAAAAACCTCTTCTTCGCCACCTTCTTTCTGACGGTAAATCACGCTTTGATTTTGAAGCCCGTCATTTTTATAGAAATAATACCAATCTCCTCTTTTAAAAGGAGCGCTTCTTTTTTCGTAGTTCCAAACTTTGGTCAAGTGGTCTTTGATCGCATCTCGGTAAGGAATTTTATCTAGGTAAGCGAAAGTCACTTCGTTTTGGCGTTCTACCCAAGACTTGGTTTCTTCACTCATATCATCTTCTAACCAACGGTATGGATCCGCTACTTCGGTTCCCCAAAGAGAGTCAACCACTGTGCCTTTTTGTGTTTCAGGATAGTTCACCTTCATCTGTTCCCACGTTTGTTTTTCAACTTCTTCTTTTGGGCTGCCGCAAGCAACAAGTGCCAAAGCCGGAAGCATCCATAGTGCATTTTTCTTCATTGCGTAAGTCATTTATATAGGTCTGTTCCCTTGTTTGATGAAGGGAGTTTATCGTTCGTCCCAAAAGTAATCATGTTCAGTAAGCATTTACTCGAAATGTTATGAATGGTTCGCAGCGTTGATATTATTCTCAAGATTGAACTACTTGTTTGTTTGGGCTGTTATATTTTTCAAAAATTTAGTTCTATGCGAAAAGTCTTTGCCCTGGTTGCCGGTATGCTTGCCATGCACCTTTCTATCAATGCGCAACCCATTGAAACTTCTGATGTAGGAGCTTTCAAATTCAGAAATATTGGTCCGGCTACCACCTCTGGTAGAGTAGCGGACATTGCGGTGAACCCTAACAATACAAGTGAGTGGTATGTGGCAGCAGCATCTGGCGGAGTGTGGAAAACTACCAATGCAGGAAGCACTTTCACTCCCATTTTTGATGGGCAAAGTTCTTATTCTATCGGCTGTGTAACGATGGATCCTTCTAATCCACACACCATTTGGGTGGGGACAGGAGAAAACAATAACCAACGTTCTGTAGCCTATGGCGATGGCGTTTATGTGAGCCATGATGGTGGTTCTAGCTGGAAGAATGTAGGTTTGAAAACATCTGAGCACATTGGGATGATCAAGGTTCACCCAGAAAATTCGAATGTGGTGTATGTGGCGGCATATGGTCCGCTTTGGAGCGCTGGTGGAGAACGCGGCCTTTACAAAACAGAAGATGGCGGAGCAACATGGATAAACATACTGGAGATTGATGAACATTCGGGAATCAACGAAGTGCATTTTGACCTTAGAAACCCAGATGTAATTTATGCTACGGCTCACCAAAGAAGAAGACATGTGTACACTTATGTAGGCGGTGGACCCGGTTCTGCCATTTACAAATCTACCAATGGAGGTGTGTCTTTTGAAAAACTAGCAGGCGGTTTACCCAATGGCAAAATGGGCCGTATTGGTATGGCTGTTTCTCCGGTGAACCCTGACTATGTGTTCGCAATCATAGAAGCACAAGACGGAAAAGGTGGTTTTTACAAATCAACCAATCGCGGGGCATCTTGGAGCAAGCTAGACGATTACAAAACTTCTGGAAACTATTACCAAGAGTTGTTTTGCGATCCCACAGATATAGACAAAGTATTTGCTATGGATACTTACGCGCATGTGACCAGAGATGGGGGAAAAACCTGGAAGCGATTGGGCGAGAAAAACAAGCACGTAGATAACCACTGTATGTGGATCAATCCGCAAAACACAGATCAGTACATTATGGGTTGTGATGGTGGTTTGTACCAAACTTACAACGATGCGAAAGAGTGGGAATACTACCCCAACCTGCCTATTACTCAGTTTTACAGAGTTACTGTAGACAATGCCAAACCCTTTTATTTTGTGTACGGGGGAACCCAAGATAACTTCTCATTGGGTGGACCAAACCAAACAAGAAAAACATCTGGAATTGACAACTACGATTGGTTTGTAACCAACAACGGAGATGGTTTTGAAAGTCAAATAGACCCTAGTAATCCCAACATCATCTACGCACAAGCACAGTACGGATGGTTGGTGCGTTTTGATAAGCAAACCGGACAAAAAGTTTCCATTCAACCGCAACCAGGAAAAAACGAGGCCTCCTACCGTTGGAATTGGGATGCGCCATTGTTGATTTCACCGCATAAACCAGAGCGCTTGTACTTCTGTGCCAATAAGGTTTTTAGAAGCGAAGACAGAGGAAACTCGTGGACAGTGATTTCAGATGACCTGAGCAAGAATATTGATAGAAATGGCTTAAAAACCATGGGCGAAGTGCAAAGCATAGATGCAGTAATGCTTAATAAATCAACATCAATTTATGGGAATATCGTGGCCTTCTCTGAATCTCCTTTGCAAGAAAATTTACTCTACGCAGGTACCGATGATGGAAACATTCACCGTTCTGATGACGGGCAGAACTGGACAGCTTTAACATGGCCAAAAGATGCGCCAGACAATGTGTATGTTAACGATATTAAGGCCGATATGCATGATGCCAACACCGTGTACCTCTTATTGAATAACCACAAGAATGGAGATTTTAAACCTTACATCTACAAGAGTACAGACAAAGGGAAATACTGGACAAGCATAGCGGGGAACCTTCCAGAAAGAGGTTCTGTGTACAGCTTGGCGCAAGACCATATGAAAGCCGACTTGCTGTTTGTAGGAACCGAGTTTGGCATTTTTACCAGTATTGATGCCGGTGCCAATTGGGCACAACTGAAAGGTGGTTTGCCCACCATTGCCATTAGAGATATTGATTTGCAACGCGATGAAGATGACATTGTGGTAGCCACTTTTGGTAGAGGTTTTTACGTGATGGACGATTACAGTCCTTTGCGCGAAATAACTGAAGACACCAAGAAAGAAGAGATCAAGATTTTTGGTATTCGCGATGGGTTGGTGTTTGCTCAAAACAGCAAATACGGCTATGGCGGAGCAGGTTTTCAAGGGGCGTCTTTTTGGTTGGGAGAGAACCCAGAGATGGGAACCACCATTACGTATTACTTAAAAGAAGCTCCAAAATCACTCAAAGCACAGCGGCAAGCCAACGAAAAAGAACTTGTAAAAGCAGGTGAATCTGTGTCTTACCCCAACCTAGAGATGTTGCATGCAGAAGATGATGAAGAAGCCAATTACATGTTGGTGCAAATCTTCAATGCCGATGGGGAAGAGGTGAGAAGAATGACCAAAAAACCTTCTTCAGGAATTCACCGTTTGGTGTGGGATGGCCGTTTAGGGTCCAACGCATCATTGTCTGAAAGGGGAGCACCTTTTACCAAACAAAACGCAGCAAACATGGCGTTACCCGGAGTGTATAGCGTGCAGTTGAGCATGAGCACCAACGGAAAGGTAGAAACCCTTTCTAAAAAAGTAGCTTTTAAGTTGAAAGCTTTGAAAGGAAATACTTTGAACTACAACGAAGAAGCTTTGGCAGAGTTCCAAGTTGAATTGGAAACCGTGAGAAAGCGCGCTAATGGAGCCGATCAATATTTTGAGGTGATGCAAGAGCGTTTGAAAAGTGCCAAAGCTTCTGCCAGAAATACCACGGGTGTTTCTTTAGAAGTATTGAATCAGCTAAGAGATTTAGAATTGGGAATGAACGCATTGAACCGCACCATGTATGGAGATCAATCGCTTTCTAGTAGAGATTTTGAGGCTGTTCCGGGAATTATGGACCGCATTGGTTTGGCTGTTTGGGTGAGTTACTCGAACCAAGCAGATCCAACACAAACACAAAGAGACAATGTAAAAATAACCTCAGAAATGTTAGATGAGTGGATTCCAGAAGTAAAAGCAATCAACACACAATTGGTGAGTATAGAAGAAAAACTCCAAAGCAGCGGAGCCCCTTACTTTAAATCAACCATGCCGAATTTGGAGTAGCACTAGAAACAGAATTTCACAAAGAACCCTCGTCTATTGGCGGGGGTTTTTTGTTTCCAAACTTACCAGTCAATTTTATTTGATACCCAGCTCTCAGCGCCTATCCCTTCATATAGTTGATTACAAGAAAAATAGATAAGAAATCAAAGACTTTTTTGCATTTTGCTTTTAGGCTTTGCTAAGCTAGCTTTGAGCACACGCGAAGGGATTAGAGCGGTAGCTAGGGATGTACGGTAATTCCTGGAGGAGTTGAAAATGACTTTAGATAATTTTAAATTAATGACTAGAAGTAAGCTTAATAGAATAATGTTAAGAGGCTAAGCTTTCCTATTATTTACAATGCAGATGTTCTTCGTTTTAAGTTACTACAAGCTTTTGAAAGCTTCACATGATTTTCCTTATGACTTATTTTATGTTTTCTTGTCAATACCTCTAGGAGTTCTGTTGATAGATTACTTGATAAAACGTTTAATTGATAATGACTTAATAAAATTAGGGTTGAATCTCCTAGTTATAACCTTTTCGATTTTATTGATTGTGTTAATATTGTGATTATAGTTACTCTTGCGCCCCACGATAACTATGCCTAAAGCAAGAAAAAAATGAATTTTTTAAGCTGCGCGTCTCATTTCAAAATCTCTATTTTCTCCGATGCAAGCTCCCGTTGATGCTCGAAACGAAGTTCATCATATTTGATTCCCTTTCAAACTCTTTATATCATTTCCAGTTGGAGATTCATGCAACTCCAAGTCAAAGTAAGGCACAGCGGCTAAAAAGTGATCAAACAAATCGCTCATAATGTATTCGTAGTTCACCCAAACCTTGTCTTTGCTAAAACAATAAATCTCAATAGGTAAACCGTGTTCTGTAGGTTGCAGTTGCCTTGCCATTAAGGTCAAATCTTTACTAATGGCCGGATTGCGGTCTACATAATCAATCATGTATTTTCTAAAAAGCCCAATGTTGGTCAAGTTGCGGCCATTGATCAATTCAGACTTATCTATATCGTGCTTCTTGTTATGCGCTTCAATACTCTTGCTGCGGCTCACCACATAGTTCTGTATCAATTCAATCTTAGAAAAGCGGTCAATGTCTTCTGCCGTTAAAAAGCGAATGCTGTTTTGCTTGATCAGCATGCTGCGCTTAATTCTTCTCCCAGGGCTATCGGTCATCCCGCGCCAGTTTTGGAAGCTGTCAGAAATCAGTGCGTAGGTAGGTACATTAGAAATGGTATTGTCAAAGTTTTGCACCTTCACCGTGGTCACTCCAATCTCTTCTACATTTCCATCGGCTCCATACTTTGGTACAGAAATCCAATCGCCTACACGCACCAAGTCATTGTATGTGAGCTGTAAAGAACTGGTAAAGCCCAAGAGCGAATCTCTAAAGATTAAAAGTAAAATGGCAGATGCAGCACCAAGGGTGGTGAGTAGTTGTGAGATGCTTTGGTCGGCCAAAACAGAAATGGTAATTAAAAAAGCCACCACATACACCATGGTAGAAAGTACCTGGGCAATGCTGTCTATGGGTTTGTCTTTGAGCGATTCAAACTTTCTAAAGTGCTTTTTAAAAGAGGAGAGCACGGCATGTGCAATGCTGCTGAAAAGAAAAACCAAATACACTTCAAACACTTTGCCTACTCCATCTACCAAACCAGGAAAATCTCCCAAAATAAAAGGCAGTGAACCTTTGAATAAAAAGGCGGGCAGCACATGGCCAATTTTCATTGGCACTTTGTGTTCTAACAAAAGGTCATCCAAATCGGTTTTTGTGGATTGAACCAAATTTTTTGCGGTTCTGCGCAGCGTAATGCGAATGACATAGTCCAAGGCAATGAGCAGGGCACCAATCAAAATGAAAAGGCTTAATGCTTTAAAAACCAATGCTATATTTTCACTTAATCCTACAGAAAGTAAGAATTCGTAAATCAAATTGCCTAAATCTTTCTCGTAACTTAAATCCATATTCCAAAAAATGTAAATCAAAAGTGAGTTTTCCACGTTAATATACCTAATCAAGTTATTGTATTTTCACTTTATGATTGGTTACAACTTCTCACAATACATTCCCGAAGCCGACAATCGCTCTCCTTTTGAGCGCTTATTGGAGGTTTTTTTGGAGCTACTTACCTACACTTCTGGAGATGTTGACGAAGCCATAGATTGGATGAGGGAACTGGACAAAAAGTACAGCCTCACCACAGAAGATTACACGCTGGATGATTTTGTGAATGAACTCAGAGATAAGGGATTCATAGACCGCGATGGAAACTCGGGCCAACCCACGCTTACCGGCAAATCAGAAAAGATGATTCGCCAGCGGAGTTTAGATCAAATTTTCGGGAAGATGAAGAGCTCCAACCAAGGGAACCATTCTTCTAAAATGATGGGCAAGGGAGATGAAAGCACTTCTGAAAGAAGACCCTATGAGTTTGGAGATCGCGCAGATCGGATAGCCATGACAGATTCTTTGCGAAATGCACAAATCAATCACGGAGTAGATGATTTTTATTTGACAGAGCGAGATTTAGAAGTGAAAGAAACCATGCACAAAGCGCAGTCTTCTACGGTGCTCATGATTGATTTATCGCACAGCATGATTCTCTATGGCGAAGACCGCATTACGCCCGCCAAAAAAGTGGCCATGGCATTGAGCGAACTCATTATGCGCAAGTATCCCAAAGACACCTTAGACATTGTAGCTTTTGGCAACGATGCGTGGCAGGTGCAAGTCAAAGATTTGCCTTACCTGAAAGTGGGACCTTACCACACCAACACAGTGGCAGGCTTGGAGTTGTCTATGGATTTGTTGAGAAGAAGAAAGAACCCCAATCGCCAAATATTTATGATTACCGATGGCAAGCCAAGCTGCTTAAAAATTGGCAACGAATACTACCAAAACAGCTTTGGGCTAGATCCTAAAATTGTAGGGAAAACATTGGATTTAGCCGTTCAATGTAGAAAATCCAAAATACCCATTACCACTTTTATGATTGCTCAAGATCCTTATTTGCAGCGTTTTATTGAAGATTTTACAGCCGCCAATCAAGGCAAAGCCTATTACAGTTCTTTAAAAGGCTTGGGCGATTTCATTTTTGAAGATTACGAACAAAACAGAAGAAGATATACACGTTGATGGAAACGAATAAAATAGCTACAATCAAAACTTTGGGTCAGTTGAAAGCCGCTGGCTATTCTCCCAAAGGCATAAAAGAAGAGTTGCGTGCAAACATGTTGGACGCGCTGAAGAATAAAACAGACAATTTCCCAGAAATTTTAGGTTATCAAGACTCTGTGGTTCCCGAAGTGGAACGCGCCTTATTGGCCAAACACAACATACTTTTCTTGGGCTTAAGAGGGCAAGCAAAAACATCAATGGCGCGCGCCATGGTGCGTTTGCTAGATGAATACATTCCGGTGATTGAAGGCTCAGATTTGAACGAAAGTCCTTTTGAACCCATCTCGCAAGCATCTAAGCAAAAGGTTCAGGAATTGGGAGATGATTTGCCCATTACTTGGTTGCACAGAGTTGAGCGTTATTCAGAAAAGTTGGCCACGCCAGATGTTTCTGTAGCCGATTTGATTGGTGATGTAGATCCCATCAAAGCCGCCAACTTAAAATTGAATTACAACGATGAGCGTGTGATCAATTTTGGACTGGTTCCCAATGCGAACCGAGGCATTTTTGTTATTAATGAATTGCCCGATTTACAACCGCGTATTCAGGTGGCATTGTTCAATATTTTGCAAGAAGGCGACATTCAAATCAGAGGGTTTAAAGTGCGCTTGCCTTTAGATATCATGTTCGTGTTTACCGCAAATCCAGAAGATTACACCAACAGAGGTTCCATTATAACCCCGCTGAAAGACCGCATACAAAGTCAGATCATTACGCACTACCCTAGAGAGGTAGAATTGGCAGAGCAAATTACCTTGCAAGAGGCGGCTTTGGATGATAACCAAAAGAAGAACATCACCATAGATCCTTTGGTTCACAGAGTATTGGAACAGGTTTCTTTTGAAGCGCGTGAAAGTGAGTTGATAGATCAAAAGTCTGGGGTTTCTGCGCGTTTGAGTATTACGGCTTACGAAAGTCTTGTGGCCGCTGCAGAGCGCAGAATGATTCTCAATGGAGATACGCACACCCATGTGCGACTCTCAGATTTATTGAGTATGATTCCAGCCATTACCGGTAAGGTTGAATTGGTGTATGAAGGAGAACAAGAGGGAGCCATTGGAGTGGCTCACCAGCTATTGAGCAAGTCCATTCGTCAAGTGTTTCCAACACTTTTTCCTAATCCAGAGCTCGCACAAAAGAGAAAAGATGCCCCCAACCCATATGCGAGAATCATCAAATGGTTCGCGCAAAATGAAGTGGATTTATTAGACACAATGTCTGATGTGCAGTTCAGAGAAGAAATGCTGAAGGTAGACGGATTAATTGCCATGGTGAAGAAACTGCATCCAGAAGCACAAGCCAATGAGCAATTTGTGCTGATTGAATTTATATTGCATGGATTGGCAGAATTTTCATTGATCAACAAATCTGTGGTAGAGGGCAAAATCTCTTTCAAAGATTTAATGAATTCCATGTTCAATTTTTCAGACAGCGATTTTGACACAGAAGAATAATGGCCTTGAATAAAGCAGTTTCATTCGTTCAGCTTCTCATGCGTTCTGCACGTATTCCGCTCATTCTACTTTTAGTCATGTGGGCGGTTTTCGGTGCAGAAGTGTTAATGAACAGATCGTTTTCTGCTTTTGGGGTCTACCCTAGAGAATGGAGTGGCATCAAGGGCATTTTTTTCATGCCTTTCTTGCATGGCGATTTCAACCATATTACCAATAATTCTGCGCCATTTTTTGTCTTAACCACATTGCTCTTTACGTTTTATCACAAGGTGGCGTGGCGTGTGTTTATCTTCACTTGGCTGGTTACCGGTTTGTGGTTGTGGGCAGGGGGAAGACCTAGTTTTCACATTGGCGCCAGTGGTTTGATCTATGCTTTAGCGGCCTTTTTATTCTTCAGTGGCGTATTCAATAAAAGCCCCTATATGATGGGCTTATCCTTACTCATTGTGTTTTTGTACGGAAGCATGATTTGGTATGTCTTCCCCATTAAAGCTGGAATTTCTTGGGAAGGCCACTTGTTTGGAGCACTCTCTGGATTACTCTTCGCATGGATATACAGAAGCGAAGGCCCTAAGCGAAAAACCTATCAACTCAACGAGAATTTAGACCTCTTACAAGCCAAGTATGGCGAGAAATATTGGGATCCAGAGTTTGTAGCAGAGCGCGAACGCAAAGCACGTGAAGAGCGTGAACGCGTATTGCAAGTGCATTATTTCTACAAAGAAAAAGAGAAGGAATAGACTATTCGGCTGCTTCTCTAAAACGCATAATCTGACTGAACTGCCCAACAGCCATTTGCTGTGCGCGTTGCTTCGCACGATTGGCTTTTTCATCTTCGTACATGGCGTCAAGGGTTTCAAACCAAAGGCTCAACCAACGGTGAAAGTGGGTTTCTGAAATGCCCTTTGGTTCAGATTGGTCTACCATCCAATGCTTCAACGTTGGGTTCCCTCTAAACTTTGGAATTTGAAACAATTGAGTTTCCCAAAAATCAGTCAGTTTATTGATGTGAGCAGGCCAATCATCTTTGGCAATAAAACGATGGAAAATAGGTCCAAGCAACTCATCGGTTCTTACTTTGGCGTAAAAAGTATTTACCAATTTGAATACATCTTCTCGGTTTTCAATTGCTGCCATGACTGTTCTTATTAGGCCTCAAAAGTACGGCCTTTATCCATGTTTAATCGCCTCAGGTGACGTATATTGTTTACATGTAAAATAACGAAACATTTGTAGCAGCGAATCGTTAATGATTGAGAACTAAAATGATTGTTAAAGAGCAATCAACAATAGGAGAGATAACTATGGCACACCCAGTGAAACACGTAAGACCCATGAGTACCCCATGGCAAACGCAAGACCCTTTTTTATTCAGTATGCACCACTTAGACCATTACCCAGCGGGCAATGAAGAAATGGGGCCTTCAACAGGATTGGCCGGTAGAAACATAGGTCAAGATTTTGCCAATAAAGATGGTTGGAACATGTATCACGGACAAAAAGTTCCCGGTTTTCCATACCATCCACACCGTGGTTTTGAAACCATTACCATTGTAGAGCAAGGGCTCGCAGATCATTCAGATTCTTTGGGTTCAACAGGTAGATTTGGTAATGGAGATGTGCAATGGATGACAGCCGGAAAAGGCGTGCAACATTCTGAGATGTTTCCGCTTTTAGAATCAGATAAACCAAATACAGGAGAGCTTTTTCAGATTTGGTTGAACCTGCCGAGTAAGGATAAATTAGTAGAACCCGATTACAAGATGCTTTGGAGTGAAGACATTCCGGTGGTGAAGGAGAATGACGAAAACGGAAAAGAGATTTCTATCAAAGTTGTAGCGGGAGATTACAAAGAACACAAAGCACCGGATCCCACTCCAAATTCTTGGGCGAAGGATCCCAACAATTCCGTGAAAATTTACCGCATAGAATTGGAAGAAGGCGCTACTTGGAGGTTACCAGCTGATGAGAAAGATGTGAACCGCACCTTGTATTTTTATCAAGGCGAGAAGGCCGTGGTAGCAGATCAAGTAGTAGATGGCTACCATCAGGTAGAACTCCATTCTACAGAAACTGCCGAGATTAAGGCCATTGATGGCCCGGTAAAATTTATCTTATTACAAGGCAGACCCATTGGCGAGGCTGTTGCCCAGTACGGACCATTTGTAATGAATACGCAACAAGAATTGCAAGAAGCTTTTCAGGAATACAATAAAACTGAATTTGGCGGATGGCCATGGCCAGAGCGTGAGATGGTTCACCCGAGAGAAAAAGGGCGCTTTGCCAAATACGGAGACGGCAGAGTAGAGGAAAGGTGAGAGAAGAGTAAGTTAAAATCAGAGGCCCATTCATTTAAGGATGGGCTTTTTTATTTACTGTCATCAGTTTGAGATATGATTTTCTTTTTGGTTTAGGAGGCTAAAATCATTTTTTTTATAAAAAAAGAAAGCCGCTGCGTATTCACTACGGAGCGGCTTTAACCCTAAACCTAATCGCTATGAAAAACCTGACATTACTGCCCGATTCTCAAAAGTTAAAACGCTTGAATTCCTCTTTAAGTTGGGTAAAAACCTTCATTCTTATAAAAAAAATGTTAATGAATTGGTAAAGTATTGGAAATGAGAAAGTAGTCGGGTAAGAAAAAATCAAAAAATCTTAATCCATTCGCCTTTACCACCTTCAATTTAGAATTTGTAATTTCTTTGTAGCGATGAAAAAAATCTCACTTCTGGTATTCGGTGCCGTGCTGTTTTTAAGTTCTTGTTCTGATGATCCAAGTACGAAAGTATCAATTAAGAAAACAACCAAAAGAACTCCAAACATTGCCTATACGGTAGATGCTGTTTTAGCGCATAGCACCAGTTCATTTACAGAAGGCTTGTTCGTGCATGAAGGGCAATTGATTGAGAGTACAGGTTCTCCAGAATATTTTCCAGAAACCAAGTCGGTATACGGTGTGGTTGATTCTAACGGAACCATTCAGGCGGTGAATGAATTGCCAAAACAATATTTTGGAGAAGGAATTACAGTTTTAAATGGCAAGTTGTATCAGCTCACTTACCAAAGTAAAAAGGGATTTATTTGGGATTTTGAAAATGGCAAGAAATTAGGGACCTTCACCATACCTGCCAAAGAAGGTTGGGGTTTTACTAACGATGGTACCCATTTGATTATGAGTGACGGCACGGAGAATATTAGGTTCCTCAATCCAGTATCGCTAGAAGTAGAAAAGACCATACAAGTCAAAGAGAATGGACGTTTGGTGGAACGCATCAATGAGCTGGAATATGTAAAAGGGCAGCTCTACGCAAACCTGTTTATGACCGATTTGGTTTTGCGTATTGATCCGAAAACTGGAGAGGTAAATGGGAAAATGGACTTAAGCGATTTGAAGCGCAGAGCATTGTATGAGTATCCAAAAAGTCAAGAAACCAATGGGATTGCTTATGATGCTGAATTGGATCTCTTTTACGTGACCGGAAAAATGTGGCCCTATACTTTTAGAATTCAGTTGCTTGACTGATATTTGCTTCTACCCTCCAGAAGCGTATGAAAACTCCTTGGTTCCTAGTTTTAGGGCTTCTTTTTATTTTCTCATGTTCCACCGAACAGCAAGCAGATGTTGCCTTACGCAATACGAGAATCATAGACGCTGACGCTGAAGACAATCCAGACCCTTTCATCTATATACTTGGGATTGCACAAGATGCCGGAATCCCTCAATTGGCTTGCACCAAACTGTGCTGTAAAGAAAGACATCACGAGAAGGTGAGTTCTATTGGCATTGTGGATCCTAAAAATGAAAGCTCTTATTTGCTGGATGCCACGCCAGATCTGGTACCTCAATGGAAGGCTTTAGATAGCCTCAGTGATGAACCAAGTTCAGTAGAGGCCATATTCTTGACCCATGCACACATTGGCCATTATACAGGCTTGATGTACTTAGGTAAAGAAGCATTGGGAGCAGACCAATTGAGTGTTTTCGCAATGCCTAGAATGAAAAAATTCTTGGAGAATAATGGTCCTTGGAGTCAATTGGTTCAAGAAAAGAACATTGCAATAAAGCCAATGGATACTGATAAAACGATTTTATTGAGCAGGCAATTAAAGCTACAGCCCATTCTTGTTCCTCATAGAGATGAGTATTCAGAAACGGTTGGTTTTTTTATTGAAGGTCCTTCTAAAAGTGCGCTTTTCATTCCCGATATTGATAAATGGGGGAGATGGGACCAAGACATCATTACCTGGATTAAAAAAGTAGATTATGCTATTTTGGATGCCACCTTTTACGATGGTTAAGAACTGAATAATAGAGACATGAGCGAAATACCCCATCCTTTTTTGGTAGAGAGTATGGCGTTATTCAATGTGTTGGATGAAAAAGATAGAAACAAAGTTTACTTCACACACTTCAACCACACCAACCCTATTCTTACTCAAGCAGAAATTAAAAAAGAAGTAGAGAGTAAAGGCTATCGCATTGCTGAAGAAGGAATGGTGTTGCCTCTATAAAAAAAGGTTCTTCTATGAAAGAAGAACCCCTTTTGCAAGCTGATATTTAGTTATAAAAAAATTAACGATTCAACATTACAGGCATTACGAGCATAAGAATGTCTTCATCCTCATCGCTTGTTTCTGGTGTAATGATCCCCGCTCTGTTAGGAGCAGACATTTCAAGTATAATGTTATCGGAGTCTAAGTTACTCAACATTTCTATTAAAAACCTTGAGTTGAAACCTATTTCCATATCCTCACCTGCATAAGACGCGGTAAGTTTTTCATTTGCAGCATTGTTGAAGTCAACATCCTCTGCACTTATAGTCAATTCACTTCCTGCCATTTTTAAACGCACTTGATGCGTTGTTTTATTCGAGAAAATAGAGATTCTACGAATAGAGCTTAAAAGTGAAGTTCTACCAATGGTCAATTTGTTTGGATTCTCTTTTGGAATTACAGCTTCATAGTTGGGATATTTCCCATCAATCAAGCGACAAACCAATTCAATGTTATCTGCTTTAAAGTAAGCATTCACCTCATTGTATTCAATCTCCACAGTGGTGTTTAGACCAGAGGTGATGTTTTTCAAGAGGTTCAATGGTTTCTTAGGCATGATGAAAGATGAGCTTCTTTCGCTCTTTGCATCTTTTCTTCTGTACCTCACCAATTTGTGAGCATCTGTAGCTACAAAGGTGCAGCTGTCTGTACCCAATTCGAAGTACACCCCAGACATGACCGGTCTCAATTCATCATTTCCCGTAGCGAATAATGATTTGTTAATGGCATTGAAAAGTGCTCCTGAATCTAAGCTCAATTTAGAAGGGCTCTCTACTTCAGGAATTTTCGGAAACTCATCTCCATTTGCACCAGCAAGGCTGTATTGACCGTTGTCTGATGAGATGTCAATAGCAAAGGTTTCTGTATTTACTAAGAAACTCAGTGGTTGATCTGGAAATGTTTTTAGGGTATCGAGTAAGAGTTTGGCTGGGATAGCAACCGCTCCATTCTCTTCAATTTTTTCTGGTTCAAGCGTTGTGGTCATTGTGGTCTCTAAGTCAGAGGCAGCAATGATGAGCTGGTCTTCTTTCGTTTCGAAAAGAAAGTTATCGAGAATAGGAAGGGTATTGCTACTATTTAAAACACCACTAATTGCTTGTAGATGCTTTAGAAGTGCAGAACTTGATACAATGAATTTCATATTGTCAGATTTACCAATTGGCTTAATGGCAAATATAACTTTTCGGGATGCGATGTAACCGACCGATGAGCCTACAATTTATTAACAGGATGTTAAGAACTTCCCTTGTTTTGCTCGCTTACAAAGTCACCCAAAGAGTAGGTGATGGGATCAAATACAAAGTACTGAATCACCACAAAATCTTGATTATCTACCAAAGCGTACATTCTGTCTAAATCAAACTCAATTTTATTGCCGTCAAAGTCTTCTCCTTTGAAAGGTTTTTTCCAGGTTTTTACAGTTCTAACATTTCCAATAACATCAGTAACTTCAAAAATATACTGTGGCGCTGAGCTTTGCACAGAATCCATGAATGCTTCTGTCTTTGTTTCTTCAAAGCCCTCGAAATGAATTTTTTTATACCTGCTGACATAGCTTAAAACAGCCGCGGTATCAACTCCGCTTAACATGTGTTCACCTTCATTATTGTGCACTTCCCATTGATCTTCTGTCAGTGCTTTGAGCGCGAAAGAAGCTTCCGGTTCTTCTACATGAGTAAGCTTGATGCTGGCAATTTGACCGTAGCTGTAATTGAAAATTCCGGTGTGAACCCAATCTTTATAATCTGCAAAGAATCGAGGTTCTAAGAATCCGTAAAAGCCTTCAATGTGCATGAGATAGGGGATTTCAGCCCCTTTAATCATCATATAAGTACCTGTATGGTGCTGATCTGATGAACCCACGAAAAGTGTTTTTATCACTTTTCCATCTTGATCATAAATGCTTACTTCTTTCCCATTGGAAATAATACCCTTCAATACAGTGTTGAAATTGCTTTTAGATACTGGTGCTTTCACCGTAATGCGATTCAATGTTTCTAGCAAGAGATCAGTCACGTCTTGGCGTGCTCTTGATTTTCCATTGACTGTCCAATATCCCGGGCGCTTTTTCTCCAAGCTCACCTCGTTTCCCAAGCGGTCGTTGATGGTAATGCGAGAAACTGCTGAGGTATCTGCTATCGCCATTTTGGCGGCTTCAGAGCGGATGGTGTTGCCGTCTTTTTTTTGAGAAACAAAATATGCTGTTGCCGCAAGAATCAACAAAAGTACTAATGCGAAGAGGGATTTCTTATTCATCTTATTTGGAATATTTCTTTTTGCGCAGTTGAGTAAAGAACAAGCCTAGAAGAGAAATGATGAGAATGGGTAGTACAATGTTTAAAATCTTGTATCGATCGCCTTGTTTTGTGGCTTTCTGAGTATCCAACAAGCGCAATGTGAAATTCTTTGTTCTTGTGAGCATAATGCCGCTATCATCTGCAAGGTAGTGGAGGCAATTCATTGCAAATTCTTTATTGGCATATACTTCTCTTGTGTATGGATAATACCCCATATCGTAATACTCTTGGGTATTGCGGTTCACTTGATTTTTAATAATGTCAGCATCTGCCACTACAATCATTTTGCTGGATTCAATCCGTTCTTTAAACTTTAGCTTTGGATTGTTTTCTACCTGAGGCAATCTGTTTTTGAAGTTTGATTCAAAGTTTCCTTCAAGCAATAGAGAAAGCGTTTTTCTGCCTTTGTTGTATTGTCTTTCATCTGGCAATTGACGCAGCATATTCAAAGCTACGCGATGAGGTGTTTGGGCAATCTTGGAATACTTTGAAGACTCCAGCAAAACTGTTTTTTTGATGCCTTTGCTTCCAACACTATCAACACTGCTGATGTAAGATGTGGAAATGGCATCTAAGCCATTTGATATTGGTGTTTCGGGATGATTTGTAAGTAAAGGCGCATAATACCATGGGAACATCTCTTGTTTTGGTTGATCGCCTACCATGCCTGTTACAACGGGTAAGGGAAGTGCCTGAAGGTCCATTACTAAATTGTGGTTCACTCTAGCTCCATAACGAAACAACATATCATCTAAATTAAGATCAAGGGGAATACCCATAGTGATGTTGTTCTTTCTTAAGCTGTCTATGCTTACATCAGATCCTTCTAGAAACCACAGAATTTTTCCGCCATTCATCACATATTGATCCAGCACATACTTTTCTTTTTCAGAAAAGGCTTCATTTGGGTTAGCAACTATAAGAACATCTACCAAGCGCAACGAGTCAATTTGCTCAATTTGATTTAGTTCTTCAGTTATAATCACATCACCCACAGTGTAGTGTTCCATTAAAGTGTTTCTAAAATCGGCAACATCCAAGGGCTCAAATTCGCCATGGCCTGTAGTGAAGCCAATCACTTTTCTGGTTTTCTGCAACGCTTTATTTAGTCCACTAGAGAGCTCGTACTCAATTTGCTGAATGCTATTGTTGATATTCACCTCTTCGGGTGCTCCTATCTGTGATTTAAGCAATTGAATAGCTACCTCGGTTTCACCTAACTGAATGATGGCACCTGGGAAAATAATTTGCTCACTTCTCATATCCGATCGGTTCTCTCGGATACTGGTGTATTTCAAACCCTTTTGGCTGAGTTCGCGGTAAATACTTTCTTGAATCTCCGGATCTCCAGACTCTGATGGATCTATAAATTCGTATTGAATATTTTCTCCAGAATACACCCTAAACTCATCGAGCGATTCTTGAATACTCATGCGGAGTTTTTTGTAACGGGCAGGAAGATCTCCTTCTAGGTACACTCTAACAAAAGCAACCTCTTCGAGCTGTTCTAGCTGGTTAATGGTAGCATCAGAGAGCGAATAGCGTTTATCTTCCGTTAAGTCTAAGCGCGTAAATAAGAGTGAGCCCAAGTAGTTAAATACGAAGATGAATCCGATTCCAATCCATAGGTTGAACCAGTCATTTCTTTTTCTCTTCTGCGATTTTTTTTGTGTACTTACCATTTTCTGCTCGCGAGTTTGAGGTGAGTAAGCAATAAGAAGAATGCAACCAAAGAAAAGAAGTAAAGCACATCTCTTGAATCAATTACTCCTCTACTGAGTGAGAGGTAGTGACTGTTGATTCCCAAACGGATGATATAGGAATCTAATGTTCCGAAAAGGGCAAAACTTGAAATTTGATCAAAACCGGTGTAAAAGAAAAATGACAAAAATACAGCTATGATAAAAGCTACGATTTGGTTGTCGCTGATAGCACTTGAAAAAAGGCCTATGGATACAAAACCACCGGCCAAGAAAAAGAGTCCGATGTATGATCCCCAAATAGCGCCAACATCAATATTACCAACAGGTAAAGCTAAATTGTAAACAGTAAAATAATAGACGAGTGTAGGTATAAGAGCAACTCCAACAAGCAATAGGCCCGCCAAATATTTGCTTAATATGATTTGCCAATCTTTCAAAGGCTTGGTTAATAATAACTCTAGGGTTCCTGTTCTTTTTTCTTCACTAAAGCTTTTCATGGTAATGGCAGGAATTAAAAACATGTACACCCAAGGGGCTACCACGAAGAGGGTGTCTAAAGTGGCGTAGCCAGATTCAATGATGTTATTGGCACCTGGAAAAACCCACATGAACAAACCTATGGCAGTGAGGAAAACACCAATCACTATATACCCAATTAGCGAGCTCAAGAACTCGCTAATTTCCTTTTTTAAAAGCGTAATCATTTATGCTTTAATTCTTTAAAAAGTGTATTGAATAAAACATGGTTTTTTTAAACCACATTCTCTATCACAAAGTCCATGCTGTTGAACTGTATTTTATCTCCTCTCTTACAACCTTCTAAAGCTTTGTAGATTGGAGCTTCCATACCAATAAGATTGTACTTGATATTGTCTACTCTGACCGATTGAACGGCTTTTGATACAAAAAAGTACCCTCTATTGGATTGAATGAGAGAAAGGTAACCTACATCAGAGTGTTCCTTTTCAAATTTGTAGTTCTTGAAGGTTCTTATGGTTTCTGCCAATTGACTGGCTTCTTTCATTCTCAGTTGCGCTGTTTCTTTACTCATGTCTTCAGATCCAGTTTCTCCGAATGAGCCGTGAACAATGCTATCATCTTCACTGTCGCCACCTGTGTGCATCTTCAAATTGGCTTCATCGAGCAATTCGCTATGAAGTTCTTCGAGTTGTTCTATGGCTATTTTGGTGATTTCTCTTTTTAGTTCTAAGCCTTTCATCATTTCTTTATTTGAAATTCTCAAATGGGTAAAAAGGGGCTAATTTAAAATTTTTGGACTAGCCTGAAACATTTCAATTGCTCGAATACGATTTGTAGTATGGACTTTCTGTTTTTCGCTGTTCAACTTCTTTTTTTAAGTCCTTTGCTTCGTTGGATATCTCTGAATTAAAGAATTCAGTAATTTGATTCACTTGAAGCTGTTGCAAGCAGTATATGAACCAGCGCAAATCTTGATTGGCTGCTTCGTTATCACTTTGTTGAATCAGATGCCAATACACCAAAGCGGCATAGGAAAGCTCATTGAGGTCAACAGCTATTTCTCCCAAGAGGCGATAGTTTTCTATGCTGAATTTTCCTTGATTCTCTTCTACAAGGCGTTCAATTTCTAGTCTTCGATACATTTGATATGTCAAATCTGCTGTGGGAGCGCGGTATTCCATACTGTAAAATGGATCAGAAATTAAAATTGAATCACTCGCCCCAATCCAAGCACTTGAAATGGCATCTTCAGCGTAGTTCTTTCGCTCCATTTCTGCTGTTTGCAGATAAGCGAGTGCATAGCGTGTTTGAGCTGAATATGGGTTGAAAGCTAGATTTTTATTGAGGTGCTGTTCTGCTTCTTTCGCAAATCCCTTTTCACTCATTTTATATGCTTCTTCAATAACCTCATTGCTTGCGTTCAATTGTGTTTCCACTTTCCAGTTTATGTCGCTCAAAAGTGAATGAAGGAAACTTTTTTCTTCTGTCATTGACAGTCCAAGTTGAATGTAGTTTGACGCTGACTCTAATTTACCCTGTGAGAGCAAGAGAGATGTGTTCGTTAACAACACATCAAACGGATGTTGTTTTGATTCTAAAAGAGCGCGCCAGTAGTAATCGCTGCTATCGCAAACTGTCAAGTAGCTTGAACCTTTGCGTTTTGAAACATCCTTTAATTCTAGAGATAGGTTGTATGCACCTTGTTTGTCTTTTGCTTGTTGTCCAAAATAACTTGCTACAAATGGAAGGAGTTCGTTTGTAGACCAAGTTTGGATTGTATTGAATTGCTCTTGGGCATTTTTAGCCTCAAACATTGATTTGCGTTCTTTATTTGGAAAAATCAATTCTGGTGAATATGCTTCTTCTGAACCTTCTCCCTTTTTAGATAAAAATAAAAGTGTAAGCGGGAAAGCACGTGTTTTTGGTACAGACACTTTTTGCAATTGCTTTTTTAGTTTTTTGTGATAGGCTGCATTTACTTCTCCTTTTACATGGGTGCTCCAAAGAACATTACTTCCATTGATGTCTACCAATACCAAAAGTTCATTGGCAGTAGAATCTTTAAGTGTATAAAGCTCAAGTGTTGAGGTAACATTTTTTAAAAACTGATTGTACTCTTGAGGATTGGTGCAATATCCCGGCAACTGCTGTTGTTGTAAGAGCTGGGAGCTGAACTTATACTCTTGTCCAATAAGGACTGAAAGGGATAAGAAGGCGAAGAAAATGAGACTTGTTATGCGTTTATCCATAGGTGCAAAGTAAGCCATTCATCAGCATCAGTTGAGTTAATTTTCCTCAACTTTTTCAATATACTTTGAGAATAAGTCTACCCGGTTCTCCCATGTTTGAAGAGCGGCAAAAGCATTTCTCTCTAGGCGTTTTTGCTCATTTTCTTGCCCAATACTTTCTTTAATTGCAGAAGTCAGTT
>CBFHSD010000028.1:0-29361 GCA_965658375.1 Salibacteraceae bacterium
GAAAACTCCTTTTTCTTCTTTTTCACCTTTTTGATGTAATTAAACATCCCGTATTTTTTAATAGCCTTAGCTACACGATTTGGAACCATCGCTTCCCATCCTTCTTGGTCGCTTTGAATAAGTTCTAGTACATCATCGCTGTAAATGGTTAAGAGCTCTTTATTCACCTGCTTAATGTCTTCAACTTTTTGGTTATCAACAATAAAACGGTATAAGCCATCGAGCTTTTTGCTCACTTCAAAATTTTCTGTATTGAATAAACCATCTCCAGATCCATTGGTGGCAGGGTATACTAAAAGCTTTACATTTCTTCCGAATAATCGACCAAATGCTTCAAGAATACCTCCTTTGAGGTGTTTGTAGTAGCTAGGATCAAACAGGGCGGCTAAGTTGTTCACTCCTAAAATGAGACCTACTTTTTCTCCTCTATTTACATTCGTAAGATAAGTTGCCAGTTGATAATACCATTGAAAATTGGTAATCATAACTGTTTGTCCGAGTGAACACAAGATGTCTACTCTGTCTAGAAAGTCTTTTTCATCTACATTCTCTCCTTTGTGCATGAGATTCTTGAGGCTCAACTCGCAAAGAACCATAAGCTTCTCTCTATTCACATCTTCTTCTTGCTTGAATTGACGATAGCCTGATAATAGCATATCAACATTTACCAGTGTAGGAGGTCTAAAACGCCCTCTAAGCACAATGATGTTTTTCTTATAAAGCACTTCAGATGCTTGAATGTTGGTTCCGTCAGGGCCAAACATAGCAGCAGGTGTGAACCCGTTCTTCACCAGTTTTAAACTGACTATTCGGTTATCGATCTCTTCAAAATCATCGCCTTGAATGTTGAACATGTCAATTTCAATTCTATTGATTGAAATACTATCGTAAAGAGATTCTAAAAAGTCATCTAAATTATTGTGGTGGTAGTAACAGGCATAAATAAGATTTACTCCAATTCTCCCAACTGCTTTTTGTTGAAGTAGCGTGTCAGTATCGTGCAACTTAATGTGCATGATGCATTCATTTACGGGGCCTCCTGTGGTCAACTGAAATCTACACCCTAACCATCCATGGCCTTGATTGGTTTTGTGAAAGTTGAGCGTTTCAATGGTATTGGAAAACGCGAAAAAGGATTTATCATCTGCTTTATGAGAGAGCTTCTCAGCTAAGGCATCGTAATCGTGTCTTAGCATTGCCTTCAATCTGTGCTCGCTCACATACCTTGGACTTTCTCCGTAGATACTGTCTGAGATTTTCATGTCATAAGCCGACTGAGACAAGGCGATAGTTCCTGATGATCCTCCTGCTTCAAAAAATGTACCTGCAACATCCTGTCCGGCTCCAATTTCGCTGAATGAACCATAAATGGAATTGTCAAGATTAATGCGAAGTGCCTTTTCGTTTAGAGTCAGTTTTCTGAAGTCTTTCATTTTTTTCAGATTGAACGTCAAAGTTATGGAATCACATACTACAGGGAAATAGAAATGCAATTAATATCAATTCAAATTTGGGTTTTTAGGAAATGAAGCCATAATCTTAAAATCTCTCCCTAGTTTCTCGAGGGTACTTTTCCAGTAATTGGGGTTATCACCCATGATCTCTTTTGGGTTCCCCGGAGCAACAATCCAAGATTTTTCATCTATCTCTTGCTGCAATTGGTTTGGGCTCCAGCCAGAATAGCCAAGAAAGAACCTTACTTGATTTGGTTTGAGCTGCTTTGTTTTCAGGTAAAAGTTTAGTTGCTCAAAAGATCCTCCCCACCATAATCCTGGTTTAATCTGTATACTTTCTTCAATGACTTCGCCAAGAGAGTGCACGTAGTAAACATGATCTTTTCCAACAGGGCCGCCATTGTATAGAGGCGTTGAAGGTGAATTCAATTCAGGAATAACTTCTTTAGTATACATGGTGCTTTTATGGTTCAATACAAAGCCCATAGATCCTTCCTTGTTGTGAGCCGTGAGTAAAACAACACTTCTTTGAAAACTTGGGTCTTCTAAAAAGGGTTCTGAGATTAAAAGTTGACCCTTTTCAGGTTTTACCAATTCGAAATGGCTATTCAGAATATCCATAAAATTCATGAGATTTTGGTAAAGAGAATCAATTTTACTCAGGGTTTATTTGCGCTATACTTTCAAATGTTATAAAAATAGCGTACTTTTAGACGGGCAAACCGATAGACAAAATGATCTGAACAACAAACAACGCAACCTTTGCGAATGCGAAATTTATGCATAAGCTTGAAGCTTTTGAATCGAAAACTTTATGGAAATCAGAAGTATTGAAGAAAGCAAACCAAACCTGGAAGCAAAAGTCTGCAGGAGAGGAAGCTCAAGATTTAAGTGATTTAGAATTTACAGAGGTGATCAACCTCATGCGCCTTCATCAAAAAAGCTACATTCATCATTACTTACCAGAATTGGAGTCTATGGTGAACCGTTTATGAAAGACGGCACAAGGTGGTGATCAAAAAGAATACTTTACTGTAATTAGATTATTCAGAAGTCTTTCTAGCTTGAAGCAGGAGCTTGAATCTCATATCAATGAGGTGGAGACGAGAATATTTAAGTGTGCTGAGGCATCTGTAAAACGACCACGTTTTCGCAAGATGTATACGGTTTCGTCATCTAATCTAAAAACATACTTATCAAGTTACCATGAATTTCCAAAGCGATTGGTTCTAGATTTTAGCAGCGCAGTGCAAGAGGTAAACGCATTAATAGAAGAAGAATTTAACGGAGTGGCGTTTTCTTTTTTAGCAGATATTGAAGTTTACATTGAGGTAGAAAGCACTGTTTTGGTTCCTAAGTTGTTGAAGCTGGAAATCTAAGTTGTTACCCAAAAATACCAGAAGGTAAAGCCGAGAAGTGTAACAAAACACATCCAGATATACATTATTTTTAAAGTAGATGGCCTGAAGAGTTTTCTTTCAATCAGGTCTTGAATTGCTTTTAGATTGAACCAGCATAGGATTGGTGCGGTAAGAAAACTTACAGTTGCCGCAAAATCTACCAAAAGCTTAAGTTGCCCTCCAAACGGAATAAGGACGATGATAGCTCCTAAAATCAATATTTTGAGAAGGCTATTCTGATGAAAAACCTTTTTCTTCCATTTATCATTGACCTTCAATAGCTGAAGCGATTCGCTCATAACACGTGTATACCCGTCTGTTACTGCCAATGTGGTGCTAAACATAGTAGTAAGTGCGGCAATGCCAATTGGATAATAAGCCCAATTGCCTAAAGTATCAGTATAAGATTGAATTAGTGTTTGAATGAATGGTATTGCCCCATTCGGCATGGTATTTCCTTTTGTGTTTAAGACCAGTGTTCCAAGCATGACAAATAAACAAGCTAAAAAGCAAGTCGTCCAGTATCCAATATGAAAATCTCTTAGTGTACTTTTAAGCGTTACACTTCCCAATTTTTTCTTCTCTAATATCCAAGATGAATGCCATACACTAATGTCAAAAGGAGAAGGCATCCAACCAATGAATGCAGCTAAAAACAAGATATCCATTGACTCTAAACCAGGTAAAACTGGTGTAGTAAATACTTCAAGATTCGATTGGTCAAAGGCAAGACTAACAGCAATAAAAGTAGATGAGGTTAATAACAGAATCACAATTTTCATCAATTGATCCAAGGCTTTATAACTCCCGAAATAAATTAAAAGTGCAGAGAGCAAAAGAATGCCAATAGAAATGCCGGAGAGTGAAAGCTCGTTTGGCCATAATGTAGATAGAATGCCAGCCGTAACTAAAGTAACTGCTGCCTGAACAATAAACATGGTTGAAAGTGTGAGGGTGAGAAAAATGGAAAAAGGAAAGATTCCCTTTTCTCTATAGCTTGAAAGGAGAGAGGTGTTGGTTTCTTGTGCGTAACGAGGACCAATTTCAAAAAATGGGTATTTCAAAAGGTGAACTAATAGCACAATGATTACGGCAAACCACCCCATAGATGCGCCTGCACGTGTACTCTGAACCAAATGTGAAACACCTATCGCAGCACCTGCATAGATTAACCCTGGACCTAAGCTTTTATAAATGTGATTCAGTTTCAATTTTTATTCTTCTTTTGGCCTTAAGATTGTGGATAGACAAATATGCTAAAACCTGTAGATGTTGCATGTGCGGTTATTGTGAGAAATGGAAAGTTCTTAATCTGTAAAAGATCAGAGAGAATGGAGCTGCCTTTAAAATGGGAGTTTCCAGGAGGGAAGATTGAAAAGAATGAAAAACCAATACAAGCTGTTATACGCGAAATGAAAGAGGAGCTGAACATCTATGTGCATGTTTTTGAGCGATTAACACCTATTGAATGGGTGAGTCCTTCGAATTTTGGTGACTACGATTGGGCCCAAGCAGACATTCTAATAGTCCAAGAAGTTTTGAATAAAGTTGGGTTAGACAGTGAGCAATTTAGAAACCTATAGTTCCTGTAGAAGAAAGTTCTCCCAAATTGATTTTTAAGTGAGCCATTTTCACAGCAGTTACTGCCGCTTCAACTCCTTTATTTCCATGTTTACCTCCGCTTCGGTCAAGACCTTGTTGCATAGTGTCATCTGTAAGAATACCAAATACAACAGGAATATCAAATTTCAAAGAAACGTCTTTGACTCCTTGGGCAACGGCTTGGCACACATAGTCAAAATGACTGGTTTCTCCTCTCACAACGCTTCCTAAACATATAACTGCATCCACGTGAAGTGTTTTGCAGGCAAATTGAGCAGCAATAGGCAATTCATACGCTCCAGGTACTCTTCTTACAATTAAATTATCAGGTTCAATTTGTAAAGCTTCTAGCGTTTCTTTTGCTCCTTTTAATAAGTTATCTGTGATTTCATTGTTCCATTCACTTACCAATAAAGCGATTCTTAATGCAGATGCCTTGGGAACACTGTCGAGATTGTACTCTGAAAGATTTTGATTTTCTGTAGCCATATTAAGAGAATAAAACAGCGAATTAAATTGAATAAATCCGCTGTTTGTGGTTGATTAATCAATGGATGCTTTAACGATTGTGTTCTATTTATTTTTTAAAAGTACTGGCAACAATAAGCTCTTTTGTTCCATGGGTATAAGAATAGAAGCCTTCTCCAGATTTCGCTCCCATTTTTCCGGCCATAACCATATTGACTAACAATGGGCAAGGAGCGTATTTCGGATTCCCAAAACCATCATGAAGCACATTCAAAATGCTCAGACATACATCTAGTCCAATAAAATCTGCCAATTGAAGTGGCCCCATAGGATGAGCCATACCTAGCTTCATTACTGTATCAATCTCTTCTACACCTGCAACACCCTCGAACAATGAATAAATTGCTTCATTAATCATTGGCATTAAAATACGGTTAGCCACAAAGCCAGGGTAATCATTCACTTCTACGGGTACCTTACCTAATTTTTTAGACAAGTCCATAATGGTGTTAGTTACTTCATCAGATGTAGCGTAACCTCTGATCACTTCTACCAATTTCATGATAGGTACAGGGTTCATAAAATGCATTCCTATTACTTTGTCTGCTTTAGAAGTAACAGCTGCGATTTTTGTGATGGAGATAGACGAAGTATTGGTGGCTAAAATGGTGTTATCTCCTGTAAATTGATCTAAATCGGAAAATATTTTGAGCTTAAGGTCTACATTTTCTGTAGCAGCTTCAACAACCAAATCGGTATTTTCAACACCTTCTTTTAGTGTTGTGAACGTATTAATTCTGTTCAAGGTGTCAGCTTTCTCTTCCTCGCTAATGCGTTCTTTCTTAATAAGTCTGTCTAAATTTTTGGTAATGGTGGCCAATCCTTTTTTTAACGAATCTTCAGAAAGATCTACCAAGTTGACATTGTAACCTGATTGTGCAAATACATGGGCTATTCCATTCCCCATTGTTCCAGCTCCTATAACTGCTACTTTATTCATGTTCATTCAATTAATTAAATGCGTTTATTTTCCTCTGCCTTGCAAAACAATTAAAACTGTGTAAATCAATATTTTAAAATCTACAAAGAGACTCATGTTCTCTATGTAAAGGATATCATACTTAAGTCTTCTCACCATTTCTTCTACATTCTCAGCATACCCGTATTTCACTTGCCCCCAGCTTGTTATGCCTGGTCGAACTTTATGTAAATGACGGTAATGTGGCGCCTTTTGTACGATTTGATCAATGTAGAATTTTCTTTCAGGTCTGGGTCCCACAATACTCATATCGCCAAGTATAACATTAATGAATTGTGGAAGTTCATCCAGTCTCCATTTTCTCATTATTTTCCCTGTTGGCGTTATTCTTGGGTCATCGTCACTAGAAAGTTGAGGTCCCATTTCTTCAGCATTTGAGAACATGCTCCTAAATTTAATTATGGAGAATGGAATACCATTTTTACCTACGCGCTCTTGGAAAAAGAAAATTGGGCCTTTTGAACTGAACTTGACTATGAGCGCTAAAAGGATAAATAACCACCAAAACAGCAATAAAACAACGAGTGAAACTGATAGATCAATAAAACGTTTTAGACTTCTTTGCCATTGAGGCATGATCTCATGTTTTACATCAATGAGAGGAGTACCAAAAATACTCGTCATTTTCACCTGTCCGGATAATATGTCGTACATATCTGGAATTATCTTAACACCAACATCAACGGGTTCCAAATTATTGATAATGTTCTCGAGTTTATTGTGCTCTGAGCTTTCTATGGCTATAATAACATCTTCAATATCATGGTCTTCAATTAATTGAGCAATGTCATCAACATGTCCAATATGTGCTAGCTTTCCATTGAGGAGGCTATCTGTTTTACCGTTTACGTGAACATAACCTTTGAACAGAAAACCATTCGATTTTTTTTGCGATTCTAGTTCTTCAAACAGTTCAAGTGCATTTTCATTTGATCCAATGAGTATGGTATTGAATCCAATGGTTCTTTCATGCACTTGACGAGCTGTGTGCGTAGCAAATGCTAAACGTGGAATCAAGGTAGCTGTAAAGTGAATAACAAAGAGCGCGGTGTAGCTGTAATAATAGTTGGTGTAGTCTGCAATGGCGTCATCTAAGATAAAGGCGAAAAACAGAATGAGGGTTCCTACAAATGTGTGAACAATGGTTTTTCCTATTTCTGCTAAACGACTTTTGCGAAACGGTTCTTTGTAGAATCCTGTAAGGTAGTAGAAATTTACCCAGAAAATGGGCATTAGCGCAAGGGCCCAATAGAATTTATCGTTTAGCTCAAAAAGGACAGGTTCCCCATACTTTAAGGGCTCTACATACAATTTACGAAACGAATAAAAAGCGATCCAAGCAACTGCGGCAGCTAGAAAATCACCAACAATGTAACGCAGACGTTCTTTCTTTCTGTTCAGCATATTAGCCGTGCACCAGTTTGAGATTGTCAAAATACATTTCGGCACTTTCTGATGAGCCGTCATGGAGTGCTGTAATGGCAAAAGAATAGTCAGGTGAGGAACTGAACTCAAAAATAACGTCTGTTAGTTCTAGGTAGATCTTATTCCAGTCAGCACTTCCATCTGCATTGATTATGGGTCTTAAAGTAAGAAGCAATACTTCGTTGGGAGGGGAGTCTATTAAGTCGTAAACGATACTGATCGCGAATTCTTGATCTACCTTGTAGTCTAGTTCAAGAAATATTTTCTCTCCTGTTTTGGGAAGTACATATCCTTCTTTGGTCATTAGCTTTAATCCAGGCTTGTCTGCTGTGAGTTCACTAAAAGCTACATAGTTTTTTGTGAAATCGGGGTAGGAAGAAGTGGTTTGAATGCGGTCCATACCTACATCACTAGATGAAATTGTGTCTATAGTAAGCACCCCATCTTCAAAATCTTCATTCCAAGGGTCTTGAACCAGACTGTTGTAAGTAACCGTTGGGGTAAGGGTGATGACACTGTCTTCGTAAAGTTCAAAATCTCCACCTTCCCAAGTATTGTAGAAGGTATAAGCTTCTCTTGTATTGGAAATGCCATTGAGTTTTATTCCTGCACGTACTTTAATATCTACGGGAGATGAATTAAGTACTGCAACCTCACAAGGCAATTCAAACACTCCTGCCTCTTGATCGTTTAAGTAGATCCAAGCATCTGGTATATTGGCACCCCCATTCGAATTTGGTCCTGTTTCTTCAAATTCTACATTTTCTATACGGATGTATTTAGGCACCTCTGCCTCTCTGTTGCACCCAAAAATGGTAAGAATAAGAATAAAAGTACTGACTAATCTCATGAGGATTTTACTTGGCCGCTAATCTCGGTAATCTATTTGAAACTTTAAGCAATGTGCGCATTATGGCTAATCTTGGCTAAAATCATATGAGCAACCTCTAAAGCACGATAGCCATCGTGTAACGGCACAGCTGTGTTTTTATTGTTTTCAATTGCTTCGGCAAAACTTTGCAGTTCGTCTTTGATTGCATTATTGGGTGAAACCTCCGGATTATTGAATAGAATTTGTTTGTCTGGGTTTCCATCGGTTCCGGGCCAAACTACCGCAAGCGGATCAGCTTCTCCTTTCATTTCTTCCATTTCCACAATCTCTACTTTCTTTTCTAAGAAATCTACAGATATGTAGGCGTTGGGTCTGAAAACACGTGTTTTACGCATGTTTTTGAGAGAAATTCTGCTTGCTGTTAAATTTGCGACACAACCATTGTCAAATTCTAAGCGTGCATTGCAAATGTCTGGTGTAGTGCTTGCAATAGCTACTCCACTAGCAGAGATTTTTCGAATGTTCGCATCCACCATACTTAGGATAATGTCAATGTCATGAATCATTAAATCCAACACTACAGAAACATCTGTTCCTCTAGGATTAAACTGAGCAAGCCTGTGCGCCTCAATAAACATTGGGTTATTGATGTATGGCCTTGCAACTGTGTAGGCCGGATTAAAGCGTTCTACATGACCAACTTGAGCCTTTACTTCAGCCTCTTCAACCAAAGAAATTAGCTTTCTAGCTTCTTCTGGTGTATTGGTTACTGGCTTTTCTATAAAAATGTGCTTTCCATTTCTGATGGCTTCTTTTGCCAAATCGAAATGTGAAAGAGTAGGGGTTACAATGTCTATAACATCGCAAGCAGCGATCAACTCACTAACAGAATCAAAGGATTTGATTTGAAATTGTTCAATGGCTGATGATGAATTTTCACTGTTGGGATCAAAAAAACCAACCAATTCAAAGTGGTCGTTTAACTCTTTCAACAATTTAAGGTGGATTTTTCCTAAATGTCCGGCTCCTAGTACTCCTATCTTAAGCATTATTTTCGCTTTTAGCAAAGTTAGGTTCGAGAGTAAAACTTGCGGGACCTTAATCTTCATTATTATTCAACAAAAGATGTTAATAGCTAAAGATGTTAAGAGAAGACAATCATAAACACAGAGGTGCCCGCAAAAGGCTATTAGAAAAAATCAGCGTAGACCTTAAAAAAGAAGGCTTGTTCAACGAAGAGGTGATCAATGCAATGGATCAAATTCCAAGACACGTTTTTTTTGACAGTGTATTCGATCAAAAGTTTGCTTATGAGAATAAAGCCTTTCAAATTGGCGCTGGGCAAACCATTTCACAACCGTTTACAGTCGCAGCGCAATCATACTTGTTACATCTAAAGAAAAGACAAAAAGTACTTGAGATAGGCACGGGCTCTGGCTATCAGGCAGCAGTGTTGGCTCAATTGGGTTACAAAGTCTTTAGCATTGAACGACAAAAATTGTTGTTTGACAGAAGTAAGAGTGTTTTAAGAAACCTGGGATACAAAGTGAATCAGATTTATGGTGATGGCTTTTTAGGCTTTCCCACTTTTGCGCCTTTTGATGGTATAATTGTTACGTGTGGTGCGCCACATGTTCCGCAAACACTAAAAGATCAGTTGGTAGTGGGGGGCAATCTTGTGATTCCGGTAGGAGAAGGAGATTTTCAGACCATGTACGTTCACCAAAAGCAAGAAGATGGTACTTTTACCCAAGAAGAATTCGGCAATTTCAGTTTTGTGCCAATGCTTGAGAAAACAGAAAAGTAGAACCATCACAAATAATTAAACAACTTTTGCGTTTCAGCATTTAAATAGGAAACTATGATTTTGAAAAGACTACATCTCTTACCCATTGCACTGTTTATATTAGGAAGTAACCAACTCTTTGCCCAAGAGGTAGACCAAAGCTTAAAATGGCAGCAAAAAGACTGGGGAACCGCTTTTAACGTCAATGGCTTGATTCAGAACATCAATTTAACGGCTCCAGAATCAGCAATAAATCAGCCATATCTCTTTGCTAAGCAAGCGGTAAAATCAGATTTAATGCTGCGCTATGGTTTTGGTGTCATCAATTACAATAATGGTTACAATTCAACAGATAGTATTGGTTTAGCAGAGGTCATAGCAGACTCATCATATAAGCAAGCCAATTTTTTCTTCAGTTTGGGAGCTGAAAAACACTTTGCTGGTACCAGACGCTTAGATCCTTACGTTGGTTTGGAATTGGTTCTAGGAATTGTAGGCAGAGAAAACATCAACACCGTAGAGACCTTTAGAGATACAACTGGAGTGGCTAGACTAAATACCGTTGAAGAATATGCTGGAGGTACATCATTTGGTGCTAACATTATTTTAGGAACCAATTACTTTGTTGCTGAAAGATTGAGTCTAGGAGCCGAGTTTATGTACGGTTTTACTTCTATGTCAACCGGAGGAGATTTTTCTAAAGTGACTATTTTCGAACCAGTAGCAGGCACGGGAACCACTACCAGAGAAATAGGGTCGCAAAGAAGCACAGCTAACGGACTAAGTATGAATTCCCAAGTCAGTATCACTCTCAGTTATTTTTTCGACTTGAACGCTAAAAAGTAGCGTAGAAACCTTCTTCAAATTAGTCAAATACCGGGACAATTACCTCAGAGGAGGTAACCAAGACGGCATCGAATGAAAAAGGAATACTATCAGCAACACCATTCATAACAATGGTGTCTGTGAAATAGATGCTCGTATACGCATTTAATATTCCTAAATCTCTTTCTGTTAGTGCAAGGTTAAAAGTGTCTCCAGCGTATTTTGGAAGAGAGTCAAGAGATACGGTATATTGAAGTCCAGAACCTAGAAATGTCAATTCAGCTTGTAAACTATTGTGCGCTAGTCCAGAAATGTTTGTAAAAACATAAGCTAGCTGAGTAGCTTCATTGGAACTGACATGGGTGTAATAGTCAATCTCTGGATTTACTCTATAATCAACTGGAAAAGACATGTCGTAGGGAATTAAAAACTGATTTGTATCTGCTAAGTCAACAGTATCTTGAGCAAGTGTGGTCAGCTCAAAGATGTAGTCTTTTTGGTTTTCCTTACAAGCAAATACGAAGATCACTAAAAACAGGAAAGATAAAGTTGGGCGTAGTCTAAAAAGCATCTCTTTTAATTGTCTTACAAAGGTGGACAATCTCAAATAGAAAGCGATACATTTGCAAAAAATGTAAAAGACATGAAGAATGTTTTGCTTTTATGCACAGTGCTTTGGGCACAAGCTTCTTTTTCTCAAGGCGTCCAGCTATCAAAACCAGCCTTGAATTTTGCAGACGTAACTTTAGGGAGTCCAAGTAACCTCACGTTTGATATTTCTTTTAGCGGATATTCTTGCGACAGTGTCGAAGTATATTTAGAGCAAAACGACAATGCTTACTCAAGCAATGATCTTGGTTCAGGTGCTAAAATTGCTGCCATAGATCAAAGCATTTCTGTTGACTTTAATCCAGAGTCGAATATTGAATACACAGGTAGCATCACATTTGTATTGTCTTGTCTTGGAGAACTTTCTGAAACAGTATCTATTAATTTGTTGGGGAACGGACGCCTTGGTAATTCCAAGTATGCAAGTACTTTTAATTTATGGGATGTAGCTTTAAGGAGCGAGCTCAAAACCATTTCTTCTGCTGGCTATCAGAGCCTTTCATATTCTGCCGCTAGAGACGAGATGTATGGAGATATTGATAATGTTGGAGGCGATGTAACTTGTGTTTATACAGGGAGATCGGCTACGTTTAATACAAGAGCAGGAGCGAACGCGAACAGTTTTAATTGCGAACACACTTTCCCTCAAGGCTTCTTTAATCAAGCCTCTCCCATGCGAAGCGATATTCACCATTTATTTCCAACTGATGTAAATTCGAATAGCCAACGTGGCAATTTGCCTTTTGGAGTTGTGAGTGGAACGCCTTCATGGAGCGAAGGAGGGTCAAAAAAGAACAGCTCAAGATTTGAACCTAGAGATGACCACAAAGGAGATGTAGCACGCGCCATGATGTATTTTGTGACTCGCTACCAAGATTACAGCAGTCATTTTGCTGGACAAGTGCAAGTGATGAGAGATTGGAATGCTGTCGATCCTGTATCTACGAAGGAAATGGATAGAAATGATGCCATTGAGAATTACCAAAACAACAGAAATCCTTTTGTAGATTTTCCAGGTTTTGAAGAGCGAATTTACAGCTTTACAAGTCAGCAAAATAGACCACGTCAAGCGAGCATGTACATTCCGCTAGACTCTGCTGGTACTACATTGAGTATGCCCGGACCAATAGATACATTGGTTTTAACACTCATAAACAATGGAGAAAAAGCTATTTCTGTAGGTCGTATTCCATCTTTGGATGAAGGGAGCGGAACCATTACCAATTGGCCTAGTGCCATGGATAGTGTTACTATTGAAGCAGGAGCTTCATTTGATGTCGCTGTGGTTCTAAGCTCAGAAAGCTATAAACCCATGTTAATTTCGAACATTACAGGACAAGGTCCTTTTTCACTTACTTATCACATAAATAGTACTGTTGGTATAGAAGAGCAAGACGAATTGAATTGGAGCGTTTACCCCAACCCTGTTAAAGCTGGAGAGGTTATCCGTTTTGAAGGTATGGAGCCTCATCAAACTGTGGCTGTGTACTCCTTGGCAGGGGTTAAAGTTCTAGAAACAAAGGCTTCATCTTTAGTTAGTCCAATTGTACCTGGTGTTTACTTAATTCTCACTGAGAGCGAACTCAATAGCCGCTTTTATAAATTGATTGTAACAGAATGATTAGAACAGATTTAGCTCATCCATGGCATGGAATTGATCCGGGAAATGATACTCAACAGGCGTTGAGAATGTTCATTGAGATGGTGCCTTCAGATACAGTGAAGTACGAAATTGATAAAGATTCAGGATTTCTTATCCTTGATAGACCGCAAAAGTACAGCAATATTATGCCTGCTTTGTATGGTTTTATTCCTAGAACATATTGTAACAGTTCTGTCGCAAATCGCTGCATGGAACAAACAGGCCTTAAAGACATACAAGGTGATGGTGATCCCATTGATGTGGTTGTACTTACAGAACGCGAAATACCACATGGAAACATTCTTGTAAATGCAATAGCCATTGGTGGTTTTAGAATGATAGATGGAGGAGAGGCTGATGATAAAATCGTAGCCGTTTTAAAGAATGATGCGATGTACGGATCAATACAAGACATTTCTGAACTTCCCGAAGCTGTTGTGAACCGCTTAAGACATTACTTTTTGACCTATAAGGGTATTCCGGGAGAAACCCAATCTAAAACAGTTAGTATTCCTCAGGTATACAATAGAGAAGAGGCTATTGAAGTAATCAATTGCTCTAGACAAGACTATAAAACCTCTTTCGAAGGAAGATAAGTTACAACAGTTTATTCAAGGCGTTATACCATTGGCCTTCGGTCAGGTATGCGCCTTTTTCAATATAATCAAACAGTTCTTGCTCTCTTAGTTTTTTGTATTTTTTATTTCCTTTGAATACTTCTACACGATTTTCTTTCAATGCATGAATAACCTTCTTTAAAGGTTCATTTTTAAAGTCGAACTCACTAGAACGCAGGATGATTGCTTTAGCCTCCTGTTCATCAAAATAAAGTAGTTCTAAGTTGTCAGAACCAAGGCGTTCTACATATTTCTTTTTGTCCAATACTTTTTGCCAAATCAGATCACTGAAAATATCAATGATACCAATAGCTTTGTCATTCTCATTGGTTTTCATTTTTTCCCACTCTTCGCCTTGTATGCCTTGAGAGGCTAGAAAAGCGATGAATTCATCCTTTAATGCTTCCAATTCTTGTTGGTGGAGTCTTTTGTATTTCATTCTATTGCCTTAAAACGCAAAAGTATCTTTTCAATAAAATTAAGAGATGTTTATATTTATGCCATGCAAGCAAAAAGTCCTTTGCCTTATGTTTTTGTATTGAGTTTGCCCTTTTGTGTGGGTGTTGCCTTTACTTTTCGTGAAGGGTTTGTTTGGCTTCCTATGTTCTACGCTTTTGCTATAGTGCCTCTTTTAGAAGTTTTTTTCAAACCGAATCATCAAAACCTTTCACCAGGTGAAGAGCAGTCGGTTAAACAAAACAAGTGGTTTGACTATATCATCTACAGCATGGTTCCCTTGCAATATGGTTTGCTATTTTGGTTGCTTTATGAAGCCAAAGATTTTGAATGGACAGTAGAATGGTTAGGAATGACCTTATCCATGGGCTTATTATGTGGCTCTATTGGCATTAACGTTGGTCATGAGTTGGGACACAGACGTAAAGGGTTTGAAAAGAGATTAGGACAAATGCTTCTCCTTTCTAGTTTGTATCTACATTTTAATATCGAGCACAATAAAGGGCACCACGTGAGAGTTGCTACACCAGAAGATCCTGCCACAGCCAGAAGGGGAGAATGGTTGTATGTTTTCTGGTTTAGATCTATGATTTACGGCTATATAAACGCTTGGAATTTAGAATTCAAACGTTTAAAAGGAAAGTGGTTTTCATGGAAAAATCAAATGATTCAGTTCACTGCAGTATCCCTTCTCTTTTTACTTGTCATAGCGGCTTTTAACACCAATGCACTTGTCGCTTTTATTCTAGCGGCATTTTTTGGGATGATTTTGCTAGAGACCATCAATTACATAGAGCATTATGGTTTGATGAGGTCGAAAATGACCAACGGGCACTACGAGCCTGTAAGACCAAAACATAGCTGGAATAGCGACCATATCGTTGGACGTTTGCTTTTGTTTGAACTATCTAGACACAGCGATCATCACCACCTTCCAGCTAGAAAATACCAAGTGTTGAGATACAGAGATGAAGCTCCTCAATTGCCAACGGGATATCCAGGTATGATGTTGCTTTCGGTTTTTCCACCCTTATTCTTTGCGATAATGCATAAGCATTTACCTTAAGATCAACCTCTTGTGACAGGTCGGGTTTTAGAAAGTTGATCTGGACTGATATCTTCTGGAAGCTCGTGTTTCCAACGCTTGTGGCTCCAGATCCATAATTCAGGATTCTTCTCAATGTCCTGTTCTAAACGTTCAGCGTACTTTTCAATGACAGTTCCATAGGGAAGTTCGCCGGCATCTTCAACGAGCAATTCATTGGTGAAGGAGTAGTGGCCTCGTTTGATTTTTTTGTATTCCCAATAGAAAACAGGCGTATTGTATTTTCTGCTTAAAAGCTCTGGCCCCATAAAAAAGCCTGTATTCTGATTCAACCATTTTAACCAAAATGCTTTTTTAGGAGATGGAGATTGATCTGCTATTAAGGCCATTACCCACGGAAGTTCTAGCTCGTAGTTCTTTAAATAGTCACTAATTTCGGAAGTGGGAATAAGATTCATCCCCGTTAAAGCACGTGCGTCTAGCATCACTTTTTCAACTGCCTTGTTCTTGATGGGTTTGTACACCCCTATGGAGTGGCCATCTAAATAGCTTGGAAATAAGGAGGCAGCGTATTCCCAATTCGCTATGTGGCCAAACAGAATGATTGCATGCTTTCCTTGTTTTAAGTAAGAATTGATCAAATCGCCATCGGGAACCAATAAACGCTTGTTGAGCTCTTCTTCAGTGATGGTGAACACCTTGATAGATTCTAAGGTTAAATCACACAAATGATGGTAGTATTTTTTCTCAATACGCTTCAGCTCAGCATCGGATTTATTTGGAAATGAATGCTTTAAGTTTTGAGCTACCACCTTTCTTCTATACCCAATAACATAGTATAGAGCCGGAAAGAGAAGCACATCGCTCAAGCCATACATGAACCAAAAAGGCAGCCTAGAAAAGGATTTAATTGCGAATACTGTAAGTTTTGCTCCAATAGAATTCATCACTTTAGATTAAGATGCGTCAACTTTAAACTCACTAGTAATATGGAAAGTGATGTCTGGATAATCGCTTTGAGCCATTTGTAATAAGAAAGGAGAATCTGCGAAAAATACATAGTTCCCATCTTTATCGGTGGCAATATTGCGTGCTTTTATGCGAATAAAATCTTCAATTTGAACTTTATTGTCGCTTGTAATCCAAGTGGCTTTGTGGTATGATTTGCCTTGAAAATCTGCACTTGCTCCATACTCGTGTTTCAAACGGTATTGAATCACTTCAAATTGTAGTTCGCCAACTGTACCAATAATCTTTTTGTTCCCTGGTTGTTGAATAAACATCTGCGCAACACCTTCTTCAGATAATTGCTGAACACCTTTGTCTAATTGTTTGGTTTTGAGAGGGTCTTTGTTTATTACTTCACGAAATAGTTCAGGAGAGAAACTTGGAATTCCTTTAAAGTTCATCTTGCTTCCTTGAGATAAGGTATCGCCAATTTTAAAGTTCCCTGTATCGTATAAACCAATCACGTCTCCTGGAAAAGCACGATCTACAACCTCCTTGCTTTGAGCTAAGAAAGTATATGGATTAGAGAATTTCAGTTTCTTATCTATTCTGCTGTGCTGGTAAAACTTATTGCGTTCGAAAGTGCCACTTACTACGCGTAAAAAAGCGATGCGATCCCGGTGTTTTGGGTCAAGATTAGCATGGATTTTAAAGATAAAACCAGAGAAGTTTTTATCGTTTGGTGCCTCAAAGCCAAGATCTGTTTCTCTTCCCAGAGGGGCAGGAGCCATTTCTGTGAAAGTGTCAAGCATTTCGCGCACACCAAAACTATTCAAAGCAGAACCGAAGAACACCGGGGCTACTTTGCCGTCAAGGTATTCTTGATGATCAAGCTGGTCATAAACACCTTCTACCAATTCAGCATCTTCTCTCAGTTGTTCCGTTGCTTCCTCTCCAAGAATGTCTTCTACTTTAGAATCATTCAAATCTTTGATAGAAACTACCTCTTTTTCAATACGTTGTTTATTGGCATCAAAGAGGTTAAGGTCTTTTTCAAGTAAATGATATACTCCTTGAAAACGCGGTCCCATGCCAATAGGCCAGGTTACAGGTCTTACTTTAATGCTGAGTTTATCTTCCAACTCGTCCATTAAAGCAAAAGGGTCTTTCCCTTCTCTGTCGAGCTTATTAACAAAGATGATTACAGGAGTATCTCGCATTCGACACACTTCCATGAGGCGCTCTGTCTGTGCTTCTACACCGTTGGCTACATCTACCACAAGAATAACAGAATCTACAGCTGTTAGTGTTCTGTATGTATCTTCTGCAAAGTCTTTGTGACCCGGAGTATCGAGAATATTTATAAGCTTATTGTTGTAAGCAAAAGTCATTACAGAAGTAGCAACAGAAATTCCTCTTTGCTTTTCGATTTCCATAAAATCTGACGTTGCTGTCTTCTTGATTTTATTGTTTTTAACCGCGCCAGCAACCTGTATGGCTCCCCCAAATAGGAGCAATTTTTCAGTAAGCGTGGTTTTTCCGGCATCTGGGTGAGAGATGATGGCAAAGGTTTTTCGTTTGTTAATTTCTTCTGCTAGTCCCATTCAATACAAATTGAGGCGGCAAAAATAGGATTGCAGATTGGATAGACTCTGTTTAAGGTTTTTTTCCCTCAGAAATTGCTTGAAGTGCTGCAAAATTGAAGCTGCTCCCATTCAAGTAGGCTTGGGGTTCTCCGTTTTCTAACCAATAAAATTGGGGAACAGTACCCTTTGTAAGTTGAAAGAAAGATTCTCGAGATTTATTTTGGAAAACAGGAAAGGTTGAATGTGTGAGTTCTCTAAATTCTTGAATGTTTTCTAATGAGCCATCAATCAAATAAATGCACGGAGCAGAATTGTCTTGTAATGTCGAAAGGAAGGTGGCACTTCTTATGCAAAACGGGCAAGATGTAGTGTATAAAGCGATGAGACCTGTGTACGAATCGAGAGGCATTTGACCTTGTGCCACTTGTTCAATTTGACGTTTCACCTTTTCGGGATGTTCTAGAGATTCGCTTTGTGCTTGTTGGAAGTCATTGATGTAAACTGGAGATTGGACTGAAAGCATGACAACCGCGATTGCCATTGCTAGGAGGATAGCAAAGATGAGTTTGATTTTTATTTTACGCTGGGGGATATGAATGAGCAGTTGAGCAACCATAACTGTTGTGATAGAGGAGGAGGCTAGCCCATTTTCGGGCAACAGAATGCTCGTACCAATCGTTTGAAAGTAGAATAGGCATAAGGACGTAAGAAGCAATACTGTGGCACTTATCCATTTCTTACAGAGAATAAAATTCAAAGTCCCCAAAACGCCTATGCTAAGAAATATGAAGTACGATAGGTAATAGGCGATTAAGGGTATAGTTCCACTTTTTAATAAACCATAGACCAAAGGTTCTCTAAAGGCAAGTAGAAAATACAGCGCTACGAAGTGCAGCGCCATAGAAAGTGTATGTAGGGTATTCTTTTTCAACTTTGAAACTGTAAAGAAGAAAGCTCCGAACATTCGGAGTTTTCTTTTTTAATGTAATTGATTATTAGATACTTAAGCTTTAATCATTGATTGAAATGCTCTTTTTCCAAACAAGTTCTCCCTTGGAGTTTTTGACTTTTATTTCTAGCTCTCCATTTGGTTTAACAGTTACCTGTCCGTAATTGCGATCGTTACAGTAGGTGCCATCCACCCGCAAATCATTTCCTTCATTTTCATTTTCTGTTGCTGCTCCAGAGGTAAGTGGAGAAACTGTTAAATCATAAACGGTTAGTTCTTCAATGGTTTTTTTTGATAGCTCTGTATGGTGGCGGTCTCCTGTTAAGAAAACCACGCCAGTAATGCCATTGTCGAAAATCTCATCCAACAAACGCTCGCGCTCATCTGGGAAGGTGCTGTAGTTTTCAAATACCTGGGCAGTATTTAGCACTTGCCCGCCAATGGCTACAAACTTGTATTTGGCTTTTGAGCTGCTTAAAGCGTTGATGAGCCACTGTATTTGGTACTCACCCAAAATAATACGGTCTCCTGTTTCTCTATCATTGGCTGTTCTATTCCATCGGTTGTCTAAAAGAAAAAAGTCCGCATTATTAAAAGAGAATGAAGTGAAAATTGGGTCTTCGTCATCAAAGCCATAGCTGGGGTTCGCCCAAAAATCTGTGAACGCTTGCCGCGTAAGTTCTTTGAAGGGAAAGCTTCCGTTTGCATCGTTTGGTCCAAAGTCATGGTCATCCCAAATCGCGTAATTGGGACACATGCTCAGCAACCCCTGCATTTCTGGAGTAGAACGGGTATGTGTATAGCGTCCGTAAACGCCTGAGTGAGACTGCCACTCGCCAGCGCGCAAATAGATGTTGTCTCCTAGCCAAAGCATCATGTTGGGAGTATCGCGCGCTATTTCTTCAAAGATTTGGTAATCGCCTCCATAGGGTTCTTCGTTTCTATCGTAGGTTTCTTCATTAATATAGGTGCAGGAGCCCAAGGCAAAAGACCATTCTTCAACATCTTCTTTATTCTTCCAAAGGGCGTTAGTTTTAAAAGGAAGTTCAAACTTGTTTTCAACTCCATCAACCTCTATGGAGTAGCCGTAAGACTGATTAGGCTCTAAGTTCTTGGCAGAAAGATGGGCTGTAAAACCGTGCTCTGCCGAAGTTTCTAGTTCTTCTGCTTCAAACACCATTTCTGGATTATTTATATCCCAATACCGCAACAGCACTGCAGCAGCCTCTGTAGTTTGAACCCAAATGGTGGCTTCTCTAATGCTTGTATGACCAATCATAGGACCACTTTGTATCGCTGCATTTTGAGCGCTTGTGTTTAATACAAGCAAGCAAAGAATAAAGAGAGTGATTCGATTTTTCAATGAAGTGTTTTGTTCAAAAGTACAGAATCATGATTTTAGTTAGGTCTAACAAATTGTTTCTTAATTCTTAAGTGTTAACTTTTTCAAAAACATACTTTTGCAGAACATAATTCCCCTTTCCTTTTATAAAGAACCTTAGATGGCAGATAAGATAATTTACACCAAGACAGATGAAGCTCCAGCCTTGGCTACGCGCTCATTTTTACCGATTGTTCAAGCATTTACAAAAACGGCTCAAATAGAATTAGAACTAAGAGATATTTCTTTGGCAGGCAGAATATTGGCCACTTTTCCAGATCACCTTCAAGAAGAGCAAAGAATAAGCGATGACTTAGCATACTTAGGAGAATTGGCCACTCAGCCAGAGGCAAACATCATTAAGCTTCCAAATATTAGTGCTTCGGTACCACAGCTAAACGCTGCTATTTCAGAGCTTCAAAGCAATGGGTTTGCTGTTCCTGATTATCCTGTAGAAGCAAAAACAGAAGAAGAGAAAGAGATTAAGTCTCGTTACGATAAAATAAAAGGGAGCGCAGTGAACCCGGTATTGAGAGAGGGGAATTCTGACCGAAGAGCACCAAAAGCGGTGAAGAATTACGCCAAGAAGAATCCACACCGAATGGGAGCTTGGTCTAAGGACAGTAAATCTCACGTTGGGAGCATGACCAAAGGTGATTTTTACGGAAGTGAAAAGTCAATGACCATGGATGCAGCAAATACATTCAGCATTGAGTTTGAAGCCAACAATGGCGATAAAACAACGCTTAGAAGCGCTGCCCCTCTGGAAAAAGGAGAAGTCATTGACGCTAGTGTGATGAGCTTTACTGAACTCAGAAAATTCTTTGCACAAGAAATTGAAGATGCCAAGGCGCAAGGAGTATTGTTTTCGGTGCACTTGAAAGCTACCATGATGAAGGTTTCTGACCCGATTCTTTTTGGAGCTGTGGTATTGGAATTTTTCAAGCCGGTTTTCGAGAAGTATGAAGCGCATCTGAATAATGCAGGGGTGAACCCTAACAATGGATTAGGAGGTTTTTACAAGAAGTTGGAAGGCATGGAGCTTACTGTAAAGACAGCAATTTTAGAAGATATTGAAGTCTTAATGGCAGATCGGCCAGATTTGGCTATGGTAAATAGCGATAAAGGGATTACCAATTTGCACGTTCCTAGTGATGTGATCATTGACGCTTCTATGCCAGCAATGATTCGTGCCTCAGGTCAAATGTGGAATAAGGTAGGAAAACAAAAAGATACCAAAGCCATTATTCCAGACCGTTCTTATGCTGGAGTATACGCGGCAACAATAGACTTCTGTAAAGAACACGGAGCTTTTGATCCAACAACAATGGGAAGTGTTCCCAACGTTGGTTTAATGGCAAAAAAGGCCGAGGAATATGGTTCTCACGATAAAACCTTCCAAATGGAGGCTGCTGGAACCGTTAGAGCACTAGATGCAGACGGAAACACCCTATTGGAGCAAAAAGTAGAAGAAGGTGACATTTTTAGAATGTGTCAAACCAAAGATGCTCCTATTCAAGATTGGGTAAAACTAGCCGTTAACAGAGCTAGAGCAACAGGAAATCCTGCTGTGTTCTGGTTGGATGAAAATCGTAGACACGATGCGCAAATCATCAAGAAGGTGAACACCTATTTGAAAGATCATGATACCAAAGGTTTGGAGCTGTTCATCATGAATCCAATTGAAGCAACAAACTACACTTTAAAGAGAGTGAAGGCTGGCTTGGATACTATTTCTGTTTCTGGAAACGTATTGCGCGATTACCTCACGGATTTGTTTCCCATTTTAGAATTAGGAACCAGCGCTAAAATGCTTTCTATTGTTCCGTTGATGAATGGTGGAGGCCTATTTGAAACTGGTGCTGGAGGTTCTGCTCCAAAACACGTTGAGCAATTGGTAGATGAAGATCACCTACGTTGGGACTCTCTTGGGGAGTTTTTGGCGCTAGCTGTTTCATTGGAACACAATGCAGAAGCGAGCGGAAACAAAAGAGCAAAAGTATTAGCAACTGCTTTGGATCAAGCAACAGAAAACCTACTTGAAAATGATAAAGCACCGTCTCGCAAAGTAATGGAGCTAGATAACAGAGGTTCGCACTATTACTTAGCTATGTATTGGGCAAGGGCTTTGGCGCAACAAAGCGATGATGCTGAATTGGCTGCTCATTTTGTATCAATAGCCAATGACTTTAAAGAGAAAGAGGCGCAAATCTTAAGTGAATTGAATGACGCTCAAGGCAAAGCCGTTAACATTGGTGGCTATTACCAACCTAAAGATGATTTGGCAGATCTTGTAATGCGCCCAAGTGCAACATTGAATGCCATTTTAGATTCTATTTAAGAATCTCGATTAAAAATAAAGAGGAATCCTGGCGGATACGTCAGGGTTTTTTAGTTTACAATTTTAAGCAACAACTCTGCTGTGTGGTAGCTTTTCACTGCTAATGCATCTTTGACTTGATGCCTGCATGAAGTACCTGTAGCCACTACCAAATCATTTGCTTTAACATGCTCTCTGATGTAAGGGTAGAGTACGAGTTCTCCAATCTGATTGGACAGTTCAAAGTGCTCTTTTTCAAAACCAAAAGACCCCGCCATTCCACAACATCCAGAAGGGATAATGCGCGCATTTAATCCTGTGAATGCCTTGAGCACTTTTTTGACCGCTGCTTGATTAGACAATGCTTTCTGATGGCAATGGGTGTGAATATGTATGTCTGATTGACTGAATTCTTCTTTGACCTCAAAAACTTTATCTGGGAGATGCTTTTCCAAAAACTCCTCGATTAAAAAGGCATGCTCTGACAACTTGTTCGCTTTTGCTTTGAGCTCCTTATCAACCAGCTGAGGGTACTCATCTCTTAGCGTTAACAAGGCACTGGGTTCAATGCCAATGAGGGGCATATCTAAAGAATGGAGTGCCGTTACATTTTGATGCGCTATTTTTTTAGCCGAGTCTAAAAGCCCTTTAGATAAAGCGGTTCGACCACTTTCTGTATTTCCTGTAACATAAATGCTAAAGCCTATTTTATGAATCACCTGCATGGCGGCAATGCCAATTTCTGGCTCGTTGTAATTGGTGAATTCATCGATGAAAAAGGCCACCTTTCCCTTATCGCCTTTTTTTAATTCTTTTCGATTTTGGTTGAACCAATCCAACCATGTTTTGCTATGCGCTAGCGGTAAACTGCGCTCAGGGTGAAAGCCAAAAGCCTTCTTGAGTGGTTTTGAAATGATGGGGTTTTGTGCAAAGAAGTTGAAGATGCCAGAAACACTGCTCGCCAATTGGTAGCCTCTTGTAAATTGGCTTATCAACTTGGTTCTGTATGGAATTCCTTCTTTTTGGTGATGCTGATGCAGCCACTCCGCTTTGAGCTTTGCCATGTCAACATTGCTGGGGCATTCTGCTTTACAGCCTTTGCAAGAAATGCAGGTGTCTAAAACTTCTTTTAAATCTGGATGAGAAGCAGCCGAAGAATATTCATTGGTATAGACTTCTCTCAATACATTTGCTCTTGCCCGTGTGGTTTGCGTTTCATCTTTAGTGGCCATGTAGGTAGGGCACATAACTCCGCCAATTTTTTCGCTCTTGCGGCAATCGGCAGAACCGTTACACAATTCAGCAGCTCTTACGAAACCTCCATTTTCACTCCAGTCGAAGAAGGTATTTGAGGGTTCATTATTGGCTTGGTTAGGAGTATAGCGCAGCTGCTCATTCATTGCGGGAGCATTCACAATTTTATTCGGATTGAAAATGCTTTTCGGGTCCCACAGCTGTTTCATCCATTTCAGATCTGCATAGAGCGAATCTCCTATCATGTAAGGGATGAATTCCGCACGCAATCTGCCATCTCCGTGTTCGCCACTTAAAGAACCTCTGTACTGTTTCACCAACTTGGCAATGTCCCAAGCAATGCTTTTAAAGAGCGTTTTGCCTTCTTCTGTTTTTAAATTAAGAATGGGTCTCAAATGCAATTCTCCGCTTCCTGCATGTGCATAGTGAACCGCAGATAATCCTCTCTCTTTCAGTATTTTATTGAAATCGTCAATGTAGTTTGGGAGATCCTCAATGTTTACCGCAGTATCTTCAATTACAGGAACAGGTTTCGCATCTCCCTTTATGTTGCTTAACAACCCCAACCCTGCTTTTCTGAGGTTCCAAACTTTGGCGCAATCCGCATTGTGGATGTAAGAAAAGTGGGAACCAAGTCCTTCTTTTTTTAGTTCGTTGACTAGTTTTTCGCAATGCTCATTCAGTTCTTCGCTGCTTTGTGAACGCATTGAAACCAAAAGAATAGCTTGCGGATCACCTTTCACAAAAAAACGGTTTGCAGCTTGAGCCGGTGTGTTTTTGGTGCATTCTAGAATGTAGTGATCAATCAATTCAGAGGCATAGGGTGTATGCCTCATGGCTACAATATTGGCTTCTAAAGACTCACGAATGCTATCGCAATGAATGGCTACAATAGTTTCGTTTTCGGGTGGTATAGAATGTATGCGCAATTTGATTTTGGTGGTGAAGGCTAAGGTTCCCTCAGAGCCTGCTAAGAGCTTCGCCAAGTTGAGGTGTTCTGGTTTTTCGAATAAGGCGTCTAAGGCGTATCCAGTATTTCTGCGGTGAATGACAGGGTGGGGAAACGTTTCTGCAATAGCCGTTTTCTTTTCTTCTGTGCGGTAGTTTAAAATTGATTTGTAGAGCTTCCCTTCTAAGCTTTCGCGTTCTCCTTTTTCCTTCGCTTCGTATAAGCTTACCTCTTTAAAACTGACTTTGCTACCATCACTTAAAAGAGTTTCAATTTCAAGTACTTGGTCTCTTGTAACTCCGTATTTAATGGAATTGGAACCTGAAGAATTGTTGCCCACCATTCCGCCAATCATAGCTCTGTTGGCAGTTGAGGTTTCTGGACCAAAGAAGTAGCCGAATGGCTTGAGATGCAGGTTCAATTCATCACGCACTACACCAGGTTCTACCCAAGCATATTGCTCGGCTGTGTTTACTTCTAGAATTCGGGTAAAATATCGGCTCACATCTACTACTATTCCAGAGCCTACTACTTGACCAGCCAAAGAGGTTCCTGCAGTTCGGGGAATCAAACCAATTTCATGTGCGTTTGCAAAAGAGATAATATGCTGGAGGTCTTGGCTGTGTTTAGGAAAGCACACAGCCAGAGGCTTTTCTCTGTAAGCGCTTGCATCGGTAGCATAGGCTGTAATGGTTAATGCATCTGTTTGGATTTCTCCTTCTAATCGCTGCTCTAAAGTGTGCAATGAATTGCGCAAAGAATTGTTCATCGAAACGAAAATAGCGAATGCAAAGCTCCGATTTTCGTTCACCGTGCTTTTGTTAATAAGTGCAGCACTATGTGATAACGAAAGGCATCTCAAAAGTTAGCTTCGTAATATGCTTTCAACGCTCTTCAAAACCCTTTTATTCACAGCTTTCGTTCTTGTTGGCTTTGGTTCTCATTACATCGAAACACCCTCGTATCAACCTGTATTTGCAACAGCCAATGAAAACTGGGTAGATTCAGTTTACTCAGAATTGAATACGCAAGAGAAATTGGGGCAATTGTTCGTAGTTGCGGCCTTTAGCAATGAAGAGCAAAACAATATGGATGAGGTGCTTGATTTGGTCGCGGATCAGAAAGTTGGAGGAGTATGCTTCTTCAAAGGAGCGCCTAGCGTTCAAGCACAAATGACCAATGCTTTGCAAGCCAATAGCAAATTTCCCTTATTTGTTTCTATTGATGCAGAATGGGGTTTGCCAATGCGATTGTCAGAAACCTTGCGCTATCCATACCAAATGCAATTGGGAGCTTTACAAAACGATAGCTTAATTTATTTGATGGGATTAGATTTAGCTGATCAGTTTAAAGCATTAGGCATAAACATGAGTTTTTCACCTGTGGTGGATGTCAATAATAATCCCGATAATCCAGTTATCAATTTCCGCTCTTTTGGAGAAGATGTGGATAATGTAAGCGCAAAAGGTTTGGCCTATATGAATGGTCTCCAAGACGGTGGTGTTCTTGCTGTAGCAAAGCATTTTCCGGGTCACGGAGATACGGATGTAGACTCTCATAAAGACCTTCCCGTTTTAAACTATGAGCTGGCTAGATTGCAACAAGTGGAATTGATGCCATTCCAAGCCTTAATCAAAGGAGGAGTAGCAGGAGTGATGACCGCTCATATGCAAGTAAATGCCTTAGATTCTACGTTGAATACACCCGCATCGGTTTCTTCGCTTATATCGGATAGTTTATTGCAAGGCGAACTCGGTTTTGGTGGTTTAGTGATCTCTGATGCTTTAAACATGAAAGGCGTTTCTAAGCATTACAAACCGGGCGAGTTAGAATTGGCGGCTTTCAAAGCTGGGAATGACATTTTGCTCTATTCTGAAAATGTGAAGAAAGGCATTGCTACACTTCAAAAAGCTCTGGATAATGGCGAGATCTCTGAAAAAAAACTGGAAAGCAAGGTGAAGAAGATCCTAAGAGCCAAATATTGGTTGTACAAAGGCAGTTCTGTAGAGCCCGTAAAAGAGGGAGTGGTGAACGAGCTGAATGCGCAAAAATTCACTCCACTTATTGATCAATTGCATTACCGTTCTCAAACCATATTGGTAAATGAGGGAGATGCCATTCCCATTGGTTCACTCAAAGGGAAAGAGTTGGCTGCCATAGCCATTGGCACTTCTGGCGAACTCACTTTCCATAAAGCTTTAAAGCAATTTGCTCCCGTGAACTGCATTGTAGTTCCCAAGAAAACAACCGATGTAGAACGCGCGAACATGTATGCCGAAATTGGGGGGGCGACTACAATTATTGTTTCTATTCATGGCTTGAGTCAGTATCCAAAGAATCAGTTTGGTTTAACCAATGAAACATGTCAGCTTTTGTTAGAACTTCAAAAGAAATACAAGGTGATTACTGTGTTGTTTGGGAACCCTTATGCGCTAGATTATTGCCAAGAAGCGGTTCTCTCTGATGCTTTAATGATCTCTTACAGCGATTGGGAAGAGAATCAAAAAGCAGCGGCTCACGTGCTCTTTGGAGCACGACCAAGTTCGGGAGAGTTACCTGTAACCGTGGCCGGAATCCCATATGGAATGGGTGTTTCTACTTATTCAAACGGACGTTTGTCGTATACTGTGCCAGAAGAGCTGGGGTATGATTCAAAACGCTTCAAAGCCATTGATAGCATCGCTGAGTATGGTATTGGCAAGCAAGCGTATCCTGGTTGTCAAGTACTAATTGCAAAATCAGGTAAAGTCATTTACCAAAAATCGTTTGGGCATTTCACCTATGAAAAGAGCCAAACGGTAAATAATGAGAGCATTTATGATTTGGCATCCATTACAAAAATTGGAGCGTCTATGGCTGTGATTATGAAAATGGCCAGCGATAGTCTCTTTCATCTCGACTCTACCTTAGCTACTTATATTCCAGAATTGGTAGGAGGAACACCATACGCCAATATTGTTCTAAAAGACATGCTTACGCACCAAGCGGGATTGAAACCTTGGATTCCCTTTTATTTAAAAACCCTTTCAAATGGAGTTCCGCGTTATGATGTGTATTCCAAATCGCAGAACGAAACCTATCCCTACCAAGTGGCTGAAGACTTTTACATAGAGGCAAACTACCCAGATAGCATGCTTCAGCTCATTTTAGAGAAACCACTTAAGCCAAGAGGAGACTATAAATACAGCGACCTCGGTTATTATTTTTTGAAAGAAATAATTGAGAAGTACTATCAAAAACCAATGGATGAGGTGGCGGATAGTATGTTCTATCAACCTTTGGGTTTGTCCACAACAGGTTTTAGACCATTAGAGCGTTTTGAGAAAGATCGCATGCCACCTACCGAGTACGACTTAGCGTTTAGAGATCAAGTTGTTCAAGGTTATGTGCATGATCCGGGAGCTGCAATGCTTGGTGGAGTAGGCGGACATGCAGGACTCTTCTCCAATGCCAATGATTTGGCTAAACTCATGCAGATGTACATGAATTATGGAAGCTTTGCAGGGACTGATTTTATAGCTGATACTGTTTTGAAATCTTATACAGAGTGTTTGTATTGTGCCAACCCTAACGAAGACAATAGAAGGGGAGCAGGGTTTGATAAGCCTGTGAGAAACGGAGAAGGTGGTCCAACTTGCGACTGCGTGTCTTATGCTTCTTTTGGTCACACAGGCTTTACGGGAACCATTGCGTGGGCAGATCCAGAAGAAGAAGTGGTTTTTATTTTCTTGAGTAACCGTACCTATCCAGATGCTTCCAATAAAAAGTTAATTACTTTGGGCATTCGAACAGAAATGATGGAAGCTTTGTATAATATCATTCATGGGTACGAATAGACGGGTATGGGAAACACATTTGGAAAGCTTTTTAGAGTAACAACGTATGGAGAGAGTCATGGTGCATCATTAGGTGGCATCATTGATGGCTGTCCTGCGGGATTAGAATTCAACTTGGATGCTGTCCAAGCAGAGTTGGACCGAAGAAAACCGGGACAAAGCAAATTGACCACCACAAGAAAAGAAGACGATGTTGTTCATTTTGAATCAGGCATTTTTGAAGGAGTTACAACTGGGGCTCCTATTGGGTTTAAAATAGAAAACACCAACCAACGCAGCAAAGATTACAGTCACCTGTCAAAAGTGTACCGCCCAGCGCATGCCGATTATACCTATGAGAAAAAGTATGGCCTGCGCGATTACAGAGGAGGTGGCAGATCTAGTGCAAGAGAAACAGTATGCAGAGTAGTTGCGGGAGCCATAGCCAAGCAAATTCTTCATCTATCTGGTATTCGCATTCACGCTTATGTTTCTCAAGTAGGAAACCTGAAAATGGAATATCCTTTTGCAGTAAAAGATTTTTCTCAGGTCGAGAAAAACATGGTGCGTTGTGCTGATGCAGAAATGGCTCTTAAAATGCAAGCTGAAATTGAGCAAGCACGTAAAGAAAAAGACAGTTTAGGTGGAGTAATTTCTTGTCAAGCCTTGGGTGTTCCTGCAGGCTGGGGTGAACCGGTTTTTGATAAGCTTAATGCCACTTTAGGAGCAGCTATGCTGGGAATAAATGCAGTGAAAGGTTTTGAGATTGGCTCAGGATTTCAAGCAGCACGAATGCGTGGATCAGAACACAATGACGCAATTATATCTTCTAATGAAGGAGGTATTCAAACCAAAAGCAATCACGCTGGTGGTATTTTAGGGGGCATTTCAAACGGAGCACCAATTTGTATGAATGTCGCATTCAAACCAGTGGCTACCATTGGAAAAGAACAGCAAAC
>CBFHSD010000029.1:0-29042 GCA_965658375.1 Salibacteraceae bacterium
CCTTAAATTAGTCACCCTTATAAACAATGCAAGTCTACGTACTAATTTTAAAACAAACGGTCAAGAAAAGATGCTCCAGTTCTCTAAGGACGATATCTGCTTGAAATACCTTGAGGTAATGAGAAAAGCACCTTCCAATTACGAGTTAGAGAAATGACACCTAAAAAAATAAAACCCAGGGTGTTATTTAATTGTACCACCAATGTAGTTGGGGGAGGAGCAAAAAATGCTTTTCTATTTATTCTATCAGCATTAGAAGAAAGCTCATTTCATTGGAATTTTGCCGTCTCACAAGCGGTTACTAATCTATTGGAAAAGAAAGGAGTGACTCTGGATGAAAGTTTTCATCTATTTGAAACCTCACCAGCAAAAAACGTTAGGGATAGAGAGCGCTTAAGATCAATTGCGAGTAACAATGAGTGCGATATAGTATACACAATGGCAGGGCCTGCTTACGTGGATTTTCAGATGATCCATGTTCAAGGCATAAGTAATGCTTATATAACCCATGCAGATGCTGAAGCATTTGCTTTTGAAGAAAACTATTTTAAAAGGATTAAAAATTACCTCCGTTCTGCCTATCAATTTTGGTTTAGCAGAAAGGCAGACTATTTCTTATTTCAAACAGAAGTGGCACGTAATTCCTTCATAAAAAAAGGGGGGGCTAGGCTTGAGAAAACGGCTGTTATCTCAAATGCATTTGACGATGAATTGAAAAAACATTTTAAAGATCATTCGGAAACGATAGATAAAAATGAAGTTCAGGTTATCTTTTGTCCAGGAGCTAACTACATCCATAAGGCTTTTCAGTATATACCGGCAATTGCTAAGCAATTAAAAGAAAGAGGTACTATACCCGTAGAATTTATTCTTACTTTAAAAGAAGATGAACTTTGGCATCGTATACAAGAAGAAGCATCCAACTTAGGGGTTCAGCAGTGGATTAAAAACATAGGCCCTTTTGGTTATGAGCAAATCATAGACTTGTACACGAATGCAGATATGGTGTATGTGCCTAGCTTATTAGAAACATTTTCTGCCTCCTACCTCGAAGCAATGGCCGCTCAAAAACCATTAATAGTTTCTACTAAGCAATTTGCTAAGGATGTATGTGGTGATTATGCGCTTTATGCCGACCCCAAGAATGCTTTGAAAAGCGCAGATGCCATAGAGCAAGTATTAAATGGTCATAGGTCTGAAAAACATATCTCTGATCAGATACTAAGCAAGTTTGGAAACCAAAAGCAGCGCTTCGCAAAGATCGTAGAAACTTTACAAAAACTACTGAAAGAAGAATGAGCCAGCCCCGCAAGAGTATACTCTTTCTCATGTTCGCCTTTCCAGACATGAATAAGTCTTTTAATATGTATACTGCCTTGGTAGATCAGTTTCATAAAAATAGATTTGATGTCACCGTATTGGCTCCAGATCCTGCTATCCCTAAAACTAGCATAAGAGTAGAAGCGGGTATTGATGTATTGAGAGTAAAAACGCTCCCCATTAAAAATGTTTCAAATATTAGAAAGGGAATTTCTAATGTATGGTTACCCAGACAATATTGGACGGCTCTAAAGCGATTTTACAAGCATAAGCGATTTGATGCCGTAATCATACCAACACCACCTATCACATTAGGCGGGTTAGCCAATAAAATCAGTAGACACCATAAGGCTAAATTGTATCTCATCCTTCGCGATATCTTCCCTCAAAACGCGGTTGATTTAAAATTCATAGCTGAAAATGGCATCATTCATAAATACTTAAAAAGTATGGAAAGGGAGCTTTATAAATCAGCAGATGCGATTGGCTGCATGTCACAGGCAAACGTTGATTTTGTAAAAAAGCATCACCCTAAATTAGGAGATAAAAAACTGCATTTACTTCGGAATTGGCAATACAAATACTCGGGTAGCCCATCAAATGTCGTATTGCGCAAGAAATACGACCTTACAAATAAATTTGTAGTAGTTTTTGGTGGTAATATGGGCAAACCTCAGCAACTGGAGAATGTATTAACCTTAGCTGAAAAGTGCCAAGATCATGATGATGTGTTGTTTTTGCTTTTAGGCGAAGGATTGGCTGTAAATAACCTGAGAGATACCATTCAAAAAAGCCAATTAACTAATATTCGACTCCAAGGAACGATACCAAAAAGTGAGTATCAAGATTTACTTAGTGTATGCGATATCGGTTTGATAAGTCTGCACGAAGATTTCACCATTCCAAATATACCGAGCAAGGCATTAGATTATTTTAATGTTGGCATTCCGGTATTAGCAAGTATTGACAAGGCTACTGATTTTAATTGGGTATTAGATTCATCCCAAGGTGGCTTATGGTCTTTTGCTGGAGATCATAGAGCGCTATTTAAGAATCTAACTACTCTGTATTGTGATAAGGGATTGCGTAAGAAGATGGGTGAAAACGGCAAAATTTACTTCAATCAATATTTAATGCCAGAGATAGCTTATAACACAGTACTTACCAAAATTGAAGAATAGATGATGCTAAAAAATTTGGCTGTTAATCATTTAAAAAACATTCCCGGTTGGCGCACTAAGCGAAAACTCGTAGTGATCTCCGTTGATGATTATGGTAACGTTCGGTTAGACTCCAAAAAGGCTAGAGAGAACATGGATAAGTCAGGATTAAAAGCCCATTCACCCTTTGATGCTTACGATACCCTAGAAACGCGTGAAGATTTAGAGGCACTTTACGAAGTTTTAACATCCGTAAATGATAAAAATGGCAATCATGCCGTCTTCACTCCTTTCGCTTTACCCTGTAATATCAATTTTGAGGCTATGCAGGAAGATGGGTATCAACGCTATATTTATGAACTACTTCCTGATACCTATAAGAAATTGAGTCAGCTTCAACCCAAAGCATATAAAGGAGCTTGGGCATTATGGCAAGAGGGCATTCAAAAAGGGATAATGCTACCACAATTCCATGGTAGAGAACATTTGAATTTAAAAGTACTTGAAAATAAATTGAATAATAGGGATCCTGAACTATTAATTGCTTTAGAGAATAGGTCATATACAAGTATTTCGGGTAGTGGGTTTCCAAACATTTCTTATACTGCCGCCTATGAATTTGAAACACTAGAAGAAAATAAGAACTTCAAAACTATTTTGTCAGATGGATTAGATCGTTTTAAAGAAGTCTATGGATACAATTCAGTTCAATTTAATCCACCTGGAGGAAGAGAACATCCTATGATTCACAAGTACCTGAATGAGAAAGGAGTGAAGTATTTAGATACACCATTCTTGAAAGAGCAGCATGAGGGAAATGGAAAGTACAAGAAGGTGCTAAATTGGACAGGGAAGAAAAACAGAGAAGGTATGACATATCAGGTCAGAAATGTAGTGTTTGAACCTACACAAGATCGAGGTTTTGATTGGGTCGCCTATAGTTTTTCACAAGTAGAAGCAGCGTTTAGAATGAATAAACCTGCTATTATTAGTTCTCACAGGGTAAACTATTGTGGTGGTATTGAGCCCAAAAACAGGGAGAAAGGATTAGCCGATTTAAAAAGTCTGTTGAACAAAGTTGTTGAGACTTTTCCCGAAATTGAATTTGTTTCAAGTGCGGAATTGGGCAAAATAATAGAAATGACCTCATAAGAAATTAGATGTATAAGAATTACTTGAAAAGGCTATATGATTTTGGAGTTTCGCTGATGCTTTTGATTTTATTAAGTCCAGTGATTCTGATTGTTACCCTTATGTTGTTTTTTGCAAATAATGGTAGACCATTTTTTTTTCAAGATCGTCCAGGTTTCAATGAGAAGCGTATTCGAATCATCAAGTTTAAATCAATGAATGATAAGAGGGATAAACAAGGGGATTTGTTACCAGATAATGTCCGTCTAACCAAGGTAGGTAGTTTTGTAAGAAGCACATCTTTAGACGAACTTCCTCAGTTATTCAATGTTTTAAAAGGAGATATGAGCTTGATTGGACCCCGTCCGTTGCTCTTTAAATATTTGCCACTCTATTCAAAAGATCAAAGAAAAAGACACGCGGTAAGACCTGGAATTACAGGTTGGGCTCAAGTGAATGGAAGGAATACTATTTCATGGAAAAAGAAATTTGAACTAGATGTTGAATATGTGGATAATTTGTCATTTACTATGGATTTGAGAATATTTTTCTTGACCATCAAGAAAATTTTAGTGAAGGAAGGGGTGAATCAGAGCGACTCGAGACCCATGGAACCATTTAATGGTGAAAACTAAAGGTAAAGAATAAGTTGAAAAACAGAATGAAATATTTCGTCTACTATCTGTACAAACTTGATTGGGAGAAGTTTAATAAATTTCTTTCTTTCACTTCTAACAAGACACATAAGTCTAAAACGGCTCTGGTTTGGGATGTATTTGTGAATTCTATAGAATTCAATGTCTCAATTCTAGAGTATTTTTTATTTGGTTTCTACGAGAAACCCAAAAGTGAAAAGGTGAAATGGGCAGGAACGGGATACATGTATGAGTACCAGCGAGTAATGAACCCACCTAGCAAAAGAAACATACTGGACGATAAAACTCTATTTTATAAAGCCTATCAAGAGTTTTTTGTTCATCATGTAATGGATTTGGAAGAGATTAAATCAAATCCTCAAAAACTTGATAAACTTCTAGAAGCAGATAAGTTAGTTCTTAAAGAGTCGAATGGGAAATGTGGTTTAAGAACCCATTTTATTGAAACTAGTAATTACACCACAAAGTCTTTTATGCGGTTAATGGAAGAAGAAGGTTATGATTTAGCTGAAACTTTTATTGAACAACATCCAGAACTGAATAAGTTGAGTCCAAGTGGTGTGAATACCGTGAGAATATTTACCCAACTCTCTGCCAATGATGAGGTTGAAATTCTGGGGTGCCGCCAGAGAATTAGTGTAAATTCAAAGATCGACAATTTGGCGGCAGGTAATATTGCTGCTCCAATTGATGAAAAAACAGGTCGGATTAATGGAAAAGGTATTTACAGTGATATTACGAAAGATCCAGTAGAAAAACATCCGGCAACAGGAGTTGAAATAATTGGTTTTCAAATTCCACTATGGAATCAATGTTTAGAATTAGCCACGAAAGCCGCTTTAAATCATCCTCAAAATAGGTCTATTGGTTGGGATATTGTGGTTACTACTAATGGTGTTGGCTTAATTGAAGGAAACCACGATTGGTGTAAACTTGTCTGGCAATTGCCAGTAAATAAAGGCTTGAAACCTATTTTAGAGAATCATTTGAAATCATACTTGAATAGATGAACATATTAATTAGCGGTGTTGGAGGTCCTACTCCTAGAAGTATCTCGCGTTCAATTTTAAGATTGAGCAATTACAAAGACGCCAAGCTCTACGGAACAGACATCAACAAAACTGCTTATGGCTTGTATGAAGATGACTTGTATGCCAAAACATTTATCATTCCAAGAGCAAGTGATCCGAATTATTGGACTGTGATTAAAGATATTGTGGAAGAATACAACATCGATCTTGCAATGGTACACCCTGAACTTGAAGTTTTAGAGTGGACACGCTATAAAAAAGAAGGGGGGGAGTGGCCTTGTAAAGCTCTGTTACCTTCGCATGAGTTAGTTGAAATATTGATCGATAAAGCGCGCATGACAAAGGTATTGAAAGACTTTGAAGGATTTGTTCCTCCTTCAGTACAAATCAATCCCAAATACATTGACTTTGATGCTATAGACAAATCTCTAGGATATCCTTTCTGGATCCGATCAACTTCTGGATCTAGTGGGCTAGGTTCTTTAAAAGTGGAAGATGCAGAAAGCCTTAAAACCTGGATCCATATCAATCCGGGGGTTACAGAGTTTATTGCAAGTAAGTTTTTACCTGGTAGAAATTTAGCATGTAAACTTCTTTATGACAACGGAGAGTTAGTTCGCGCTGCTTCTGGAGAACGGGTGAATTACATCATGGCTAAGGTTGCACCTTCTGGAATAACAGGAAATACATCTTATGGCAGACTTTTGAATGAACCTGAATTGGTTCAGAAATCTAAAGAGGCTATGGATATTCTCTTTCAAGAAACGGGTGCGCCAAAGCACGGATTCTTCACAGCAGATTATAAGGAAGATGAGAATGGAGTCCCATATATCACTGAGATTAATGTGAGAATGGTAGCTTTTAACTACTCCTTTGCAAAAGGGGGAGCTAATTTCTCCAATGATATTGTCAGCCTATTATGCGATGAATCTTCGTTCGATACGTCTTATAAAATGTATGAGTTTGAACCCGAAACTATTTTTCTTCGGGATGTAGATGGAGAGCCAATGTTAATGAAGGAGAGTGATTTACATGACTAATTGATACAGGTAAGCGAAAATAAAGCTCGGAATAATTTCTGAGCTTTTTTTATTTCTCAAAAACCCCAATAGCCTCGACATGGGCAGTATGTGGAAATTGATCGACAAAGCTCAGTTTCTTGAAGGTGTATCCTGCTTTACGCAATTCTTCTTGGTCTCTGGCTTGTGTGGCAGGGTTGCAGCTCACATACACAATACGCGGAGCATCTAAGGCAATGATGCGTTGCAATGATTTTGGTGTGATGCCACTTCTTGGAGGGTCCAACACAATAGTGTGGATCTTTCCTTTGTATTCAGGATACTCTAGCAAGAATTTACCTACATCGGCAGCGTGAAAACGCAAGCCTTCTATCTTGTTTTTCTCGGCATTCGCAGCCGCATTTTCAATGGCTTCCTCTACAATGTCAACTCCGATGATCTCAACACGCTTCCCGAACTTCTCTTTGTTCTGGTGCGCAATGAGTTGACCAATGGTTCCTGTTCCACAAAAGAGGTCAAGTATCAAACTGCCTTCGGGAATATCTCCCTCAAACACATAATCTATGGCTTTTTGATAGAGTAGTTCAGCTGCTTTTGGATTGGGCTGGAAAAAACTCTCTATACTCATTTCAAAAGTTAATCCAAGCAATTGCTCTTCAATAGTTTCTTTTCCAATCACTTGTTTTACAAGCAAGTCAGCATCTCTGCTGTTTCTATCTCCCGTATGGTCATTTAGGGTGTGTTGAAAGCCCTCAATCCGTCCATTCCATAACTCTTGTATGAAAGCCCCAAACGCTTCGATATCAAAGCTATCAAGTCCATGACTTGTGGTAATAAGGTTCACCAATAAGGCATTGGTAGATAGGCTTCTCCGAACTACTAAATTTCTGAAAAAACCGGTGTGTCTTTTCGGGTGCCAAGATTGCAGACCTGTTTCTTGACAGTAGTTGCGCACTTGAGACAAGGCGTTCTCCACTTCAGCATCAAACAATCCGCTGTCTTTTTCTAAATTTTCAACACTTAACCACTGTCCTCTGTGTTTGAATCCTAAACTGAAATCATCAATATAGGTAGGGTCCCCTTTGGCTTGCGTGACAGGGGAAAAGGTGTATTCCATTTTATTGCGGTAGTGCCAATGAATAGGAGATGGAATAAAGGTGTCGAAAATAGTTTCCACTTCTTTAAAATGTCCCAATCGCTTATAGAGCTCTAAGCTGTTTTTTAGCTTATTCTCTTCTTGCAATTTTATTGGCCAAGTGGCATAAGGAGCGCCTGGAATGCTTTGGTAAGGAATGCTTTGCTCCTCTGCTGAGGGAGAAAGAATACGTATAAGTCTTCCTTCGCCATGGCTCTTGCGCTTTTTCGCTAAACGAACCTGAACTTCTTGACCGGGAATGGTATTGGAAACAAAAATGGGATAGCCGTCAACGCGTGCAATTCCCTTTCCCCCAAACGCCAAATCTTCTATACGAAGTGTAAGTGTTTCTCCTTTTTTCATGCTCAATTCAATGGAGACAAAAGTAATGGATTGAAACAGCCTAATTCATCAAGATGAAGACAAATAAACTGTTGCGTTCACCACTTTGGTTAAACCATGTTAAAGACGTTTTCATGAGGCAACAACTTTTGGGTTTTGCGGTTCTTATCCTTAAAGATGATCAGCATGAATTTCAAAACTTGGAAATCCTATTTCGAACGCAACAGACTTCATTTCAACTGGTTGTTTTTACCCAACAGCCACGAGCTAAATACCGAAGAAAGATTGGCAGTGACCACTAGCTTTATGAAACTCAATGAACTCGATCAAACTCACTTTCTTTCTAAATTTGCAGAATTGAACAGCGATGTGGATTACCAAGAATCTCTCAATCACTTCATTCAGGAAGAACAAATGCATGATAAAGTTTTGCAACGGTTTTTAGAGAAAGAAGGAGTGTCAGTGAAAAGAAAGAAAGCCGGAATTCTATTCTTTAGAAGAATCATGCGCTTGATGAAAATGGAGAATGCGGTTATTGCTGCCTTAAGTGAAAAAATCATCTTAGATACGTATTTCAAGGGACTAGGGAAAGCCACAGAATCAGTGTCTTTACAAAATATTAGCAATCAAATCTGTAATGACATTCTGATGCACATGAATTACCATGCGTATACTTTAAAACAGTTCTACGCTCAACAATCATTTATAAAACGCAAAACAACACGCTATTTCCATCGCTTTTTAATGGTTATCGCATTGACAGAGTTTTGGATGAAACATAAACGAGTGCTAGAGATGGGCGGGTCTAGCTTCTCTAGTTTCATCGTAGATTCATTTAGAACCTATCACAAAGCAGAATACATGGTTTCTGGCAGAAGACCGATTTATGCAAAGCCGATGCATTGGGAGTTGAATATCAATAGACAAGCGTGGTTTGTGTAAAGGTCTGGAGAATAAAATAGTAGCCCCGCCAGGAATCGAACCTGGATCCTAGGCTCCGGAAACCTATATACTATCCATTGTACTACGGGGCCGACTTATTAGCTGCGCAAAAATAGAATGTTTTCCAAATGTGAAGTTTTTGGTTTAAAAGTAATTGACTTGAATAATTAGCATACATTTGACAAAAATTTACAAGGAGGTAATCCTTATAAGTTCTTAGACAGATTATAACTTTTTTTATTTATTCATATTTCATTATTATTTCATGAACATTTTTGTAGCCAACTTGAGCTATCGTCTATCAGATGACGATTTGTCTCAGTTATTTGAAGCGTATGGAGAAGTATCTTCAGCGCGTATTGTTATGGATCGCGAAACAGGACGTTCTCGTGGATTCGGATTTGTTGAAATGGGTGACGAAGATGGCAAAAGCGCCATCGAAGCTCTTGATCAGCATGAATTAGATGGTAGACCCATCGTAGTTAAAGAGGCTGAAGAGCGCTCTAACAATCGTGGCGGTGGTCGCGGTGGTAACCGCGGTGGTGGTTACGGCAGAGGTGGAAACAGCAGATACTAATCTGTTATTACATATTGCAAGTAGAAGGCATCCAATTTTGGATGCCTTTTTTTATAACTTATGTCCACAGTCAAAACAGTATTCAGCACCAAATTTGTGACCTTCAATACTGCAGTTGGGACAGGTTTGAGTCGAGATATTTTTTTCACTTTGAACCAATTCTGCTGTTACAATTCCTGTAGGTACAGCAATAATACCATAGCCAAGTAGCATAATCAAAGAGGCGATAAATTGGCCCAGAGGTGTTGCGGGTGAAATGTCTCCGTAACCAACGGTAGTTAATGTAACAATTGCCCAATAAATGCTATGAGGAATATTTTCGAAACCATTTTTTGGTCCTTCGATTAAATACATCAAGGTTCCTACGATGGTAACAATGATGCAAGTGAATATCAAAAACACCGTGATTTTGTAACGGCTCCTATTCAAAGCATTGGCAAATGTTTCAGTTTCTCCTAAAAAACGAGAAAGTTTTAATATTCTAAATACCCGCATTAAGCGCATGGCGCGTATTACAATTAAGTATTCTGAACCTTCCATAAACAATGAGAAGTAGGTAGGGAGAATAGAAAGTAAATCCACCAATCCCATAAAGCTCAAAGCATACTTCCAGGGTTTGTTTACCATCCAAATTCTCAACAAATACTCTAAAGTAAAGAATATGGTAATTGACCATTCTACTATTATAAGGATATCGTGGTATTTGGATGAAATTCTAGGAACGCTGTCAATCATAACGATGATGATGCTGATGACAATGGTGTAGAGTAAAATGACATCGAAAAGCTTACCTTCTTTTGTATCAGCTTCGAACACAATGGTATGCAGACGATCTTTTAGATTATTGCTCATTGCTCCCTCCAACTAATGCGTAAGTCAAAATATTGGCACCCATTTGTAAAGCTTTGGTACGTTTTTCTTCAGGATTGCTATGGATTGATTGATCCTCCCAACCGTCTCCTAAATCACATTCGTAGGTATAAAAAACAATGAGATCACCTTTATAAAAAAGACCATAGCCTTCTGGTGCTTTATTGTCATGTTCGTGAATTTTAGGTAAGCCAGTGCTGAAATTGTAAGGTGTGTTATAAATAGGGTGTGTAAAGGGAACCTTTATCCATTCCAATTCTGGAAATACTTTGAGCATCTCATCTCTGATGTAAGCATCCATACCATAATTGTCGTCAATGTGAATGAATCCTCCAGAGCTTAGATAAGTCCTTAAGTATTCGCGTTCCTCCGGTGTAAACAAAACATTCCCATGTCCTGTCATATGTATAAATGGTAAATCGAAAAGATCGGAAGAGGAGGGTTCAATAATTTGTTGTTTTTGATTGATTGAGGTGCCGAGCTCCTGATTACAAAATGTGATGAGGTTAGGCAGGGAGGTTTCTAAATTGGCATACCAATCACCACCGCCTTTGTACTTCATTAAGCCTAACTCAAAGCTTTGAGCTTGAGTGTTTACAGCATAAATTAAGAGAATGAGGAGTAGTTTTTTCATGCATCTAAGATATTCAATGTTTGCAAGGCCGCGATACCCGCTGTTTCTGTTCTCAGTCTGCTTTTCCCTAAACTAATTGGTATGTAACCTTTGGCTTCTGCCTGCCACACTTCATTATCGGAAAAATCTCCTTCAGGGCCAATGAGGATGGTTGTTTGCTCTTTGCTTTGATATGCTTTTTGCAACAAGGCAATTGTGCGTCCAGTGGGTAAATAGGCAATAAACTTATCACCTTTCAATTCTTCATGATCAAGGAATTCTTTTAATGTTCGAGCTTCGTTCAATTGAGGTACTGTAGCTTTTTTAGATTGTTTACAAGCGGCAATAATTATTCTTAGACTCCGATCGTATTTGACAATTTTCCGTTCGCTTCTTTGAGAGATAATTGGACTTATTTCTTGAACCCCTAATTCTGTAGCTTTTTCTAAAAACCACTCGTATCGGTCAATACTTTTGGTTGGGGCTATGGCAATGTGGTAATGCTTTGGGCTTGGTGTTTCTGAAGTTTTGTTTTGAATAGTAACTTCACATCTCTTGGCATGAGCTACAATTATTTCTAATTCGAACCAGTTTCCTTTTCCGTCAAAAGACATGATGTGATCTCCTACTTTGAGTCGCAAAGCCTGAATGGCATGTTTGCTCTGATCTTGTGGTAGAATAGCAGATGACTCAATGTCTGGTGTGTAAAAGATGAGCATGTTTCAAAGGTAATACTGTCCATAAAAAAAGCTCACCTGCTTTTGGGCAGGTGAGCTCATATATTGAATCAATGTTATTTTACTGTGCTTTAGGAGCTCCAGCTAAAATCTCTTCGTTAGCATTTTCTGCAAATTGCTCAAAGTTCTTATTGAACTTGTTTGCCAATTCATTGGCTTTAGCATCGTACGCGTCTTGGTCTTTCCATGTGTTTCTTGGATTCAATACTTCATCTGGCACATCAGGGCAAGATGTTGGGTATTGTAAACCAAACACAGGGTGAGTCACAAAATCAACCGATTCTAGATCACCATTCAACGCTTCGGTAATCATAGCACGTGTATGCTTTAAACTCATTCTATGGCCTTCTCCGTAAGAACCTCCCGTCCAGCCAGTATTCACTAACCACACATTCACTCCATTTTCTCGCATCTTATTGCTTAGCATTTCTGCATACATTGTTGGGTGTAATGGCATAAATGGCGCTCCGAAACATGCTGAAAATGCAGTTACTGGTTCTGTAATTCCAGCTTCAGTACCAGCAACTTTCGCAGTATATCCACTAATAAAGTGGAATGCCGCTTGACCTGGTGTTAACTTGCTGATTGGAGGTAATACTCCAAAAGCATCACAGGTTAAGAAGAAGATGTTCTTTGGGTTTTTACCCATAGAACCTGGTTGAATGTTGTCTATGTGATCAATAGGGTATGAGACGCGCGTGTTTTCTGTTACTGTAGAATCTTCAAAATCTACTTCATTCCCACCTTCTTTGAACCGAATGTTTTCTAGCAACGCACCTGGCTTGATTGCTCTCCAGATATCTGGTTCTTTTTCTTCTGATAAGTCGATTGTTTTCGCATAACAACCACCTTCAAAATTGAAAACTGTGTTTTCATTACTCCATCCGTGTTCATCATCTCCAATTAATCTGCGATTTGGATCTGCTGAAAGGGTTGTTTTTCCTGTACCTGAAAGGCCAAAGAAAATAGCAGTGTCTCCATCTTTACCAACATTAGCAGAACAATGCATGCTCAATGTGTTCTTTTGATGAGGTAGTACAAAGTTCAATACAGAGAATATTCCTTTTTTGATTTCACCTGTATAACCGGTTCCACCAATGATAGCAGTCTTTTTAGTAAAGCTGATGATCGCAAAGTTGTGCTGTCTGGTTCCGTCAACTTCAGGATCTGCCATGAAGCCAGGAGCATTGATGACAGTCCATTCTGGATCGAAACCAGCGGCCAATTCTTGCTCAGTAGGTCTTAAGAACATATTGTAAGCAAACATGTTGCTCCAAGGATATTCATTTACTACTCTGAGCTTCATTTTGTAATTCGGATCTGCGCAAACAAAGGCATCTCTCGCATAAATTTCTTTACCCGATAGATAGTCTACTACTTTGTTGTAGAGGCCATCAAATTTGTCTGCATCAAATGGGATGTTGATTGATCCCCACCAAACTGCGTCTTTTGTAATGTCATCTTTAACGATGAATCTGTCTTTTGGAGATCTTCCTGTGAACTCGCCAGTGTCAACAGTGATAGCACCTGTACTGGTTGTTTTTGCCTGGTTTTTTTCAACGGCAATGGAAGCTAGCTTTTCAGGGCTTAAGTTCCAATGAACCTTGGCATTTTTAATCCCTAATGATGATACATCTGCGCCTGGAGCAATTATGCTTTGTTCAGCCATAATGTAATTTTTAAGCAATTTTCGTTTTATGAATTGTGCGCAAATTACTAGATTTTACTCCTATTGAGCCCTATTTTTTTTAAGGTTTATTCACACAGTTTCCTTTTTCTTCATAATCCTGTAGGCTATTAGAACTAGACTAATCCATCCTAATGTCAAGGCTAATCCACCAATGGGGTTAATAAACCCAAGTGATTTTGCCCAAGCCAAATCATACATCTCGCCCAATACTTTAAGATAAGCACCTCCGGAGAAAAGGACAATGCCCGTAAAGAAGCTGTAAAAGCTGAGTTTAAAATTTGCGTGATCATGCCTCTGTTCTAAGAGATACAATCCAAACATGGCTAAGGTGTGGTACCATTGATACTGTAAGCCTATGGTGAAAATTTCATAAGTCTCAGGGTTCACCAAGGCACTGGCTGTATGCCTGCCCATAGCCCCGAATAGTACTCCAGATGCGCCAAGTATCGCAATAAACATTAAGCCGTTTTTCATAGTTTCTTCATTTACTTATGAATGAGCGAAATAAGACTATTCCGAAGGAATGTACAAAATAAAAGGCCATTAATCAGTGCACAGCTCTTGTGTATTTTGTAACATTGGAGCACTTATCTGTTAGAATAATGAGAGAAATATTAGTAATCGGTGCAGGAAGATCTTCAACCTCAATGATCAAATACTTATTGAACAATGCCCAAAGTGAAAATTGGCGACTTACAGTTGCAGAAAGGGATGTGGCGTTGGCAGAAAGAAAAGTGAATGGCCATGCAAGAGGTCGGGTAATTTCTTTTGATGTTGCTAATGACATGGAGCGCATTTCTGAAATAAGTAAAGCCGATTTAGTTATTAGCATGTTGCCGGCACATATGCATTTGGCGGTTGCTAAAGATTGCATTGCACTTAAAAAGCCAATGGTTACGGCTAGCTATGTAAGTAAGGAAATGAGTGCTTTAAATGAAAGTGCCCAGAAAGCTGGTGTCGTTATTATGAATGAGATTGGTGTAGACCCCGGTATTGATCACATGAGTGCTTTTCAAATATTGGATGATTTGAAATCTCAAGGAGCAGAAATGCTACTTTTTGAGAGTTTTACAGGTGGATTAGTTGCTCCCGAATCTGACAATAATCCTTGGAATTATAAGTTTACATGGAACCCGAGAAATGTGGTATTGGCTGGTCAAGGAACGCCAGTAAAATTCATTCAAGAGAATAGATATAAATACATTCCTTACCACAAACTATTTAGAAGAACCGAAATAATTAAAATTGATGGTTACGGAAAGTTTGAAGGCTATGCCAATCGTGACTCCTTGAAATATAGAGAGGTTTACGGATTAAAAAACATACCCACTATCTTTAGAGGAACCCTAAGACGACCTGGGTTTTGCAGAGCATGGAATGTCTTTGTTCAGTTGGGCTTAACAGATGACTCTTTCACTATTCAGGGTTCTGAAGATATGACCTATCGTCAGTTTCTTAATTCCTTTCTGGCATACCATAAAACCGATAGTGTAGAGTTAAAACTCATGCACTACTTGAGCATACCACAAGATAACTTATTGATGGAGAAGCTTGAATGGTTGGGCTTGTTTACCGAAGAGAAAATAGGACTGCCCAACGCTACGCCAGCTCAGATTCTAGAACATCTGCTGCTTCAAAAATGGAAAATGGCACCAGAGGATAAAGACATGATTGTGATGCACCATAAATTTGGATACCGCTTGAAAGGGGTAGAAAAACAGATTGAATCTTCTATGGTGTGTATTGGAGATAACCATGAAGAAACTGCCATGGCAAAAACAGTGGGTTTACCTGTTGCTATTGCTGCAAAGGGCATTCTAAATGGAGCCATTCATACTCCAGGAATTATCATTCCCAAAAGCAAAGAAGTATATCAACCTGTACTTAAAGAATTGAGAGAATTCGGAATTAAGTTTACGGAGAATGAAACAGAATATACAGGTTATTGATTATAAGAAAGGATGAAAGTCTTTGGTGAGCTTTCTATACGCTTCGCTGTAGTTTCTAGGTGATGCATAAATGACGAGCTCTTCTTCCAAAAAATTTATTGATTGCTCAAGGCTTAAACCTACAATTTGTCTCACGGGCTCTTGAGCTTTGAAACTTTGGATCGTTTTCTTGTATAAGCAATGGAATCCTTCTTTTTCAAGTTGTGCTTGAAGATGAAGAGATTGCTTGTAGGGGAGTATATAGTATAGTTTACCCGCGGTGGCAAGATGTTCTTTTGCATGAAGCATCCATTGGAGTAAACCGTTTTTAGCTATATGCTTACTCACTTTATTTTCAATAGCATCAGGCAACAAAGCATCTTCGAAATAAGGAGGATTGCAAACCACTAAATCAAATTTGTCTTCTTCTGGAATTTCAGAAACCTCGCAGTGCATTGCGTGCAAACGATTTTTAAATGGGCTGTTCTTGAAATTGAATTGTGTGCAGAGGTATTGTTCTTTTCCTTGGTCAATACCTGTAATTTGCGCCTGTGGAAAGCGTTGAGCAAGCATTAAGGCAATAATACCCGTGCCTGTGCCAATGTCTAAAATATGTTTACTAGAATTTAGGGGCACACTCGCTCCCAAGAGAACGGCATCAGTCCCAACTTTAAAAACCTTGGGGTCTTGCTGAATTTGAAATTGTTTGAATTTAAAAAGACTCATGCCTCATTGAGGTAGAAGTCGATAAGGCCTTCAGGTACATTAAGGAGTAGCTCTTTCTTTGAGCGATCTACATTCACAATGATTTCATCTACAACAGGAATGAGAATCTCTTTTTTGCCCTGCATTACTTGGAAAATATCTTGGGCTTTTCCCTCAAGTACTTGATTCAGAGTACCAATGTCACCATCTTCGGTGTCAATCACTTTGAATCCAGTGATCTCATGAAAATAAAACCCGTTTTCATCCATTTCTGGAAGAAGATCATCAGGAAGGAGTAAGGAACATCCTTTCAATGACAAAGCAGCTTCTTCGCTGTCTACACCATTAAATTTGATACGTGCCTTCCCTTTAGGGTTGATAATGATATTATCAACAAAAAAAGGAACCAGTCCCTGCGGCAACTCCACAAATACTGATTCCAATTCTGTATATTCAACGGGATTATCCGCGTCTATTTTTACTGAAACTTCACCCTTAAACCCACTAGGGCGGGTAATGATGCCCATTTCAAAACAAGCATCACGATGCATTATTCTGCAGCTTCTTCTTTAGCTTCACCAGCCTCTTCAGCCGTTTCTTCCTCAACAGGAGCTTCAGCTGCTTTCGCTGCGGCTTCTGCCTCAGCTGCTTTTGCTGCAAGTTCTTCTTGATGCTTGGCTAGCGCTTCGCTTTCTGCTTTTTCAACCGCTGCACGTTTGTCACTCTCAGACTTCTTGATTCCATCAAGGTTCGCTTGAATACGAGCTGCTTTTTCCTCTTTCCATTTTGCAAATTTAGCATCTGCTTGGTCTTGGGTTAAAGCACCTTTCTTCACACCTCTGTTCAAGTGGTCACGCATCATAACACCTTCATAAGACAAGATTGCTCTTGTGGTGTCTGTAGGTTGAGCACCTTGCTCAATCCAATACAAAGCTCTGTCAAACACTAAGTTGATTTGAGCTGGATCTGTATTAGGATCGTAGGTTCCTACTTTCTCAATGAATCGTCCATCGCGCTTCGCACGTGAATCGGCAGCCACAATGTGATAAAAAGGTCTTCCTTTCTTACCGTGGCGTTGTAATCTTAATTTTACTGGCATATATTATTGTATCCGTGAGGTACGAAACCTCTATTAACAATTTTGAGCGTGCAAATATCGTATTTAAAATGGAATAGTATAGAGAAAGAGGTGAAGTTTTTCGAAGGCAAAAAAAAACAGGAAGGAACCCCCTTTTTTCCTTCCTGCCTCAATCGAAAAACTTGGAACCATTATTAGAACAAAAAAACTCTAATAAATTTTGGTTACGAGGCGAATATACGAATCTTTGAATGCCAAAAAAAAGAAAATTTCACCTTATGTTAATTTGGAATTAATCTAAACAACGATGAAAACGAAGGTTATTGAAGATGTAAAGTTCAAGGTGCGTGCTGCTTTTTTTGGCGATCATACCGGCCATGATTGGTTTCATGTAGAGCGTGTTTGGAAGAATGCGCGTTTATTGGCATTCATGGAGGGCGTACCTATTGATAGGGATATGTTGGAACTTACAGCTTTATTGCATGATGTGGGCGACCATAAGTTTTACCCCAATGAAAAAGACGCATATAAAAGGTTGATACCTGAGTTTCTTAAAGAGTTCAACCTAGATCAAACCTTGGTAGATACCATTATTCAAAATGTGGGAGAGATCAGCTACAAAGGAAAAGAGCTTGCTACTAACACAAGTAATTTAGAGGCTGCCTTAGTTCAAGACGCTGATCGCCTAGATGCCATTGGTGCCATTGGAATTGCAAGGGCATTTGCATACGGAGGAGCCAATGAACGCAGTTTATATAATCCAGAAGAAGACCCAGAAGAGCATGAATCTTTTGAGTCCTATGCCAACTCTAAGGGACATACCATCAATCATTTTTATGAAAAGCTCTTGCTGTTAAAAGACCGAATGCAAACAGAATCTGGCAGAAAGCTGGCACTAGAACGACATGAGTTTATGAAAGTGTATTTGGATCAATTTTATACAGAATGGAACGCTAGCAAATAGCTAAGGCTAGTCCAGTTAATTCTTTTCCAAAAGCGGTGAAATTTTTCGAAGCTGATTTCCAATTGGTTTTATCAAATACTATCTTTTGTTCAGGAAGCAATAATGTGAAGGATACCTCAGAATCTATCTCCCATGATGACAAAGGCAAGCCTAAAACAGCCTTAGGATTAATCGCTACTTTTTCTACAAGTGTTTCTATTGAGATGTGATTGGACAAATAGGTTTGATAAAGAGGGAAGAACGCTTGACTAGTTGCCATTCCGTATTCTGCAAAGTCAAATTCGCAGAATTTTTCTTCGGTGCTTTGGGGACTATGATCCGATGCGATGATGTCAATTGTACCATCATTTACTCCTTCAATTAAAGCCATCCTGTCTTTCTCAGAACGCAATGGTGGTAGAACCTTATAATTTGTATCAAATGAAGATAAAGACTCTTCATTCCAAAGTAGGTTCGCCAAAGAGACCGAACAAGTAACGGGAATCCCATCTTTCTTAGCATTTTTGATAAGCTCTACAGACCTTGCTGTTGAGATGTGACTGAGGTGAATGGAAGTCTCACAATATCGTGCTATTTGTAAATTTCTAGCAACATGCACTTCTTCAGAGAGGCCTGATCTTCCTTTTAGGCCGAGTTTAGTTGATGCAACGCCTTCATTCATGACACCATCATGTGCCAATACTTTCTCGTCAGAATAAACGAGAATAGGGAAGGAGGAACTCTTTTTATAGAGTAAACTTCTTTGAAGCAGTCCTGCATCCTGGATTCCTCGTTTGTCATCTGTAAAAGCGACAGCACCTGCACTGTGCATATCGTAAAACTCGGAGAGGTGCTCCCCAGCTCTTTTCTCTGAAAGTGCAGCGGCAATGTGAAAATTAACTGGTAAATGTTGCGTTTTCTCTTTTAATCCTAATACGCTCCCTGCTTGATCAGTAGGAGGTGTTTGGTTTGGCATGAGCAAAACATCTGTAAATCCACCGGCATGAGCGGCTTGAGATCCTGAACGCAGTGTTTCTTTAAACTCATGTCCTGGTTCGCCAGTTCTGAAGTGAAAATCTAAAAACCCTGGACAAAGAATCATTTTTTCATCATCAAAGATCTTTTCGGCTTCCCGGCTCGATACCTTTTGAAGCGTACCGTCAACAATGTCAAAAGACTGCTGTGTTTTGTGCAAAGGGTGAGAAGGGTAAATAACGGTGGCATTTATTATTCTTACTACGCTCATGTTTTCAAAATTCGAGTCAAAAATATTTCAATTGCAAGAAACAGGAGCCCAAGAAGTATGGCGTATGTCCATAGTTGCTTGCCTTGACTAATTTGTTCTAGTCCGGTTTTAATTTCTGTGGGTGATGCAGGTAGAATTTGGAACTGCTCCACACCCTTTGATTTAAACCAATTGTCAAGTTCTAATTCGGTTAAATATTGGAATTTAGATTCATTTCTAGAGCTATTCAATCCAATTAGTGCGTATTCTTTCTCATTGTGAACGAGTCTATAGAACCCTTCTTCCAATTCTTCACTTCTTAATGTTAGAGCCACTTTGTTATCGGAATAGTCCATTTTAGGGATGAATATTTTTCCCGTTGTTGAATGAATAAACTGAGGCGGACTTTCGGAATTGGGTAATTTTTGCTCCATCAGAATCGGATCACCAATCCAATGTGCCAGTGTGGTAGAGGTTCCACTCTGAAATCCAAACTCAAACAAACAAGGTAGAAATAATTGAAATTCACCCATTGATTTGTTTTCTGAAATAGAACTCGAAAAGAAAAATACTTTTCCAGCACTTAGTTCAAATTGAGATAAAAAGGCTTCTCCAGACTTGTAATTGATCAATGCTTCTTGTGGCATACCCTTCACAAGAAAGTGACTGAAGTTCATTTCGTCAAAACTTAATTTGGGAGTTCCCTCAAACATATTGTCAAAGAAAGCATGGTTGGTATTGATTGAATGAATGGCTTTTCTGATGGTGTCGTTCGATTTTTTAAGGGCAATATGCTGAGGAAGAATAGCAGATAAAAGGTTTAATGAAGTATTGGGTGATGGAAGAATAGCGAGATTTTTACCCTCATTTACACGAGTACAAATGACCTCGGTTAAGCCACTTGAAAGCTCTTCAACTTCATTGAGAAGAATTAAATCAAATGCTTCAATATCTTGAGCTAAAACCGTTTTAGGTGTTTTAGAAACCAAATGAAATATAGAATCTTGGGCATAGGCAAGTTTTGGGAAGTTGGTTGCGTTTTCACCTTTAATTTCTAAGACTTCAATGCTTGACTTCACGTAACAGGCTCCGAACAAGGTGTTGTCATAATCATAAGGTTGATCATCAACACTCACTTCAATTGCTAACCATCCGGTATCATTTACGGTAACAGAAATGCTGGTGTCTTTTTGGCTTCCAGCAGAAATGGTATTGGTAAATTCCTCAACCACACTTTGGTTTACTTTAACTTGAATAGAGGCCGGAGTCGCTTTTTCGCTATTGCTGTTGCTAAAACTAATACGAATTTGAATGGGTTCATTGACTCTTACATAGGGAGATTCAATAGCGATAGAGTCAAGTGATATGTTGAACACTTTTTCTGGTCTGGTAAGGAAAGCAAATACCGTTTCGGCACTGTCTAAAACTATGTTTTGTTTCGTTAGAATGTTTGTTTGAAAATCGCTGATGAGATAATATACCTGATTGCGATTTTCAATGGGTTTGAAACGTTGAAACACATCGCTCAACGGGTGACTGGTCGAACTGTAATTCAGTTCTTGAATTTCTTCAATTGCCTCGTCTTTGTTTTTATAAGTTAAATCGGCACCTTTAAATTGGTGTGAACCTACCCTTAAATCCGTACTTATTTCTTGAGATTCGGCAATGCTTAATGCAATGTCTTTGGCTTGCTCTAAAAGTTGTCCTTTTTCATTTTGTAAAGACATAGAAAAAGAGTTGTCTACAAAAATAAATGGTTCTAAAGCATTGGTGTTAATGTTATTAGAGAAGGGGATATAGGGTTGGGCGAACCCTAGAATGATAAAAGTAAGAGCGAATAACCTAGAAAGTAAAAGTAGAAGGTGCTTGAGTTTAGATTGTTTTTGTGTTTGTTCTTGTACTTCTTTTAAAAAGCGAATACTTGAAAAGTAAACAGTCTTATAGCGTCTTAAACTAAAGAGGTGTATCGCAATGGGAATTGCTAACAACAAAAGAGCCCATAAGAACTGTGGTTGTACAAAATTCATGAATCACAAAGCTAAGCGCTGTCTTGGTTAAAACAAGCAATCAAACTAAAGTCTCTATTGAAATCTTTGAACTAGAAATTTCTCAGCTGCTTGAAAGACTCCTTGATGGTCATTTGACTTGTATGAGGAGGCGATGACATGATCTCCCGCATTGGGAAATGCTTGAGAAATTTTGTCTTCAGAACCAAGTTCATCGAACATGGTTAACATGGCTTCCACAGAAACAACATCATCTTGTTCCAGCTCATTCTTGTAATAATAAGCCAGAAAAACAGGACAAGTGATTTTCTCAAAAGTTTCTTTATTCATTGAGGATTCTAAAAGCTCTTGCATTTCAGTAATGGCTTCGAGTCTGTATTTCGTGTTCCAATATTGTTGGGTCACAGAATCTCCGTCATATTCCTGAAAATTACTCCCGTAAACCATTCTTGTTATTTGAAGACCCCACGGGTTATTGAGTAAAAAGCTTCTTTCGTCTGCCACGCGAATATTAGGAGAGAATAAAAGGATACTAGCAATATCTTCCTTGAATTGCGATGCTAAAGCTAAAGCGCAGGTTCCTCCTGTTGAGGTGCCAATTAGAATAACGCTGTCTCCAAGTTGTTTGCCTATGGCAAGGGCTTCTGCTGCGCTTTGAACAACCCCTGTAGATGAATAGTTGAGAAGTGCATCTTCTCCTGCCAAACCGTGTTCATTTAAACGAGCTAATAAAAGGTTTGCATGAAGAGATTTTGCTAATTTGAGGTGACTAGGATAGCCTTCTCCGTGGCTTGCAGAAAAACCATGCAAGTACACAATCGCATATTTTGTTTTTTGCTTCACTGAGTCATTCGCCCAAACAATGCGCGCTTCATTGTCTAGCTTGGTATCAAGTTGCGCCTCTTTTTCATTAAGATAAGTTTCAACCTGCATGGTTCCTTTAGGTACTATTGGCAATGACATGGTCATCTCAAACTCTGAAGGAGTAGGGCCTGTAAAGTAAATGACACCTAGTGCAATAAACACAACAGAAGTATATTTCAAGGCTTTTTTAAGCATATAGCAACTTTTAAATTTGGTTTAAAGGAGCTACAAACTTAAACTCCTCAGCATCAAATAAACCCTTGTCGCTCAACTTTAGTTTTGGGATGACTAATAAAGCGAGAAAAGAAAGAGTCATATAAGGAGAATGTAGGGGAGACCCTGCTTTTTTGCACAAATTCAGCAGTTTTGTGTATGCGGGTCCAACTGCTTTGCATGGTTTCGTACTCATTAGTCCAGCTACCGGAAGTGGGAGGACGGCAGTACTTTCTTCATCTACAAAGCACAGCCCACCTTTAGAGGACATAATTTGATTTACTGCTTTAGCAATAAGGTGATCTGAGGTTCCCGTTACAATTATATTGTGTGAGTCGTGAGCCACGCTGCTTGCGATGGCACCTTTTTCAAGACCAATACCCTTAACAAACGCTATAGACGGAGCAGCCTTTTTGTAGCGGTTAACAACGCAAATTTTAAGTAAGTCATTCGATGGGTTACTGATTACTTGATTATTTTCTGTTAAAACCTTTTCCCTGGAAGAATCGGTAACAATTTCTCCATCTTTCACCAAAATTGCTCGTGCTGTTTGACCACTTGCATCTAACACAAAGTCTTCTTCTTGAACCAGATAAGAGTAGAACTGATTAATGGTTTCTTCTTCTCTAGAGCTGGAATGCACCACCTCTTCAATAAGATTTTCTCCTTTATAGTAAGTAGATTGTACATTGAAGTTACTTAGATCATCCACTATTATGAAGTCTGCAGAATCTCCAACCTGTAAGGTTCCAATAGGTAAGTTGTAATGCTTTATGGCGTTTAAAGAAGCTATTTTTAAAAGATCGTAAATCGAATAGCCTAGTTTTAAACTTCTTTGAATCAGTAGATTGATGTGGCCAAAGAGTAAGTCGTCTGGATGTTTGTCATCTGAACAAAACATCAGTTGATCGGGATAGTTATGGATAAGGGGGTGAAGGGCATTGTAGTTTTTCGCTGCGCTTCCTTCTCTGATTTGAACCTTAACTCCCAGCTTAAGTTTACCCAATGCTTCCTCATACGTAAAGCATTCATGATCAGTAGAAATGCCCTTTGAAAAGTAATTTTTGCACGCCTCGCCCGTTAATCCAGGCGCATGACCGTCAACAGGTTTATTGTGTTTTTGTGCAGCCGCAATTTTTTTCATGACTTCGTCATCGTTGGAAAGAACACCAGGCCAATTCATCATCTCAGATAAGTATTTAAAAGCCGGTTCAGCAATGAGTTGCGATATATCTTTGACATTAATCTCTGCACCAGCTGTTTCAAAACTTGTGGCGGGAACACAAGATGGTACTCCAAAGAACATTGGTATGGGTGAATGTTTTGCACTTTCCTGCATGTACCGAATGCCTTCAATACCACAAACATTTGCTATTTCATGCGGGTCTGAAACTGTAGCGATGGTTCCATGTTTAAAGGCTTCTAAACCAAAAGATTTGGGAGTGAGCATGCTGCTCTCAATGTGAATGTGTGCATCGACCAGAGCAGGACAAAGAAAACCCCTTACTTTTTCTTCTATTCGCTTTATTTCTTGAATACGTCCATTATTTAGCGTGAGCTCCGCTGGAAAGCTCATTCTTTGCTCTACATCTACATAGTTCGCCTTGATTTTTTTCATAGTGATGACTGCCTCGCATTTAGGCGTGAAAGTATCAATTATTTGGTCGATTTAATTAACTTGACAAACATGAACCAGTCGCTCTCTCCATTTGAGTTATTTGAACTAGGCGAATTAGTTGGGCAGTCAGTAGATATTTGCCGGTTTAAGTTTCCTTCTTCACCCCAGAGTGAGGGCTTTGTTATTGTTGGCCTCTTCAATCAGTTTTTTATCCGTGTGGCACGTACAGTAAATAGTTCAGAAAGCGAGTCGGAGCAATTAGAAATTAAGAGTTTTAGAAATTTTGAAGTAGAAGATGGCCTCCTTTACCATTCAATCTTAACAGGTGTTCTGAAAGAAACGAGATTGTTAAAAAAGGATTTACACCTTTATCAAAGTGAAGCTGAAAGCGCTTTGTTGTTGATTTTTGAGGATGGCAAAAGCGCCCTTATTTCGTATTCTGATCAACTGCAACAAACATCTATTGATTTTGAAAATCAGTCTATTGTGAATGTTATTTCAGATGAGCGCCTTTTGTATAGTCGTTCGGCTGTGGCAGATGTCTCTCTTATTCAGTGGTAATAATAATGCGCTTCTCCTCTCGTAAGTGTATGCCCTGAGAAGCTAATACACGATCTATGTGTTCGGCACTGGAGTGTTTGTTATTTTTCAAAGCACTTTCTCTAAATTCTAAAAGAGCAGCTAAAAGTGTATTCGCTTTTTTAGAATCACTATGAAGTTTTCTTTCTTTTTTTAGACTTTGTGCCAATAAATCGATGAAGTACGTGCTTTTATCCATGGTACGACATTAAATCTGTGCCAACAAACTTCAAAAATTCTTGCTTCACGTCTTCTTTTTCAAAGTCTCCGCTGTACTCAACCGTTACTGTAGATGAATGCTCATGTTCAATTCCACGTGTTGTAACACACATGTGCTTTGCTTCAACAATAACTGCAACATGGTCAGTATTCAAAGCCTCTTTCATAGCTTGGAGAATTTGTCTTGTCAAGCGCTCTTGAACCTGTGGTCTTCTTGAAAAATGATCTACAATACGATTCATCTTGCTTAATCCAATGACCTTTCCGGTAGAGATGTAAGCAATATGTGCAGAACCAACCATGGGTAAAAAGTGGTGTTCGCAAGTTGACTTTACCTTGATGTTCTTTTCTACCAACATGCGGTTATATTGGTATTTATTTTCAAAGGTTGAGGCTTTTGGTGCGTCTTTAGGGTTTAGTCCTTTAAAGATTTCCTTCACATACATTTTGGCCACTCTGTTGGGTGTGCCTTGCAGGCTGTCATCACTCATGTCCATTCCAAGAGTTTCCATAATGCTCTTGAAATGAAATTTAATCTTTTCAATTTTATCCTCGTCTGAAAGGTCAAAGGCCCCTTCTACCAAAGGAGTAGAGATAGAGTGAGAAACGTGGTTCTCGCCCATATAGTCTTCTTGATCTGCGGTCGATTTTTGGATTTCTCCAGAAACATCTTTCATTATCATATTGGTGTTACCTTCTCTTAAACGAGGCCGCAAAATTAAACTTTTCGATCCACTTTAAGTATGAACCAATGGAACGACTTTGAATGCAAAATGTTTCAGTCTTGTTTAATCACCATGCCAGACCCATTAATGGTTACATCAGTTTCTGAAGGATTACCTTTGTAAAATACATCTCCTGAGCCATTAATAAGCACAGTAAGGTGATCTAGAACCCTAACCCAGGCATTTCCAGATCCGTCAATGTCAATAGCAGTTTTGGATGTAGCTAAGTTGTATGAATCAACATCTCCACTGCCATTTATTTCAATTGTATGCTCTTTTACCTCCCCACTCAAATTCATATTTCCTGAGCCATTAATCAGCGTTGAAAGTTCATTATTGACTTGAAGAGATAGCTGCATGTCTCCAGAACCGTCAACAATAATTCTAAAATCTTCGCTCACTAAGGTGTTGCCGCTTACTACATTCCCAGAACCATCAATGTGTACTAAGTCAAAAGTGGGATTGTAAAGTGTGATGATCACATCTTCATAGCCGTTCAGGCAATCATCAGAACCTATGGATAGAACACCATTCTCAACTTTGGTGTCAATCGTATTCAGAATATTTTCTTGAGCAGTAATCTGAACAGAAGGAACATCTGCACTGGTATCAGTATATAATATGACTTCTGCCGGCATGCTGATTTGAATTCCAGTATAAGCTCCCACCTCTCTATCCGCAATAATCCGTTGTCCTTTGCCTGTGATGCAGTCGCTACAACCCAGAAAAACCATGCTGATGAGAAAAAAAGAAATGATTCGAGTTTTCATAATTCAAAATTAATTGTTTTGTTATCTCCAAGACACCTCAAAATTGATCTTCCCCTATTTGAGTTTAAAGAATTTGAAAATTAGTTTTGCCACATGAGTAAACGTATGCTTAAACTGCGCTTGCCTACTGACCCGAGATGGGTAAATATTGCAGAGAAGAACATTGAAGAGATTTTGACCGACCACGCTTATTGCGAGCAAAAGGCTGCATCTACAGCTATATCCATTATTGTTCAATTTCCAGAATATGAGGATGTAGTGAGCTGCATGGCACTATTGGCTCAAGAAGAAATGGAGCATTTTGAAAGGGTGCACCAACTTATTAAAGCGAGAGGATTGAGTTTGGGTTACGAGCGTAAAGATGAGTACATCCATGCTTTAGCTACCTTTTTTCCAAAAGGTGGAAGAGATAAAACGCAACGTTTGGTAGATAAATTGCTCTTTGCCGCCATGGTAGAAGCTCGAAGTTGCGAGCGTTTTCGAGTGCTTTCTGAAAATATCAATGACAAGGAGCTTTCTGAATTTTATTATGAGTTAATGAAAAGTGAGGCAGGTCACTACAGCATGTTTTTATTGCTTGCAAAGAAACACGGGGGAGAGGAAGAAGTTGAAAAACAATGGCAGGCTTTTCTAGATTTCGAGCATACTGTAATCGCCAAATTTGGAAAGAGCGAGCACATCCATGGTTAAAGTTCTTCGTCTTCGAATTTCTCAATGGCGTTTTTCCAATCTGCTGGAATAGGAGCCGTACTGTTGGTTGTGTGGTCACGACAAACAAGAATATTTTTACCACTACATACTTCTTCCATGTCATCAGAATTGAGCTTTTTGAAGAGTGCAAATGCTACTTCAATACTCGTATTGCCTAAAGAAATGATTTCAATTCCGCAGGTGATGTCTTCTTTAAAGTGAATAGGTTTTAAATAGTTGATTTCTGTACGAGCCAATAGCACACCAAAGGCATCCCAATCATGTCGGGTACCAACAACTTTGTCAAAATATGCAACACGAGCTTCCTCTACATAAGAATGGTAAACAGCATTGTTCACATGTCCAAGAGCATCTAAATCGCGAAACCTAACGTGAACTGGAGTGAAGAGCTTCATTACTTGTCCAGTTTTTGAAAAATGGAATTTTTGGATTGAAATTCAGGAACAATACTTTTCATCAATTTCACCAATTCCATCACATCTTGTTTACAATACATTACACGCATTTCTTCTAACTGAACGCTAATCTCGTCAAACTCATATTCTCTAACTTTTGCAATCATTATCTGATCATGATGCGTTTTTAAGGTGTTTTCCTCGTTTGAAAGTAGTTCTTCATACAGTTTTTCTCCAGGGCGTAAACCTGTATAAATGATGTTGATGTCTTCTCCCACTTTAAGTCCTGAAAGTTTGATCATCTTTTTCGCTAAGTCCACAATTTTCACAGAAACGCCCATGTCAAAGATGAAAATCTCACCTCCAGTTCCCATCATTCCCGCTTCTAAAACCAATTGACAAGCTTCAGGAATGGTCATGAAAAATCGTGTAATTTCTGGATGAGTGACCGTTATTGGTCCACCATTTTCAATTTGTCTTTTGAATAAAGGGATCACTGAACCATTGCTTCCCAAAACGTTTCCAAATCTGGTAGTCACATATTTGGTGTGTTCTGCAACGCTATTTTTGGCTTGAGCGTAGATTTCTGCAATTCGCTTAGAAGCTCCCATTATATTGGTAGGGTTCACAGCCTTGTCTGTAGAAACCATCACAAACTTATCCACCTTGTAACGGTCAGCTAGGTCAACCAAGTTGCTGGTTCCTAACACATTGGTTCTTATTGCTTCTGTAGGGTTAATTTCCATAAGTGGCACATGTTTGTAAGCCGCTGCATGATACACCACTTGGGGTTCGTATTTATGAAAGATTTCCTCTATTCTGTTTTTGTCTCTAATATCTGCAATTAAAACTTCTGTAATTCCTGCACCGTACTTACTGCTCATTTCTAGGTCAAGCTCGTACATGGGGGTTTCACCTTGATCTAAGAGGAGAATTTTTTCTGGGAAATAATGAGAAACCTGTCTTACAATCTCACTACCTATCGAACCTGCAGCACCCGTTACAAGAACCACTTTGCCCTTGAGTTGATTTTTTATTTTTTCTTGCCCTAGCTGAATCTGCTTACGTCCAAGTAAGTCTTCAATTTTAACACCCTTGATTTGCTTAACATTCAACTCGCCATTGATCCAGTCATTTACTGGTGGTATACTTTTAACACTCACACCTTGTTCTAGCGCAATTTCTACGATTTCATTCTTTTTTGAAGCAGGGAGTTTTTGAATAGCAATGATCATTTGATCAATTTTATTCTTGGATAAGAAGTCTTGTAAATCAGAACCATTGTAAATTTTGGATCCCTCCAAAAGTTTTCCAACTTTACTTTTTGAATCATCAAAAAAAGCTAATACGTTGAACTGACTTTCAGTAACCCTATTTAAGGCTCTTTTTGTCGTTAAGCCGCTGTCTCCAGCCCCATAAATGATGATGTTTGTTTTGTCTTTTGAAGATCGAATGATTTCGTGATACAGAATTTTAACTCCTATCCGAAGGGAACCCATTAAGAAAAATGAAACTAAAAATTCGATAATAAGTATAGAGTAAGGGATGAAGTATCCAGCCCCTAAAGAGAAATGCTTCAATTGATTAAGAATGGCTAATGCAAATGAGCCAGATAAAAGGGAAAGAAAAATGCGCTGAAAATCATCAAGACTCGCATGCCTTACGATACCCGAATAAGGCTTGAATGTGTAGAAGCCAAGTATGCGAACAACACTGAAAACACCAAAAGAAATGGGGAATAACGCTATTTCTTGATCAGGTAATTGAAAGTTGAAACGCAGTAAATAGGCAGTAAGAAGACTAAATAATACTATGCCTAAGTCTAAAGTAAAAACAAACC
>CBFHSD010000030.1:0-27459 GCA_965658375.1 Salibacteraceae bacterium
TTCTGAAATGGCAATTCATCGTCAAAAGTGTGCACATTATCTAGCACGAAAGAACGAACTGTGTTTCCATATTTATCGATCGTCTCAGACTTTTGAACGTCAAATCCCTCAAAATTCATTTCAACAAAATCCAATTCTAACCAAACTGGAATTTCAAACCTGATGGTGCGTTTACCTACATCATGGCTCCCGCTAAAGGTCATTCTCGTGAAAAACTTCACATCATTGTAAAGTTCTCTGTAAAGTAACTGGTTGACCTCTATCTCGTTTTCAATATGAAATCCAATATAGGTGAGTTCCATATCATCATGAAAAATGCCAGAACGCTCAATCTTTTGGTTTTCAACGCGCGGGGTAAAAGGCCTTTTTTTCTTCTTCCCTACTGGTACGTAATTCCCTCTTACCAAAGCAACTTCACTGAACTCTGAAGTGAAAATGACATGTTCAAAGTACACGTCTTTTTCTCCCGAAAGAGATTGTACATTCATCTCATGAGAAATATCTACCAAGACCTCTTCTTTCTTGGTTTCTTTGTTCTTTTCTCTCTTAAATTTCACTGTAGAGATGTAGGTATCTATCACATACTCACTCTCTGGAAATTCAGCTTTTAAAGCAGGGATGTTTACATCTTGAGCGAACACCTGAGCAGCAATAAGACAGATGAAAAAGCTAAGCGTTGAATTGAATAATCTCACAATTAAAAGTTTAAGAATCCTCTAAAATGAAGCGCAAATCGGTTCATTCTGTAGGTATTTTGAATGTTTAAGGTCACAAAGTCATTCACTTGGTCACTGTATACCTCATAAGGAGTTGTTTTGTCAAAATTGGCAGTTGAGTAGGTAAAGAGAATTTCTCTTAAAGTATTGCTGTTGTTCCAGTATCTATAGCCTACTTGAATCATAGGACCAACCAAAAAAGGCACTTGGTTTTCTTCGTCTACCGAACCTTGAATAAGTGGGTATTGACTGAAGTCTAAACCTGCTTTTATCACAAATCCTTTGTCTTTAATACCAGCATATGTTGCTCCATTACCAATGTTAAAGCCAAGGCTTAAATCTCCTCTTGCACCCAAGAAAGCACCTGTAGAGAAAAATGAAATGGATAACTCTGGATTGGACGAAATGGATAAACTCATGTCTTCTCCAAATTCTAACACGTTATATCTTAAACCATAATCGTACGACATTAAATCATACCCAAACGTTTGGTGTAACTCTGAGTAAGACCCTCCCGTTGCATCGTAAATCACTTGCTCCACAGCTTCATCTCCAGCAATGTAATTACCACTTGTAAAAACGGTCCATCCTGAACTTCTGAAAAATTTTTGTGCCTGAACACAATTGAACGACAAAAGAACAACTGCAATGAATGATAAAATTCTCATAATAAATAAGTTAACATATTATATTCTACAAAAATAGCAGGTCAAAAAGGGTAATTTGAGAAAAGAAACTTCGTAAGTCAAAGAATACATCCATCAAACGAAACCGCAAAATCACACCACTTCAAGCAAAACAATGAAAAAAAACATGCTAAGCCAGAGATTTGCTCAATTAAATGCCCAAAATTCATTAACAATTGAAATAAAATCAAAAAACTAGGCTTTCAATCTATTGCTCAAAAACACCACACTTAAAATGAGTGCAACACCCAACCACTGAAGAGAAGATACTTCCTCATTCAAGAATAAGACACCACAACTCACTGCAATAGGCAACTCAATGGAGCTTAGAATAGCAGTCATGGCCACTCCAATCTTTGGGGTTCCCACAGCGAAAAGCACAATAGGAACTAACATTCCGAAAATACCAAGAGGCAAAGAAAACTTGATAAAACCTAGCGTAAAAAATGAATGACTCAATTCTGTTACAGGTAACACAAGTAAGCACAATAGCAACCCCCCTATTACTCGTAAAAAACTTGTGTTTAATGGCGTAGACTTCGCTATTTCTATTTTGCTTACTGCAATAAATGAAGCATAAGACAAAGCGGCAAACAAACCATACAAAAGACCTTTTAATGGATAAGATTGTAGAAAAATATCTAAATCTCCACCTGCGGCAAGAGTAGTTGCTAAAAGGAGAAAAACGGTGGAAACAAGGTCTTTTCTCAAAGGCAGTTTCTTGGTCCAAATGGCATCAATCACAATGCCCATCCACAAGTACTGAAACAAAAGCAAAATGGCTAACGAAGCAGGGATATACTGAACAGAAGCATAATATGCCAAACTGGTAAGTCCTAGCGGAAGTCCAGACAGGGTTGCAAGTAAGATTTTAGAGGTAGATAAATTTAAAAATGGCTTCCATTGCTTGCGAAATGAAATGAGTAGCGTTAACCCCATAACTCCAAAAAGAAACTGGCCATGTACCACATCCGTTAGGCTAAAACCCTCTTGATAAGAGCGTTTGGCAATGGTAGATAATATGCCATAGCTGGCACCTCCAAGGAGAATGTACGCTCCAAATTTCCATTGCTCTTTCATGCAGTGCGAAGATAGCTTTACAGGTGCTTCAAGCTCAATACAAACTGAGAATAAAAGCAAAGATTTGATGTGATTAAGATCTCATTTCTGTTGGGGTTCTCAGCATGAAAGCTCACTTTTGTTGTATGAATAAAAGTGTCGATCAAAAATTAAAATGGTTCAGATACATCGCCTTGGCAGAAGGGGTAAGTTACTTGCTTTTTGCCGTAACCATGCCGCTTAAATACCAATTGGAAATTCCAGAACCCAACAAAGTTGTTGGGCTTATTCATGGTGTGCTTTTCATGGCGTATATCCCTTTCGCCTACCTTGTAGTTTCTGATCACAAACTTGGTAACCTAAAGCTTCTCATTTTTTGGCTCGCTTCTTTGCTTCCGGCAGGGACTTTTGTTCTGGATCACAAGATTTTAAAGAAGCTTTGAAGGCTTGACTTGAATCTCTAAGAATGGCTATTTTAGTGCCATGATTAAAAGTCTCAAAATTATGATGGTGTCAACCTTAGTGTTGATTGCTTCTCAAGTTCAATCCCAAACGAACGTAAAAGTTAAAATTAATCACTTTTTAGGTGGTCAAATGTATTCTCCAAACAATGTGGCGGAGAACAATTTGGGTCATGAATTTAAAGTTGCTTACCTACGCTATTACATTTCAGACTTCACACTTTATTTCGATAACGGGCAAGACACAACCTACCTCTTGATCCATACTTTGGCAAATGCCAAGTTTACCACCGAAGTAGATTTAGGCTCCATCAACATTTCTCAATTGGATTCAATTGGATTTAGCATTGGAGTGAACCAAGGCTACAATCACCTTGATCCTTCTACTTATATTGCTTCTCACCCTCTTGCCCATCAAACACCAAGCATGCATTGGGGTTGGACACCAGGTTACCGTTTCATGGCTTATGAAGGAACCCTTCTAGATGAAGTTACAGGAATTGAGATTCATGCATTAGGAGACCAGAATTACTTTGAACAGGTTCACGCCATTAACAAAACAGTTACTGAAACTAATCTTGTACTAGAATTTGATGCTGAATACCAACATGTATTTGATGACATTGACATTACCCAAGGTATTCTAAGACATGGAGATACAGACGAAGCTGTGACCGCTTTGGAGAATATGAGGGATTTAGTCTACACCTTCAAAGGAGCAACGAATTCAGTAAAACCGGTTCGCAATAACGCAGTAGAAACGCCACTTTATCCCAACCCTGCTTCAGCTGGTCAAGTTTTACAAATAGACCAAGACGACCTTGGATTTATTGAATTCTACAACATCTCTGGAAAACTGGTTTCTCGTTCAAATGGAACAAGCATTACGGCTCCAGAAAACCAAGGATTGTATTTTGTAAAAGCTTACAATAAACGTGGAGAGGCCTTAAATAACAGCAGACTAATCGTACAGTAATGAGAGGAATACAGCTCATTTCAATCGCTTTACTATTTAGTGCCGCTCTTCTTTCTTGCAACAAAGATGATGGTGGCAACACCCCTGGATCAATTCCACCTGTTTACGACAATACCCCTTACCAACTTGAATTTGGTTTACTTCCGCCCCCACCTATAGCAGAAGACAATGCTTTAACCATTCAAGGAGTGAAACTTGGCAGAATGCTGTTTTATGAGAACCGACTTTCTGGAAATAACTCCCAGAATTGTGCGAGTTGTCATCAACAAGAAAATGCTTTTACAGATCCGGCTCAATTCTCCATTGGCATCAAAGGCTTACCCGGTGGACGACATGCCATGGCAGCATTTAACCTTGCATGGAATCAAAATCGCTTTTTTTGGGATGGCCGTGCTGAATTGTTGAGACACCAAGCCGTAATGCCAATTCAAGATGAGCTTGAGATGGATGAAAGCATAGAAAATGTGATTGCGAAGTTGAGTGCCGACACCATGTACACCAATCAGTTCATTCGGGCTTTTGATAAGCAAGAGATTAACGAAGAATATATAGGAAAAGCACTCGAACAATTCATGAATAGTATTGTGAGTGTGAATAGCAAATATGACAATTACCTTAAAGGCGAAGTGATGCTTTCTGATGCAGAAGAACGCGGAAGAGCTTTGTATTTTGCTGAGTACAATCCTGGTTTCCCTGCTGCTTCGGGGGCAGACTGTGCGCATTGCCATGGTGGATTGAACTTTGAGAATGACCGCTACATGAATAATGGATTAGATAGTGAAGCGAATCAAACAGATATTGGCTTTCAAACGGTAAGCAAGACACCTGCCGATAAAGCCAAATTCAAAGTGACCTCTCTCCGTAACATCGCATTTACTGCGCCTTACATGCACGATGGCAGATTCCAAACTTTACGGGAAGTAATAGACCACTACGATCATGATTTACAACCTTCTCCAACTTTAGATCCTGCTTTGGAATATACACGCTCTACAGGATTGATGTTGACAGAGCAGGATAAGGATGACTTAATTGCCTTTCTGCATACATTAAGTGATTACGACCTCACCACAGACCCAGCATATTCTAGTCCATTTCAACCTTAATGAGGAAAAACTCAACACTCATATGGCTTTTAGGAGCGCTGTTATTGATACAAAGCTGTGCAAAAGATGTATTGACCAACAGCAGCACGGAACTCGAAGATTTTGAGTTTAAAGTACCTGCGGGTTTTCCTGCCATGGAATTCGAAGAAGAGAATCCGTATTCTTTGGACAAATGGAAACTGGGGAAAGCCCTGTTCTATGAAAATGCCTTCTCTATAGACGGTAAAAAAAGTTGTGCAAGCTGCCACAAGCAAACCTCAGGTTTTGCTGACAATGTAGCTTTTAGTCCTGGGGCAAACGAGGCGGCTGGAACACGCAATGCACCTACCCTTACCAATGTGGGTTACCAACCCTATTTCATGAAAGAAGGAGGAGTAAGAACCCTAGAGCTTCAAGCGTTGATTCCTATCCAAGAGCACAATGAATTCAACAATAACATTCTCACCATTTCAGATTCATTGAAAAAAAATCCATTCTATAATGAGCTTTCTCTAAAAGCCTACAACCGCCCCTTTGACTATTATGTACTCACCAGAGCGCTGGGCATTTTTGAGCGAACTTTAGTTAGTGGAAACAGTCAATTCGATCAATGGGCTTACCAGGGCATGAGCGAAGCATTGAATGCGAAAGAGCTAGAAGGTAAAGACCTTTTTTTCGGAAAAGCCAATTGCAGCCAATGCCACAGCGACTTTAACTTTAGCAACTACGCTTTCGAAAACAATGGGCTGTATGAGAATTACGCAGATTCTGGGAGGTATCGCTTAACACGTGCTCCAGAAGATTGGGGGAAATTTAAAGTTCCAACATTAAGAAACATTGAGGTTACAGCCCCTTACATGCACGATGGTTCTCTCACTTCGTTAGATCAAGTACTGGAACATTACAATACGGGAGGAGCCAACAACCCATTAAAAAGTTCATTGATCAAACCGCTTGGTCTCACACCTCAAGAGCTTGACGCACTGGAAGCTTTTCTGCGCACTTTAACTGACAAAGAATTCTTAAACAATAGGCATTTTGAACAGGACTAGTTTCATAGTTGACTCGTCCTTATTCCACATATCAATCATCCTAATATGTCTTTGTCATATCCTCGTCTACCACAAGAATAAACTCGGCACGTCCTGCGTAACTCGCATCCCAGTCAAGGTTTTCAGCGCTAACTGTAGATAGAGCCACCACATCTTTTTTCGCGTCTGTTTTTTGAATGTACCAATAAATGCCCCCTTTGTTTGCAGAATGATAATCTCCCTGATAATGAATAAAAATACCTTTCTTAGGGAAATTGGTAAGGATATTCTGACTCATCGTAGCGTCTTTTATGGCTTGAGCTTTGACCATATTCAATGGGTCTATTCCCATTCCATGCCCCATGCCCATTTGCATCATTTCGGCATACCCAGGCGTAAGTGTATCAAACAAAATTGGGAGATCTGCAATGTAGCTTTTCGCTTCGTCATTTAATGTTTCAAGACCTTCTAAACCGTTTTTCACCACATAAGAAGCGTAGCGTCTTGGTACATTGGTCGCAACAAATTGTAAATCATTCTCTTTGGCATACTCTACCAATGGCTTATAATCTGTTTTATAGTTTGGCCACAAACGCGCCTCTTTCTCAAAATTGCTTGTTTTAATCAATCCAGAAGTGTACTCATCAAGTAAGAGCTGATTGTCTGCCTCAAACATTTCTGCGCCCAGCACCATCTCCTTTCCACTTTCTCCAATCAGCTTTGTTGTTTTTAATTGCACCCAGTGAGCGATGGGGTCATTGTGGAGTTCGCCTAATAGCACCACATCATATTTGGCCATTTTTTCAGCCATATCTTCTACACTTACTTGTTTACCCTTGGCATTGTAAATTTTGAATCCTACGCTTTGAGAAAAACTCAGGTTCACGAAAAGAATTGCAATAGCGGTAAGGATGATTTGATTTTTCATATCCCAAAAATAAGCTTGTTCTTTACATTTGCCTCATGGATTTTACACCTTACATTGTTGGCATAGCTGGAGGAAGTGCTTCTGGTAAAACGTCTTTTTTGCATGACTTAAAAGAAAGAATGCCCAAAGGTGCACTATGTGTTATCTCACAAGACAACTACTACAAACCCATTGAAGAGCAACATCTTGACCAACAAGGTGAGGTGAATTTTGATTTACCAGAATCTATTGATCGTGCCCTTTTTCACGACCACATGCAGAAAATTCAGAATGGCGAAACCATTACCATTAATGAATACACCTTTAATAATAACGAGAAAAAATCTGGAAAAATTGTCGTTACTCCCGCTCCCATTATCATTATGGAAGGACTCTTTATCTTCTTTTACGAAGAAATTAGAAAAGGCCTAGAGCTTCGCGTTTTTATTGATGCCCAAGAAAGCATAAAGCTGGAAAGAAGACTGAAAAGAGACTTTAAGGAAAGAGGCTATGACCAAGAAGATGTGCTTTACCGTTGGAACCACCATGTGATGCCATCTTACAAAAAATACTTAGAGCCTTTTAGAGATGATTGCCACATTATCCTTACCAATAACAGTCATTACAACAAAGGCTTAGACGTATTAGCAAACCACCTCACATCTCAATTGCCAGAGAACTTTAGTCCAAAATTTGTTCAGCAAAAGATCAGACCTACTACTCCTCTCGTTTAGCCAATTCAGCCAATTTTGGGTCTAGCATGTGGGTAAGAGAAACGTTCTTCATTGCTCCGAAAATGCTATCCAATCTACCAGGAAAATCTTTATTCCACTCTTGCAGCATGGCCTTAATCTTTTTACGCTGTAAATTTTTTTGCGAACCGCACAGGTTACATGGAATAATAGGGAATTCCCTCTCATTTGAAAAGAACTCAATATCTTCTTCTTCGCAATAGATCAAAGGGCGTATAACAGTGTGTTTGTCGTCATCTGTTCTGTATATACCCGGCATGGCTTCTAGTCTACCGTTAAAAAACATATTTAAAAACAAAGTTTCCATGCTATCATCTCGGTGATGACCTAATGCAATTTTAGTTGCCCCAATTTCTTCTGCATAACCGTAAATTGTTCCTCTTCTTAGGCGAGAGCACAAGCTACACATTGTCTTTCCCTCGGGAACTTTATCTACCACAATGCTGTAAGTATCTCTCTCTAGAATTTTATAATCCACCCCCAGTTTACTCAGGTATTCTGGTAAAATATGCTCTGGAAAACCCGGTTGTTTTTGATCTAGGTTAACGGCAACAATGTCGAATTTAATGGGACTCACTTTTTGAAAGTGCATCAATAAATCGAGCATGGTATAACTGTCTTTACCACCACTTAAGCACACCATTACCTTATCCCCAGATTCAATCATATTAAAGTCGTGAACAGCTCTTGCTGTAAGCTTTACAAGCTTCTTCTCCACTTTATATGCTTCTTTAATCTCTGCTTTTTTCGCCACCAAATTCATACTGCAAAAGAAGTGAACTTCTTTCAATATTTATAGCACAAACTTTTTAGGGCATTAAATTGCTTTTTAGGGGGAAGCCGAGCCACTCTAGTTGTGTGAAATTTGTGTCATTAAATACAAGAAAATGAAAAACTTACATCAGAAAGTGAATACCCTTCACAAGAAAATTCATTTGGTAATTGTAGAAATGATTGAAGGAGATTTCCAAAACCAAGACAATTACCAGAAACATTACGACTATCTAGGTGAAGAACTTTTATTCGAACACTTGCAATGAATTAGCTTTGCCGGGCATGTACACGAAAGAAGAAAAGAGAGAAATACAAAGTGAGTTTTACACCACATTTGGCAGAATGATGCGCCCTATACCCAGCGAAAGTGGACGAAAAGTGCGCTGGACAAACTACAGAACGGGCATTTCTAAACTCTTTGTCAGGGTGAAATTAACAAAAGATTCGGCTATTTTCTCTATTGATCTGCAGCAAACAGACATGGGTATTAGAGACTTGTATTGGGAGCAATGTCAGTCTTTCATTCGCATCATGGAGTCTACTTTTCCTCAGTCACTTACTTGGCAAAAAAATGCCGAAGTAGAAACTGGCATCTATGCTCATCGCATTACTGCGCAAATAGAAGGTGTGAATCTCTATGACAAAAACACATGGCCAACGGCTTTTGCTTTCTTCAAAGAAAACTTAATCGCCTTCGACTCGTTTTGGTCTATGGTTAGTGACGTGTTCAAAGATCTTGAAAAGTGATTCCCAAAACAGAACAGCATTTAGAAAGACGTATTTCACAAGGTGAAGGAGAAACCCTTGACTTCAAATTTCAAATTACCAGCTCTCGAAAAATAGCCATCAGTTTGGTAGCTTTTGCCAATACAATCGGTGGTTCTTTATTGATTGGAGTTAAGGACAATGGTAAAATTGCGGGGGTGGTAACTGATGAAGAATGGCACATGGTAGAAGCAGCCGCTCACATGTACACGAAACCCAAGATTGAACTTTCTCGAAAAGTGTGGCAAATCCACCACAAGCGAGTGTTGGAGGTAATTGTAACTCCGAGTGAAGAGATTTACAAGGCTGAGGTTGATCCGGATAAATGGAGAACCTTTATTCGTATTGCAGATGAAAACATCGCCATCAATAGAATTATAGCCCAAACCATTAAAAAAGAAGTAGAACCAAAAGCGGTAGGCTCATTGAATGAAAACGAATTGAATTTGATTCGACTGTTTAAAGACGCAGCCACCTTTAGCCTAAATCAATGGGTCAAAAAAAGTGATTTAAGTAAGAAAAGAGCCGAGCAGATTCTCACCAATTTTATTCTCTGGGGATTAATTGATTGGCATATCCAATCAGACGGAAGCATTAGATACTCTATTGCAGCAGACTAGTCTTTAAAGAGGTTCTGTTTTACTCTAATTTGAAACATGATTTTATCTGTATTCTGATTCTCAGCAGTTGCAAAATTGTCTTCAAATGTTACATAAAACTCATAGCGCCATTTGATATCCGCTTGCCGGCCTATTCCCAATTGAAAACGGCTCCTATTTCTAAACTGCTCCTCTACTGTATCATCAAAGAGGTTCGCAAAAAGCTCAGTTCTCACAATGCTGTACCAATAGTTTGAATTGGTATTGGGTTTGAAATTAATGTAAAACATGGGCCTTAATCTTACCCGAGTTGCATAAGAAAAGGTTTCTGGTTCAAACTCAGAAAAAAAGCGTTCTTCTACCATCAATCTATGCCTTCCTTGAACATAAGATGTACGAGGCCAACGCCAAACTACAGCTTGCGCTGGTCTCAACTCTATGGTAGTGGTACTGGGCTCCACGGTAAGAAATGCCCCAAACATACCTCGAAGTTCTACACTCTCATTCAAACGGTAACGCACACTTGGACGTACATTCAATTGAGACCATGGACCACCAGTGAGTAAGAAGCGTGCACCATAGTCTGAATAGACTTTCAATTTGTCAGACTTACTGTCATAGCGGTAATAATCGAACCAAAATTGGTATAAGGTCTCATCTTCGGTTTGCGCCATACCAGTAAACGAAAGACTTGTGAGACAAAACACTAAAAAGAGCTTGAAGCATGTTTTCACAACGCGAAACTAAGGCAATGTGCCCTTCACTAATATACTTTGACCAAGGATATCTCTTCTTTTTCAAGCCTTAGTTGAAGAGGACATTCCAAAATAAATGGAGAAAAAGATTTAAACAACACTGGATAAATTATTTCTAAAATTAGAATCTAAAGCCTTTTAACTTGTTATTTCATAGAATTTTATTAATTTTCAGCCCAATTGCTAACTTCCATTATCATTGTTAGTAATTGACATGAAACAAGAAAACCTAAACGATCAAGAGCTGATTAAAAAGTATCGCAATAGCCACGATGCTTCTTACCTCAACGACCTATTCAAAAGGCACCTATCTGAGTTATCAGTCATTTGCTATGCACGCCTCAAAAATGAAGATTGGGTCTTAAAAGCATTGCAAGAGATTTATTGCGCTTTACAGTCTGAACTGAAAAAGCACGAATTGGAAGATGTTGAATCTTGGTTTTTACTACAAACCCGTGTGCAATGCAGAAGAATGATGCGTTTGTACAGCGAAATAAGCAATGAAGAATTGCAAGAGAATTACAATCAATCGATTAAAGAGTTGTTCAATACGTTTAAAGAATATATTCCAGGAAATGCTGACAATGAACGCAATGACATTTTAATCAAAGGAATCAAATGGCTCCAAGAAGAACAAAGAACGTGTTTGGAGTATGTGCATTTTGATCAAATGACATTGGATCAAATAGCCTACATCAATGGAACGAGCACCAGTGAAGTAAAACACAATCTTCATCTAGCAGAGCACAATCTAAAGCGCTATTTGAACAGAAGAATCGAGCAAAGTGCGAAAGAAAGAGCCTAAAGAACAATTGTCAATTCAAGGTATTCATCAACTGTCTTCATCAGAATCCCAGAGTGAAGAAGTAGCTTTTGACCAGAACTCTCCTTTGACTGAAGAAGCGATGAAGTTGTACAATAAAGAGGACAAAGCAAAGATTGAATCGATCATTAAAAAATTCTCCGATCAAAGCCTTTCTAGAAAAAGCGCTAGCAACAAACAGCAACGTATGTATGCCTTTCTAGGTGTTTTCGCACTTATTCTCATAGCTGTTCTCACTGCTGTTTTTATATTCTAGGTATCCTATTCCAAGCGCATAATTGGGTAGCGCATCAGGTTTTTTTCTGCGTACGGTGAGTTCTTATAAACATACCTCAGCACCTCACTGCTCGTAGCTTTTGGATTTGCCATTTTCCATTGTTCTACTTGCTCATAAAAACGTGAATTACTGCGTAATAACTCTGCAGCTGTATCTTCAAAAACATAAGCCGAATAACCTTCTTTTTGCTGCAAGATAGCATCAAAGGCATTCCAAGAAAAATAGCTGTCTTTGGCTTGAGGTTCTAGTGTTTGCACAATCAGTTTTTTGTTTGCTTGATTTGTAAATACCACGAAATCTCTGCTGCTCACAATCATACTATCCTGTATAGATGCTATTGCAGTATTGAAATGCCCATAATGGCCTTCGTATGGGCTTGGATAGGTATCATACCCTTCTATATTGTAGTGTGTGAGCCACAAGGTGGTGTCGTTTGAAAATTGTGTTACCTCTACCCCATTATTTGCTAGCTTCTTCACTACCTTATGCCAACCAGTGGGAATCACATAGGCTTCTGGAATATCAACTTCTAGAACGGGTAAAAACGCATTATAATAGTTGACTTCGAATGTTTCAGGCTCTTCTCTTTTGTACTTCAACCTCAGACTATCATGCACGTTTGAAGCTATAAATTCAAAAGCATAGCCCTCAAATTCAAGTGTTTCAAAATTGTTGGGATCCAATTGCCATTCTAGTACTTCTGTCGTGATATTCGCGATATCTTTCTCTGCTTGTTTGAATGACTCAAGCACCAATTCATATTCTTTATCGGCATAGGAAACGAGAAGTTCTAGAAAGGTTTGGGTACTTGCTACCCGATCTTCATAAGGTTTTAGCATGTGTGCTTCTGTGGTGAAGCCAATACTCCCTTTCAATGCGGTATACCCTGTTGAATAACGCGGATGGTCAAAAAAACCGGAGAAACCTTCATTTGGCGTATGGTTCCCAAAAACATTGACATATGGACTCATGGGCCACCCCTTCTTCTCCATCTTCTTGAACAAATAAGGCGAGAGTTCACTTTGCAATAAATCAGCAGTAGAAGGCGGTAACTTTACATAGTGAGTAGGAATTAAAGTCATGGTGTACTGATAATCTGCTCCATTACTGGTATGTGTATCTACGAAAAAATGAGGTTTAAACATACCATAGGCTTTCGCAAAGCTTTGCGCATTCTTGCTGTCTTGCTTGATGAAGTCTCTGTTTAAATCTAGGTTTTGTGCGTTCCCCCTAAAACCTTGGTTGATTGGGCCATTCTGATTGGCTCTTGTACAACATGATTGCGTCAAGTACCCCCCTACATTGTACACAGGAACCACTATCAATTTTACATGCTGAAAACCTCCTTTCTTAAGTGCTTCTTTCAAGAGATTTACAGAAGCGTCTATGCCACAAGCTTCTCCAGGATGAATTCCGTTGTTGATGAAAACCGTTACGTACTGTTCTGTTTTAGGTTCTACTACAAAAACGTGCAAGGGATAGCCGCTGTCTGTTTCACCAATAACTTCAAGCTTTGTATTCTCGTAAGTCTTATCTAGGGTTTTGTAAACCTTCATCAAGTCTTGATAAGTGTAGGTTTCATTCTCGCTTTTTTGAGCGTATGAAACACTCATTACAAACACAAAAATTAGGGAAAGCGCAAAAAGGTTGTGTTGTTTATGCATGCCCCGAAATTAAAATAGCAGATGACTGAGCGATAACAAACAAACCTTTTTTTATTTCATCACGTCACTTAATAGAACTCAATAACTCCAGTATGAAAAACATAGCCGCCCTCCTTTTAACCCTATCTGTCTCTTTCTCATTTGCATCGCACTTAGAAGGTCTTGAGCTTACTGTTCAACATGTGAATGGCTCGCAATACTTGGTAATGATGAAATTCCAATCAGATTGTGGAGCAATATTTTCGAATCAGTCTTTGCCTGTTTATTTCTCATCTTCATGCAGCACTTTAACGGGAACACTGAATAGAGGAGTTGAACTTGAAGAACTTCAAAACTCAGGGTGTCCAACCTATACTAGCACATGTAGCGGGGGCACAAGCCCGGGGAAAAAACTCTACGCTTTTTCAGATACCCTAAGCATTCCACCATGCACTGATTGGACAGTTTCTGTTGGTCATTGCTGTTGGTCAAACCCAACCAACATAAATAACAATTCAGTAGGTCAGTATTTTGAAACCACATTTGACAATGCCACTTTTCAAAACAACTCAACACCTCGCACCCGAACGATATCTTCATTTTTTATAGACTTGGGAGTTCCCACTACTTTAGACTTTTCCGCAACTGACATTGACCATGACAGTTTGGTATATTCACTTTCTCCAACACTTACAACTTCCGGGATTCCAGCAACATATAACCCAGGTTATTCTGGAAGCAATCCTTTACCTGGCCTCAGTTTAGATCCAAATACTGGAATAGCCACTTTTACAGGAACTGGAATGGTGGGCTATTTTATAGTGGGAGTAAACATTGAAGAGTACAACCGAACAACTGGTGCACTAAAAAGTACAGTTCATAAAGATTATCGCATCTCTGTTTTAAACTTTACTGGTTCATATGTAAATTCTAACAGCAACATCAATGGAATAAGCGCTGCAACAAATGCCTTTATCCAAGGCAACAATACTGCTAGAATTGTGAAAGGCGATACAGGTTCAATAACCATTTCAGCAATGCACCCAAGCAACAACACTGTATTGAGATCTGATATTGAGATTTACATCCCTGGAGGCAGTTACGATACCATAATGGGAGCAGTTTCCACAATAGAATTTGAGGTGCCAACACAACATTTAGATGTAGGAAAGCACCATTTTATTGTGGAGGCAATGGCCGAAACTTGCCTGTTTTCATCGCTTGTACTTGATACGTTCGTCATTGAAATTGCTGGTGTAAAAGCACCCGAAGATGATAGTATTTGCTTGGGAGATAGCTTAGAACTAAACGCATACGGGACAGACACTTATCAGTGGACAGCCCTCTCGGGAACACCTATTAATGTTGGGCAAAACTTCTCATGCAGCAATTGTCCAAATCCAACAATACATCCATTAGAAAACTCTGTTTACGTAGTAGAAGGCACGCACAACAACTACCCCGGAACCTTTACAGACACCATACAGATTTATGTAGATTCAAACTTTGTCTACGCGGGATCCATCACTTCATCTCTCGGTGCTCCTATGAACTGCAAAGTGTATTTCATCTCTTATAACCCCAATGACTCTACAGTAGCTCTAATTGATTCCACTAACTCTATAAATGGGCAGTATGCCTATGCAAGTGCAGATAGTCTTATATACGTGAAAGCCGTTCCAGATCTCACCATCTACCCTAACGAATTGCCTACTTATTTTGGGAACTCACCTACGTTCTTGGGAAGCGATTCTGCAGTAGGTTTTGAATGTGACACCGCATTTTCTAACATAACAACTCTTGCTGGCACAAATCCAGGAGGCCAAGGATTTATAGCAGGGAATGTGTATCAAGGAGCAGGTAAAACAAGCATTTTCGAACCAGTACCCTATTTCAATTTATTACTCAAAAATGAATCTAATGAATTGGTGAAATATGTGCAAAGCGATTCGAGTGGTGATTTCGAATTTTCAGGTTTAGACACAGGTACGTTCTATGTATATGCCGATGACCCTAAATTCTTAAACATTGACCCACCAAGGATCACGTTAACAGATCAAGTGCCAACGCAAAGCGTACTTGTAAAGGCAGAAAATGGAATACTTTCGGTAGAACCTTTGTCCCTTAACATAAGGACCTCAGAAAGTCTTCAATGCAAGGTATATCCAAATCCAGCTAGCAACATGCTTTATATGAATAGCCATGAAGCCTTGAGCTTTGCTTTATATAGTTTAGACGGCAGATTGCTTTTAGAGAATCTAATGTTTCGCAATACTCAAAGCGTAAATGTTTCTAAATTAGATAATGGTACATACCTCCTGCTCTTGAAGTCAAATGTTGGCACGGAAAAACGTCAATTGATTGTTATTGAGTAACATGCAAATCCGTCAAAAACTATTTAGAATTCACCATAAAGTATTAATATTCAAGCATTTTGATTCACACATTACAGCTTTTTAAAATTCTTAACATTGCCAAAAGAAGTACTTTGTTAACTTTGCGTTAATATTAAATTAACATTTGAAGTATGGCAAAAAAAGCTAAATTGAAAAAAGCCTTAAAAAAGGCGCAAGGCAAGCTAAAAACAGCTAAGAAAGCAGTAAAAAAAGCAAAGAAAGCTGCTAAAAAAATCGCATCTAAGAAAAAGGCGGATAAAAAAGACATTAAGAAAGCAGGTAAAGTGGTTAAAATGAGCCAAGCTCTTGCTAAAAAAGCAAAAAGAAAAGCGGCTGCTTCAAAAAAGGCACTTAAAAAAGCTTCATAAATAAAATTGTTCGCAATTACTAAAAGGAGCATCTGTGGATGCTCTTTTTTTTGTTCAAGTTGTCTATGATTGAGGCAAAACTCTAAGATCTTAGAATAAAGTCTGATTCTATTATTAGAAAGAACCGCGAAGTGTTAATTGCTCAAAGGTTTTGATTTTTTCGTTTGCGTTAAAATCGATACCCTCATGTCAAGTGCATATCTCATTTCAAAAGCCTAGAGAAATTACAGCAAAAAAAAGCCTTGTCAAAGACAAGGCTTTTAAGATTTTAGAAAATAGCGATTACTTGATGAATAGCTTTTTTGATATTCCTTTAGAATTATTAATAAGATAGAGACCTGGCGTTAAGCCTGATACATTCAAAGTTTGCGTATTAGCTCTTTGTGTAACTAACCTACCCGAAACATCATAAACACTGTAATCATCTACAACACTAAAGTTTACATGATTTTTAGCAGGATTAGGGTACATGTTGAAGCTTGTATTGAGCGTTACTTCATTTGTCCCTACTGAGATATTTCCTGTAGCGATTCTAGTATCTTCATCAGCATCAGTTTCTGCAATATCATAAGCACTAGCAAGATCTGAATGGAAAGTAGACATATACTCTGCTACTGCATCTTGCTCTCCTCCTGTATAACTAAAGTTGTCATTGTTGCCTGGGTCGTTCGCAAGGTCACCATCAGGATAATCTACCGTCTCACCAAAGCCAGTGCCAGCGTAATAATTTAATCGGTTTGGAGCACTTAACGTGTCAAACGGATAGCTATCTCCACCATTGGCTAAAAAGTTTAACGTTACCATGTTAAAAGTAACTCCGCTTGGCGCAACATTAACACCATTCTCTATAATTACAATATCATTCGAAGGGTCATTATCGCCTCGATTGACAATCAATTCAACAAGTCTGTTTCCGGCAGCTTGGATAGGATCATAAACAAAGCTCATACCGCCTACTTGTGGAAAGCGACCGGGCTGATTACCCGGAGACACGTCAGCAAGGCCATGCTCTATGATAGTAATGAGTTCTTCAGCTGTCATTGTTAATCTAACAAGACCATTATCAAAACGAAGTGTTGCTCTAAGGTGACCCTCAGAAACTCCATCATTCACTGGTGGAGAGAATACAATATCATCTGGGTCGTTTGAACCACTAGGAAGCACTGCAGATCCTATTTCAGTTCTTAATCCACCTCCATTCTTAAGCGAAATATCAACTCCAGCATCTGAAGCAGGGTTAAGAAGCTGAGCGTACCAAAGATTTGCATCTGCAGTTAGGTTTCCAAGATTCGTTTCCTGAGTTCTAACCTGTGATCTTCTACCGTCAAGGTAAACACTTGAAAATCCAACAATATTGTTGTATTGAGCACTAATAACACCTTGTACTGCATCTCTTAGAGCTACAACCGTTGGATTTGGTGTAGCGTTAAGCGAAGTCACCAATGATTCATTTGCAGGATAAGCCCCACTTAGCGTTTCGTTTAGAGTACTTAGATCTATTACACCATTATTATCAAATTCTACGATAAGTCTTCCAAGATATTTGTAATCTCCGTCTACATTAACAACGAGTACGGGATCACCAGAAGCATCTGAAGATTGAAACGGGTATGGCTCATCGAACGCGTTATCTGTAACAAATGAGTTGCTAAACAGCATATCGTTGCTGTCTCCCATTCTTGTGTTAGATCCTCCAGCTACAATGATGTCAACACCATCTAAAAGTGTTGCAAGCTGTTTCTCAATGCTTATTGATTGCATGTGAGCTAATAAGATAATTTTATTTACTCCCGCATTTTTGAGAGCATTAACGCTAGGTTGAATCTCTGCAGCCAATTGTGCAGCACTTGAATTTGGAGCAGGCGTTATAGTTAAATCACCTAAACTAGTGATGTTCGGGAAGCTTGATGCGACTGCACCAACTAATCCAATAGTCTCACCGTCTACAGTTACTATTGCATATTTAGCAACATTACTGTTTAAACTGGTAACATTGTCGCCATCAGTTCCAATCACTCCAGAGAAGTCACCATCTGCTGAGAAATCTATATTAGCAGACAACCATGGAAATGTAGAACCTGGAAAAGTTACACCATTAGAAGACTCACTGCTAAAAGCAGCATCGAACAACTCTCCAGGACCTTGATCAAACTCATGGTTACCAAAACCAGCAGCATCCACACCAAATGCATTGGCAAATGCAATATCTAAATGCCCAGGTTCATTGCTACCTGATAAAGAACGTACCGCTGAGTTCTCTGCAGCATAAAATCTAGGACCTGGTATAATAATATCCCCAGAAGTTACAGTAAGAGTATTGCTAGAATAGCTTGAATCGTTTTGGAAGAAATCTACTAGAGCAGAGAACTCGTCTACTGCATCAAGAGCACTTTCTTCGTTGCCGTCAACATCGGCATAGTGTAGTAACTGTAATTCAAAATTTTGGGCATTTAAAGTTGCTCCAAAAGACATGAAGAAAATCAGTGCTATCGACTGAAATTTTGTAAAGTAATTGTTTTTCATCGCATTTATTTTATCCAGAATGAAGTTTTAATTCGGCAAATTTATCTCATGTATAAAGCTAGTGTGTGAGCTAGAGATTAATACATTGTAAAAGAAAAAAGCACCTTGTTAAAGGTGCTTTAATATGCATATCGCAAATCTAATCTCACTTATTACTCTAGGATGGCAGTTTTTTTTAGCCTATACCAATGGTATACTTCATTTTCTCCTTCTATCCTTACACTTTCAACAGGCATAATCATCTGGTTTGTAGTAATATGATTGATACCTGAAGACTTAAATGTGTCATACTTAACATCGCCTGAAATTGGATCTTCACCCATTTTAGTTTTAAGTTTTTAGTCAGGTAAAGATTAGTCTCAGCATCTATTGTAATGGTGAGTTCATCTCCTTGTACATACATGTTGTTGCCTTTGGCAGTTATAATACCATTGCGTTCAGAAGTACTGCCTTATCAAAAAAGTCAAGAAGTTGACCCTTTAACATGTGTAAGCCAAAGCATATTGCAAGCAACTAGATTCATAATCTACCGTACTTTCTAAAGCACTTTGCTACATTTTTCCACGTACACTGGGCTTTTTGTCAATGTTCGTTTCTCCATCGACCAAACGAGTTTTTAGCTCTCCGGCTTCATTGTATTGAATCTCGCTTATGAGTGTAGTTTTATTTCCACCTTCACCGTGAATATCAGCATGGAATTTCCAGATGTATTCCTTCAGTTTTTCAGTGTATTGAGCATCAACTTTACTGACTTCTAATGCCAGTTGGTCTTTGTCAACTTGCGCAAAGGCCCTTAGTCATAAAATGTTTATGGCTAAAACGAGAACGAATAGTTCTCTCATGATTTAGATTGCTTGTTTTGAAATTCTTTTTCTACGGATAATAAATCCGACTACTGATCCTATTACTGCCAGAGTGATTAAGACGATTGGTAAAAATTCTTTCACCATACTTTTCTTTGCTTTTTCGGCTACAAACCCTTGAGCTGAATATCCTTCGGGCATTTCAAGTACCCCTACTTCCTTTGCATATTTGGCATACGCAGCAAGCATTTTTTGAAATAGTTCAGGTTTATTATCAGCTAAATCGTGCACTTCTCCAGGATCACTTTCAATATGATGAAGGTGCCATACGTTATCTCCATCGGGAATATTGTTTTTCACAATTTTATACCCGTTCATAAAGTAAGCTGAACTACTTGCTGCCTCTATTCCAACTCCTTCATTTTCCTTGTAGACAGGTAGGCTGAGGTCATTGATGTGTGGGAATAAACTTTTACCAGTAATAGGCGCATATCCCTCATTCGCTGAGGTAGAAATTCCCACTATGTCATATATAGTCGGGGCAATATCAGTGAAGAAACTAAATGCATTAGAGGTATTGTTTGGAATATTCTTTCCATTGATGATTAGAGGGACGCGCAGACCACCTTCTCCGGTGTAGTATTTGAAATAGGAAAAAGGCGAGGAGGCGGCATTTGCAAAGCCCGTGCCCATAAAACCATAATACCCTTTACCTCCATTTTTTTCAAAATTTCGATGGTAACCATGTTTGATTGTCCATGGTATAGCCAAAGAATAATCTCCACCATCAGGTCCATTATCTGAGGTTACTATAAAAATGGTGTTCTCCATCATTCCCTCCTTAGTGAGGTATTCAATATATCTACCTATCTGATAATCCATCGCTTCGATCATCCCGGCAGTGACCGCCATGCTTGTTACATAATTTTTTTGTTCTCTTTCGCTTAAATCATCCCATTTTTTCGTTCTAGGAATATCCTCATTTAGTTGAGCGCTTTCTGGAATCAGACCAAGTTGCTTTGCCTTCTCAAATCTATCTTGGCGCATTTCGTCCCATCCCTTTGCATAAATTTTCATGTAGTGATCAACGAACTCTTTAGGTGCTTGTACAGGAGTATGAATAGCTTGAAAGGCAATGTAAGAGAAGAATGGTTTATCTCTATTCTGCTCTTCCTCATGAAAAGAAATTGTTTTATCAATATATGTTTTGGAAGAATAAAAATCTTCAGGCAACTCAACCTCTTTTCCATTTGCATACCAATGAGCATGTGGTTTTTGAGGAAGGTAACCTCTTGAATCATAGTTACTGGCCCCAGAGCCACCCAGAATGTAAGAGCGGTCAAAGCCTCTTTTTGTAGGAAGGGTTTTTTCATTGTGCCCTAAATGCCATTTACCCGTTGCATAAGTGTTGTAATCTACCTCTTTGAGTCTTGTTGCAATGGTTTGTACCTTTTCATTCAGTTCACCTCCATATCCAGGCTTTGATTGATACTCTTCTGGAAGCATCTCTGGAAGGCTGGCAACTCCTGCTAAGTGGCTGTCAGTTCCTGTAAGAAGCATAGCCCTTGAAGACGCACAAACGGGAGAGGCATGCATATTTGTAAACATAAGACCGTTTTGAGCCAGCCTGTCAATGTGAGGTGTGCGTGCCTCTCCTCCATAAGCCCCAAAATCCATTAAGCCCGAATCATCTGCAAGAATGAGAACAATGTTTGGTTTTTGCCCAATCGAATCAGCTTGACCAAAGGCCAGTTGCCCAAATGCAAGAGACAGCAACATCAAGAGCGGAGATAGCTTTACCATTTTCATTTTTGTTCTTTAAGTGTTTTCATCATCAACTGAGCAGTCTCGTGGCTCGAGTTTTGATTTTGACCTGTAACAAAGCGTTTTTCTTCATCAATGACCGTTTTAGTTGCAAGCGGATCAATTATTTTTTGATTCGACTGGTAATTTGCACCTGCTTTCTCAAGTTCTTCTTGGGGATGCTTTGGTGTAAATTCTATCCCCAATTCATTGAGTTGTTTTTGAGTTACACCTGTCATGGTTCTGCCGGCTACGAGATAGTTTCCAATGGTATCTTTAGCCTCTGTGAAGGCCAAAGCACCATGACAAACACTTCCATATAACACATCAGAGTTGTAATAGCCTTCACTAACTTTTGAAGCTACTGTTTCAGAAGCCATATCATAAGCCGCTCCCCATCCACCAGCAAAGAATACAATGTCATACCCCTTAAAATCTACATCAGCTACTGGAATTGAATTTTTTACCTTTTTCTGAAACTCCTCATCTTCAAGGTATCTATCATCTTGAGATGAACGCAGAAAATAGTAAAAAGACTGAGGATCAATAGGTATTTCTCCTCCCTTAATACTAGCTACATCTACCTCCATATTCGCATCCAGAAACTCGTAATAAGGTATTGTCATTTCTGAAGCAAATACACCAGTCGGTTTTCCATCTGTTTCTCCAGATTTGTTCAATACACCGTGGCTAGTCGTTACTATAAGCGCTTTTTTACCTGCTAAATCGTATTGTTCTCCTTGGTATTCTGGATGTAGACCCATAGAATGCAGCAAAGACGGGAGAAAGAGCGCAATTAGTGCAAGCACAAGCACAATTGACGAGAGGATATACGCGGTCTTTTTCTTGATTTTCATAACAATTTTTATTTCAAATTAGAGATGGATATGGTGGAATGAGCAGGGCTAGCCTTGTTTATTTAAGATCTAGTTCACCAATGTAAGGTAGTTGTGAGTAGATATTGGCCTGCATCTTAGTGCTAAAGTAGGTTTCTTGCACAATCTCAATGTCTGATTGTGTGGTTTGAGCAAATGCAGTTGAAGTGAAAAGTGTTAGTGCCGATAGTACAAGCACTGTAAGTGTGTTGAATGCGGCTGAATTATTCATAGCTTATTTTATTCACAAATGTAAAAGCTACAATTCTTGTTTCCTTTTACATATGTTGAAAAAACATCTCATTTTTCGTTTCTAATTCTGCTGAGCTGTGTTTGGGTAACACCAATCATAGATGCAACAAATTTGAGTGGAAATTTTTGCAGTATTTCAGGGTTCGTTTCCAAAATGTATTTGTAACGCTCTGTTGAGGTACCGTTTAGAAACATGAGGTGTCTTTTAACCAATTCCATGGCTTGGTCTCCAATGTATTCTCTGATAAGGATATTAAATGTAACATTCTGGTCTAGCAAATGCCAAACCTTGTCCATTGGAGCTACAAGGACTGTAGATTTTTCTAAGAATTCTATAACTATTGGTGATTTTTCATCAGTTCTGACACTTATAATATCCGACAAAAAATCATTCTCCTGAAGGATTTCATTAGTGATCTCATCACCTTTTTCATTTAAAAAGTATGATCTCGCACTGCCCTCTACAAGGAAACCTAGTTTTTTTATGACAGTGTGGCCCTCTTTAAATAGCGCTCTCTTCTTGAATTTTTTTTCGGTGAAAATTGACAATATTTCTTGAACTTCATGCTCTTTTGCTTTTTTTACTCTGTAATAAATGAAGTCTATAAACTGTTCTTTCATAGCAATTCAAAATTGCAGCTAGTGGTCTAGGATAGACATACTTTTGCGGATTAGTGCCGTACTTTTCGAGGACAGAGCAATTTGATAGAACCCTTTTAAACAGATGCTATTTTTCAAGTGTGAAAATAAATTTTGATCCTATTCTTTCACATAATCAGGATGCTCAGTGTCCATTATTCTATCCCAAAACCTAAAGTACAAATTGTATACAACAGGTGTGTTATGGGTTCCCTTGTTTTATAAGTGAAAAAAACACGCTTTTTCATTTAGCGAAATATAGAAATTAAATTGAGCCTATCGTGCTACCAATGTACACTTAAGGTGATTAAAAATAGAGTCAAGAGTGCAAGAAGAAGAAGAAACGCTACACAGTACGTCAAACGCTTTAATTTACAGCTCTTCTTTCAAGAATTTACCGGTTTGTGAGGTTTTGCTGCGGGCTATTTTCTCTGGTGTTCCGGTAGCTACAATCTTACCTCCTCCTCTGCCTCCTTCGGGGCCAAGGTCTATAATATGATCTGCTACTTTGGCTATGTCTAAATTGTGTTCAATCACCAAAACGGTATTGCCATGGTTCACCAAACTTTGCAACACTTCTAACAAAATGCGAATGTCTTCAAAGTGCAAGCCTGTAGTGGGCTCATCTAAAATGTAAAAGGTTTTGCCGGTTTGCTTCTTCGCCAATTCTGTAGCCAACTTTACACGTTGCGCCTCGCCACCGGATAAGGTGGTACTGGGTTGACCAAGGGTAATGTAAGCCAAGCCCACATCTTCTAAGGTCTTTATTCTTCGGTAAATGGAAGGAATATGCTCAAAAAACGGAACAGCATCTTCTACCGTCATGTTCAGCACATCGCTAATGCTCTTGCCTTTGTAACGCACCTCCTGGGTTTCGCGGTTGTAGCGCTTGCCTTGGCATGTTTCGCATTCTACATACACATCGGGCAAAAAGTTCATCTCAATGGTTTTTATCCCGGCTCCTTGGCAGGTTTCGCAACGGCCACCTTTTACATTAAATGAAAATCTACCGGGTTTGTACCCTCGTATTTTGGCTTCGGGCAATACGGCAAACAAGGCTCTAATGTCTGAGAACACTCCGGTGTAAGTTGCTGGGTTAGAACGTGGCGTTCGCCCAATAGGGCTTTGGTCTATGCTAATCACTTTATCTAGCAAATCCAAGCCTTCAATGCTTTTGTAAGGCATTGCCTTCTTTTGGCTTTTGTGGTATTCTGCCGCTAAAATAGGATGCAGCGTATGGTTGATCAAGGTTGATTTTCCTGAACCAGAAACACCCGTAACGCAAATAAATTTACCCAAAGGAAAACGCGCGTTGACCTTTTGCAGGTTGTTGCCTGTGGCTCCTTTTAGAACAAGCTCTAAGCCATTGCCCGCCCTTCTCTCTGCTGGAACCTCAATCTTGAGCGAACCGTTTAAATAGTCTGAAGTGGTGCTGTGTTCTTGCATAATGCTTTTGGGCGTACCCTCTGCCACTACTCTACCACCATGCACACCGGCTTTGGGCCCAATGTCTAGTATGTAGTCGCTTTCTAGCATCATGTCTCTATCGTGCTCTACCACAATAACAGAGTTGCCAATATCGCGCAAGGCATGCAGAGCTTGAATCAAACGGTGGTTGTCTCTTTGGTGCAGCCCAATAGAGGGTTCATCAAGAATGTAAAGCACGCCCACCAATTGAGATCCTATTTGTGTGGCCAAGCGAATGCGCTGAGCCTCGCCCCCAGAAAGTGTGCGCGAACCGCGGTTAAGGGTAAGGTAATCCAAGCCTACATCTAACAAAAACTGAACGCGCGAGCGGATCTCTTTCAAGACTTCTCTGGCAATGGTATTTTGTTTTTCGCTCAAGCGGCTCTCAATGTCTTTGAACCACTCTGCCAACTGCACAATGTCTAGCTGGGCGAGATCTGCAATGTTTTTATCGGCAAATTTGAAATACAAGGCTTGTTTCTTCAAGCGGGTTCCATGGCAAGTAGGGCATTCAATTTTATTCATAAAGCCCTCTGCCCATCTGCCCAAGGCCTTTGCCTTGTTCTCTTCGTATTGGTTCACAATCCAATTCACAATTCCCTCAAACTTGATGTTGTACTCGCGGCTTACACCCAATACTTGGCTTTCTACCGTAAACGATTCATCGGTTCCATAGAGAATGGCTTGTTTGGCATCTTCAGAGATTTTTTCCCAAGGTGTTATCAAAGTGTATTCATAGCGCTCGCCCAGGGCTTTTAACTGGTTGAAAATCCATGTGCTTTTTGATTTTCCAATGGGTGTTAAAGCGCCTTGCTTGATTGACAATTTGCCATTGGGAACAATCTTATTCATGTCTACCTCGCTTACTTCTCCCAAGCCATTGCATCGTGTGCAGGCTCCGTATGGCGAGTTGAAAGAGAACATATTGGGTGCGGGATCATCATACGCAATGCCCGATGTTGGGCACATCAAGTTTCTACTAAAATGGCGCGCATCGTCTCCTCCATGTTCTTGAATCATCATGGTACCATTGCCTTGTTTGAGGCAGGTTGCCAAACTTTCTCGCAGGCGTTGATTGTGGTCGGCAGCTACTTTAATGCGGTCTACCACTATTTCAATGTCGTGCACCTTGTAGCGATCCAGCTTCATGCCATGCACAATCTCTTTTACTTCTCCATCTACCCGAACGCGGGTGTAGCCTTTCTTCACAATGCTTTCAAAGAGTTCTCGGTAATGTCCTTTTCGTCCTTTTACCACCGGAGCCAGCATCAAGATTTTCTTCTCGTTAAACTGTTCTAAGATCAAATTTAAAATCTGATCATCGCTGTAGCGCACCATCTTCTCGTTGGTAACATGAGAATAGGCATCTCCTGCTCTGGCAAAGAGTAAGCGCATAAAATCGTAAATCTCTGTAATGGTTCCAACGGTAGATCGCGGACTGCGGTTCACCGTTTTTTGTTCAATAGAAATTACCGGAGCAAGCCCTTCTATTTTATCAACATCTGGACGTTCTAGATTCCCTAAAAACTGGCGGGCATAGCTGCTAAAGGTTTCTATATACCTGCGTTGCCCTTCTGCATAAATGGTATCAAAAGCCAGAGATGATTTGCCAGAGCCGCTCAAGCCTGTTATCACCACCAATTGATCTCTTGGAATTTGAACGTCTATGTTCTTCAAATTATGGGCTCTAGCTCCATAGACTTCGATAAAATGCTCTGGCTGTTCGTTCATGTAAGAAAGACCTTGATAATGTTTCGCAAATCTAACGAAAGAGAGGCGTTAGTGTTTTAGAGAAATGCTCTTTTAAGACCTTGTATACCTTCTTCTAACATCATATCCGAAGAAGCATAATTCATTCTAAAATATGTGCCTGCTTGTTGAGAAAACCAAGATCCTGGCGCCATGGCTAGTTGTCCTTTATCTATCAATCTTTTTTCCATCTCTTCTGGGGTGAACCCGCTATTTGAGGCGTTAATCCAAAGCTGATAGGTTCCTTGAGCATAGTGCGCTTGTAAACCATCAATGCCATTTACGGCATCCACGAGCCATTCCATTTTGCCTTTGAGAAGTGGAATAGCATCTTGCAAATAGTCTGCTCTAATCTCGGCTGCCTTTTGGTTCACATTTACCGTAAAAGGGTTGACCCCAGCCGCATGAAAAGCATCCAACTGTTTTAGAATGCCTTCGCGCAACACCTTGTTTCTGGTAAAAATGAAGCCTTCTGCCAAAGCGGGGATCCCAAAGGTTTTTGCAAATGAAGTGATGGCGATAACTTGATCGCTTGTGCTTTGAGCTATAGAAAGTGCACTGCGAAAGGTATTGCTGTAATCAATGTCTCCGTGAATCTCATCACTTACCAAAAGTACCTTGTGCTTTTTGGCCAATTGAATGAGGCGTTCTGTGGTTTCTACTCCCCATACCTTACCTAGCGGATTGTGTGGATTGCACAACAAAAGTATCTTGCTTGTAGGGCGCTGAAGCAGTTCTTCCAGTTCTCCCCAATTCACTTCAAAACCGCCTTCTGTTGGAAGCAACTCGCTGTTTAATCCTTGGCGATCCATCTTGCCAATAACATGACTGAACATGTGGTATGCAGGACTAAAGAACACCACTCCATCTCCAGTTTTACTAAAGGCGCGCATAATGAGTGATAGCGCTGTGAGTACACCACTTTCCACAAAGAAAGGTTCAATGGCATTGTTGAATTGAAACTGCTGCCGGTAACCTTCTGTAATGGCTTCTACATAACTGTCAGGTCTAAATTGGTAACTGTAATTTTTTCGTTCACTTGTTTCTCGAATGACGGCACTTAGCCTTTCATCAATAGCCAAATCCATATCTGCCACAAAAAAGGGTAGCAATCCAGATGTGTTAAACCTCATTTTTTGAAGATGCTCATTGAATTTAGCGGCACCATTAAAATAAGACGGGAGGTCTTCTTTTTTGAAAGATTGACTCATATTTTGTTGGAATTTTAATCTGAACTTCTTGACACAAAATCGTACACAAAGGTGATGCGGTCAT
>CBFHSD010000031.1:0-25625 GCA_965658375.1 Salibacteraceae bacterium
GCTCCAATCTAATTCATAATCCTAAAGCGCAAAGCACAAAGGGAAAGTGAAAATGAACAAAGCAGAAATGACAAGTATGTCTTTCTCTTGGACTGTGATTAAGACCATGGTAATAGCCATGTAAACTCCTTAAAAATGAAGAATATCTGCTGGCCAAACTTCTAGGTATGAGATTCCAACTATGAAAAGAAAGAGCGCTCTTTTAGCTATTGAAAGGCGTATGGTTTTGATTTTCTCTAGGTCATTGTTCTCTAATGCCGACTTGCTCATAAGTGCTATGCCAACGCCAGCTAACACTACAAAAGTTGCGGCAGCCTTTCCGTCAAACAAACCAGCCAAGGTCATTAGCCAAGGAGATCCTTCTGCACCAAGCACTATTTTAAAATTTACTAGAATCATCCCGAATACTGCAAAGGCTCGGGCGACATCAATAACGATTATTCTAGACTGTTTTTGATTTTTCATTTTTTAGAGCATACTCAAAAGATTATCTTTTTTATGCTTGAAACTGTTTAAGTCTGATCAAAAAAGGGATGCGCATAGCACTTCCCTTAAATCTTTGTATTGTTTGGTGTTTTTACTCACTGCAAAATTATTGTCTGGTCCAACCACCACCTGTTGATTTGTACAAAGCAACATAGGCTTGCAGTAGTGCAGAGCGTGCTTTTGCCAAATTCAATTCAGCATCAAAAGCTTGGCGTTGAGACTCTAAAACCTCTAAGTAACTTGTTACGCCTTGATCGTAGCGTTGGTTAGATAATTCTAAGGCGTTCACTGCGGCTATAGTTCTACTTTCGCTTGCTTCTATATTGGTTTTGGCGGTTTCTACGGTAACCAAAGAAGCTTCTACTTCATTCACAGCTGTTAGCACGGTGTTCTCGTAATTCAAAACCTGTTGACGAGTCAAGCTTCGCTGTATGTCTACAGCTCTGAGATTTTGGTTCCAATAGAAGATTGGTCCTAGAAGTGACCCTCCTAGATTCCAGCCGGCAGATAAGCCACCAAGATCAGAAAAATCATTGCCTGCAAGTCCTAAGGTTCCAGATAAGCTCAACGCGGGAAGCCTATTGGCTTGTGCCACTCCAATCATGGAGTTTTGCGCCAAAGCTTGGTACCATGCTTGTTGAACATCTGGTCTTCTTGCCAATACTTGAGCGGGAATACCCGTAGGAATTTCAGATTTCAACTGAGCCGATTCCAATTCCATTTGTGTTTCGAAATCACGTGGTAAGCTCCCCGTCAATAGATTGATATTGAGTTTCGTGATTTTCACCAAACGCTCAAAAACCGGAATAGCACTGCGCGCAATCTCATACTGAATTTGCGACTGGTTCAAGTCAATTTCAGCTACTACACCCTTGTCAAACCGCGCTTGAATGATGTCTACAGTTTCTTTTCTCAATTCAGTGGTTTTTAAGGCCACATCAAGAGAGGTCTCGTACTCAAGTAAAAGAAAGTATTGGCGACTTACCTCAGAAATGAGGGAGAGCTCAATCGCTTGTTGACCGTATGCAGAAGCCACCAATTCACTTTTAGCCTTGTCATTCAAATTTCGGTATTTACCCCAAAGGTCAAGCTCCCAATTCATGCTTGTTCCTGCAAAGATGTTATCTGATGGATTAGGTAATAGCAGGCCTTGGTAGTTTCCGCGTCCAGCTTGCATAGCCATATTGAATTTAGGACCAAAATCGGCTTTAGAGATTTTGGTTTGCAAACGCGCTTGTTCTACACGCTGCATTGCAATGCCTAAATCTCTATTGTTTTCTAGTGCCTCATTTATCAAGGCATTAAGAACCGTATCTTCAAAGAGCAGCCACCATGCAACAGTATCTGTTGCTGCTTGTGCCTGTTCTAAAGTATCGTTGGTAAATGCTTCGGGCACAGACATTGAAGGTTCTTCTAGTTCTTTGCCCAGTTTACAGCTATTCAAATAGAGCAAACTCCCACATGCCAGAACCAGTCCTAAGGTTCTTTTATTCAGCCACTGTACTTGCATCTTGATCTCTTTTTTGTTCGTACTTAAATAGTTTTCCTATCAAAATGAAAAGCATAGGGTAGAAGAAGAGGCCTAATACCGTTGCCAATCCCATTCCGCCAAGCAACGCCATTCCCATTACTTTTCTCGCTTCTGCTCCAGAACCTGAAGCAAATATGAGGGGAAGAATTCCTAGAATAAAGGAGAACGCTGTCATGAGAATAGGTCTAAATCTTAATCGAGCAGCATTAATAGCTGCATCAAATAGAGATAGTCCTTTGTCAAACTCGATTTTCGCAAACTCAACAATCAGAATGGCATTTTTAGCTGCCATGGCGATAAGCATCACCAATGATATTTGGGCGAAGATATTGTTCTCGTAGGTAAGACTCATGAAGCGAGCTAGGTACAAGAACAGCAATGCACCTAAAATGGCAAATGGTGTTCCGAGCAGAATGCTCAGTGGTAAACTCCAACTTTCGTATTGAGCCGCCAAAATCAAGAAAACAAATACAAAACTGAAAAGGAAAATGATTCCTGCACTTCCACCGGCTTTTTTCTCTTGGTAACTCATGTTCGCCCAAGAAATACCCATTCCATCTGGCAAAACTTCATCAGCTACTTCTTCTAAAGCATCTAAAGCTTGTGTAGAACTGTATCCTTCTGCTGGGCTACCTGTAATTTCGGCACTTCTGTACAAATTGAATCGGTTGGTGAATTCAGGTCCACTGATGTTCGTGGTATTTGCAAAGCTGGATAGGGGAACCATTTCCCCGTCTTTATTTTTCACTTGAGCTAAATTCATCAGTGCTACATCATTTCTGTATTCAGGTTCAGCCATGATGTACGTTTTGTATAAGCGACCGAATTGTGTGAAGTCATTCACATAGGTTCCGCCTAAATAAGCTCCAAAAGTGTTGTACACATCTCCTAACTGAATACCCGATTTCAACACTTTATCTCGGTTTATATCAATGCCGCGTTGAGGTACAGATGCTTGAAAGAGTGATCTTGCTGAGCCGATTTCTGGTCGAGCTTCTGCCGCTAAAATGAATTTTTGTACTTGCTCTGCAAGGAACGCTGGTTCACGTGAATCCCGATCTTGCAACTGCAAAGTATACCCAGATCCGTTCCCTAGGCCCGGTATGGCAGGTGGTCCAAAGGCAAAGGCTTGACCTTCGTTAATACCTTGATAGAGCATAAAGTTGATCTTACGCACCACTTGTGCGGCAGTGAGTTCTCGTTCATCCCACGGTTTGAGAGAAACGAAAATAAAGGCAGAGTTGGAGCTCATGGTTCCGCTCAATAAGCTGAAGCCAGTAGCGGTTGTCACCATGTCTACTTCAGGAACCTTAGCTAAGATGTGTTCAACTTTCTTGGCCACCACATCAGAACGCTGTAAGCTTGAAGCTGCAGGCAATTGAATATTCACCAATGCGTACCCCATGTCTTCCTCAGGAATGAATCCTCCCGGTAGTTTTTTGCCAACAATGGCAGATCCTATCAAACACAGTACAATGACTATTACACCGCGCGTAAGCTTTCGTGCAAGCACATTGGTGGTTTTCATATATGATTCTGATGTGCGGTCGAAACCTTTATTGAATCCACCGAAGAATTTACCTAAAATCCCTTTTTGTTGTGTTCCAGGTTTCAATAAAATAGAACACAAAGCTGGGGAGAGCGACAAGGCATTAATGGAGGAGAATACCACAGAAACGGCAATGGTAATCGCGAACTGTTGGTATAAGCTTCCCGTAATTCCACTCATTGCCGCTGTTGGTGCAAACACAGCAACAAGCACTAAAGTGGTAGCAATTACCGGTGCAGTTACTTCTTTCATGGCTGCGTTGGTAGCATCTTTAGGATTCATTCCTTTGTCCATGTTTTGTTGCACTGCTTCTACCACTACAATGGCATCATCTACCACAATACCAATAGCAAGCACCAATCCTAGCAATGACAATACATTAATGGTAAAGCCTAACATTGGAAAGAGCATGAAAGCACCCACCAAGCTTACTGGTATAGCAAGGGTAGGAATAATGGTAGCACGCCAATCCTGAATGAAAAGGTATACCACCAATATAACGAGTAATAAGGCTACAATCAAAGTCACAACAATCTCTTCTAAACCAGCAGTAATGGCCAGAGTGGTATCTAAAGAAACTTTGTATTCCATCCCCGAAGGGAAGTTCTCTTCTAAACCAATCATTTTACTCCGAATGGTTGATGCTAAATCAACGGCATTGGAACCAGGTGACTGGTAAATGGCAATCATGGCGCAAGGTTGGGCATTGAAGCGTGTGCGCATATCGTAGGTTTCAACACCCAGTTCAACACGAGCTACATCTTTCATTTTTATTTGAGAACCGTCATCATTGGTGCGAACCACAATGTTTTCAAATTCTTCTGGACTTTGCAAACGGTCTGGCAAGCGCACTGTATAAGTGAACTCCGTTCCAGGTGGAGAAGGTTCTGCTCCAAATTTACCTCCAGGTGCAATGACGTTTTGCTCGTTGATGGCATTCATTAATTCAGGAACCGTTACTCCAAGGTGAGCCAAACGATCTGGCTTTACCCAAATACGCATGGCGTAATCGCTAGACCCCAATACATCTACACGTCCAATACCGGGAACACGAGCCAACTCATCTTTTATATTGATCAATGAATAGTTCCCCAAGAAATTCTGGTCGTAGCGCCCGTCAGGAGCATACAAAGAGACCAACATCAAAATGTTGGGCAATGATTTTTTCGTAGTAACCCCTAAGCGTGTTACTTCGGGCGGAAGCTTAGCAGTTGCTGCAGAAACGTTATTCTGGGTAAAAACCGTGTTCATATCCGGATCTGTTCCCACTTCAAAAGAAACCTGAATAACAGATGAACCAGTGTTGTCATTGGTAGACTTCATGTAAATCATGTTGTCTACTCCATTGATTTGCTGTTCCAGCGGAGTAGAAACAGATTCTTCAACGCTAATGGCGTTGGCGCCTTTGTAGTTAGAGCGTACCTCTACCACCGGTGGAGTGATGTTCGGGTATTGTTCAATAGGCAGCTTTAACGCAGATACCACACCAACAATTACAATAATGATGGAGATCACAAAAGAGACAATCGGCCTTTCTACAAAGAAATTTTTGTATTCTTTTTCGCTCATTTCTCTGGATACTTAGGAGTGAATTCAACCAATTTTGGAGAAACAACAGCACCGTCTCTTACTTTTTGTAAGCCTTCGTATACCACTTGTTCTCCATTCTTAAGCCCTTCTGTTACAATGAAATAGTCGCGGTAAGTGCCACCTACTTGAATTGTTTGTGTATGGACTTTGTTGCTGTCGCCAAGAGCGAGCACCGAAAAATTTCCTTGAACCTCAGTCACACAACGTTGAGGAACAAGAATGATATTGTCAAATTGGTTGATAACTGTTCTTATTTTACCGAATTGCCCAGGACGCAATAAGTAATTCGGGTTGGGGAAAACAGCTTGTAAGAGTAAACTTCCTGTAGAAGGGTCAACCTCTCTATTGATTACTCTCAAGCGGCCTTTGTAGTCGAAGGTGGAGCCATCAGCAAGAATCAAATCGAGTCCGGGAGTTTGTTGCTCCGTTGAATCTGTTGTCTCAATGCGGTCTATGCCATTTTTTCTGTTTTGAACATATTGTCTTGACAATCGCAAAAAGTCTTGTTCTACCAAGAAAAACTCCACCTTCACAGAATCTATCCTAGATACCGTATTTAGAATTACGGGATTCGGAGATTTTCCAACATATTCTCCTTCATAGGCTTGACTTTTACCAATCATACCGTTTATCGGAGATTTCACCTTGGTGTAACTCAGATTGATTTCAGCCATACGCACGTTTGCTTCTGCAGCTTGCACTTGAGCCTCTGCAGCATCTTTATTGGCTATTGCGGCATCGAGATCGCTTTTAGAAACAGCATTGATTTCTGCCAAAGGTTTAACCCTTTCTAAATCATTTTCAGCTTTTACCAAAGCCACTTTTGCAGAAGCTAAAGAGCTTTCCATTTCAGAAACGCTCTCTAAAAAAGGTTGAGGATCAATTTCATAAAGAAGTTGACCTTTTTTAACTGCAAATCCTTCTTTGAAATGAAGTTCATCCAAGAAACCATCAACTCGCGCTCTTATCGGCACATCACGTATCCCATAAATTTCTCCTACAAAGTCTTGTTTTATAGGCACATCAGCTTCGGTGACTTTCACCACCTGCACACTCGCAGGGCCTAAATCTGGTTTTTCAGGAGAAGAGCAAGAAGATGCTGCTAAGAGTAATGCTATACTCATTTGCACCATGGGTTGAAGGTTTTTCATAGCGTCCTTTCTTTGGAAATTTTGGTTGGTGAAATTAAGAAGATTCTATGTTTGCCCTAGAGAAGAATGATAGATTTCTCTATATCATTTCTAATAAACTGGAAATCAGTACTTGCCTATGAAAACTGTTGATGAAGCTTTGAAAATTGTAAGGGATAATGCTCTCCCTTTAAAATTGAAAAGAAAAAAACTTGAGAAATCCTTCGGAAGAGTGCTTGGCAAAGATCTGAAGAGTAGCATTGACGTACCAGGATACGCACAAAGTGCCATGGATGGTTACGCGATTGATTTTGAAAAGTGGAATCAATCTGCTTCATTAAATGTAGTTGGACAAATTGCCGCAGGTGATTTTTGGGACAAGCCTTTGCAAAAAGGTGAAGCCTTAAGAATTTTCACTGGAGCTCCTGTTCCAGTTGTTTGTGATACGGTAGTGATGCAAGAATATGTCCAACGAAATGGTGATTCCATCAAAATTGATGCAAAGAAAGTGAAACAAGGGGCAAATGTGCGTCCTCAAGGTTCGCAGACGATCAAAGGGACATTGGCGGTAAAAAGAGGAACCTACTTAGATGCAGGAACCATTGGATACCTCGCGGGTCTAGGCGAGAGTGAATTGAATGTTATTGCCACGCCAAAAGTTGGAGTTATCACTACGGGGAATGAATTAGTAAAGCCCGGAAAGGACATTGTTGGGGGCGAGTTGTATGAAAGTAATTCTTTTGCTCTTCAAGCAGGTTTAAAGGAAATAGGAATAAATAAAGTCATGTCTCGCACAGCCATTGATCAAGAACAAGATATTTCTGAAGCTTTAGAAGACATGATAGAAGTGTGCGATCTTGTACTTTTTACTGGTGGAGTTTCTGTAGGAGATTTCGATCTTGTACCTAAGATTTTGAAAGAAGCTGGCGCAGAAATTCTTTTTCATAAAGTCGCTCAAAAGCCGGGTAAGCCACTCTTGTTTGCTCGTTTGGGAGAAACACTCATTTTTGGATTGCCGGGAAACCCCGCATCGGTTATGACATGTTTTTACATTTATGTTTGGCCCGCATTACAGGCTTTAAAAGGGTTGAAGCCAAAAGGATTGCCACGGATTAATCATTCATTATTGAATGCGGTAAAGAGAAAGCCTGGAAGAGAGCAATTTTACAAAGCTTATGTAAGTCAAGATGGAGTGGAAGTATTGGAAAACCAACTCTCTTATCAAATGGATGCTTTTGCCAAAGCAAACGCCCTTCTTAGGGTAGATGCTTCTTGCGATTTTCTTGAAGAAGGAGCACCTTGCGAAACCATCTTACTGCCAAGTTATTTGAAGAAGTAAGCAATGAACAACATCACGCATAAAACAACAACACTTAGAAAAGCCATAGCTCAAGCTAGGGTTCAAGTGAGTTCTGAAGCCACCATGCAGGCCATTCAAAACAAGACAGTTCCGAAAGGAGATGTATTTGAATTTGCAAGAGCTGCCGGTCTGCTGGGGATTAAGAAAACCAGCGATTTAATTCCAGATTGTCACCCATTACCTATAGAATTTGCTGCCATTCGCTACAATTGCGAGGAATTGACTGTAATCATTGAGGTAGAGGTTCATGCCATTTATAGAACAGGGGTAGAAGTGGAAGCCATGCATGGTGCTTCGATCACTGCGTTGACTTTATACGACATGCTCAAGCCTATTGATAAAGGTGTTGAAATAAAGGACATAAAACTGGTAGAAAAGAAGGGTGGGAAGAGCCAGTATAGAGATAGGAAAATGCCTAGAGTTAAGGTTCAGGTAACAGTTTGTTCAGATACTGTAAGCCATAAACTTAAAGAAGATAAATCGGGTAAAATAATTCTTGAAAAAGTGGAGGAGTTCGGCTTGGAAGAAGCAAGCTATTCAGTAATCCCAGATGAGCCGGAATTTATTGAGCAAGCTGTGAAAGATGCACAGACCAATGGAGTGCGCTTGTTGTTTTTTACAGGAGGTACTGGATTATCTATTCGTGATGTGACTCCAGACACTATTCGCCCAATGCTTGATAGAGAAATTCCAGGTATGATGGAAGCTGCAAGATCCTATGGCCAAGAACGCATGCCATATGCAATGCTCAGTAGAGGTGTTGCTGGTATGATAGGAGATATGTTAGTGGTAACAATGCCAGGTTCAACCGGTGGTGCAAGAGAAACCATGGACGCAATTTTTCCTCACATTCTGCATGTGTTTAACATCGTAGCAGGTAAGAGACATGAAGCATGAGTTTGTTGAATGATCCATACGAAGGTTTCAAGTTTGAAAACGGACAAGTTCAAAAGGTCAAAGACACACTTACTACAGAAGAGGCTTTGCAAATTAAAGTCAACGGAAAGCCGTTTACAGTCATCATGCGTTCTCCAGGATTAGAAAAAGAACAAACTATAGGTTTACTCTATGCCGAAAGGGTTTTGAATGAACCGGCTGATATCGAAATAGAATTTACTGAGCATTCTGAGTTAGGTTACATCACAGAACTGAATGTGCATATTCCAGACAAACTCATTGGAAAAGGGTTGACCAATACGCGTTCATTGCTTTCGGTTTCTAGCTGTGGCATTTGTGGCAAAACAGAATTGCCAGAATTGAATGAAAATAAGAATCCGTTGGATTCAACACACCGTTTTAAAGTAGGAATGCTGAGTAACTTATTCGAGAAACTCAATCAAAGACAAGCTGCTTTTGAGAAAACCGGTGGTTCTCACGCTGCGGCTTCTTTCTCTCTAAAAGGAGAAATACTCGCTTTTGCAGAGGATGTTGGAAGGCACAATGCCGTAGATAAAGTAATAGGAATCAATATTTTAAACGATAACTTGAAAGAGGCGCGTTGCTTATTAGTAAGCGGACGTGTTTCTTATGAAATCATCAGCAAGGCTTTTATGTCACGAATGCCTATTTTGGCTGCTGTTTCGGCTCCTTCATCTTTGGCGGTAGACTATGCCAAAGAGCTTGGTATTACCTTACTTGGTTTTTGCCGCGGAGAGAAGGCTACCTGCTATTCCCACCCAGAACGATTAGTTGTTAAAGCGTATGAAGAAAGATAAAGCTCAAACCATCTCAATTGAAACTCCAGAAAGGCTGACAGGTATAAAGGTGTCAAAGCCAAAGTCCAAAGCTGCTGGTGTACCTGGTGTTAAAGCTGCTATGAACCAGATGCGCATGTACATGAAAGCAGGAGACGCATTGAAGTTGAGTTTTAAAATCAACCAAAAAGATGGTTTTGATTGTCCGGGTTGCGCATGGCCGGATCCTGATGATGATCGATCAGCTTTAGGTGAATACTGTGAAAATGGGATTAAAGCCATTGCTGAGGAGGCAACTAAAAAGTCCATCGATGCAGATTTCTTCCAAAGACATTCGGTTCAAGAAATGAGTCAATGGACAGATTTTGAGATAGGGAAGAAAGGCAGGTTGAAACAGCCTATGTATGTAAAACAAGGGCAAAGTCACTATGAACCAATTTCTTGGGATGGAGCTTTTCAATTGATTGGTAAGCATCTGAATGAGCTTGATTCACCAGATGAGGCCATTTTCTATACCAGCGGAAGAACTTCAAACGAAGCGGCATACCTCTATCAACTTTTTGTCCGCGCTTATGGAACCAATAATTTGCCTGATTGCTCTAACATGTGTCACGAATCAAGTGGCGTTGGACTTTCCGAAACAGTTGGAATTGGTAAAGGATCTGTTACTCTAAGCGATTTACACGAAGCAGAATTGATTATTGTGATGGGGCAAAATCCTGGAACAAATCACCCTCGAATGCTAAGTGCTTTAGAAAAATGCAAGAAGAACGGTGGTAAAATTATTACGGTAAATCCTTTAGTAGAAGCTGGCTTAAAAACATTCGTAGATCCGCAGAGCGTAACAAGTGTTCTAGGCAATGGTACTTCACTAACGGATCTGTACCTGCAAGTAAAAATCAATGGAGATATTGCTTTTCTGAAAGCTGTGATGTCATTGCTTTTGAAGAAAGAAAAGGAAGCTCCAGGCACTGTATTCGATCATGAATTTATTAAAGAATATACCAGTGGATATGAAGAATTCATTCACGAACTGGAAGAAATAGATTTTGAAGCCTGCATGGCCGATTGCGGCTTGAGCATATCACAAATAGAAAAGGCAGCAGACCTTATTGCGCGTAAAGAACGCATTATCATTTGTTGGGCAATGGGGCTTACACAACAAGAAAATGGCGTTGGAAACATCAAAGAAGTTGTCAATCTCTTATTGCTAAAAGGTGCTATCGGTAAGCCTGGAGCGGGAACCTGTCCGGTAAGAGGGCACAGCAATGTACAGGGCGATCGCACCATGGGTATTTGGGAGGCACCGAAAGAACCCTTTCTGCAAAAGCTCGATGAAGTGCATGGCATTCAGTCACCTAGAGCGCATGGATATGCTGTTGTAACAGCCATAGAGGCCATGAAGAAGGGCGAAGGGAAGGTGTTTTTTGCCATGGGCGGAAATTTCTTGTCGGCTACTCCAGATACCAATTATACTGGAGAAGCACTGATGAATACCAAGCTGACTGTTCATGTGTCAACTAAGTTGAATAGATCGCATTTCGTGCATGGTAAAGAAGCATTGATTCTCCCCTGTTTGGGAAGAACAGACATTGATATACAAAGTGGGAACCCGCAATTTGTGACTTGTGAGAACAGCATGGGTGTGGTTCAAAAATCCGAAGGAGTATTAAATCCTCCAGCAAAATCACTAAAAAGCGAAGTGCGCATTGTCGCAGAGATGGCCATAGCAACGTTGAAAGAGTCAACCATTGACTGGGATGGTATGTCTAAGAATTATGATTTGATACGAAATGCAATAGAGCAGGTGATTCCAGGTTTTGACGATTACAATGCAAGGGTTCGTATTCCGGGTGGGTTCTACCTACCGAATGGTGCACGTAATAGAAAATTCAACACGAGCAACGGCAAGGCGAATTTCTCGGTGGTGGAGAAGCCAAATGTACAAGTTGCCAAAGATGAGTTGGTGATGATGACCATGCGTAGCCATGACCAATACAACACCACTATTTATGGCTTGGATGACCGTTACAGAGGCATTGAAAACGAGAGGAGAGTAGTGTTGATGAATAAAGAAGACATTGCTGAAAGAGGCCTGAAACCGGGAAGCTTGGTAGATCTAGCAAGTAGTTTCAATGGCAAAGAAAGGAGGGTAAACAAGTTTGTGGTAGTTAGGTATCATATACCTAAAGGCAACTGCGGAACCTACTTCCCAGAAACAAATCCTTTGGTGCCAATAGATTCTTTCGCAAAGAAGAGTCATACTCCAACAAGCAAGTGGGTAGTGATTAAAGTGGAACCTCACAAGCGCTGATACGTTAGAGTGGTCAGTTTTTGAATGTAAAAGGAATAAAAGCAATGATGAATTTAAGCGGAACGCCTACAAATAATAGAGCAGAGTTTTATGGCAATTTGAAGAAAAAGCTGGAAGAGCAACATGACTTCCCGACCTTGTATATGTTCAAATTCATTGTTCCAAACGAATTGGAGAAGGAAGCACAATTGATGGGCATCTTTCAAAAAGAAGAATCAGAATTTTCTTCGCGAGAAAGCAAAACAGGCAAGTACATCAGCCTTACCATTAAGGCTGTTATGGTAGATGCTCAAAGCGTAATTTCAGCATATCAAAAAGCAGAGAAAATAGAAGGAATCGTGAGCCTTTAAGCAACAGATATTCCAACATAATACCCGCTAAATTTTCTAATATTCAACACCATGCCTCCTTCAAAGAGTAGGTATTGTCCTCTTATTCCCATCAGTTTCCCGCTGATTTCAGGAGTTTTATCAAAATTGAGGCTTTTCACTTTAGTTGGGTATTCTGTTACGGGGTAGTGAAGCTCAAGCACCTCATCTTCTTGATTGATGAATTTTTGAAATTCATCTGGAACCAAAGAGGCAGCAAGCTTTTTTTGTTCCGCTAAATCTATAGAGATGTTGCACTCATTCTTAAGCATTCTTTGCCAAGGTGTTTTGTCGCCCATGTGGTTCTTTAAGGCAACTTCAATCATTCCACATTCAAAGCGGTTGTTAGTTCGTGCGAGCACAATGGTTTTCCACGCCCCTTGGTCAATCCAGCGTGTAGGCAATTGTGTGACTCTTGTAATTCCCACTTTTAAAGCACTGGTGAGCGCCAAGTAAACTACATGAGGTTGCACATGGTGTTTTTGTTCCCATTCAGGATCGCGCCCTTCTCCAAGATGGCCTCTGCATAATTCTGGTCGTATAATACATTCTGCATTCATGGGAGAGTTTTGAAAACAAGGGTAGCAAAACCCTTGGCCAAAAGCTTTTTTTGTTAGTCTTCCGCACGCAATGCAGTTGATTCTGCCTTCAAACGACAAAGAGATGTGTTCTCCAATAAGCTCATTCATGAGAATTGGCTTATCTAAATTCAGTTGGTAGTTGATGGGTTCGCCAAGTGCTGCTGGCATTTTATGTAGGTTACCTTCAAAGTGCATTGTATTTTCGTGTTTTAATTGAAACAGAGATGACGTTTGAAATAAGCAAAGATCACATTGAACTCAATAAACTGCTTAAGATAATCAATTGGGTAGAAAGTGGAGGAGAAGCCGGGTTGGTAATTGCCGAAGGCCTTGTGGTAGTAAATGGTGAGGTTGACACCCGTAAACGCAAAAAATGCCGCAAAGGCGATGTGATTGAGTTCGAGGACCAAAAAGTCACCATTATTTAAGAGCATCTTTGTGTAGACTAAAAGAGATAGTTTTCATTCTCATGTAGCTTTCGCTGATGTAAAAATAGCCATCTATTCCGCGTGCGGTTCCCCATGAGTTTTTCACCAAATAGTAATTATTTCCTTCTTGATCTACCCCTTTTCCAATAATGTGCATCAAATGATCATCAGTAGTAGCAAGCGATTCAAAACCTTCTTGTCTTATTTCTTGAGTGACTTCTAATTCAGGCGAAATCACTTTAAAAAGATTTTCTCTTTCCTCTTTGCTTAAAGACGTGTAGGACTTTTCTGGATGAATAGCCAAGCCATTTTTTGTAGACCATGTTTTCTCGCTTACATCTGCATCCCAAACTACGGTGTAGCCCTTTTTCAATGCTTTGTCTAGGGTTGTCATAAGTTCATCCAATGAAAGATTCATATAACTTTGACTGGCCCAATTGTCTGGAATCTCAAGAATCATTTCTGCATCAAAAGGAGAGTTGGTAAAAGAAGTCAAGTGTAAATAATCCATTGGTTCAAGCTTTACCACTTCTTTTGCAAAACTTTGAGGAGTATATGTTTTCCCTTCGTAATCAAAGCTTTCAGGAATTTCTCCTAGATAAACATCTAGTACTTTGCTTACTGCATCTCTCCATTTTGGGCTCAGTTGACCGCTGGGAAGATCAATGTAGGAATCTAACATAGTCTTCAGAACCTTTATAAGCTCTGAGTGATTATTACGTTTGTCAGCATCTCGCCTTTCTGGAAAAGCAGCTTCTGGCACAGCACCACCATCTAAGTAAGCGTTGAACACATCATGGGCCAAGCTTCCTTCGCCAAAACTGCTATTTCCTTGTCTATGAATGTAGTTCTCTGCCTTGCGCATGTAGTTCAAGCGCACATAATACATTTCGGATAAGTCGATGCTTTTGCCTTGTAAGCGTATTACTTCAGATTCTAGAAAAGAGGTTGTAGAATAGCTCCAGCATGTTCCGGTAGATTCTTGATTTTTTATTTCGCTGGCTTCAATGTTTATGGTGTTTGTGAATTCGTATCCTACGCTCTCTTTCTTTTTTTGAGCAAATCCAAAAGAAAGTAGAGTGCTTACCACAACGGCCATGGAACTAAGTGAAGATATTGTCCTAATCATATTGCAAAAATACGCAGAGGCGTTTAATGTTGGGCCTAGAAAAATGGAGAAGGATTTGTTATTATCATAATAGTATCAACAAATAGTAACGTAAGTTTTAAATGTATTTATTCTTGATTTATAATGTAAGTGCTATTCAGGCAATTAGAGCGTTGGAAAAACCCAAGTATCAACGTTTGCCAATTATTACTCTTACGGCAGATGCTTACCAAGAAGTTGAAGAACGCACAAAATCAGCAGGAATGAATGGTTATTTGACAAAGCCATTGCATCCAGATACTTTTAAAGAGAAATTACTCTACTTCAAAGCAATTCTGGTTAAGTAGACTTTGGTGTTTGGTAAAACGCTAAAACTCCTTGCTTTGCTTTTTTCCAGCTGTCTGTTTTGAACTTTAAAACGGCAACCGCACAAGTAGGCATAGTTTCAACTTTTGTATCGCACAGTTTGCTTAACAACCAAGATATGCTAGGGTTGTGGCCAATAAGAGCAACACGGCTGTGTTTCTTTTCAATTTGTTGGACCAATTCCAGTAATTCTTCAGGAGAACTGTGGTAAATACTTGGAATAATTTCAATCTTTTTTTTGGGATATCCAATTGTCTTTGAAAAAGCTTTGGCCGTATCGTATGCTCTTTTGGCACTGCTTGAGATCAATAAATCAAAGCCTCCGCCTCCATTGTCCAATAGCTCTTGGGCCATTACTGGAGCATCAGATTTACCTCGTTTGTTCAATGGGCGCTCTATATCCGGTAAATCTACATTGTTCCAAGAAGATTTCGCATGACGTATTAATATGAGCTCTTTCATTCTTTAATAAGTACCTTCTAATTGATCTAAAATTACAATAAGGCTCGCAAGTGCTGCTGCTCCCATTTCTAACTCTCTATAGTTAACAGATTCTAATGTATCGGTTGCTGCATGGTGAAAATCAAAGTAGCGCTGAGTGTCAATTTTTAAACCTATCAATAAAATGTCATCACTTTTAATTTGGCTAATATCTGCTCCTGTGCCCCCTTTAGTAAAACTATACAGACCATATTTTTCGAGCAATGGTTGTGCAATGGACTTAATTGTTTCAATGTGCAAGGAGTCTCCATCAAAATCAAATCCTAAAGGTCTAAAACCACCGCGATCGGTTTCTATGGCATAAATGTGATTTAACTTTTGTTGCTGTGAACTGTCTGCGTACACTTTTGCCCCAGCTAAGCCATTTTCTTCATTCATAAACAACACACTGCGAAGAGTGTGTTTTGATGTGTAACCAACAGCCTTTAGTAAACGAAACGCTTCAATACATTGTGCTGACCCTGCGCCATCATCATGAGCACCCTCTCCTAAGTCCCAAGAGTCAAGGTGGCCTCCTATTAAAATAATCTTGTCAGGATGTTCACTTCCCTTCATCTCGGCAATAACATTATGAGATAAGGTATCTTCTAGCGTTTCAGCTTGGCTATGAAGAAAACCTTTTACTTCTTTACCTTCTTGCAAAGAGGAACTGATGAAGTTGGCATTATTGGTAGAAATCGCAAAAGCAGGGATTTTTGGACTTCCCTCTAAATAAGCCATACTTCCTGTATGAGGGAAATCATTCTGGCTTAAAGATAAAGAGCGTGTAAGTGTAGCAATAGCTCCATATTCAGAAGCTTTAGAGGCTCCAGCCCAACGGTAATTTACAGAGCTGCTATACGCTGCAAAAGTGTTGATGAAGGCAGGATTCATCGGACGATTGTAGAAAACGATTTTTCCTTCAATTTCAGCTTTCCCAATTTGTTCCAGCTGGCCAAAATGCGTAATCTCTATTACATCAGCAACAAGGCCACCTTCAGCGGTTCCAACACTTCCACCTAGTGCAGTTACTTGTAACTCTGTAGTTTTTTGATCAATGATTACAGCTGCCCTTTCGTCTGCTCCTCTGTTCCAATTGGGTACCATACATTGTTGCTTTATTACCCTAGAACAACCAATGTCTTTAAAACAGTTTGCGGCATAGTCAACCGCTTCTTCGGCTTTAGGTGAGCCAGAAAAGCGAGCTCCAATATTCTTACAGAAATAAGTAAGGTAGGAGTAGGCCTTTCCGTTGGTGAGAGACTCTTTGTAAATACTGTCTACCGTTGCTTCAAGGGTATTGCTTGACTGGGCTTGCGCATTAAAAGTCAAGAAAAAGAATACGAATAAGCTTAAGTATTTTATCAAAATTCCCTCTAATTTTTTGATTTCCAATAAGCTGTAATTAATACAAGTTGAATGCAAGATACACTACGAATAAAAAACTACGAAGGGTTTTATTCGAGAATTTCTATTTTTTTGAATTTGAGCATTTTTTAGACTTTCTTTCCACCTAAATTAAGTCATCATGAAGCGTTTAATCATTTTCCCCATTCTTGTTTTTTGTGCCTCAACACTCCTTGCACAAAATGTCAATTTAAAAAAGTTAGACAACTACTATTCAGAACTTGTGGAAGAATGGGATGTACCTAGCATGAGCGTAGCTATAGTAAAAGATGGGAAGATCCTTTTTCAGAGAGGCTATGGTGTGACAAAAGTGGGGAGTGAAGTAAGCGTGGATGAACATACTAATTATGCCATTGCTTCAAATTCTAAAGCTATGACCACATTTGTTATGGCTCAATTGGTGGAAGAAGGTATAGTTTCATGGGATGATCCTGTTCAAAAGCACTTACCCTACTTTAAATTGTACGATGAGTATACAAGTGCCCATACAACAGTGCGTGATTTGCTCTGTCACAGAGTAGGATTGGGAACTTTTAGTGGAGATTTTATTTGGTACAAATCAGATTTCACAGCAGAAGAAATTATACGAAGAATTCAGTTTGTACCTCAAACTTCAGAGTTTAGAACAGCTTTTGGTTATTCTAATTTGATGTACATCACTGCGGGTGAGTTGATTAAAACCGTAACGGGAAAGTCTTGGAATGAGAACATTCAAGAACGTGTTTTTAATGCAGTAGAAATGGAGCGCTCGCTTACCCACATCAATAAGCTTGAATCACAAGGGAATTATGCAACGCCACACGCCCGAAGCAATGGTAAAAACCTCCCAATACAATGGGAGAATTGGGGAGATGCGGTAGGTGCAACCGGAGGGGTTATATCAAACGTAAATGATATGGCCAATTGGATGATAATGAATTTAGACAACGGTGTTTGGAAAGATAAAAAACTCATTAGCTCAGCTTCTCGAAACCAGTTGTGGAAGACACATGTGAGCCATGGAGTGAACCGTATGAACGACAACACTTTTGAGCGCCATTTCAATGGATATGGACTAGGTTGGGGATTGAGTGATTTTTATGGGAATCTTATGGTAAGCCATACCGGTGGATATGATGGAATGCTATCTGCTGTTAGTCTCATGCCTGATGAAAACCTTGGGATTGTTGTTTTAACCAACGGAATGCAAAGTCCGATGATGGCTGCTACATATTACACCTTAGAGCTTTTTACTGAAGGAGAAGCTTCTAGAGAATGGTCTGAGAGCATGCTTGCCCGCACTGTTCAAAATGCTAATGAAGATGAGCGAATAGAGGCCATTCAAGCTTCAAAAGTTGAGGGCACTAAAACTTCCATTCCTTTCAAAAGATTTACAGGAACTTACGTTGCAGACATGTATGGCGAAATTCAAGTCACAGAGGTGAGTGGAGGATTAAGACTTGAGTTTAGTCGCAGTAAAGACCTAGGTGCTACCTTGAAGCATTGGCATTACAACACCTTTGAATTGGTTTGGGATCAACCACATGCTTGGTTCACCTTTGGAACCATACAGTTTGAATTAGACAATAAACTGAATATTACAGGAGCCCAATTTGATGTGCCTAACAATGATATCTTTTTTGATGAATTGGAAGTAAAAAGGGTAGAGAAATAGCTCAAGATCTTGGGTGAAACTGAATAATCGCGTCCAAGAGTGTTTGCTTATTCATATGGGCATATATTTCTGTAGTGGTAATAGAAGAGTGGCCCAACATATCCTGAACAGCTCTAAGATCTGCACCACGCTGTACCAATTCTGTTGCAAATGAATGTCGCAAGGTATGCGGACTAATGTTTTTCTTAATTCCTGCCAATTCAGTTTGCTTTTTGAGCATGGTGAAAATCATAACGCGGGTCAGCTGTTTACCTCTTCTATTTAAAAATACAATGTTTTCATGTCCGTAGTGAATTTCTTGATGAACGCGATGCTCATTGATATAGATTTTCAAATGTTTTATAGCTTGAGAACCCAAAGGCACAAGTCTTTGCTTATTCCCTTTTCCAGCAACAATAATGAAGCCCTCTTCAAAATGGATATCGGTGATGTTCAGGTTCACCAATTCAGAAACGCGTAAACCACAACCATAAAGTACTTCTATAATTGTTTTATTGCGTTGCCCTTGTGGGTGACTCAAATCTATGCTTGCTAGCAAATACTCAACCTCATCGTTGCTTAGAATATCGGGAAACTTTCTCTGTGTTTTGGCAGATTCTAAGAGCTCAGTTGGGTTTTCTTCTATTTCTTTTTCCAACAGTAAAAAACTATAGAATTGTTTAATACCACTCAAGATCCTGTTTTGAGAAGTGGAAGAGAGTCCCAAGTCATTTAAGAAGGCTAGAAAGTGTTGAAAGTCATCATAGCTCAGCTTTTTTGGGCCTTTTTTAAGTTGTTCTAGATCAAACCAAGAAAGCTTTTCAACATCTCTCAAGTAATTCTCAATCGTATTAGATGAGAGCTGCCTTTCCAGTTTGAGATAGTTTACAAAGCCTTTAATAAATGGTGTCCAACTGTTCAATGATGAAAGATTTTTTGCCGAATTTAGCACATATGAAATTGCTTATCCTCAACGGTCCAAATCTAAACTTATTGGGAACACGAGAACCCGAGATTTACGGAGATACAAGCCTTAGAGACCTAGAAACGGTTTTAAAGAGCAAGTACCATGAGCATCAATTGGTTTGGAAGCAGTCTAACCATGAAGGTGAACTCATAGATATTTTACAAAACGCCAAAGAAGAGTTTGATGGAGTTGTGATGAATCCGGCAGCTTATGGTCATACATCTATTGCTTTGGCAGATTGCCTTGCTGCTATAGATATACGTGTGGTAGAAGTGCATATTTCGCAGGTGTTTAGCAGAGAAGAAATGCGAAGGAACCTCCTATGTGCACCTTTCGTTGAGGCTTTTATTAGTGGTTTTGGGGTGAATGGATATGATATAGCTATTAAACATTTTTTAGATGAATAATTACTGCAAAATCACTTTCTCTCTTTGCTTACTTTTTAGTTCTATTTCTTGGGCACAACAAAATAATTATTGGGCCATACAGTACGGTGGTAGGTCGGCACTTCTAGGCGGGGCGGCAATTGGAGGATTTGAAGATAATGCATCGTTTTATTACAATCCCGGAGCTGTGGGATTTTTAAATTCTGCTTCTTTTTCTATCAATACATCAAGTGTAGGGTGGTATGGCTATTCATTTACCGATGCTTTTGGTCCAGGAACAGAAGTTTCTGATTTAAAGTCTTTCACGGTTCCCTATATGATATCCGGTATCATACCTATTAAAATTGCGCAAACACCCAAGTTGAAATTAGGGTTCACACTTTTTCATAAAGCAACAAGTGAAACTGAATTTGATTTCCGACAAGAAATGGACTTTGACTTGGTTGAGCTTTACCCAGGAACTGAGGACTATTCGGCATCATTAAATAGTCATGATGTATTCAATGATCAATGGTTTGGAGTAACAACAGCGTACTCAATAAACGATCAATTTTCTGTAGGACTAACCACATTTTTAACCATTTCAGATAGGCTCTCAAACTACAATCAAAATACCATTGTTTACCCCGATGATGGAAACATCAATGACTTGTATTCAACGGCATTAAGAAGTACAGTCACGAATAGAATGAGGGTGTATAAAAACAATATTGTTTTCAAATTAGGAGCTTCTTATAAACTGAAAGCGAGCAACTTGGGTGTAACCATAACGGCACCATCAGTAGGTTTAAATATCTTCAATTATTCACGCATTGAACAAATGCATGATATGGACAATATTTGGGTACAAAATGAAGATCAAACGACATATATCAACTCTCTAACTTTAAATGGGGTGGGAGCAGACTTAAGGTCCAATTACAAAACTCCGCTTTCTATTGGTGTGGGTTATCATGTAGAAACGGGAGACAAAGGGCATATTTCTTTTTCAACGGAATACTTCAACAAAATTGACTCTTATACTGCTCTGGAATTTGAACATCCAAGCTTTACTTTCCCACAAGAAGAGGTATTGTTAGGACAAGGAACTTATGCAGTGGTTTACAGGCGAGCTAGCAAAGCAATAATGAATGTAGCAATTGGAGCTGAAAGGCGTCTGTCTCCTAGGTTGAGCGTTTTAGGGAGTTTTAGAACCGATTTCTCTCATTACGAAGCTCCTGATTATTCAGATTTAAAGCCTTACGAAATCTTGCAGACCATAGAAATAGATCAAGATTTATACCACATTACTCTAGGGGTAATGGGATTTGTTCAAAAAGTGAATCTTGATTTAACTTTTGGTATTGACTATGCTTACGGTTCCAACAATAATGAAGAACCTATCGCTAATTTTGTAGAACCTATCGAATCAGATTTAGAGCAGGGATTATTTCTTTCTGGATATACAGATTTTGATGCCCAATTCAATTCCCAACAACTCACAGTGATGTTCGGTTTTCAATTGGGCTTTTAGAATTAAGCCTTCTTAAAATTTCTAAATATTTCTGAGATATAGTCGTAATGTTCAGCATCTAATCCGGGCCAAACACCTAACCAGAAACTGTTTTTCATAATGGTATCTGTATTTTTCAAGTCTCCAATAACACGGTGTTCTAAGCCAGAGTAAGCCGGTTGTCTTAGTAAGTTACCAGCAAAAAGCAAACGTGTACCAATTTTATTTTTTTCTAAATACTGTACCAATTCTTCTCTATTTATACCGCTTTCTTCTCTGATTGTCAGCAAGTAACCAAACCAAGAAGGCTTGGCATTTGGAGTAGCTTCTGGAAGAATAAAGATATCTTCAAACTCTTTCATTCTTTCAGTGAGTAGGGAAAAATTTTCTCTTCTTTTCTCTACAAATTGGTCGGCCTTTTTCAACTGGCTCACACCTATTGCAGCCTGCATATCAGTAACTTTAAGGTTAAACCCAATATGTGAATACGTGTATTTGTGATCGTAGCCTTTTGGTAAATCTCCTAATTGCCACTTGTATCGTCTCAGGCAGGTATTGTCTTTCCCTGGTTCGCAATAACAATCGCGACCCCAGTCTCTGAAAGATTCTGCAAGTTTCTTGAGAAAAGGATTGTTGATTAATACAGCTCCACCTTCTCCAGTAGTAATGTGGTGTGCAGGGTAAAAACTCAGTGTAGCAGCATCACCAAAAGTTCCAGTTTTCTGGTTGTTATAAGTAGCGCCAAGTGAATCGCAGTCATCTTCAATAACCCATAAATCATGCTTCTTGGCTACTTCCATAACCACACTAAGATTAAAAGGGTTTCCTAAAGTGTGAGCCAGCATAATGGCTTTGGTTTTTGGCGTTATGGCTTCTTCTAAACGCTTAACATCTATGTTGTAAGTGGGTATGTCTACATCTAGAAAAACCGGTACAGCCCCGTATTGAATCATCGGGTTCACCGTTGTAGGAAAACCAGCAGCTACAGTAATCACTTCATCTCCGGGTTTTACTTGTCTTTTGCCTAAACGCGGAGAGGTCAGTGCATAAAATGCTACCAAATTGGCACTAGATCCAGAGTTAACCATGAGTGAATAAGGTGACCCAAAATAGTCTGCTAAATCTTTCTCGAATTTTGGTCCAAAACGACCGGTGGTCAACCAACCGTCCATCACGGCATCAATACCAAAGAGCAAATCGGTTTCGTCAATTACTTTTCCTGTAACCGGAATGTAATCTTGTCCAGGAATGGCTCTTTTGAATGTTTTATCCTTTAATTTATCTGTGAGCGCTGAGCGCAATGTGTCGTCAATATTTTGAAGCATGTCGCGAATATAATTGGAGTGATTAAACTATGGTTAGCCGTTTATTGTTCTACAAGTTTTTTTAATAGATAATCGTCTACATTGCTAAATTCGAAATCTGGATACTCTGAAAGGAATTTTTGAGCAATTAACCCACCAATCAAAGGCCTTTTTGCGGGAGGGTTGAGCGTCTCTGTATTAATAGGAATGAGTTTCACCTTGTGTTTAGAAAAGTGCTTAAGCACTGTTTGGGCAAGTTGCATTCGATTAACAAAGTCTGTCGAGGCGATGTGGTAAATGCCATTTTTATTCTCGCTAAGTAGCAAGTACATAGCCCTGGCTATATCGGCCGCATTTACTGGAGTGGCATATTGATCAAAAGGGAGTTTTATTTCCAAGGGTTCATCGCCTACAGCATTTTGCAGCATCCGAGCAATGAAGTTTTTATTGCGTTCTTCATCTCCGTATACGTTAGTAATCCTCAATATAAGGAACTCTTTTAATTCCTGCTGAACGTAATTTTCAGCTTCAAGCTTGTGCTTTCCGTAGATGCTTATCGGGTTTAATGTGGCAGACTCTAGGTAAGGACCATCTTTGCCATCAAAGACATAATCTGTGCTGATGTATATAAGTTTCGCGCTAAACTTTTTACTCAGATTTACCGCTTCGTGGGTTGATTTTACTGTTTTGTCCCAACTCTCTTCAGGATTTTCTTCGCAGTAATCTACCCAAGTGAGTGCACCACAATGAAGAATGATATCAGGGTTAAAAGATTCTATATCAGCATTTTCAGGGTCATTTGGGTTCAGTGTATTGTATTTCACTGTCTCTTCAGTAGGGTAAGAGAAATAAGTGCCAAGTACTTTGTATTCTTTTTTGGTTTTGAAATAACGAAGGCAATTGCCACCAACCAAACCGCTCGCCCCTAAGATGAGTATGTTTTTTCCATTGTCCATGTACGCGAATTTACTTTTCTAAGGTAGATTAAAGGCAGCGCGATTAGAATTGTTTAGGAACTTCTAACATGAGATCAAAAAACAAGCCTTAAATATTTCACATATCGTTAGAATTCAAACGCTTAAATAAAAAGATGTTGAAAGCCAAGAAACTAAAGAGCGCTTCAAGCAGATAATCGTACTTTAGAGGAATTTATTTGGTCAGGAGTCTTGAAATGTGGTTCCCTCCATTCTCCTGATTTTATATCATCTCTTTGGAACCCAATACGTATTTATGAGTCAACAATTTTACAGTAAAATTACTGGATCAGGTAGCTACATCCCTCCAAAAAAGGTTTGTAATGAACAGTTTTTAAAGAATGAGTTTTATGCTTCAGATGGTTCACCCTTGCAGAAAGAAGGAGAAGAAATCATTGAGAAGTTCAAGGAGATAACAACTATTCATGAACGCAGGTATGTTGATGACGAATTTGTAACTTCAGACATTGCGTTTTTTGCAGCTTTGGAAGCCATTAAATCTGCAGGTATAGATAAAGAAGAGCTTGACTATGTTATTGTTGCTCACAATTTTGGAGATGTAAGCGTTGATAACAAGCAGCTGAATATGGTGCCTAGTTTGGCTTCTAGGGTAAAGTATAAGTTGGAAATCAAGAACCCAGATACAGTTGCTTATGATGTGCCATTTGGTTGTCCAGGATGGTTGCAAGCAGTCATTCAAGCCGATTACTTTATCAAGGCTGGAGATGCGAAAAAAGTTTTGGTAATAGGGGCAGAGGTGCTTTCCCGTGTTTCTGATCCTCATGATAGAGACAGTATGCTTTATGCAGATGGTGCTGGTGCTGTTATTTTACAATCTGAGAAGAGTGATGAGCCAATTGGCATTTTAGCGCACAAAACAAGGTCTGATACCTATACCCATTCAAAAATGCTGTTCATGGGAGAATCGTACAATAAACAGCTGGGGGAAGAAAATCTTTTTTTGAAGATGAATGGAAGACGTCTTTACCAGTACGCATTAGAAACGGTGCCTCAAGCAATAAAATCTTGCTTAGAAAAAAGTGGGGTAGATATTAATGAAGTCAGTAAAGTATTTATTCATCAAGCAAATGGCAAAATGGATGATGCTATTCTTAAGCGCTTACATACGCTTTATGGACTGAATCAATCACCGGAAAAAATAATGCCCATGACAGTCTCATGGCTCGGGAATTCATCTGTTGCTACAATTCCTACTCTTTTAGATTTGGTTTACAAGAATAAGTTTGAGGGACATGCGTTAAAAGAAGGTGAGTATGCGGTTTTTGCCTCCGTAGGTGCAGGAATGAATATCAATGCGCTTGTGTATAAAGTGTAAACGTTTCGTTCTGTTTATGTAATTCTCACGTTTGAGTGTTAATAGTCTCAAACTTTTTTGCTTCAGGAGTTTACTCCATTAAATTTGCACTAAGCTAAATGTAAATTATGTTCAAAATATCTCTTTCAAAGTTGACTTCGTTGCTATTGCTCGCCATACTTGTTATTAGTGCTGGGTGTAAAGAAAAGCAAGATAAGATTGATGATGATTTGATTCAAGATTACTTGAATGCCAACAATTTAGATGCAGAGAGCAATATCAATGGTTTATATTATATTATTGATTATGAAGGTGATGGAGATAGACCTACTGAGTTTAGTACAGTAAAAGTCATCTACAAAGGATACTTTTTAGACGGAGAGGTTTTTGATGAAAGTGATGAGGATGGAGCCATTTTTGACTTGCAAACAACCATTGGTGGTTGGCAGCAAGGACTTCAGAAATTTAGAGAGAATGGATACGGGACGTTGATTGTGCCTTCTCACTTAGCCTATGGCTCTTCGGGAAATTCAAGCAGTGATCCAGTAATACCACCCAATACGGTATTAGCCTTTGATATTGAATTGGTTAAAGTTTATTAGATGCATAAAATATGGAAGCTTTTGCGCAAAGCTTTTTTAAGTAGCATTGCTTTCTTCATTCTTTTTCTTGCCTTTGTTTATTGGTCTGATCAGAAAATCGAATCATACAGTAATTCTTGCTATTCCAATATTCGCGATGTTCCCGAAATGAAAGTTGGCTTGGTACTCGGAACCGCCAAATACTTAAGAAATGGAAGGGTGAATCTCTATTATAAGTATCGGATAGAGGCTGCTATAGAACTATTCAATTCTGGTAGAATAGAATACCTTCTCATTAGTGGAGATAATTCGCGTAAAGAGTATGATGAACCAACAACCTTTAAGAAGGATCTAGTGGAAAGAGGAATTCCCGAAGAAAAAATCATGCTTGATTATGCAGGATTTAGAACACTTGATTCTGTTGAACGAGCCAAGACCATTTTCGGACAAAACGAACTGATCATTGTGTCTCAACCGTTTCATAATAAAAGAGCGCTTTTTTTGGCAGATTCAAAAGGCTTAAAGGCGGTAGGATACAATGCTAGGGAAGTAAGTGGCAGGTACGGAATTAAAGTGCAAAT
>CBFHSD010000032.1:0-25445 GCA_965658375.1 Salibacteraceae bacterium
CAACGTATGGCAATAATGAAGAAAATAGGCGTACTGACCTCTGGTGGAGATTCACCAGGCATGAATGCTGCAGTGCGCGCAGTGGTAAGAGCATCAGTGTATTACGATCGTAAGCCTTACGGCATTAAAGAAGGATACAACGGATTGATACAAAATTACATCAATCCTGTGAATGCGCGTTCTGTGAAGAACATTATTCACCGTGGTGGCACTGTTCTCAAAACGGCCAGAAGCATGGAATTCAAAACCAAAGAAGGCCGACAAAAAGCCTTTGACAACCTTCAAGCCGCTGGTATAGATGGCTTGGTTGTTATTGGCGGTGATGGCTCTTTTACTGGCGCCAACATTTTTGAACAAGAATTTGGGATTCCTTGTGTTGGAATACCGGGAACCATAGACAATGATATTTTTGGAACCGACTACACCATTGGTTTTGACACCGCTGTGAATACCGTAGTAGATGCTGTGGATATGATTAGAAACACCGCATCTTCTCACAACAGATTATTCTTTATTGAAGTGATGGGGCGCGATGCTGGCCACATTGCTGTAAATGCAGGTATAGCCGGTGGTGCAGAAGATATTCTTGTGCCCGAGCAAGATTTGGGTGTTGATCGCCTTATTAAATCACTCAAAAGAAGCAGAAAATCGGGGAAAACTTCAAGCCTAGTTATTGTAAGCGAAGGCGACCAAACAGGTGGCGCGTATAAGTTGGCGGAAGATGTAAAAAGCAAACTTCCCGAATACGAAATCAAAGTTTCTGTTCTTGGCCACATTCAAAGGGGTGGCAACCCTACTTACTTCGATCGGGTGTTAGCCAGCAGAATGGGCGTTCATGCGGTAGAAGCATTACTCGCAGGCAACAGCAATGTAATGATTGGCATCAAAAACCAAGAGCTGGTACAAGTAGGCCTTGACGTTGCCATCAAACAAAATCCAGATAATAACCGAAACCTTCTTCGTATAGCCGAGATTGTTTCGATTTAACAACTTATTCAATGATTTTAATAGCAGACAGCGGCTCTACAAAGTGCGATTGGATTGTACTGAATGATGAAGGAGAAATCATCAAGCGTCCGTTTACCATGGGCTTCAACCCTTACTTCCACAGCGAAGCAATCATCTCTACCGCCATCAAGCAAAATCAAGAGCTTTCTGAAATTGCCGATGAAGTAGATCACATCTATTATTACGGTGCAGGATGCTCTTCACCAGACTTGTGCGCAACAATTGAAAGAGCTCTTCACGTGATATTCGAAAAGGCTAAAATCTTAGTAGATCACGATTTACTGGCAGCAGCATATGCCACCTATACGGGCGAACCAGCCATCGCCTGCATCTTAGGAACGGGATCTAACTCTTGTTACTTCGATGGCCAAAATGTGCACGAAGAAGTGCCTGCATTGGGCTACAAATTGGGTGATGAAGGTTCAGGTAGTTTTTTTGGAAAAAAGCTGTTGGCTATGTATTTATACAAGCAACTTCCAACACACATCCATGATGCTTTTAAAGAGAAATATGGCCTAACCATGAAAATGGTTGTGGAGAATGTTTACAACAGGCCTCACGCCAATGTATACTTGGCAAGTTTTGTTCGTTTTATCTCTGATTATAAAAACGAAGCGCCTTTCAAAGAAATACTCAAAGATGGGATGAAGCAATTCATGCAAACCCATGTGTGTTGCTATGACAACTACAAAGAGGTTCCCGTTCATTTTATTGGCTCAGTAGCCTATTACTACCAAGATGCCATTCAAGAGGCAGCCAAAGAATTAGACATCAGTTTGGGTCAAATCATTAGAAAGCCCATTGAAAATATCGTAAAATTTCACGTTGATCATTTGATAAAAATCGCCAATTAGCCTATGGCTTTCAAAGCTGTTATTTTTGACCTAGACGGGGTGTTGGTAGATACTGCCAAATACCATTTTATCGCTTGGCAAAAAATAGCCAGCGAACTTGGAATTTCTTTTTCAAAAGCAGACAATGAACACCTCAAGGGAGTAAGCAGAGTAAAATCATTAGAACTGATTTTATCTTGGCATAACAAAAGTCTCTCTCCTAGTGAGTTTGAAGCTGCCCTGAAGAGAAAAAATGAGATTTACCTCGAGTACATCTACACGCTTCAACCCACTGAAATCATGTCTGGTGTGGTTCCATTTTTAGAAGAACTTAAAAAACTTGGGATCCCCATAGCGGTAGGTTCTGCTAGTAAGAATGCTCCACTTATTCTAGATAAGCTTGGGCTTACTCCTTATTTCAAATCCATTGTTGACGGTAATAGCGTAACTAAAGCAAAACCAGATCCCGAAGTATTTCTAGTGGCCGCTCAAAAACTGGAAACTGCTCCAGAAGATTGTTTGGTTTTTGAAGATGCGCAAGCAGGAATAGACGCGGCAGTTGCCGGTAAAATGACAGCTGTTGCAATAGATCCTGAACACCAGTTAAAAAACCATCATGCCCATTTAATTGGGTTTGAAGGTGTATCGTACCATTCTTTAACACAGTTACTTTCATCATAAATGATTGACTTTATCCAAAAGGATCCTTGGTGTATCATAGAAGAAGGCTTTGAAGCTCATAGAAACGAACAGTGCGAAGCGCTTTTCTCTCTTGGCAATGGCAAAATGGGTTGCCGCGCTAACTTCGAAGAAACATACTCGGGCCCCACACTTCAGGGAAATTACATCGCAGGAGTTTATTATCCAGACAAAACACGTGTGGGCTGGTGGAAGAATGGATACCCAGAATATTTTGCTAAAGTGCTGAATGCCTCTCATTGGGCAGGCTTAAAAATTACCATTAACGGAACAAAACTTGACCTCAACACGCTTGAGGTAAGTGATTTCAAAAGAACCCTCAACATGCATGAGGGCGTGCTTTACCGCACATTCAAAGCAAAAATAAACGAGGGCCAACACGTTCAAGTTCGTGTTGTCAAATTCCTCTCTTTGGTCAATGATGAAATAGGAGCTCTCTCCTACACCATCACTCCTTTAGATTTTGATGCCGAAATCGCGGTAGAATCATTTGTAGATTTTGACATTAAAAATGCAGATGCCAACTACGATGAGAAATTCTGGGTTGAGCTTGACAAAAGATCATCTCGTGACCGCTCCTATGTTACTGCAGAAACGAAAAAAACTGCTTTCCATGTGTGTACAGGAATTCACACTGTATATGCAATTGATGGGCAAGCCTTAACCCCAGATGAAGTTTGGGAACACAAAGAAAAATACGCAGCCAACACTCAAAAAGCTTCTGTAGCAAAGGGCAGTAAATTCGAAATATTCAAGCTGGGAACCAACACTTCTTCAGAGAATTATCCGCACGGACAATTGTACGACTGGGCCTCTGAAAACTTGAGTAAAGCCAGCAAAAAAGGCTTTGACCAATTGCTCGCAGAGCACAAAGCTGCCTGGAGCGCTAAATGGAAAGAAAGCGATATTGTTATTGAGGGAGATGTAGCGGCTCAACAGGCCATTCGCTTCAATATTTTTCACCTCAACCAAACCTATACTGGCCAAGACGAACGCCTGAACATTGGTCCCAAAGGCTTTACAGGAGAAAAGTATGGCGGCTCAACCTATTGGGATACCGAAGCCTACTGCTTGCCTTTTTATTTGGGAACCGCAGACGAGAAAGTGGCCAAACAACTTTTGGTTTACCGCTACAAACAACTTGGAAAAGCCATAGAAAATGCCGAAAAATTAGGCTTTACGAATGGTGCTGCACTCTTTCCTATGGTTACCATGAATGGCGAAGAGTGCCACAACGAGTGGGAAATCACTTTTGAAGAAATTCATAGAAATGGCGCCATTTCCTTGGCGGTTCAGAAATACATCAACTACACAGGCGATCTCGTTTACCTCGCCCGTTACGGTTTAGAATTACTCATTGCCATTTCGCGTTTCTGGAGCCAACGCATTCATTTCTCTGCAAAGAAAGAGAAGTTTGTGATGCTTGGCGTTACGGGACCTAACGAGTACGAAAACAACATTGACAATAATTTCTACACCAATTACATTGCTACCTGGTGTTTGCGATTCACCCATGAAAGTGCTTTGTGGTTAAAAGAAAATCACCCTGACCAATTGGAAAGAATTGCAGAAAAAACGAACTTCAATTGGGAAGAAACCAAGCGTTGGGAGGCCATTTGGAACAACATGCATTTTCCTTTTGATGAGGATTTGAATGTATACCTCCAACAAGAGAATTTCTTAGACAAAGAAATCATTCCTGCAGCAGAGTTACCTGCTGCGCAAAGACCAATCAACCAACATTGGAGCTGGGATCGCATTTTACGCTCTTGCTACATCAAACAAGCAGATACGCTTCAAGGATTCTACTTTTTTGAAGATGACTTTAGCCAAGAAGAACACGAAAGACACTTTGATTTTTACGAACCCATAACGGTGCACGAATCTTCTCTTTCTCCTTGTATACATAGTATTCTCGCAGCCAAATTGAACCGCGTAGACAAAGCCTATGAAATGTACATGCGCACCGCACGATTGGATTTAGATGATTACAACAACGAGGTGCATGAAGGTCTGCACATTACCTCTATGGCCGGCACATGGATGGCCTTTGTAGAAGGTTTTGGAGGAATGAGGGTCAAAGAGGGGCGCTTGCATTTCAACCCAACTCTTCCAGAACAATGGAAAGCCTACAGTTTTAATGTGCAATTCAGAAAGCATATTGTAACCATTGAAACCAACAACAAACACACCGTTGTAAGCAACAACAGCAGCAGCGAACTGGAATTGGTGGTGCATGGTGAAACACTGCTCATTGCTGCGAACAACAGTAAGACTCTAGCACATGGCTAAAAAGGCACATTACATACTTCTTTTTTCAGCAATTGCACTATTATTCAGCGCTTCTTGCGAAAAAGAAGTGCCGAAAATGCGCCTCTTCCCTCAAAGTGAATTTCCTGGCTTGGGTTCACCCATTCAATTGCAACCCGATTCTACAGTGGTGCACTTGAAAGACTATTTTATTCACCCAGAGAAAATTCAAGAAATTGAGTTGCCAAAAGGACTTGAAAGCAATTTGAATGGAAGCATTCTTACAATGTATGGAAGCCCGCTGTACACCTATAGCACCATCAGCTTTGTGCTTGATGGAAATAAAGCGGTGGTTCCCGTAAAACGCTCGAGTAAAAAACCTTTCACCTTTTCCTTCAGCGACCCCGAAAAAAAGCACACTTCGGTTTGTATTTCTGGCAGTATGAATGGATGGGTTCCCAGCAAAGACTCTCTTGAATTTACAGACGGAGTATGGCAAAAGAAATTTTGGTTTGCTCCAGGGCGCCAAGAATACCACCTCTTTATTGATGGCAACGAACAGCTCAATCCACAAAATGAGCTAGCGGTAGACAATGGTTTTGGCGGAAGAAACTCCTACTTCGACATCCCAAAAGACTCTTCTGAAAAAACCATTCAGATACTTTCTATTACTGAAGATAAAATCAGTCTCCTAGCCAATGATACACCTTGGATAATGATTGACAACACAGCATTTCCCTCTTCACATATCTTACGAAAAAAAGACACTTTTCTTCTTACCATCCCTTCCATTCACAAAGCAGATTCACAGTTCTTTCACCTGCGGATTTTTGAACGGAAAACGAAAGGTATGGGAGAAGATTTTCTTATCCCCATTGTACAAAACAAGTGCGTTACAAGCAGCAATCAATTGCCTAGAATAGCAAAGCACACTTACCGCATGTACTTTTTAATGGTAGATCGTTTTTTTGATGCGAACCCAGCCAACAATCAACCTGTTCTAAACTCAAGCGTTGCTCCTAATGCCAACTATATGGGTGGTGATATCAGCGGAGTGGTCGCCAAGGTAGAAAGTAGGTATTTCGAAGATTTGGGAATGAACACCATTTGGCTTTCTCCCATTGGACTAAATCCACAAGGGGCTTGGGGCTTGTGGGATAAAAATGGAGTGAAAAGTACCTTTAGTGGTTTCCATGGGTATTGGCCAGTGAGTAACACCACCATTGACCCGCGAATGGGGAGTGATGAAAGCTTGAAAAAACTGATTGAAAAAGCCCATCTCAACCAAGAAAATGTGATTCTCGATTACGTAGCGAACCATGTGCACGAAGAGAACGAGGTGATCAAAAATCATCCCGATTGGGCAACGGACTTGTACCTTCCTGATGGAACGCTAAACACCGAACGCTGGGATGAATACCGCTTAACCACTTGGTTCGACACCTTTTTGCCTACCCTCAATCTGGAAAACCCAGAAGCTGCAGAAGCCATGAGCGATTCAGCACTGTACTGGTTCAAGAACTATAACATAGATGGCTTTAGGCACGATGCTACCAAGCATATTCCTGAAAGTTTTTGGCGCATGCTCACGGAAAAATTAAAGACCGAAGTGGTGATTCCAGAACAGCGCTCTGTGTATCAGATTGGAGAAACCTATGGCAGTCCAGAATTGATTGGCGGCTATATTTCTAGCGGAATGTTAGATGGTCAATTTGACTTTAACCTCTATGATGCCAGCGTACAGGCTTTTGCAAAACCCAATGGCTTTGCCTCTGTAAAACGCGTATTGGGCGATGCCCTTAACGCCTACGGAAATCACCATTTGATGGGAAATATTTCTGGAAACCAAGACCGTGTACGCTTTATCTCTTATGCAGACAGCTCTGTAAGTTTTGATGAAGATGGCAAGAATGCGGGATGGACGCGCACCATCAGCAACCAAAACGGAATGCTTGGCCATGAACGCTTGGCCATGCTTCATGCATTTAATTTCTCTATTCCTGGAATACCCGTGATTTACTACGGAGATGAAATAGGGCTTGCCGGTGCCAATGATCCAGACAACCGCAGAATGATGCGCTTTGAAGGACTGAATGAACAAGAGCTCTGGCTCAAAAAAGAAGTAGAAAAAATTGCCCACCTGCGCAAAGGACGCATGAGTTTGAACTACGGACAAACCAATATTCTGCCAAGTTCTGATGATGTACTCCTTATTCATAGAAGCTATGCGCAAGAACATACTTTTGTTCTCTTTAATCCAGGTGACACAGCTCAGAAAATAACGTTCACTCTCCCATCTACTATGGCGTTGAAAGCCTTGAACAGTTCGCTTTTCAAACAAGAAAACAACACCATAGAAATTACCCTTGCACCAAGAAGCTACGAATTCTTAATGACTGAATAATGAAACACCTATTCCTATTCTTAAGTGCTTTCGCACTCCTTACCGCTTGCGATGCACCCCAAACAGAAAAAACCGCACTTCCAGCAACGCCTGAAGTGGCAGAAATTACTCCAAGTGAATGGGCAAAGAGTGCGGTGATGTATGAAGTAAACATCAGGCAGTATACTCCAGAAGGAACCTTCAGTGCCTTCATGCCCAACCTCTCTCGCTTGAGTAACATGGGCGTTGATGTTTTGTGGTTGATGCCTATTCACCCTATTGGAGAAAAGAACAGAAAAGGTGGCTTGGGAAGCTACTACTCTATCAAAGACTACGAGGGAATTAACCCTGAATTTGGAACAGAAGCCGACTTTAAAGCACTTGTTGATTCTGCACATGCTTTAGGCATGGAAGTCTTGATAGACTGGGTGGCGAACCACAGTGCTTGGGATAATCCTTGGATTAAATCAAACCCTGAGTTTTACCAAACAGACAGCACTGGAAAGATGGTTTCGCCATATGACTGGACAGATGTTGCGGCCTTTGATTATGAGAATGAAGAGTTGCGCAAACGCATGATTTCGGCCTTGAAATACTGGGTGAGCAAATTCAACATTGATGGCTACCGTTGTGATGTAGCTTACATGGTTCCCACAACTTTTTGGGATTCTGCCAGAATGGAATTGGATGCCATCAAACCAGTTTATATGCTGGCAGAAGCTGAAACGCCAGAATTGCATGAAAAAGCATTTGACATTGGTTATACATGGGATTTTCATCACGCCATGAATGCCTGTGCTCAAGAAAATGGCGAAATCAGTCATTTAACTGCAGCTTTTGAAAAACGTCAAAGCTCTTTCGCTAAAACAGATGGTTTGTATTTCATCACCAACCACGATGAGAACTCATGGAGCGGAACCGTATTTGAACGTTTGGGAGATGCGCATCTCGCCTATGCTACTTTAATTTTTACCCTAGACGGGATGCCATTGCTCTACAGTGGCCAAGAAGTAGGACTAAATAAGCGCCTCGCGTTTTTTGAAAAAGACACCATTTCATGGGACAGTCTTCCTTATGAAAACTTCTACACCCAATTGGCAACACTAAAAGAAAAGCACCCAGCCCTATGGCATGGAGCTGAAGCTGGAGAACACGCATTTATAGAAGTGGAAGCTCCTTCTGTTTTGGCCTACACAAGAACCAAAGGAGATGACCAAGTAGCGGTTTACATCAATTTTGGCGAAGAAGAGCAAAGCCTAGATGCCAGTCAATTCCAAGAATACAAGGATGCATTTGAGGCCAAGTACGGCCAAATAGAAAACGGTCAACTTACTCTACCAGCTTTCGGTTTTGTAGTATTAGAAAAGCAATAACATGAGTCAACAACAAGCGCCAATTCAAAAACCACAGCTCAGCATAGGTTCCATCATTAACCTGAGCATGGGTTTTATGGGTATTCAAATGGGTTTTGGTTTACAAAATGGAAACGCCAGTAGAATACTTGCCAATTTTGGGGCTGATGTTCACGAATTGTCTTGGTTCTGGATTGTTGCTCCGCTTACAGGCCTCATCATCCAGCCCATTATTGGGCATATGGGTGACAATACTTGGGGCCGACTTGGCCGAAGAAAACCTTACTTTTTAATCGGAGCCATTTTTGCGGCTTTGGGTTTAATCTTCCTACCCAACTCCAGCATTATTGCAGGTGAATCTATGAGTGCCACTGAGTTTTTAGGTATCTCGGCAGTATTGTGGATTGGCATCGGTTTTTTTGCCCTGATGGACGCCTCTTTCAATGTTTCAATGGAGCCTTTTCGTGCTTTGGTTGGCGACATGCTCTCAAAATCTCAAGCTACTGTTGGTTTTAGTGTGCAAACCATTCTCATTAGCATAGGCGCCATATTGGGTTCTTTTATGCCTTGGATCATGACCAATTGGTTCCATGTTTCTAATGAAGCACCCCTGGGTTCTGTAGCGCCCAATGTGGTGTGGTCGTTCTACGTAGGAGCCGCACTTTTGCTCATTACCATTCTAATAACCATTATTACCACCAAAGAATACTCACCCGAAGAATTTGCCAAGTACTCTGGGAATCACTCAAAGAATGACAATCCCAAATTCAGTCAGATTTTTAAAGATGCCAAAAACATCCCGGTGCGCATGAAGCGCTTAGGCTGGGTACAGTTCTTCTCTTGGTTCGCGCTATTTACCATGTGGGTGTACACCACTTCTGCCTTGGCTACGCATCACTTTCATTTAGATCCTTCAGACACCAACAGTGCTGAGTTCAATACAGCGGGTGACTTGACAGGTTACCTCTTTGGCTGGTACAATTTCTTCGCACTCATTTTCGCTTTTGTGTTGACTCCTTTGGCAAAAAGAACCAGCAGAAAATTTGTTCATTTCATTGCACTCATCTCTGGAGGAGTAGGATTACTCTCGATGTATTTCATCAGTGATCCCGATTATTTAGTCTACAGTATGCTCGGAATTGGCTTTGCTTGGGCAAGCATTTTATCTATGCCTTACGCCCTTCTCATTGATTCTTTACCACTGCATAAAATGGGAATTTACATGGGTATCTTCAACTTCTTTATTGTAATTCCCCAAATCTTAAATGCCGTGACAGGAGGCAGTATCGTAGGCAGATTGTTTGACAACTACGCCATTTACTACCTGGTTTTTGGTGGCGTACTTTTTACCCTAGCGGCTTTTCTCACTTTGCGCATCAAAGAGCCTTTGTGGAACGAAAATGCCTAGTGTAATTCTAAAATAAGCACTTCATAAGGTGCCAATGTGAACGAACCTTGCAAAGAATAAGAATCTTCGGTGATGACATCCGTCCCTTCAGTAAATGAATCGGTGTGTTCAGCAAAGCGATTGAGCTTTACCTCTTTTTCTTGATCATTCCCGTTGGTGATGACCATCACTTTTTGGTTCTCAGTATACCTAAAGAAAACATAAACTCCATCTTCTGGAACAAACTGAGTAGTGCTCCCCTTGGTTAAGGCCTCAGAAGTATTTCGCCATGTATAAAGCTTGGATACAAAAGTGTGAGCTTCATTCATCTCAGGAGTTCGCCCCTCTTCTTGAAAATAAGAAGTAGAATCATCTGCCCATCCTCCTAGCATATCTTCTCTAATGGCCCCGTGATCATTCGTAGCGCTCATCAAAACTTCTGTTCCATAAAGCATCTGAGGGATTCCTCTTAAAGTAGCCAGTAAGCTCACACCCATTTTATACTTTCTAAAGTCACCATTGCACACACCGTAATAGCGTGCTAAATCGTGATTATCTAAAAACGTTACCAATTGATCGGCTTGCGGATACATGTAGTCTTTGGCCAGTACATAATAGATTGAAGCCACCCCTTGTGTCCACCCAAAACCTTGGTTCACCGCATGATTCAAAGCATAATACAATTGAAAATCCGTAACGCTCTCCAATTGGTTATTCATGTCTTTATTGAGACCCGTAGGGCCAACAAACCATGCCTGAACAGATGCTCCATGCACCCATGTTTCTGCAAAAACAAACAAGCTCGGAAATTCAAGTGCCAAGCGTTCTCTCCACTTTTTCATGAAAGTTTGATCTGGATAGGCATAGGTATCTACTCTTAAAGCATCCAATCCAAATTCTACTACCCACCACAGCGTTTGCTGTATCAAGTAGTTTTGAACATGAGGGTTGTTTTGATTCAAATCTGGCATGTGCTTGTCAAACCACCCGTTAGCAAATAATTCTTGATCAGCCTCCGAAGCGTAAGGGTCAAACAAGGTGGTTACGCGGTAGTTGGTTTTGAAATATGATGAACTGTCCACATTCGCTTTCATAGGGTGAATCCAATCTGCGATCGGAGGATTCTTTGCCAAATAATTGTTGTCGCCCATATGATTGAACACCACATCTTTAATGACCTTCATTTGATTGGCGTGCGCTTGATCTACCAAGCTTTTATAGGCACTATTTCCACCAAAACGAGCATCTACATTGTAAAAATCTGTGATGGCATAGCCGTGATACGACTCATGTGCTTCGTCATTTTCATACACTGGGTTGAGCCACAAAGCGGTAACACCCAATTCTTGGATGTAATCCAAATGGTCTTCAATTCCTTTTAAATCTCCGCCATGTCTTTGGTAACCATCGTTACGATCTATGGTATTTTGAAGAAACCCTTCTACCTCATCATTCTCTGTATTGCCATTCGCGAAACGATCAGGCATAATGAGGTAAATAAAATCAGCTTGACTCAATCCTTGTGCTTGATAGCTTGGTGCGGGTTTGATGGTATAAGAAAAACTGCTTTTCTTTTTCCCATTTATTTTGAACGTCAATTCACCGCCTTCAAAATCTGTGGGAACTCGAAGATTGAGGTATCCATATGAAGCATTCGATGGCAAGGGATCTAGGCTTGTGATAGATACAGTTGGATGATCGAGCTTCAATTCAAAATCTACCAAGTCTTCACCTATTAATAAGAGTTGCAATTCCGAATGCTGCATTCCAGCAAACCAATGCGGTGGATCTACCTTCTCTACCTTTTGAGCAAAAAGGTGAATACTGAAAAAGAGTAAAAATGCCGTGGTTGTGAATTGTGATAAAAGCTTCATTGATGAACAGTTTATTTTACGCAAATATGTACCAAAAAATAACTAAGTGTTAAACTTACAATTAATGTGTATATTTGAAAGTGTCAAAAAGACATTTAATACGTAATTAATTCTAGTCTTATGAGAAAAATTTACACTTTAGCGAGTGCCTTGTTGGCATCATCCCTTGCACTTGCGCAAACAGCAGTTACTTTCAAAGTAAACATGAACAACCAAACGGTCTCTTCCAATGGAGTACACGTTGCTGGTAATTTTGATGCGAATGGTTCAAGCGGAACAGTTTGGGATCCATCTGCCTATCAATTGACCGATCCTGACATGGACGGCATCTATGAAACAACCATCAACCTCAACGAAGGAATGTATGAATTCAAATTCATCAACGATAACAACTGGGGAGCTGGTGAAGAAAGCATTCCTGTAGGAGCACAAGTTGGTGGCGGTAACAGCAACCGTTGGGCTTATGTTTCTGGTTCTGCACAAGATGTGGGATCCATTTGTTTTGGTGAAGTAGTTGACTGCGGTAAAGTGGGTGTTACACTTCAAGTAAACATGTCTTCAGAGACAGTAAGCCCAAACGGATTACACGTTACCGGAAGCTTCCAAGTGGGGACACCTACACCTGACGGAACTGACATGCACAGCCCAGACAATAGTCCTATTTATAAGCACATTGTTGAATTGAACCCTGGAGACAATATAGATTTCAAATTTGTGAATGGCGATTTGTGGGGAGATGATGAAACTGTTCCAGCCGCTTGTGCTCAAAATGGATATAGATACATTAATAATGTACAAGCTGACACTATGATGATGGCTGTTTGCTATGGCGCTTGCGATGAGTGTTCATCAAGCAATGTGACCTTCACTGTGGATATGAGTAATGAAACCAATATTGACCCTGCTGGTGTATTCATCGCTGGATCTTTTAACGGTTGGACTGATGGTGCCTTGACGGATAATTCAGATGGTACTTGGTCTGTTACACTTCCATTGCAACAGCAATTGCACAAATACAAATTCAAAAACGGACCGAACGGATGGGAGAGTCTTTCGGATAGAGAGGTCAATATTACCTCTAACGATACGGCTGTAACCTACTGTTTTAACACAACGAGTGCTTCTTGTCCTTTATGGCCAGATTCAAGCATGGTTACTTTCACTGTAGACGTGTCTGCCATGACAGGTTCTATTGATCCTAGTCAAGATTCAGGTGGTGTTTACATCATGGGAGGATTCACAGATCCTCAATGGCAATCTGGAGCTATTAAAATGGATCAAGTTGGCAGCACAGATCAATATGCAACAACCATTAAGCTTGGCGGGAATACAGATATTTTCTTCAAATACGTAATCAACAAACCTGGAACTTCTATTGCAGTTGAAGAGTCGGCAGACTTTACAGAAATTGGTGGATGTGGTGTTGACAATGGTGGAGGTTTCACTGACAACAGATACTTTGTAAGATCTGCCAATGACACTACTGTTTGCTGGACATTTGATGCTTGTGATGTTTGTGGAACTACTTCTGTAACAGAAATGAGTGCGGTTGATTTTGGAGTAACCGTATTCCCTAATCCATTTGACAACACTGCAACAATTCAGTTCAAACAAGCAGACAACTATACTGTAAGCTTAACTGACCTAACGGGTAAAACTGTGCACTCAACCGTTTCTAACGGAAGCAACACACACGTAATACACGCTGAGAATTTGAATGCTGGTATGTATATTCTAAGTGTAACAGATAGCAACAACAACTTTTCTACTTCAAGAGTAATAGTTCAATAGTTACTTGAAGACATATGAAGAAAAAAGGGCGTTCCGATATCGGAACGCCCTTTTTTCAATTCATAAAACAAACAGTGGTTCAGGTAGCTTATAACATGGCACACATCTCGGCCATTCTAGTAGAGTATCCAAATTCATTGTCGTACCAGCTTACAATTCTCAACCAGCCATTTGCATCGGTTGTTAAATCGCTATCAAAAATGCTGGAATAAGAACTTGCCACAATATCAGTAGAAACTAGCGCTTCAGTTGAGTATTGTAGAATCCCTTTTAAAGATCCGTTAGCGGCTTCTTTAAGTGCTGCATTTACTTCTTCAACAGTAAATGATTTATTCAAAGCAACGGTTAAATCAACACAAGAACCCGTAATAACAGGCACTCTGTATGCGCTCCCAGAAATCATCCCTTTCAACTCAGGGAAAATTCTTCCCACAGCTTTAGCCGCACCAGTTGATGTAGGAATGATATTCACAGCTGCTGCGCGCGCTCTTCTCAAATCTTTGTGCGCTGAATCATTGATTTTTTGGTCTGCAGTGTAGGCGTGAATGGTGTTTAACACACCCTTCTCAATGCCCCAATTTTCTTGAAGAACCTTGATTACAGGTGATGCACAATTAGTTGTACAAGAAGCATTGGATATAATTTTATCGTCTGCGGTGATGATGGAATCATTCACTCCTTTCACCACATTCTTCACGCGGTCATCTCCTACAGGATAAGAAAGCAATACCCTTTTTGCTCCAGAATCTATATGTTGGTGTGCCTGCTCGTAGGATTTATACAAACCAGTACAATCCAAAACCACATCTACGTCTAATCTTTTCCATGGCAATTTTGATGGTTCCCTTTGGCTCAAAACCTCAATGGTATGTGCTCCAACCTTAAAGGTTTCACCATCAACCGTTAATTCATGTTCAATTCTACCGTAAACAGAATCTCTTGTGAGTAGATTGTGCAACACATCAATTTGCTGCAAATCATTCACGGCTACAATTTGAACATCGTTTCTATTGAGCAATTGGCGAAAAGTTGTTCGTCCAATTCTACCCAATCCATTTATTGCTACTCTAGTCATTTCTTTGATTATTTAGTAAGTGTCAAATGTACACTATGTTTCTTAATTATATTCCTGTCTCAAAGTTAATTTTTCATGAAACATAAAAAGTGGCCTTTTCACTTGAACCATTAAATTTGCTGCCAATTAGTGAACCTATGATTGGAGACAAAAAAGTTGTTGTGGTGATGCCTGCATACAATGCAGAAAAGACTGTTGAGATTACCTACAACGAGATTCCGTTTGATATTGTGGACGAAGTGATTTTGGTAGATGATAAAAGTAGTGATGCTACTTCTGCCAAAGCGAAAGAACTCGGAATAAACCATGTGATTAGACATGAGCAAAACAAAGGCTATGGCGGAAATCAAAAAACATGTTACAACAAAGCCCTAGAAATAGGTGCCGACATTGTGATCATGGTTCACCCAGATTACCAATATACTCCTAAGCTTATTCACTCCATGTCATACATCATTGCTAATGATGTGTACCAAACAGTGTTGGCATCTCGCATACTCGGTAAAGGAGCTCTGAAAGGAGGTATGCCTATTTATAAGTACATCGCCAATCGCTTTTTAACCTTGTTCCAGAATATACTCATGGGCCAAAAGCTGTCTGAATACCACACGGGGTACAGAGCTTTCTCTAAAGAGGTTTTGGAATCTATTAATTACAATACAAATTCAGACGACTTTGTGTTTGACAACCAAATGCTTGCTCAAATCTGCTTTAGTGGCTATGAGATTGCTGAAGTGACTTGCCCAACAAAATATTTTGAAGAGGCTTCTTCCATCAACTTTAAGCGCAGCAGCATTTACGGCTTGGGGGTATTGTGGACTTCGGTAAGTTTCCGTTTGCAGAAATGGGGAATTGGCAAATTCCTCATCTTTAAAAAGGATTAAGCAGCATCGTTCTTATTCGCAAGTTGACCACAGGCAGCATCAATGTCTTTGCCTCGGCTTCTTCTAATATTTACCTGAATATCGTGTTGTTCTAAGTAGTGAGCAAATTCATCTACTCTTTCTATGGGCGATTTTTCAAACTCACCCCCATCAATAGGGTTGTATTCAATGATGTTGATTTTTGCAGGAACGCGTTGACAGAATTTCATCAACTCTCTTGCATCGGCAATGCTGTCATTAAAATCTTTGAATATAATGTATTCATACGTGATGGTTTTTTGCGTCTTTTTCCGGAAATAGATCATAGACTCAGCCAAACTATCAAGTGTGTTTGATTGATTGATGGGCATGATAGAATCTCTCTTTTCATCCGTAGCCGCGTGAAGTGACAGTGCTAGGTTGAATTTCACATCTTCATCAGCCAATCTCATAATTGCCCTGGAGATACCCGCAGTAGAAACTGTAATTCTCTTTGGCGACATTCCCAATCCGTTCGGAGAAGTGATTTTATCCACCGATTCCAATAAACCTTTTAAATTCATTAAAGGCTCACCCATACCCATATAAACAATGTTGGAAAGGGGCTTTTTGTATTTGGCCAACGCAATGTTGTTGATGAGTACCACTTGATCGTAGATCTCACCCGCACTTAAGTTCTTCATGCGTTTTAACCTTCCTGTTGCACAAAAAGCACAACTTAAAGAACACCCTACTTGAGAAGAAATACAAGCCGTCAAGCGTTTTTCTGTAGGAATCAAAACGCCCTCTACCACATGCCCTTCAGCCAATTGAAAAGCTACTTTAATGGTGCCGTCATTGCTTATTTGTTCTTCTGCAATGCTTACTGGAAAAAATTGAAAGTTTGTTTCAAGCAAGGCGCGTAAGTCCTTCGAAAGATTGGTCATTTTAGAAAAATCTGTTACCGACTTCTTCCATATCCATTCGAACACCTGCTTTGCTCTGAAAGATTTTTCACCATGAGCGATAAACCAAGAGGTCAACTGTTCTAAATCTAAGGCGCGTATATCTTGCTTTTCCATTGCTACAAAAATAAAAAAGCCATTCCGAATCTTTCGAAATGGCTTTGAAACTATAAACTTTGATTCTTACAAGATGAGCATTGCGTCACCGTAAGCTAAGAATCTATATTTCTCTTTGATTGCTTCTGCGTATGCTTCCATAATTAAATCATAGCCCCCAAATGCGGCAACCATCATCATCAACGTACTTTGATCTTGATGGAAATTTGTAATCATCGCATCCGCAATATGAAACTCACGCGGGGGGAAAATAAACTTGTTGGTCCATCCCTCGTAAGGCTTCAAACGGCTGTCGGTAGAAACGCTGCTTTCGATACCGCGCATTACTGTTGTACCCACAGCTATTGCTTTTTTCTTTCTGTCTTTAGAACCGTTCACCATGTTGGCGCATGCTTCTGGAATCCATACTTGTTCAGACTCCATTTTATGCTTGGTCAAATCCTCCACTTCCACAGGTCTGAATGCTCCTAAACCTGTATGCAAAGTCATGGTAGCGAAGTTTACACCTTCAATCTCCAAACGCTTCATCAAGTTTCTGCTGAAGTGCAATGAACTTGTTGGAGCAGCAACGGCACCTTCGTTCTTGGCGAAAATGCTTTGGAAACGAACTTCATCAGAAGGCTCCACCGGTCTAGTAATGTATTTAGGCAATGGCGTTTCACCCAATCTTGTAATCACTTCTTTGAATTCCTCATAGGGTCCATCGAACAAGAAACGCAAGGTTCTTCCTCTAGAAGTAGTATTGTCTATTACTTCAGCAACAAGCTCATCATTCTCTCCGAAATACAGCTTGTTCCCTATTCTAATTTTACGTGCTGGATCTACAAGAACATCCCACAATCTGCTCTGGCGGTTCAATTCTCTCAACAAAAACACTTCAATCAATGCTCCTGTTTTCTCCTTGTTACCGAACAAACGCGCTGGGAACACTTTGGTGTCGTTTAAAACCAAGGTGTCATCTTCTTCGAGGTAGTCTACGATGTCCTTGAAGATTTTATGCTCAATTTTCCCTGTATCTCGGTGCACAACCATCAGGCGAGATTCATCTCTGTTTTCTGCTGGGTATTGCGCAATTAATTCTTCTGGGATTTCTAACTTAAACTCTGAAAGCTTCATATATGCATTTTACGAGGGCGGCAAAAATAAGAAAACCCTTTTAGTTGTTCTATCAAATACTGATATCGGTGGCGTGCTCACGAATATAAGTCACAGCCTCATCAATTTGCAAGGCATTAGCAATATCAAATTCACCACTGCGGGTTCTTCTCAAGGCAGACAAGTGTGCCCCAGAATGCAAGCGTTTGCCTAAATCGTGAGCTAGGCTTCGTATATAGGTTCCCTTACTGCAATGAACAGCGAATTTCACCTTGGGAAAATTGGAACTATCTAGCTCAAGTGAGTGAATGTGAACTTCTGCCGGTTTTAGGTTGACTTCGCCACCTTTTCTTGCCACCAAGTAAGCAACTTTGCCATCTACCTTCTTTGCTGAATAGATTGGTGGCATTTGAAGTTGGGTTCCCAAAAAACTTTTTCTGGCTTCTTCCATTAAATCATTCGTGATGTGAGCAGTTTCGTAGGTTCCATCAACCTCACTCTCCAAATCGTAAGAAGGTGTTGTTGACCCCAAAGTGATTTCACCTGTGTAAACCTTATCGTCAGATTGAAGACCGTCTATCTTTTTCGTGAATTTCCCGGTACAGATAACCAACAAACCTGTGGCTAAGGGGTCTAAGGTTCCCGCATGGCCCACCTTGATTTTCTTTACCTTCAAGGCATGCTTTAAAGTATACCTCAATTTATTGACTACATCAAAAGAAGTCCAATGCAAAGGTTTGTCTATCAATAAAACCTGACCTTCTTTAAAATCTACCAAGGCTATTGAATTAAACTGTAGACCAAAGCGAGTGAACCCACCGCAAAACAGTAATATGAGAAATAAGCCAATTTGGCTTTTTTAACGAGGGATATCATCCAGTTGCAAGCAATAAGACCTGTAACAAAGGCAGTAATGAAGCCTACAAGCAAGGGAATAAGTGTTTCATCAGAAATTAAAAGTTGACCATCTGCATCAAGCAAATCCTTGGCCATTTTCCCCAAAATAAGAGGCACTACCATAAGGAATGAAAAACGTGCTGCTTTGCCCTTATCTATTCCTAAAAGAACCGAAGTGGCGATGGTAGCCCCTGAACGAGAAATTCCCGGCAATATCGCTATGGCCTGAGAAACACCTACGATTAAAGCAGATTTTGAAGTTACCTCTTTGGTAGTGCTTTTTGCCCTGTCAGATAAGAATAGTAACAGACCTGTTACTATCAACATCGCTCCAACCAAGAGTACTTGACCATCAAAAAGAGCCTCAATCTCATCATTAAACAACACGCCAACTGATGCTGCAGGAATCATGGAAAGCACAATGTTCAAAGAGAATATTGTCTCGTTATTGTTTTTGAATTGAAAAAGACCTTTGATTATTTCAGCGATATCTTTTCGGTAAATAACCGCTGTGCTGAGTGCCGTTGCAAAGTGCAAGACAACGGTAAACATCATGCTTTCATTGGCAACGAGATTCTCGCCAAACATCACCTTTACCAGCTCTAAATGGCCGCTGCTACTTACGGGTAAGAACTCGGTAAGACCTTGTACTATACCGAGAACAATTGCTTGAAATAGGCTCATGAATGCGCTTAATCAACCTTTTTCATGATGGCAACAAACACCAATGCATATCCAGCAACTACTAACAACGGTGCAATCACCATTCTTCTCGTATCAAAAATAGCATCGCTAAAACCTTTAGGGTCTTCACTGCCGCCACCAGACATAAGAATAAACCCAATGATTACGGTTACAAAGCCCCCAATGAGCCACATGTAATTTTCTTTCTTAAACGCGAATTGATTTTCGCTATCATTCAATTGACTAGCCATATTTAATACAGTTTATCTGTTTGCATTCTTAAAAAACGGTTCACAGCAAAAGCCGTGCTTAGCCATGAAATAAGAATTCCTAATAAAATTACCAACCCGAATAGCATTCCAAAGAGCTCTATTTCAAAGCCTTCAAAAACTGCCGGGAAATTTTGTTGTCCGTAATAGACCACCGCAGATAGTAAAACCATTGCAATCACGGCTCCATAGAAACCATGGAAAATAGCCTTCCCCATAAAAGGTGCTCGAATAAAAGCTTTTGTTGCTCCTACGAGTTGCATACTCCTAATTACAAAACGCTTGCTGAAAATTGCCAAACGAATGGTGTTATTGATTAGTGCAACAGCCACAATAAGAAGCAACACTGCAAAGCTCGTGATCAGCAAACTGATCTTGTTCACATTCTCGTTCACCGCATTCAATAACTCTGGCTGATAATAAACCTCTTTTACTTTTGGGTTATCCATTAGTTCCTGCTCTATCCAAAGCACACTATCTGGGTGAGCATATTCTGAAGTAAGATAGATATCTACCGAACTCTCTAGAGGATTCTCCCCTAAGAACTGAATAAAGTCTTCCCCTAAATCTTCTTGTAAAATCAATGCGGCCATTTCGGAGTCAATGTACTGCGTGCTTTTTACATACACAGAAGCATCTAACGATTTTTGAAACCTTTTAACATCTACTTGCTCTAAGCCGTCTTTCAAATACACACTAATGCGGATATTCTCTTTCACATACCTACTTAGGGTATTGGCTTGCAGCAAAATCATAGCTACCAAACCAAGCATAAAAAGCACCAATGAAATGCTCACAATCACGCTGAAATAGGATGATGTGGCTCTTCTTCTCTCTAACTTATTCTTCTTACTCACAGATTTGATCAATAAAGGCCGTTTTTAGCAAGGCAACGAAAATATAAAAATTACGCCCCTAATTGGTTTGATTATAGAGAACATGCATATTGCATTCACTAACTTTGCAGCTTTTTGAACATAGCCAGAGAAAAGATGGAATACAACACAAAAAACATTGAAGAAACTGCCCGTAAAAAATGGGCAGAACAAGAGGTGTATAAAACACGTATGGATACTGAAAAGCCTAAATTCTATGTGTTAGACATGTTTCCTTATCCTTCTGGCGCTGGCTTGCACGTTGGCCACCCACTTGGCTACATTGCTTCAGATATTTTTGCTCGATACAAAAAACACAATGGCTTTAATGTTTTGCACCCTATGGGCTATGATGCTTTTGGCTTACCCGCAGAGCAATATGCCATTCAAACAGGGCAGCACCCAGCTGTTACTACAGAAACGAACCTCAAGCGTTACCGAGAGCAACTGGATCGCATTGGTTTTTCTTTTGATTGGAGCAGAGAAATTCAAACCTGTAAACCCGATTACTACAAATGGACACAATGGATATTCCTGCAACTCTTTAACTCTTGGTACAACAAAACCACGAAAAAAGCTGAAGGCATTGATAGCCTGATCGCAGCATTTGAAGCAAAGGGAAACACAGAGGTTCGCGCTCATCACGCTTGTGAAATCGCTTTCTCAGCAGAAGAATGGAATGCTTTTAATGAATCTGAAAAATCTGAAATCTTACTTGATTACCGCATTGCCTTCCGCAGCGATTCAATGGTAAATTGGTGCCCTGCCTTGGGAACCGTGCTCGCCAATGACGAGGTAGTGAATGGTGTTTCTGAACGTGGAGGACACCCCGTTGAGCAACGCAAGATGATGCAATGGAGTTTGCGCATTTCTGCCTATGCAGATCGCCTACTCGAAGGACTCAATAGAATAGAATGGTCTGATTCCATTAAAGAAATTCAACGCAATTGGATTGGCAAATCTCGAGGAGCACAAGTGTTCTTTAAATTGGATCAACACGATGAACAGATTGAAGTATTCACCACACGGCCAGATACCATTTTTGGCGTGAGCTTCATGGTATTGGCACCCGAGCATGAGTTAGTACAAAAAATATGTACGGACGCTCAACGTACAGAAGTGGAAGAATACATAGCAGTAAGCTCTAAAAAGACAGAACGAGACCGCTTAGCGAACACTAAAAATATCAGTGGAGCCTTTACGGGAGCTTATGTCAAGCATCCATTTACAGGGAAACTAATTCCCATTTGGATTGGCGATTATGTCTTAGCTTCATATGGAACAGGGGCCGTGATGGCAGTTCCTTGTGGAGACCAAAGAGATTGGAACTTTGCCAAACATTTCGGGATTGAAATTCCAAATGTGATTGAGGGAGCCAACATTGATGAAGCTGCCGCTGAAGATAAAAGCGCTACACTTGTGAACTCAGCATTTTTAGACGGTATGAAATCTAAAAAAGCCATCCAAAAAACCATAGAGATTCTCGAAGAAAAAGGCATAGGCTCTGGAAAAACAAATTTCAAATTAAGAGATGCGGTGTTCGGCAGACAACGCTTTTGGGGAGAACCTATTCCAATTTACTTTGAAAATGGAGTTGCAAAAGCGGTGAAAGAAGAACACCTTCCTTTGGAATTACCAGAAGTAGACAAGTATTTGCCAACTGAAGATGGCGAACCACCACTAGCTCGAGCAAACACTTGGTGTTACGAACCTAATAAAGGAGTGGTTTCAAAAGGCGAAGGCTTTCCGCTAGAAACAACAACAATGCCTGGTTGGGCTGGGAGCAGCTGGTATTTCATGCGCTACACAGACCCAAAAAACAGCGAAGTTTTTGCAGGGAAAAAAGCATTGGATTATTGGAATCAAGTAGACCTTTACATGGGTGGAGCAGAACACGCTACGGGTCATTTATTATATGTGCGATTCTGGACCAAATTTTTGAATGATTTGGGATTCATCTCTTTTGATGAGCCAGCTAAAAAGCTAATCAACCAAGGAATGATTCAAGGGGATTCGCGTTTTGTATACCGCATAAAAGACAGCAACACATTTGTTTCTAAGAATCTCAGAAAAGAGCATTCCACCGATCGTTTGCATGTTGACGTAAACATAGTGAGTGGAGAAGAATTGAATGTTGCCGCCTTCAAAAGCTGGCGCTCTGAATTTGCCGATGCCGAATTTATTCTAGAAGATGGCAAATACATCTGCGGTAGTGAAGTGGAAAAAATGTCGAAGTCTAAATTTAATGTAGTAAACCCTGACTTACTCGTTGAAGAATATGGTGCAGATGCCCTGCGACTTCATGAAATGTTCTTAGGCCCCATTGAGATGCACAAACCATGGAATACACAAGGTATTTCTGGTGTAAATGGCTTCTTAAAAAAGCTTTGGAGGCTCTACTTTAAGGAAGATCAGTTGACAATTTCTGAAGACAAAGCAAGCAAAGAAGAAAACAAGGCCTTACACACTGCCATTAAAAAAGTGAGAGAAGATATTGAACGTTATTCTTTCAATACTCCAGTAAGCACTTTCATGATTTGTGTGAATGAGCTGAGTGATTTAAAATGCAACAAAAAAGAAATTCTCGAACCGCTTGCCGTTTTAATTGCACCATATGCTCCGCATACAGCAGAAGCGTTGTGGAGTGCCATGGGTCATGATGAATCTATTGTTAATACGGCATATCCTCAACTGATTGAAAGTTATTTGGTAGAGGATAGTTTTGAGTATCCCGTTTCGTTCAATGGCAAAATGAGATTTAAAGTAAAATACTCAGCATCAAGCACAAAAGAAGATATAGAAAAGGCTATCCTTGCAGATGAAAGAACGCAGAAATACCTTGATGCAAAAGCTCCAAAAAAAGTGATTATTGTTATTGAACGAATCATCAATATTGTTTGTTAAGAATTTATTTCTTTTTTGTTAGAGTTCATGATTTTATCTACTTTTACTACACAAACACCTACACAACTATGAGTATCATCGACCAAAAAACACATCTGAAAAAAGAACTAAAAACTGTCATTAAAAAAGGCATCGCGAGAGCGTGGTACGAACTAGATTCAAAATCTTATGAGGTTTGGCTAGAAGGCAGAAAAGCACAGCAAAGACAGAAAGTTTCTGTATAGTTCAAGTTTGATTTATGGAAGCTCCGATTTATCGGGGCTTTTTTTATGCGCTAAAGTTTCAAGCAAAAAAAATCCCCAAGCAAATACTTGAGGACTTTTAGAATATCTTTTAAAACTACCGAATCAGTCGATGTTGATTTCAATAGCTGAAACTTCTGTATTTATAACTTCATCTGCTTGGATAGCATGTTCGTGTGGAGTTTCCACTTCTACATGCTCTTCATTACCATGACCACCCAAGATTGGCGCAATCACCAATCCTACCAAACATGTCAATTTGATTAAGATGTTCATAGAAGGACCAGAAGTATCTTTAAATGGATCTCCAACTGTATCTCCAGTTACCGCAGCTTTGTGAGCTTCAGAACCTTTATAAGTCATTTCTCCATCAATCTCAACTCCAGCTTCAAAAGACTTTTTAGCGTTGTCCCATGCACCACCAGCGTTGTTTTGGAAAATAGCCCACATTACACCAGAAACTGCAACACCCGCCATATATGCTCCAAGCGCTTCAGGTCCCATTACAAAACCTACAATAATTGGAGTTACAATCGTCATTGCACCAGGTAACATCATTTCTCTCAATGCAGCTTTTGTAGAAATCTCTACACACTTCCCGTATTCAGGAGTACCAGTTCCTTCCATAATTCCAGGAATTTCTTTGAACTGTCTTCTCACTTCCATTACCATATCCATGGCTGCTTTACCAACCGATTTCATAGCCAGTGCAGAGAATACCACTGGTATCATACCACCAATAAATAATGCAGCAAGTACATCGGCTTTGAAAATGTTAATCCCGTCAATTCCGGTAAAGGTTACGTAAGCCGCAAACAATGCCAATGCTGTTAAAGCAGCTGAGGCAATGGCGAATCCTTTTCCAACCGCAGCGGTTGTGTTCCCCACAGAATCAAGGATATCTGTTCTTTCTCTTACTTCGTCTGGCAACTCACTCATTTCGGCAACACCACCTGCGTTATCTGCAATAGGTCCGAATGCATCAATAGCCAACTGCATAGCCGTAGTTGCCATCATTGCAGAAGCAGCAATAGCCACACCGTAGAAACCAGCCAATTCGTATGAGCCCCAAATGGCAGCTGCGAATAAAAGCACTGATGAAAAAGTAGAGATCATTCCTGTAGCTAAACCAGCGATAATGTTTGTTGCAGCACCCGTTGAAGAGTTCTGCACAATGTCCATAACTGGTTTTTTACCCAATGAGGTGTAATAAGCAGTGAACATAGAAATCAAGAATCCAACTCCTAAACCAACCAATGTAGCGTAGAATACATGTCTTGACAATACGTCTCTTGTTCCCTCACCAAAGAATTTCATCCCAACGATGGTCTCTGGCAACATCCAGTCAATTAAGAACCAACCAGCAACTGCTGTAAGAAGAATAGAAACAATGTTTCCTCTATCTAAAGCCGCTTGAACTTGCGCTTCTTTTGCGCTGTTGTCTTTCACACTAATCAAGAATGTTCCTAGAATAGAAGAAATAATCCCAACACCTGCAATCATTACTGGCAATAAGATTGGTCCCATTCCATTGAAGGATTCAAGAACCACACCTGCATCAGCCATATCTTTAATAATATAGTTCCCAAGAACCATAGAGGCCAATACCGTAGCTACGTAAGAGCCAAACAGATCGGCACCCATTCCTGCTACATCTCCAACGTTGTCACCAACATTATCTGCAATAGTTGCTGGGTTTCTAGGATCATCTTCAGGAATACCTGCTTCTACTTTACCTACTAAGTCAGCACCAACATCAGCGGCTTTGGTATAAATACCACCACCAACACGAGCAAACAATGCGATGGATTCGGCACCAAGTGAGAAACCAGCTAAGGCTTCAAGTACCATTGTCATTTCATTGTAAAAGTCTCCGCCTTCGGTAACAAACATGTTTAAGAAT
>CBFHSD010000033.1:0-25128 GCA_965658375.1 Salibacteraceae bacterium
ATCTACTACGAACAAAGTCTCTGTTGGCTGAATGGCTTTTTTAATGGCAGCAATTTCTTTCATCATCTGGTCATCAATTGCTAAACGACCAGCGGTATCTACAATAGCTACGTTATAACCATTTTGCTTGGCATGGGCTATTCCAGCTTCAGCAATCTTTACAGGATCTTTTTCTTCTTTATTGCTGTAAACCTCAACACTAATAGATTCACCTACCACATGCAACTGATCAATGGCCGCAGGACGGTACACATCACAAGCAATCAACAATGGGTTCTTACCTTTCTTGGTTTTAAAAAAATTGGCCAGTTTCCCAGAGTGGGTTGTTTTACCAGAACCTTGAAGACCTGCCATAAGTACAACACCAGGGTTCCCCTGTATGTTGGCCTCTACAGCTTCGTCTCCCATTAAGTTGGCAAGCTCGTCATGAGTAATCTTTACTAAGAGCTGCCCTGGTGATATGGCATTGATTACATTCGCACCCATTGCCTTCTCTTTCACCGTATTGGTAAAAGATTTCGCAATCTTAAAGTTCACATCGGCATCAAGCAGCGATCTGCGAACCTCTTTCATGGTTTCTGCAACGTTGATTTCTGTAACCTGGCCGTGCCCTTTTAGGACCTTGAACGAACGCTCAAGCTTGTCTTGTAAATTCTCAAACATAAATCTGCTTTTATAGAGGAGTGCAAAAGTAACGATTCCTTAGTGTTTCTAAAACGATTAGCTCTAGTTTGAAAAGATGGGACATAAAAAAAGCCCACCGAAGTGAGCTTTTTCTGTTGTTAAGGGAGTACTACTATCGTTTTAATGAAAATCCTAGACCTAAGGTGAAGAATTGATTTTGCGCATCAAAACCAGAAACATCAGACACATTTAATAAACCATAATTGTATCTAAAGTCAAGCGACACCATTAAAACCTTCACTCCAATACCTCCATATGCAGGTAAATCAAAGACCTTAAATTCATCTCCAACGTTCTCATCTCCTGCATTTGCACTTAAACGGAAACTTGGGGATATACCACCTGTTAAAAATATTGGTCCTAACTTCAACTTTGCACCGAATGGCAAATGCAGATAGCCCATTTTTAAATCATCTGTAGAAGGAAGATCATAAGCTGTTCCTTGTTGAGTAAACAAAAGCCCCGTATTAAAGCGCACCAAAGGAACAATCTTGAAATCTTTGCGAACACCAACATAAAAACCAGAGGTATTCTCCAAGAAATCGGTTCCTGTTTCTGCTAGTGTAGAGCTGGTCCAACCTGCCTCAAATGTGATTAAATCTGGCCCGTCTTGAGCATTTAAACCTGAAAACAGCGCTACGGCTGCCAAAAGAGTAAGTAGCTTTTTCATACGATGTAATTTTTAGAGTTGCATCAAAATTAATGCAATTTTGAGGAGCATTTGTGAGAGATGTATAAGTTTTTCATATTTTTTTAACTAGTGTTTTACGTTTTGAATCTGCTATTTCTGCTAGAATGAATGTGCGTTACTCTTTTTACTATCCCTAAATCAAACATATTCTTTGTAATCACGAACATTCATTTTAAAACCATGTTTCACTTTGCATGAAGCATTATTTAATTGTTGGAGGAAGAACTGGTATAGGTGCCAGCATTGTTTCCAAACTTCGCGAGGAAAATCATTTGATGGTGACCTCTAGGTTTCCCATCGAAGAAAAAGAAGACATCAACTACATCTCTTATGATGTGTTGGAAGATGAATTGGACCTATCCTTCTTAGAAGGTGGACTAGACGGCATTGTATATTGCCCGGGGTCCATAAACCTAAAGCCTTTCAAACGTTTTAAACCGGCAGATTTTAAAGCTGATTTTGACTTGCAGGTTGTTGGAGCAATAAAGACAATACAAAGCGCCCTGCCTTATCTTTTGAAAAGTGATGCCGCAAGTGTAGTGCTGTTCTCAACTGTAGCCGTGAGCATGGGCTATAATTTTCATAGCCAAGTAGCAACTTCTAAAGGTGCGGTAGAAGGCTTAAGTAAATCTCTTGCTGCAGAATATGCTGGAAAAATCCGATTCAATTGCATTGCCCCTTCTTTAACAAATACTCCCCTAGCTTCAAAGCTGTTAAGTACACCAGAAAAAAAAGAAGCCAATGGAGAAAGACATCCTCTTGGTAGAGTGGGCGAACCTGAAGACATCGCAGAAATGGCGGCTTTCCTCTTAAGTGAAAAAAGCAGCTGGATGAGCGGTCAAGTGCTTCATGTAGATGGCGGAATGTCTAGTCTTCGCGTATGAGTTTAAACGAAAGAGATACAGACAGAATCATTGAAATGGCTTGGGAAGATCGCACTCCTTTTGAAGCCATTGCCTTTCAATTTGGTTTGGCAGAAAGAGATGTAATTGCACTGATGCGAAAAGAACTGAAACCTTCTTCTTTTCGCCTTTGGAGAAAGCGTGTCAATTCGAAAGTGAGCCAAAAACATTTGAAAAAACGCAGTGAAGACATTCAACGTTTCAAATGCAATAGGCAGCGTTCTATCTCTAACAATAAGATTTCTAAGCGATGAACTTTCCAGATATTCAATTGGAAACTTCTCACATGGAGATTTTAGAGAAATTGGGCGATTTGGATCCTATGAGCTACGGTAAAACCCGAAACTACATTCACGGAAATGTCTCATACTTATCTCCTTATATCTCCAGAGGGCTGCTCTCTACCCGAATAGTTTTTGAACACCTACAAGAACGAGAAATTGGTGTAGAGCAAGCAGAGAAATTCATTCAAGAACTCGCTTGGCGTGACTTCTGGCAACGAAAATGGCAAAAGCAAAAAACCAAAATAGATCGCTCCGAAGTCATTTTGCAGATGCCCGCACCAATCTTAAACGCGAACACCGGTATTGAAGCCATTGACCAAGGCATTCAACACCTCTATAAAACAGGCTACATGCACAATCATTTGCGGATGTACGTAGCAGCAATTACCTGCAATTATTACCAAAGCCACTGGCTGGCTCCTGCACTATGGATGCACGCGCATTTGTTAGATGCAGATTGGGGAAGCAACGCCTTTAGCTGGCAATGGGTCGCTGGAGTAAATAGATCCAAGAAATACATCGCGAACCAAGAGAACATAAATACTTTTTGCAAAACAAATCAGTCTGGCACATTGGTCGATTGTTCTTATGAAGAACTCGAGACGCGCTCTGCTCCATCGGGTTCTTTTGAGATGGTACCCCTCACATTAAAAAACCCAGCGCAACAGACCAATTGTCTCAATATCAACGATGCTTTAGATACATGCATATATACACCATACAACCTCGATCCTAACTGGAGAAATAGTGCAGAAATGAATCGTGTATTACTGTTAGACTCGCAGCTACTCACAGCCTATCCTATGGGAGAAAACACACTCAACTTCGTATTTGAATTGGGTAAAAACATAGCCAATCTTCAAGTCTTTTTTGGTGATTATGAAAGCTTAAGGAAGAACAACACATTAAACACTACTTACAGCAAAGAACACCCTCTTTTTGACTACCCTACTGATGTAGTAGATGATAGAGATTGGCTCTCTAAAGAAGACCTTCCAATCAAGTCGTTCTTTAAGTTTTGGAAGCACTTGAAAAAGGAGCTGGTATGAAACCAGAAATCAATGTAGTCTGGCTCAAAAGAGATTTGAGAACCCAAGACCATGCTCCATTGTACGAAGCTGTAAACCACCATTTACCTTTTCTTATTCTGTTCATTTTTGACGATGATTTAATGAAGAAAGAAGTGGTGTCCAATCGTCATTTACAGTTTCAATACCACTCCCTACTTTCTATGAAAAAAGTGCTTGAACCAGAGCAGTACACCTTCTATTTGGCACAAGGCCCTACTTTAGACATTTACCAAGTATTGAGAAATCAATTCGAAATCAAGCATATTTTCAGTTATCAAGAATCTGGGGATCCCAAAACATGGAAAATAGACAAGCAGGTTGCCAAATGGTCTAAAGCACATGCCATTACATGGAAAGAGTTCCAAAAAGATGGTATCCAGCGCGGAAGGATAAACAGAAAGGACTGGGATAAAAATTGGTATGTGACCATGAGTCAACCGCAAACCAAAAACCACTATCCTAAAGTTCAACAAATTGATTTCATTGCCGACTTCCCTATCAAACAAAAGCTTTTCAACATACTTAAAACCTACCCAGAACAGTTTCAACCAGCGGGAGAAGGCTTTGCTTGGCAATACTTGAATAGCTTTAAAACCAAGCGTTACAAAGGCTACCTGAAAAACATATCAAACCCAACTACCAGTCGCATGCATTGTAGCAGACTATCGCCTTATTTGGCATGGGGAACTTTGAGTGTAAAACAGGTGTTTCAAACCTTAGCCATTGCGCAAAAAAACAAGGTGGGCAACTACAGCCAAATGCTTACTCGACTCAAATGGCGCGATCACTTCATCCAAAAATTTGAGATGGAATGTTCCTATTCAGAAGTCTGTGTGAACCGCGCGTATGAAGACATGCCTTACTCTAACAATAATGAATGGCTAGAACGCTGGAAAACAGGCACTACGGGATTCCCAATGGTTGATGCTTGTATGCGTTCTTTAAACCATACAGGATGGATCAACTTTAGAATGCGCGCCATGTTGGTTTCTTTTCTCTGTCATCATCTCGACATTGATTGGCGACTTGGAGCTCCGCATATTGGAGGTATGTTTTTAGACTACGAACCTGGTATTCACTATCCGCAATTGCAAATGCAAGCGGGCACTACGGGAATAAATACCGTACGCATTTACAATCCCGTGAAGCAAAGCGTAGATCAAGATCCTAATGGAGATTTCATTAGAAAATGGATCCCAGAATTGAAAAATTGCACTTCCATTCACGAACCTTGGTTAACTCCCCCATTGGAAAAAGAGTTTGCCCCGTTTGATTATCCAGAACCAATTGTAAACTTGGCCGAAGCTGGTAAAAAAGCAAGAGAGAAAATTTGGGGATTCAAAAACTCAAAAGCAGTGAAAAATGAAGCGAAAAAAGTGCTATTAAAACACACAAGAAGAACCTCTATTCAACAAGATGATCGTGGGAGATAAAAGCACTTTACCAAAAAAAACATGTCCTGTTTGCAGTCGGCCTTTTACCTGGAGAAAGAAATGGAAGAAAAACTGGGAAGAGGTTAAATACTGTAGCGAAAGATGCCGAAGAAACAAGAACACATTGGCTTAATATTCCCTCACCAACTGTTCGAGAGAAACCCTTTGTTAGCGCATGTAAGCAAAGTTTACCTCATTGAAGAATACCTCTTCTTTGAGCAATTTAACTTTCACAAAGCCAAGCTTGCCCACCAACGGGCTTCCATGCGATTTTACAGCAACTACTTGCAAGAACAAGGGGCAGAAGTGCATTACATATCAGAGCAACCAAACACAGATGTAAGGGTGCTCATCAATGGATTATCTAAAGAGAAAGCGCTGTCAATCCACTTCATCGACCCAATTGATGATTGGTTAATGAAACGCGTGAAAAAAGCATGTGATATAAATTATTTAGAGATTCGCGTACATGCTACTCCTCAATTCTTGACACCAGAAAAGCTATTCAACAGCTATTTTAAGTCAAGCAAGAAAAGATATTTCCATGCCCAATTCTATAAAAAGCAACGGCAGGAATTAAACATCTTGATGCTACCCAATGAGCAGCCCGAAGGAGGCAAATGGAGTTTTGATGAAGAAAACCGGAAAAAATACCCCAAGAAGCAAATACCACCTGCCCTCCATTTTCCCGAAGTAAATGCCGACAAAAAAGAAGCTATCCAATATGTTGAACAAAAATTCCCCAATGCTTTAGGATCATGCAGTAGTATTGATTACCCTACTACATTCAAAGAAGCTCGCACTTGGCTTGAGGCTTTTCTTCACCACCGTTTTCACGATTTTGGAGCTTATGAAGATGCCTTAGCGCATCAGTACCATTTCCTCAACCATAGTGTGCTTTCTATGAGTTTAAACAACGGTTTATTGACTCCTCATGAGGTGGTCGAAAAAGCCTTAACTTTCGGCAAGGAAAATAATATCCCCCTCAACTCTATTGAAGGATTTGTGCGTCAAATCATTGGTTGGCGAGAATTTATTCGAGGAGTATATGTGACACATGGCGCACAACAACGTAGCAAGAACTTTTGGAATTTCAAACGCAAAATCCCCGAATCCTTTTACACGGGAACCACTGGAATTTATCCGGTTGATCACACCATTAAAAAGTTGCTTTCTACCTCATACTCTCACCACATAGAACGCTTGATGGTTTTGGGAAGTTTTATGCTTTTGTGCGAGTTTGACCCCGATGAGGTTTATCGTTGGTTTATGGAACTGTTTATTGATTCATATGACTGGGTGATGGTTCCCAATGTATACGGAATGAGTCAATTTGCAGATGGTGGATTTTTTGCTACCAAACCCTACATAAGCGGTAGCAATTACTTGAAAAAAATGGGCGATTACCCGAAAGGGGAATGGGAAGAAATTTGGGACGGCTTGTTTTGGAGATTCATTGCAACACACACTTCTTTTTTCAAGTCAAACCCAAGATTGGCCTTGATGGTGAGATCTTATGAAAAGATGGATGCCGAGAAAAAGATGAATCACATGAGTTGTGCTGAACGCTTCTTAGCCACTTTATAGATCAGTTGAGAATGTGCGTGGCGTAGAGTTCAAATTTCGGGATAGTCACTTTGAAAATATTTTCATCATCAATATCCTTCATGGTAAAGAAACCTTTCATCCAGCCAATGCCAGATTTAAAGTCACAAGCAGAAGAATACGAATATTGCTCGCTTGGCAATAGAATAGGTTGCTGACCTACCACACCAGAGCCTTCAATGGTTCTAAGCTTTAAATGAATGTCAAAAATATTCCATTGGCGTTCTAAAAGTTGAACAGATCTAGTGCTATTGTTTTCTATCGTAATGTGATAAGAGAACAAAAAAAGTCCCTCATTAAAACTGGAATAATCGGGTCTGTAGATGGTTTCAACGCTTATTCGAATTCCTTCTGTAACTGCTGCGTTCATGCTCCAAATATAGCGGTATTTTAAATCAATTCCAGATTATCTTCTAGAATTCAAAACTTCAAATCCTACCATGCGATCAAAAATATCGTTTGGGCCTCTGAAGTAGGTAAACACAGCGTACTCATTTTCAGCAGCACTATGGTTCCCTTCGATTAAAGCAACTTCTCCGCGATTCGAATTATCAGGAATAGCGATGTATTGGTAATTGTAATACCCCTGTTTCAAGTACAATTCCAACTCATATTGCTTGCGATTAGGATTGTATCGCATCTTATTCTCCGGCCGGTAGGTCCAGTAAGACAGCTGGCCGAACACAAAAATATCGGTATTTGCGAAGGGATAATCTACCGGTAGGGTCAAATAAACCAACGCATAATCAGAATCAATTCTATCATCCCAAGAACGGTCATCATTTCTAATGAAAAAGCGCCCATTCACATCTTCCCAAAAAAGATAACTCTTTGCACTTCTCCTTTCCGAGGGATCCATGTAAAAGCGCGATGTATCATTCTCAAAGGCAATACGCTGCACACCCAACGAACGGTAATTCAAGTTCTTGACATCGAGAATACGAAACTCATTTCCACCATCAAAAAGGTTCTCTTTATTGTAATTGTACTCCAACTCCGCTCCTTTCACAAAACGAGGTTTTAAATCTACAATGGCATTGTCCCAACGATTGTTTTGGAGCACTGCAACTTTGATATTTCTGTATGGATCTACAATGGGTAGGTCAGCCGTAAACAAACTAAAATCAACTTCTTGTTTCTCAAACCGGTATTCGCTTCTATTCGCTTTGTTCACCCTACCTGCAACGCTTACAATCTTCTCGTAAATCATAAATCGCATCGTCAATACTGGAGCTTGATCCTTATCTAGATCGCGAACAAGCAGCACATAGTTCCCAGATTGTGTCAGTTGTATATTCTCATTTGGAAAAGCTAAATCGTAATGAATATAGGCCTGTCTAGGGTTGCGAGAAAACTCGTAGTTCTGCATTAAATCGGTCAACATTCCTTGCATAAACTCCAAATCTGCCAATTGACTCTGCTGCCAATTCGCATCGCAGTGAATAAAGGTGTAATCATAGTTTCCAAGCGAACCATTCAACACATCAAAAGAGAGGAACAACTGTTCGTTTGAATTCAACTCTATTATTGGGTAAGAAGACTCGGCACCGCTTCTGAACAATTGAACGGTTTTTACCTGCGGTTCATATACATAGTTTTCCAATCGTACCCGTTCATCATTGTAGTACTCTTGAGCACGCAGTAGAGGAGTCATTGAAAGCAGCACGAAATACAAGACAAAATGTTTCATTTAAAAATCCTTTTCTAGAGCGTAGTAACGAATATTGTGCCGCCAAATTATGATATTACATTGATTTTTAAACCATTTCACTTTTCAACTGCAATCTTCGTCACACTAGCTGAAATTACTATTTTTGCCCCCAAATTTTTTGGCGAAACTACAATGTTTACTGTATGTCGAAAGTCATAAAAATCAAGCAGGGACTTGATATCAAGTTAAAAGGTGCGGCCGATAAGGTTATGGGCACCGCAGCGTCTAAAACTTACGCTATCAGACCCGATGATTTCCACGGGGTATTCTCAAAAGTTATTGTTAAAGTAGGTGACCAGGTGAAAGCCGGTGAAGTCATTGCCTTTGACAAATACCAAGACAAAGTGAAATTTTGTGCTCCGGTATCTGGCGAGATCGTAGAAATCATTCGAGGAGAAAAACGTAAGTTACTTGAAGTACGCATTTTAGCAGATTCTACTATCGCTTATGCTTCTTTAATAGCAGACGATAGCTCTAAAGAATCTGTAATTTCTAGTTTATGCAATGCAGGTTTGTGGCCGTTCATCAAGCAACGTCCATACGATGTCATCGCAAATCCAGAAGAAACCCCGAGAGATATCTTTATCTCTGGTTTCAATACTGCACCGCTTGGAGCAGATATGGATTATGTGTTGCATGGTCGTGAGGCTGGCTTCCAAAAAGGACTAGATGCCCTTTCAAAACTCACAGGTGGTAAGGTGTTTCTTTCGGTTCACGCAAAAAGAACTGCCTCTGATGTATTAAAAGGAGCGAAAAACGTAGAAATGGTTACCGTTGACGGCCCACATCCTTCTGGATTGGCCGGAATGCAAATCAACAGTGTTCAACCAATCAATAAAGGAGAACGCGTTTGGACAGTTGATGCCCAAGCCGTTGCCATGATGGGTGAATTCTTCATTTCAAAGAAAACAGAGTATACGAAAGTGATTGCCGTTGGTGGTGCTCAAGTTGCAAAGCCTAAGTATTACAGAACAACAATGGGTATTGAACTTTCTGCTTTATTGAAAGAATCTGAAGCTGATACCAACGAAGCGCGTGTCATTAATGGAGATGCCCTTACTGGCGTAGCCGATGCAGCGGATAGTCACCTTCGTTTCTACAACAATGAAGTAAGTGTTATTCCAGAAGGTGGAGATAGCCCAATGTTTGGTTGGATTGCTCCTAACTTCAATAAGTTGAGCATGTCTAGAACAATGTTTAGCTGGTTAACACCTAATAAAGAGTACAATTTGTCTACCAATACCAATGGTGAAGAAAGACCATTTGTGATTACTGGAACCTACGAACAAGTGTTCCCTATGGATGTTTACCCCATGCAATTGTTGAAAGCCATTATGGTAAAAGACATTGAGCAAATGGAAAACTTAGGGATATATGAAGTTATTCCAGAAGATTTCGCGCTTTGCGAATTTGTAGACCCTTCTAAAATCAACATGCAACAAGTTGTGAGAGAAGGCCTTGATTTAGCACATTCAGAACTCGGTTAATTAAATAAATTTATGGTACGTAAGATTTTTGACAGTCTTCGCCCGAACTTCGAACATGGTGGGAAACTAGAGAAATACCACCCAGTGTTTGAGTCGTTTGAAACCCTATTTTTTGTTCCAGGCATCACCACAAGAAGTGGATCACACATTCGTGATGCTGTGGACATGAAACGCACAATGATCTCTGTGATTATTGCGCTTACTCCCGCATTGCTTTTTGGAATGTGGAATTTAGGTCACCAACACTTTTTAGCGCTTGGCGAAATGACCGCCTTGGGTGATGGCCTTATGGATAAGTTTATGTTTGGTCTGTGGAGAACACTGCCACTCATCATTGTATCCTACGGTGCTGGTTTAACAGTAGAATTCATTTTTGGTATTAAAAACGGGCATTCGCTTTACGAAGGTTTCTTGGTATCAGGTATGCTTATTCCATTGATTATGCCCGTTGGTGTTCCTCTTTGGATGGTAGCCGTAGCAACCATTTTTGCTGTTCTTGTAGGTAAAGAAGTATTTGGTGGAACTGGGATGAACATCCTAAACCCAGCACTTACTGCACGTGCCTTCTTATTCTTCGCTTATCCAACTAAAATGAGTGGAAACACTGTTTGGATTGACACAGCGGGTGAACAAGCAGTAGATGGATTTACTGGAGCTACGGCTTTAGGGAACCTAGCTGAAACCACAGGAATGGGGTTGAATAATCCAGAAACAGCGAGTGTAACAGCTCAGTTTGCAGATGGTGGTGCATACAGCATGTTTAACTCAATCATGGGATTTGTTCCAGGTTCAGTTGGAGAAACAAGTACCATCGCTATTCTTATAGGAGCTGCTTACCTCCTATTCACAGGAATTGGTTCATGGAGAATCATGCTATCTTTCTTACTTGGTGGATTAGGAATGGGATACATCTTCAACATTTTTGCAGTGAATGAATTGATGGCTCTTCCAGCAATGCACCACTTAGTATTGGGTGGCTTCATGTTTGGTTTGGTGTTTATGGCTACTGATCCGGTATCGGCAGCACAAACAACAAAAGGCAAATGGATTTATGGTTTTCTTGCAGGATTCTTTAGCATCATGATTCGAGTATTTAACCCAGCATACCCTGAAGGGGTAATGATGGCCATTCTATTCATGAACGTAATGGCACCAACCATTGATCATTACGTAGTTCAAGCAAATATTTCTAAACGTAAAAAGCGTGCTGCTGCTTCTGTGGCAGTTGCATAGATAACCCGATCTACTATGGCTATAAATAAAGACAGTAACGCGTTTACCTTCCTCTTTGCCAGTGTAATGGTAATTATTGTAGGTGGTATTTTGGCTTTGCTTGCAACTTCTTTGAAGCCCTTGCAAACAGAGAACAAAAACCAAGAAAAGAAAAAGAACATCCTCATGTCCGTTGGGGTTATGTCAAAAGATGATGACATGGCCGAAGCAAACGACTTGTTCAATGAATATGTAACCAATCAAGTATTAATCGATGCAAGCGGAAAGCAAGTAGAAGGTGATGCTTTTGGAGTGGATGTATTGAAACAATTCAGAAGCCTAGGTGCTAATGCGATTGATTCTGCTGATGCTCGCTTTCCATTGTATGAATGTTCTGTAGATGGCACTACCTATTATGTAGTTCCTATGGCAGGAAAAGGACTATGGGGTCCTATTTGGGGATTTGTGGCTTTGGAAAAAGACATGAACACCATTTACGGTGCAACCTTCGATCACAAAACAGAAACTCCTGGATTAGGTGCTGAAATCAACACCACAGATTTTCAAGATCAGTTTCCAGGAATGAAAATTAACAACGGATCTAAATACGTATACATCAAAGTTCACAAAGGTGGCGGTGGTGAAACAGATCCTTACGGTGTAGATGGAATTACTGGTGGAACCATTACTTCGGTAGGGCTTCAGAACATGATTTCTAACACACTATCTATTTACGCACCTTACTTTGATAACCAAAAAAGCTAATTGAGATGAGCGAAGTAGCTGAAGAAGTAAAAAAAGAAAAAAGCGAACCCCTATTCTCAAAGAAGAATAGAAAGCTGATGATTGATCCCTTGGATGATGACAATCCAATTACGGTTCAAGTATTGGGAATTTGCTCTGCATTAGCCATTACGGTTCAATTGCAACAGGCAGTAATCATGTCATTGTCTGTATTGTTTGTACTTATCGGTGGGAACCTCACGGTTTCTTTGATTAGAAACATCATCCCAAACAGAATTCGAATCATTGTTCAATTGGTAGTTGTTGCCGCTTTGGTAATTATTGTTGATCAAGTATTGAAGGCTTATGTATATGACATTTCAAAAGCCCTTTCTGTATTTGTTGGTTTGATCATTACCAACTGTATCATCATGGGTCGTTTAGAAGCCTTTGCTTTAGGAAATAAACCTTGGGCATCTATTCTTGATGGTGTTGGAAACGGTTTGGGATATGGAATCATTCTTATCCTTGTTTCTGTAGTAAGAGAAGTATTTGGTTCTGGTGCAATTAGCTTACCTGGTATGGGTCAAGTTAAGTTTATTCCAGAAGCGTGGTTCGAAGCTGGCTACATGAACAACAACATGATGATTTTGCCTCCAATGGCTTTGATTACAGTTGGGATATTCATTTGGGCACAACGCTCATGGAACACAAAACTTGTAGAAGAGCATTAATAACCGTTAAGAATTAAGAAGAAATGCAAGAATTGATAAACATATTCGTCAAAGCCATCTTCGTTGAGAACATGATTTTCGCCTATTTCTTAGGGATGTGTTCTTACTTGGCGGTATCTAAAACAGTAAAAACAGGTGTTGGACTTGGAGCAGCAGTAATTTTCGTACTCGGAATTACAGTGCCTATCAACTACTTGTTAGAAAACTACGTATTGAAAGAAGGTGCATTGCACTGGTTAAACCCAGAATGGGGTGTGAATGGTGCCAACACCATTGACCTGAGCTTTTTGAGCTTCATCATGTTCATTGCCGTTATTGCCTCCATGGTACAATTGGTAGAAATGATTGTAGAGAAATTCGCTCCGGCTCTTTATGGTGCACTAGGTATATTCTTACCTCTAATTGCAGTAAACTGCTCTATCTTAGGGGGAGCCTTATTTATGCAAGATCGCCAGTACTCTACCATTGCTGAAGCTACTTCATTTGGATTAGGTTCTGGTGTAGGTTGGTTCTTGGCAATTGTAGCCATTGCAGCTATCCGCGAAAAGATCCGTTATTCTCACGTTCCTGCTCCATTGAGAGGTTTAGGAATTACCTTTATTATTACCGGACTCATGGGAATTGCCTTCATGGCGTTCATGGGTATTGAACTTTAATGAAAGAAAAGAGTTAAAGAACTATGACTACGATATTCATTACAATAGTTGTTTTCTTGATTGTGTTGTTGATGCTTACAGCTTTGTTGCTTTTCGCAAAACAAAAATTGACACCTTCAGGAAATGTGAAGATTGAAATCAATGGCGAAAAAACCATTGAAGTAGCAGCTGGTAGTACACTGCTTGGTACATTGGGTAATGAGAAAATATTCTTGCCTTCTGCCTGTGGTGGTGGGGGTACTTGTATCCAGTGTAGCTGTCAAGTAATAGAAGGTGGTGGTGAGATGTTGCCAACAGAAGAACCACACTTCTCTAGAAAAGAACGTGCAGATCACTGGCGTTTGGGTTGCCAAGTAAAGGTGAAAAACGACATGAAAATTCAAATTCCAGAAGAGATCTTTGGAATTAAGAAATGGGATGCTACCGTTGTTCGTAACTACAACGTTGCTTCTTTCATTAAAGAGTTTGTTGTTGAGATTCCAGAAGACATGGACTACAAAGCGGGTGGATACATCCAAATTGAAATCCCTGAATGCGAAATCAAATATTCTGATATCGATATTGAAGCTCACCCTGCTGAACATCCTGGAGAACCAGATAAGTTCAAGAAAGAGTGGGATAACTTCAACCTTTGGCCGTTGGTAATGAAAAATGACGAAGTGGTTGAGCGTGCATATTCTATGGCTTCTTACCCTGCAGAAGGGCGCGAAATCATGCTGAATGTGCGTATTGCTACGCCACCTTGGGATAGAGAGAAAAACGGATGGATGGATGTGAATCCAGGTATTGCATCTTCTTACATTTTCTCTAGAAAGAAAGGCGATCATGTAACCATATCAGGACCTTACGGTGAGTTCTTCATCAAAGAGACCGATTCTGAAATGATTTACGTTGGTGGTGGTGCTGGTATGGCTCCGATGCGTTCTCACTTGTACCACCTATTCAGAACCATGCAAACTGGACGTAAAGTAACGTATTGGTACGGTGGGCGTTCTAAGCGTGAGTTGTTTTACATTGATCACTTCCGTCAATTGGAAAAAAGCTTTCCCAACTTCAAGTTCTACTTGGTATTATCTGAGCCATTGCCAGAAGACAACTGGGTTGAGAAAAAGAGCATGGATGATCCTGAAGGAGATGGATTCTTAGGCTTTGTACACCAAGCGGTAATTGATCAGCAGTTGAACCATCATGATTCTCCAGAAGATATAGAATTCTATTTCTGTGGACCTCCAATGATGAACAACGCAGTAACCAAAATGTGTGAAGACTTTGGTGTGCCAGACGAAAATGTATCATTCGATGACTTTGGTGGATAATCCGAAGCAAACAGCATAAAACAAGAATCCTCGTTCTAAACAGAACGGGGGTTTTTTATTCGTTTCCAATTATACACTATTTTAGAGGCTATGGATTATTACATCGCAGCCTTGGGCATTACAGAACTCATCATCACCGCTTTTGTGTTTTTACTCCCTACCCTACTCTGGATTTGGGCCATTATAGATTGTGCCAAGCGTAATTTCACCACTACCAATGATAAGATGATTTGGCTCGTTGTGATTGTTCTTTTACCACTCATTGGCTCTATCATATACGTGATCAACGGGAGGCACCAAGGCACCCTCCCTACTCAGGAAAATCGATAGTTAGCTGCCAATACTCTTTGTTTTCTTCTTCTTCTTGAGCCAAGTTGCTGGCCGTAATCCCCAACAATCGCACAGGTTTTTCTAGGGATAATTCCTCGAGTATCTTTTTGATGTCTTCAAAAAACTCCCCTTTCTTTTGAAAGTATTCTCCCTTAGTTTTACTTCTAGAAATCACCGTGAAATCGTTGTACTTCACCTTCAGCACAATAGTTCTAGCAAATGCCTCTGCCTTCTCCATTCTGCTGCCTACCTCATCGGCAATATCTTCTAGCTTCTCTAGCATCTTCTCTTTGTCAGAAACATCTTCAAAAAAGGTGCGCTCGGCTCCCACAGATTTGCGAATACGATTGGGGTTTACCTTGCTTTTGTGAACTCCACGTACAATGTAGTAAAAGTGTTTTCCTGCCTTTCCAAAATGTTGACTGAGCCACACCAGTTCTTTTTCTTTTAAATCTCTACCATTAAAAATGCCCAGCTTCTTCATTTTTTCGGCAGTGACCTTCCCCACCCCAAAAAAGCGTTCTATGGGCAAAGCCTCTAAAAAGTCAATCACCTCATTAGGCGGAATGCTTTTTTGCCCATTGGGCTTGTTGATGTCGCTCGCCACTTTGGCCAAAAACTTATTGATGGAGATTCCAGCACTGGCATTCAATCCAGTTTCTTCTTTTATGCGCTGGCGAATCTCTTGGGCCAATAGGGTTCCCGAAGGATTGTCTTTTTTGTTGACCGTTACATCCAAAAAAGCTTCATCTAAAGACAAGGGCTCCACCAAATCGGTATACTCGAAAAAGATGTTCCGAATCAAGGTGCTAATCTCTTTGTACCTCGCAAAGCGCGGTTTTACAAAAATCAATTGTGGACATTTTCTTTTGGCAATAGACCCAGGCATGGCAGATCGCACACCAAAAGCACGCGCCTCATAGCTGGCTGCGGCCACCACTCCGCGGTGAGCTCCACCACCCACTGCCAAGGGTTTCCCACTTAATTCTGGGCGATCCAGTTGCTCTACAGATGCATAAAAAGCATCCATATCTACATGAATAATTTTTCTGGTGAGAATTTCCTCCTCCATCTCAAGAAGGGACTTTGCGCATCGCTTTTATTCTCCAGTTTTTTACTTGGAGAGAAAATTTAGAGAAAAGAAAGATGCCCAGTACATCGGCAAGAATATCGACAAAATCAAACTCTCTAGCCGGAATGGCCAATTGTGTGAACTCTTCAATAATGGCAAAAGAAAAGACTAAAAGAGCGCCTAGCTGAAAGGTGTTTTCTTTCCAAGAAAAGCTCTTGTAATTGAGACCCATATTGAACAAGAAAGCCAAGAAACCGTACAAGAAAAAATGTCCATTCTTATCTTTTACAGGAACCAATTTCACCAAGTGATCTACCCCAATGTATGCATATGCTTGATCTAACTGTGAAGTGTTCGCCAAATAAATGACGCCACATATAAAGACGAAAAACAGCCCTGCAATCACTTTTTTCATAACTGCGAAATTAGGTAAAGATTGATTCAATACCATTGCTTTAAGGAAGCATAACATCCGTGTAAAGCGATGTTAAATGCTGTGCTTTTCATTGTTAAAAAGTTGTTGGCACTTGCACCTGTGCTCCTCTCAAATCTAGCGGCTTGTCTGCTAACTTTGAGTGTTTAGGGCATAGCGGTGGAATCAGACAAACTATTCGAAAAAGCAAAAGAAATGAACGAGCGTGAGCTGTACAGGCAGAGCATTAGAAATGCTATGCAGCAGCATCAAGCACCTGTTCAACCCATAGCCCAAGTGGCCTCAAAAAAGAGGCTAGAGATTCCACTTGCCAAGGGCATTCTCACCTTTATGGTTACCCTTCTTTCCGCTCCCCTATTGGCTTTTATGCTTCTGTGGTTTATGGAATACAGCATGCCCACTTGGCTGTTTGAATTCTCTCGAGACTTTGGTGGTTCTGAATACACTTTGCTCTTGATGAGCGCTGCTATTTTTGCGGGTATTTACGCAGGCAGACTGGCTTATTGGACCTTGAAAAACGCAAAATAACTCTTTGGTGGATAAAGGTTTAACATATGATTTATGTTCCCAAAGCACTCCTTTTCAAAAGAAGGAACTCTTGGCCTTATTGCGTCATCCAGCTGTTAGCTCATTCAAACTATACCAACAAGCCCACGCACTTTCTCCCGAACTTTTATCTCGTTGGGATGCTAACGAAAGAAACCTACTGCCACTCCTCGCAGCAAGTGAATTTCCACTCGCTGAAATAGAACAAACTATAAGTGCTTCACTAACCCAATTTCGGAAGGCTTATTTCAAAGGGAAGCCATACACACACATTCTGGTTGAGATTCTAGAACCATTTATCGCCTTTACCTCGCTGTTAGAAGAAGGAAAAAATAGCATTGTCTTATTTCCCAATAACAGCGTTCAAAGCACTTTTAAATTGCTGCTTAATGCGATTCAAAAGGAATTGCAGACGCTTCCTTTACCCCTCTTGTATGCCCTTCCTTTAGAAATGCAAGTCTCGTTATCTTCCACCGTAGATATTAAGAAAGAACTGGAACAAAGCCCTATTTCTCCATCTCATTTGGTGCAATTAGAAGCTTTGTGTTTTGCCTTGCTCCGCAAACTAATTTCCATCCAAGGCACTATCCAAAAAGACATCTCTCAGCCTAATTTCTTAAAGCCTTACAGCAACTTGGGCCTTTTGGTGAACGCCACGAAGTTGCTTGTTGAGCACACCCAAGAAAGTACACATTTAGAGGAGCTCTTGAAACAAGACACTCCGCTGCTCGAAGATTACACCTTTGCTTTTGTTTCGCCTGTTGAGAACAGTCTACAGGTGAAAAAAGGGGAAGCATTCTCTACAACAGCAAAAGACCAAGTTTGGACGAGCGACAAATCATTGCTTGTAGATGGAAAGCAGCTTAGCGCAAGCAAACGCTACTCCTTTGCTTCGCATCAATTGCAGGATGACCAAAATGGACTAAAAGAACATAAAGAAAACAAAGAGGCCATTGGCTTCGAAATACGATCTAGCCTATTTGGCTTACGCTCAAAGCAAAAGAGCATCAAACTTTCCATGATTTGCAAGAAGTCTTCTGCATTTCTATTGGCTTTGAAAAAGCATTTTGGAGTTGCCTCTAACAAAGAAGCTTTGGATGCTTTCCATGCTACATACACGCACGGCATTCAACTGGCCTACTTCAGCACTTCTGGTTTGCATCAGGTAAACCCGAAAATGGTAGAAAGCAAATTGGAATTCGATAAAAAAGGACGGTTGCGCCTACAGATTGGCGTATTTCTCGGCTTTGAAGATCCGCTTCCATTAGAAACAAAAGACTGCGTCTTTCAATTCACTACCGATCAACTGCACTTTGGATTGGCTGCTTTGTTGAGCCAAATGCAAATAGAAACTGTTCACCTCAATGTAAAAGCAACGGCACTTTCAGATTTCAATCTCTATACAAACACGAATTCGCAAGAAGCACTTGGCTTTCCGTGTGAACCTTTTGGCAACAGCCCAGAAATTGGAGACGCATTTTATTTGGAACACCCCATTGTGTTCGCAAATAAAATTGAAGACTTAAAACTCAATTTTCAATGGGGGAACCTGCCCAAAGACTTCTTAGGTTTTGAAAGCTATTATGCCGGTTATGGATTGACTTTGAACAACTCAGATTTTAAAGTCGCTTTGAGTGGAAAAGAACGCGGAGCTTGGAAACCAGAAGAAAACAGACAAGTGATTTCACTCTTCAAAAACGCCTCTGAGAACGAAGAAGATGGTCATTTTTTAAGCCCTATCTCTCGCTTTAACGAAATAAACTGGCGCAATGTGCAAGGTGATAGTTTTATCAAATACAACGCAGAGAAAAACCTCAATCACACCGCACAGGGATTCATTAAGTTTGAATTGGTAGCACCTTCTTTTGCCTTTGGGCATCAACTGTTCAATGCGCGTTTGCATGAATTTCATCAACTGCCACCAAAAACAAAACTGAAAACACCTCAACCCAATGTGCCTTATACTCCCATGCTAAAAGGGCTTACAGCAGATGTAGAATTGAGTGAAAACATAAAGCTTGATGATGCTGCTTTCTCACCCATCTGGGGAGATCTTGCAGCCGAAGATCGATTGCCAAGCGAACGCAACAGCCTGTTCTATCCTTTCCACAGTGGTGCTTCTCTAGTACTTCATTTTGAAGGAGAGGACAACAATGGCCAATTGAATCTCTTTGTTGATCTTCAAGATTTGATGAACGATTCCGCTTTCCATTACAGCTTCCTCATTTTTGATAAGAACACCCATGAATCCATAGATTCGAGTGCCTTTTTATTGGATGAAACCAATGGGTTCACAACTACAGGACGCTTAGAACTTGCTCTTCCAGAAAGCTTTAAAGGCCGGAGCAACTTCTCTTTGCTTATTTACAGCACACAGAGAAACGCTTTTCAACACATTCAAGGTATTCAACAAAATGCAGTGCGTTTAAGCAATAGCTTTCAGCAAGATGAATGGTTACCTCTAGAGCATCAATCTCTTGCTTCTAAAAGAACTGTATTGGACCAACCTTTTGGTAGATTGCGGTTTACAACTGCCCCAGACCATTTGAGTTCTAATTATTTGGAAAGGGGTCTCCACGGCAAACTCATGCGTTCTTCTTGGGACCTCAAACAACTTTTACTCGCTGCATTCCCACAAATTCAATTTTGTGAAATAGCCACTGAAGCCCATTTAAAACGCACTTTGGTAATCTATGTCCTTCCACATTTTCCAAAATGGAAGGCATTTACCTACAGCGGAGAACCTGGGGTTTTTCATTTTGACCCCGAAACTTTGCAATCGATCAAGTCTTTTGTGGCTCAACAAGTACACCAAGGCATTGCTATTCAAGTGAGCAACTTCACGTTTCGAAAAGTTCAACTTCACGGAACGGTTTCAAAACAAAAAGACGAACTCAATCAAAATATCATTTCCGCTCTAACAGAAAATGCGCAACGCCAAATTGCGGGGTGGTTATTTGATGAGTTCACCCATAAACCCGAGCACTTGTCAAGCATCAGCATCTTGCCTCAATTGGAAGATTGTAATCCAAATATTCGATTGAATAAATTGATTATTCAACAAGAAGGCACCTCTTTGCTTCAAAATGAACAAGGAACGCTGTACCAGTTAAATGCGCAAGTTGGAGAATTGTGGATACCGGCTCGCGAACACATGTTCACCATTACAAACAATGAACATACAGGTTCTACACACATAGACTCGAGTATTTCCAATGCAGCAATTGGCAGCGATTTATTGATTGGAAAGCAAAACATGGCCGTAAAAGTGGGCGAAACGCCAATCCCTCAAAAGAAAGAATCATCATCAATTTTGATAGAAACTGATGAGTAAGAAGAATAGAACATACCTGAAAGAGCAATTCAAAAACGGAAAGATTCCTTCGCAAGAAGATTTTCACGATTTGATTGATAGTGCGCTGATTCAAGAAGAAGACGGACTAAAATCAGGGCCCAAAGGCTTTCATATTCAAGCATCTAGAGAAGGTGGACTTTTTAGTTTTTCTAGAAATAACAAAAATAATAGCGCTCCGGCTTGGAGGTTGGCTATCAATGCAAAGAATCAAGGCTTAGAGTTTAGCCATGGTTCCCAAGAAGTCCCAACGCTGCATTTGGCAAACTCTGGTAAAGTAGGTATTGGTTTGCGCGATCCCTTGCACCACCTAGATGTTGCGGGCACGGTTGGCATGAAGGGAAGAATGGGCTACTACAAATTTGGGAAGGTAAATGCCGATGGAAATTGGCATAATTTGGTAGAAGATCTCAATGCTTTTTGCGCTTTTGAAGTGATTGCCATTGCCAGTAAAAAGGGAGCGCATGCTATGACTCATGCGACATGCGTAAGCACTTTTGGCGGTAGCGAAGGGGGAATAAATACCACGCAAAACTACTTTGGTAAGCCAGGCAATAAAATTGAATTGAGATGGTATGGCGATGCTTTCAACTATGCCTTGCAAGCCAGAACGAAGGCAGATTACGGCAATGGAGTTTATATTCAGTTCAACTTAATGAAAATTTGGGATGATGGAAGCGAAGGATAAAATACAACTTGAATTGAGTGTTGTTGAAGTAAACACCATTCTAGATGCGCTTGCAGAACAACCTTTTAAAGAGGTGTATGCATTGATAGAAAGTATTCACAAACAAGCCAAAGCTCAAAAGTGAGTGAAGCAACAGACATAGCAAAAAGCAGTGTGGAAGAGTACATCTCTGTCAAATCAGAGTTAAAGGCTTTCTCACAATTCTTGCAATCGCGGATCAATGCTATTGGCAATGAGCATATCCATCAAATAGATAGAAACCTGAAAGCGATTGCGCCAGAATTGCATCACGCAACAACCATTGTTGAGGAGTTGAGTGCACACCCTTTGGTAGATGCCTTTCACTATCCAAAAAATACGGATCAAGAAGCTGTTGTATACATCTATCCCAAAGAAGGAGAAGATGAAGACGCTGTTCTTCAAGAGGTTAATACACTCTTAGCTAATCACCGAAGCATAGGAAGTCATCTTCTCCAAGCTAAGTTATATCAACTTTTTGCCCTTTCTTTAAATGTCACTATACGCAGCAAAGAACAACTGAATAGTTATGCGGTGCTCACCCAAATGGTGGAGTACATCCATGGCTTCTTCTTACCTAGCCACAGAGCCAATAACTCACTTTTATCTGGTTCTACCCAGCTATCTCATGTAGATTTTTCCATTGCACTTGAACAAGCCGTTGAGCTCATTCGCTCAGAACAAGTTTCGTTTCAGTCTGCCTTTTCGGTAAAGCCTAGCAAACAGGTGTATTGGAACACCTCTATGTTTCCTGTTCTTGATTTAAATACCTCTTGCATTACACTTAAACAAGGTGAGCGCACAGAAGCGTTCAAAGGAAAAGAACTCTCTTTATTCTTGAGATTGAAAGACACTTTAGGGAGCCCCACCCCTACTCTCAATACAGAAGAAAAGTCAAAGGAAGAGAACCGTATCACCAAAGGTTCTCCGATGCAACTTAGGGCGCACCACAAACAGCAAGAGATAGTGGTTTTGTTTGAATTGTTTAAAGAAAGGGTTTTACAAAACATCTCTCAAAACGAGGCGCTTCTTCAGTCTGTTGGAAGATTGCAGGGATTGGAAAAGCTTTGGAGCTCTTTCGCTGCATGGAAAAAATCATCTGGCAGACAAATTCCTGAGCAAGATGCTTTCCAGCAATACATGCACGCCCATTGGGACCAAAAAGCTGGCGGTATTGCGAGCATTCAAATCGTAGATCGAATAGAGCGTAGAAAAAAGGCATATCATCAATTGGCTTTATTTGGGTTGAACGGCCAAGAACTTTTTCACTTGCTAGAAGGGAAAGGAACGGAGAAAGAAACACGCTACATTGAATCTTTGCTCCCAGAATTGCCGGAAATTATCCAAGAGAAGCACCAAGCCTACCCTCATTTTGAGGAGTCTATGCTGGGAGAACACAAAGGTTTTGAACGCTTTGTTTTAGACCTTGCTGGCTTGCCTAAGGTTAAAAAAGAACTGGGCCTTTATGCTTTTAAACATCCTTGGGAGAGTTTTAAAGAAAGGCCTCAAGTAAAAGCCATTGAAACATTGCAGGCTGAGCAGGATCTATTCTATTACGGACAATTCTCGAACTGCTATGAACCAATAAGTGATGGTTGGAACATCACCAACTTTTTAGGCAAGCCACTTCTGAGTGTTCGGCACCCGCATGCCACACAAATACAAAGTGCTCTTGAAAACTGCATCAATCAGGTACAACCGTTGCTGTTTATTGATCATGGTTTGTTGGAGGTAGAAACATCGGCAGAAAAATCATTTGGCTTTCGTGTGTACTTAGATGAGTTGTTGATCATCACTCAAGACAATATCAATTCTTTTGAAAAAAGTGAAGCGCTCATTGCTGATTTCAAGGCCCAAATTCAATCCATTGAGAACTATGATTTAGATGCTGGTAGCGGATCCCTGACCATTCAATCTCAGCAATTTGAGAATTGGGTGATCCCGCAAAATGGAATAGCAACTCACGCGAACACTCCTGAAACAATTTACCACGCTTTTGAAAAACTCAATTCGGAAGCCTTGAGTATTGAGAAACAAGACCAACTGTTCACCGCGTTGAAACAATCTGGTTTCCAAACGAGTAATGGATTAACAGTGGTGATTGCCGATTTTCATCCCGTATTTTTTAATGGTCATATCCATTGGTTAAAACAGCTTATTTCAGAACATGCTCCTTTGGAAACAGAAGTGCAATTTGTTTCCTGCGATTTTTCGAAATATGCTGAAATCAGTGCCCGAATAAACCGTATTTTAGACCGCCAAGAGGATGCCGTAGAAATCCTCACACTAAGGAAGGTTGAACTCATACGATCAATCTATTCTTAAACCTACTTAACAATGCACACGCCAATACACACTTACGTTACCTTGCACTTTGCTGATGCAGTTCTATCAGACCAGGTGCTTGAAAAATTAGAGACCTTCAAATGGGGCCTCCTCAATCAACTTTCAGCCAAATACACCATTTTGCTCTATGCTTTAAGAGAGCAACATCTCCAAATTGAACTGCCTGTAGAAGAGATTGTGGATGAGGAAGTGTTCCTCCGCTATACAAAAAGCAGGATTGAGATGGCTCTCAACAACTACCTCCAAGAGTTAAAGAAAGGAGTGAAACGTGTGGCTGACAATCATTTTGAAAAGATTGTTGCTTTAGCTAAAGACAATGCCTTTGATAAGCATTACCGCGAACTGGCTACTGAACTGAGTCATAAACAAGCTCAAGAACTGAGTGAAGCACTAAGTAATAGTCAATTCGCAGCATTTCTATCTTCCTGGTTTCCGGAAGAAGCCAAATGGTTTGAGCAAGTAAAAGTATTGGCTCGTACTCCATTTATTGCTTCATCTGGCTATCAACAAAGTAGCAAACTCAAGCTATTTATCGGTCAACGTTTAGGCTACTTTAAAAAAGGAAAGAAACTCCACGATTTGTATACGGAGTACCTCACCAAGGTGAGTGATGAATATCAAATTTCGCTATTCGAATTACTTCAAATTCTCAATACAGAAGGAAAAGTGCCTCAGGGATTAAGCAATTACTTCAAAGGTGAAGTAAGGAGATTGAGGTTGCTGCAAGCTAAAAAAAGCATTGATGCACTCAAGACTTTTAAAGATCTTCAAAAACCAGAGCAACTGCCCAGTCAAGCCCACTGGGATGAACTTGAATTTGTTTTAAAATCACCTTTTGAGTACGAACAACTCACACATGTTTTTTCTGGACTAAAAAGCAAAGAGAGCCAGCGTATCCTTTCCTATTGGTGGAAAGATTCTGTCCTTTCTGATAGCGGAAGGATATTGCTCGAAGAGTTCTACCGAAGCCTAAAACCGAAAACCAAAGAGCTTTCGAAGAACTTTCGCATTAAAAAATCGAAAAGCTTACCTCAGAGAAATGCAAATTCCGATTTAAATTATCACGAAACTTTACTTCTAAGATGGATCAATGATCCGGGATTGGTTGCCAAAATGATCTTCTTAGAAGAGATTGCCACTTTGGTTCAGTTTGAAGAATACAGAACCTATGTTTTAGACGAACTGAATAAACGAACAGGCAAAGATATTGTACGTCACTTTGAACTAGGCGCACGTTCTGGAATGGCTAAATACAAAGCTTACAACTTGTTATTGCAAGAACAACTTAGCCGTTTTAAGGAAGAAGAAGATAAAGAGTTTATTTCCGGACTTAAAGCATTTGAAAAACACCTGAGTGTTCGGACTTTTATTGAAGAAGAGCGAGCAGAGAAACCACTTGATAGACAAGCAAGCACTGTTGTACTCAATACTCCTGCACTTGCTCCAATTGAAGAGAAACTAACGGAACCAAAACCAGAAATTCAAACAGAACCGGAGACAGAATCTCATCCCATTGAGCCTCTTGCAGAAGAAAAGGAAAATGAAGAAACTCTGGATCTAGAAGCATTAAATGAATTAGACGATTTGTTGGGTGATATTCAATGCTCTGAACAGCAAGTTCATCAATGGTTCCAAGCACAGCCAAAGGCACTTGAACTTGTTCAGGCAGAAGCACTGCGCAGCCCAAGAAGATGGCGCCTTGTAGAAGTTTGTTCTATGAGTATGCTGATGGAGCTAGGTCTTGCCGATCCTTTTCAGGCCAATAGTTTTGAATTGCTCAAATCCATCAACCTTCGTTTTGGCACCAATAAAAAGCCGGTTGTTTTACGCATTAA
>CBFHSD010000034.1:0-3688 GCA_965658375.1 Salibacteraceae bacterium
CACCTAGATACAAGCAGCCAATTATGAAAAGAGGGAAAGACAGGAGAGCCGTTAAGCGAGCAGCCAGAAGGCTTTTTCCAAAAATAGAGGTGAAGAGATAGCCCAGTGCAGAATGGAGAAAATGGTTGTTGGCATCTAACTCTGCTAAAGGAGGCAAGAAAGTACCTTGATTGATGTAGTAAAAAAAAGTGATGGATTCGTCTTCTACCAAAGGCACATAAATGGCTCTTAGTATTAAATAGATGAATACAATGCTCGAAAACAATAAAAGAGGGACGAGCCCTCTTTTGTCTTTTATGTTGTTGAAAAACAAGATTTAGCTTCTTTGTCTTACCGTTCTTTGCTCAATGCGTTTTTCAAAGCGTTCTCCTTGAAAAATGCGTTGAACAAAAATACCTGGAGTGTGAATTTCATTCGGGTCTAACTCTCCTGCGGGCACCAATTCTTCAACTTCTGCTACAGTTATGGTTCCAGCCATAGCCATCATAGGGTTGAAGTTTTTTGCTGTTGCTTTATAAATCAGGTTTCCTGCGGTGTCGCCTTTCCATGCTTTTACAAAAGCAAAATCTGCAGTAAGAGCAGATTCTAAGATGTGAGGTTTCCCGTTGAATTCGCGTACTTCTTTTCCTTCACCCACTTCGGTTCCGTAACCAGCCGGTGTAAAAAATGCTGGGATTCCCGCTCCTCCTGCTCTGCAACGCTCTGCTAAAGAACCTTGCGGAATCAGGTCTACCTCGAGTTCTCCACTAAGCATTTGGCGTTCAAATTCATCATTTTCACCCACGTAGCTCGAAATCATTTTCTTGATTTGGCGTGATTGCAAGAGCAAGCCTAGACCAAAATCATCAACACCAGCATTGTTAGAGATGCAAGTAAGTTCGTTTACGCCCAAATTTCGCAAAGCCTCAATGGCATTTTCTGGAATACCACAGAGTCCAAAACCACCTAGCATTAGAGTCATTCCGTTTTGAATGCCGTCTATCGCTTCTTGCGCATTGTTTACTACTTTATTGATCATAGCTGTGTTGTTTTATCGTCTTAGAAATCGAAATTGGGTTCTTCGCTGTCAAAATTATCAAAGGAGTTGATAGCACTTTGATCGCAATTGAGTTCGGCATCTAAGAAGTCAGGTTTTTTAAAGTCACCTTTCGAGATGGTCAATTCTTCGTCAGACCAAACATCTTTCATGTAATAACCCCAAATAGGAAGTGCTGTATTTGCTCCTTGCCCGTAATAGGTAGATCTAAAGCGCACACTTCTGTTTTCTGCACCTACCCAAACACCTGTAACAAGGTCTGGGGTAATGCCCATAAACCAACCATCGGAGTTGTTTTGTGTGGTTCCTGTTTTACCAGCAATAGGCCTATCCCAAGGGATGTTGCCATATGGGCGGTTGAGGTGCAGGCGAATAGCTGTTCCTCTTTTTCTTCCTGTACAATCTTTGGTTCCCATGGTTACACCTTTCATCAGCTCCAGCATCACATAGGCGTTTTCTTCGCTCATAGCTTCTCTAGAATCGGGTATAAACTGTTTGATGAGGTTGCCGTGCTTGTCTTCAATTCGTGTAATGAAGATGGGTTTCTGCCACACCCCTTGGTTCGCAAATGTGGCGTTGGCACCTACCATTTCATAAAGTGAGATGTCTGCTACACCCAATGCCAATGAAGGCACCGTGTCTAAACGAGAAGTAATACCCATTCTGCGTGCGTATTCAATGCTTGCTGCAGGGCCGTATTGTTTCATTACCCATGCAGTAATGGTGTTGAGTGAGTTCCCCAAACCATAACGGAGAGAAACCATCTCGCCTGTGCAATTGGTATCTGAGTTTTTTGGAGCCCAGTCTTTGAGCAAACCGTACTCACCTTTGTTAAATCGGGTTTGAATGTTGGGAACCTGATAACACGGAGAAATGCCATTTTCAATGGCCAAGGCATAAACAAAAGGTTTGAAGGTAGAACCCACTTGGCGTTTTCCTTGCCTTACATGATCGTAAGCAAAGTACTTGTGGTCTATACCGCCAACCCAAGCACGTATTTCTCCTGTGTGTGGATCCATACTCATTAATCCTGCTTGCAAAACAGCCTTGTAATAGCGAATGCTGTCCATTGGGGTTAAGGTGGTGTCAATGTCTCCTTGCCAAGAGAAAATGGTCATTTCTGTTGGCTCGGCAAATGCCTTTTCAATGTCTTTTTCATCGCTGAAAGGGTGCATGTGTTCGCAGTCATCTGCGCTGCATTTCCAAACGGCTTCTCCATCTATTTCTTCTCTATTTACAAAATCACCTCTTCTGTGGCAATTGGGGCATTCTATCCCTGCCATGTAGGCATATCGGGCAGATTGCTTCATAGACCTTTTTAGAATGCGATTGATTTGATCTTCTTTTAAGTCATTGCTAAAAGGTGGGTTTCTCCACTTTTTGTTGTTGTTGTCAAAGTCGGCCTGTAATTCTTGTCCTAAGTGTGTGCTTACCGCTTTTTCTCCATAGCGCTGCATGCGTGAGTCAATGGTGGTGTAAATTTTTAGTCCGTCACGGTAAATGTCGTAGGGCGAATGTGCACTGTCTGGTTTGTGTAAGATGTAGTTGCCATCTTCATCTTTTTCACTGAACATTCTTTTCAATTCAGCACGAAGCATTTCTCTAAAATACGGTGCGCTACCTGTATTATGACTTACGCGTTGGTAGTCTAGATCCATGGGTAAAGCATCAAGAGAATCGTTTTGTTCTTTTGTTATTACACCGTTGCGGAGCATTTGTCCAAATACCGTATTTCTTCTGTTGAAAGCGCGAGTGGTGTCTTTACGCATAGGGTTGTAGAGGGATGGGTTTTTAAGCATCCCAACCAATAAAGCGCCTTGGTGCATTTTTAAGTCAGAAACCTTTGTGTTGAAATACACTTGTGCAGCAGATTCAATTCCTCTTGCATTGTGAATGAAATCGAATTTATTCAGGTACATGGTAATGATTTCGTCTTTGGTATAGCTGCGTTCTAGCTGTACCGAAATCACCCATTCCATCAGTTTTTGCTTCAACCGTCCCATCACAGATCCGGCAGGTTCGTGGTATAACTGTTTGGCCAATTGTTGAGATAGAGTAGAGGCTCCACCGCGCGTTCCCAATGCCAAAACAGCTGTAACCAATCTTCTGATGTCAATACCAGAATGGTCATAAAAGCGCTCATCTTCTGTAGCAATTAATGCGGCTACAATTTCATCTGGAATTTGCTCTCTTATAACGTTGGTTCTGTTTTCTCGGAAGTATTTCCCTAGGAGTTGGCCATCGGAGGTGATGATTTCAGAAGCCAAATACGTTTTTGGGTTTTCCAGTTCTTCAAAGCTGGGGAGCTCCCACACCCAACCGTTGGCCAAGGCGTAAAAGAAGCCCGTACCAAGAGCTAAGCCAGCAAAAAAGAGCATCCATGCCCAACGAATAATTTCAGACCACCAGGGTCTATTTTTTGTTTTTTTATTCTGATCCATTGGTGTATTCTAAGCGCAAACCTACATCATATATCGGGCTCAGGGCTTCTTGCCTCATGCCGTGTGTAAAAGTGATGTTGTGCATTCCTTTTTCTTTGAACTTGTAGCCACTTCTAAACACAATTTTAGAATCTACCATGTCTCCAATGCCAGATCCTATCCATTGGCCGTTAGGGTAGGCCAATGGGCATTCAACCGTATCTGTAAAAGT
>CBFHSD010000034.1:3787-24594 GCA_965658375.1 Salibacteraceae bacterium
TTTGCCGCTGGGTGCGGTGTATGCTACAAAAATCCAGATGTTATTGTAAGAGTACTTGGTCTCATTTCTTAATGTAAACATGAGGTCAAAAGGCTGTTCGGTATCGCTTACATCAAAATCAAAAGAAGCAGGATCTGAATACTCCCAAACACCTTTTTCGTAAGACTTATTGGCTTCGAAATAGCGGTTGTTTTCACACCCTACCAAAGTGAATAATCCTAACAGAAAAAGGAAATGTTTAGTCATTGCTCGGCTTCTTTTGTTCTCCTTCTTTTTTGTTTCTAGGAGGTCTCCTCCTCTTGTTGTTTCCTCCGCCTTTATTGGGCTTGGGCGAATCTCCCTTGTCTTGGGCCTTTGGTGCTCCACCTTTTCTTTTAGAGTTGCTGTTTCTTCCAGATCCAGAACGATTTCCTTTGCGTTTGTTTCTAGAGCGTTTTTTATTGTCTCTATCAAAACGGGTCAGGTCGTCTTGGCCAACAACATTTTCAAAATCATGTTTGATTTCTGCTTCTGCCTGAGCTTTTTCTTTGTATTCGCCTAATTCATCGGGGGTTTTTCCCTCTTTGTTGAGCGCAATAATTTCTTGAACACGTTCTTTGGTTAAACAGATGAATTTAGAAGGGTCTTCTTCCAAATTGTACCACAGCAATCCTTTAAAAATATCAGATTTCATGTGGCGCGCTCTACCCGCGCGTGTTTTCAACGAGGTGTCTGGTCTAGGGAAATCTTTGAGCGCGTCCATGTAAGAATCGAGCTCAAAGTTGAGGCAACACTTCAGTTTTCCGCATTGACCTGCCAACTTCATGGGGTTAATGGCTAACTGTTGGTAACGAGCTGCAGAGGTGCTTACCGATCTAAAATCTGTAAGCCAAGTAGAACAGCAAAGTTCTCTACCGCATGAGCCTATACCACCCAATCTACCGGCTTCTTGACGTGCTCCAATTTGGCGCATGTCAACACGCACCTTAAACTGCTCTGCCAGTAATTTTATGAGTTCTCTAAAATCTACACGATCATCTGCGGTGTAGTAAAATGTAGCCTTTGATTGGTCTGCCTGGTATTCAACATCGCCAATTTTCATTTGAAGATTGAGTTTACTTGCTATTTTTCGAGCAGCCAACATAGTTTCTTCTTCTTTATCTCTGGCAGCTTGCCATTTTTCAACCGCTTCTTGATCGGGTTTTCTCAGAACCTTTCTTAAGTCTTTGCTGCGAGAATCGGCTTGTCTACGTTGCATTTGCAGGCGAACCAATTCGCCACTCAATGAAACTTTACCGATATCATATCCTGATTGTGCCTCTACTATTACGGCTTCTCCTTGATATACTTCTAGGTTGCTGGGCAGGTGATAAAACTCTTTTCTCGTGCTTTTGAAGCTCACTTCAACAACATCTATGGCTTTGGTGCCAGTGGGTAGTTGCATGCCCGCTAGCCAGTCAAAGACTTCTAGCTTGCCACATCCACCAGTTTCACAATATCCATTTTTGCCGCATCCGGCTACTTTCTCACCTGTTCCGCAACCTCCACTAGAACAATTTCCACATCCCATACTTCACTTTCTAATTTATCTCTGCTTGATTTGCATCAAGAGAGAGAGGTTTTTGCGTAAACGCCAAAATTAACGCTTTGGTGCGTACAATCTGCCAATTTAAAAAACCTTATGATTTGGGCTTCATTCTTACCAATTTCATGAGCTGAAGAGAGAGGTCTAGAAAAATGGCTTTTGGGTGTACATTGCGTTCTACATGGTAAATGGCTTCATCAAAAATACTGTTGAGCTCCAATGCATTTGCACTGTTGATGAAGGGTTTAAACTTGGCCACAAAATCATGTTCGCTATTGGTAAGGTGTACCATTTCTGGAGTTCCGTAATTGCTCATGAGGCTCTCTCTGAAAATGTGTAGTGCGTACTTTAAAAAGTTCTGTTGACTTTCTCTTCCCAAGCGCGCAATGCCATCTACCCATTTCAGTAATTCGAAATATTTTTTGGTGTAGCATAAGCGCATCCAAAGCATGAATTGTGTTTGGTTAAAATCTTCTTGCTTTTCTGCCTTCAAGAGGTGAAGTGCTTCATGGTAATTTCCTTCAGAAAGCTGTGCTAGGGTGGTGGCGTGCTCAATACTAATATGTTTTCGCTTGCTGAGTTCTTCGGCCAGTATTTTTCTATTTATTGGGTGAACCTGTATGATTTGCGAACGCGAAAGAATGGTGCTTAAGAGCTGATCTGTGCTTTCCGCTACCATGATAAATACCGTTTTTTCAGGTGGTTCTTCCAGTAGTTTGAGTAGTTTGTTTGCGGTAGATGCATTCATTTTATCCAGCATCCAGATCAACATAATTTTATAGCCGTTCTCGAAACTTTTTAAAGTGAGCGACTTTACAATCTCTGTGCTTTGGTGCACGTTGATAATTCCCATTTTTTTCTCAATGCCTAAATGCTGCATCCAATCGTAAGAACTTCCGTAAGGGTTGAGCTGCACAAATTTTCTCCAATCTTCTATAAAATTGGCAGATAAAGGTTTTGAAGAAACTTTAGGTGTGGTGCTTACAGGGTAGGCAAAATGCACATCTGGGTGAACCAGCTTATCAAGCTTAAGGTGCGCATTTTCTGGGTTTTGATGCTCATGAGTGATGATGCCTCTTACATACGCCAATGCCAAAGGAAGCGTACCGTAGCCATGGTTCCCAACAAAGAGTTGGGCGTGTGCAATGCGATCGTTTTCGATGCGGTGCTGAAGCAATTTTTTAAGGGACTCTTGCCCGATGACATCATTCCAATGCATGCGCCCAAATGTAGTATAAGCGCTTGTAATAAAGGCCTCTTTTATTTGGCAATCAGCTTGCGTTCGTTCACTTTTCTTGCGGCTTCCCATCGTAAACGCATGGGTAAAAGAATGTCTTTTACATGCTGGGTTTGGGGTGTTTCTTTATTCACGCGAATGGTGGCATTCATTCCATATTTGGGTGTGGCACCTTGTAGCCAATCTCGTGTTTTTTGAACTTGCTGGTAACCCGCAGAATCATGTGGGTGGGAATCATTAAAATCTCTTGACTTGAAGCTAGAAAAGGAGTGGTTGGAATCAAGATTCAACTCAATTACAGCCTGAGCATTGGTGAGGTAAGTGTACTGCTTTCTTAGGTCTGTCCACATCAAAACACTGTCGCTTTTTTGAAAGTAGAGCAACTCTTCTAGAAACGGTTCGGGAAAAGAATCGATGACCGGATACCATCGGTACCAGAAGCTTGCAATGATTTTCTCTTCTTCCAAATAATCATAATAAACATGAGGTAAATAGGGCATTACTGGCTCAATGAGCAGTTCATTCTTTTTAAAAAGCCGAAACTTTTTCGGGTTTGGATTTGGCCTTTTGTGAACGCGGTGCTTTTTGCCGTAAGATTTTACCACTTCTTTTTTGATGAAGCCGTCATCGTAAAAACTGGTTTTGATTTCCATAACCTGGTTGGAGTCACCATCGTAATGCGCATAATAGTATGCGGCTGCATCGCCTGGGTGAAATAGCTCAATTTTATGGTATTCGTTTCCATTCTTCAACATCTTGTATTCCGTTCGTTTGGTTCGCGCAGAACCCACATGACCGTATTGAAAATAGGTCTTTTCTTCGTAAACCTTCTTTTGGCCTTCAAATTCTTGCTTTATTCTGCCATAGTTGGTTGGAGTGCTAAAACTCACTTTTCCATTGGCAGAATCTAGAGAGGTAACACCTCGTAGTTGAGACCATTTGTATGAAGTGCTGTTGTTTGTAATGTGCTCTGTATAGTAGCTTGTATCGCTTCCGCTCATGAGCCATTTATCGATTGCTCCGTTTCTACAATCTTGCTTGTACGTGAAAGATCCATCCAAGCGTTTTACCTCATCAAACACGTCTATGCCTTTGTCTTTATGAATTGAAAACTGGTAAGCGGCCCCTTCAATACTATCTCGCCAAAGCAAGACCAACTCATCTCCAAAAGCAGAATGCATCGAAACCAAAACTCTGTCTTCATATGCTTTTTGAATCAGCCCTTCTTCGGTACGCAGAAACTCGTTTGTGAGTGAACCCGAGGCATCGTATTCCAAACACTTGTAATAGCTGGTATTCCAAGATTCCATTTGCCGAATTTTCCATTGATCGTCTTTCAGAATACGCTCATTTATACTTCCCCAGTTTCTTGTGCTTGTCTCTTCTGTCCACCCATTTGGGAAGGTTTTTTTAATGAACTTATTTTCTAGGTGCTTACGTGTGGTAATTTGGTCTAGCGTTGAATCAAAAAAGGCGTAATACAAGGTGTCTTCACCAACCTTTAGCAAAACCTCTTTGGCTTGATTTTCTCTAAAAAAACCCGCACCATAGGAAGTTGAGAAGCTGAATGAGTTGTTGAATACTGGAGACTGACCAAAAATTTGATTGAACGTAAAGAAGAGTAGAAGCAATAAAAATCTCATAGGTAAATTGGCATGAAACAATTCAAGGATGCGACATTCCAAGGCAATCCATACTTCTTGCTTATTATTTGTGAACCAAAGCATTGTACAATCAATAGAATTGCAAACCTTTGTGACCTTAAACATAGTCAAACCAAGCGATAATGACAACAATTGACAATTTTGATTGGGCTGGAAAAAAAGCCTTGATACGAGTGGATTTCAACGTTCCCTTGAACAATGATTTTCAAGTTACAGATGATACCCGCATGCGTGCAGCTTTACCAACCATCAAAGCCATTTTAAACCAAGGAGGTTCGGTTGTTTTAATGTCGCACCTAGGGAGGCCAAAGAACGGTCCAGAAGAGAAATTCTCTTTGTATCATTTGGTTCAACCCTTGAGTCAATTGCTTGAAACAGAGGTCAATTTTGGAGGCGATTGTATCGGAAGTAGTGCTTTTGAAAGTAGTGAAAACTTGAAGTCAGGAGAAGTGCTTCTACTAGAGAACCTTCGCTTTTACAAAGAAGAGAAAGCAGGAGATCTAGCCTTTGCACAAAAGCTTACTAAGCATGGAGACATTTATGTAAACGATGCCTTTGGAACCGCTCACAGAGCACATGCGTCTACCGCAGTTATTGCAGAATACTTTAGTGGAAGTAAATGCTTTGGATATGTGATGGCGGGTGAGTTGCAGAGTGTTCAAAAGCTCATGAATGAAGCAGAAAAGCCAACAACAGCCATCATTGGTGGAGCCAAAGTGTCATCTAAAATAGGCATCATAGAGAACCTTCTTCCCAAGGCAGATCACATCATTATTGGCGGTGGAATGGCCTACACTTTTGCCAAAGCACAAGGCGGAAACATAGGAAACTCTTTGTGTGAAGATGATTACTTGAATACGGCAATAGAAGTATTGAAAAAAGCAAAAGAGCAAGGTGTTGAAATACACTTGCCTGTAGACAGCATCAACGCGGATAGCTTTAGCAATGATGCAAATCGCGAGTTGACAGATGCGATGAACATACCTGATGGTTGGATGGGAATGGACATTGGTCATAAAACCATTGAGAATTACAAACAATGCATCATGAATTCCAAGACCATTTTGTGGAACGGACCAATGGGCGTGTTTGAATTCGAAAACTTTAGCAAAGGAACCAAAGAAGCAGCATTAGCTGTAGCTGCGAGCACTAAAAATGGCGCCTACTCTTTAGTAGGCGGTGGCGATTCTGTAGCCGCTGTAAACAAGTTCAACCTCGCAAACGATGTAAGCTACGTATCTACTGGTGGAGGTGCCTTACTAGAATTGATTGAAGGAAAAGAATTGCCTGGTGTAAAGGCGATTATGAGCTAAATAATAGAAGAAATATTCTTAAAGAACCTCTGCGCAAGTAGGTTTTTTTTGTGCTTTGTTGCCTGTACTATCTTTGGTGCAAAGCTCCAGCAATGAATGCATCAGAAATAACTTCAGCAATGGCTACTCTTCATCCAGATTGGAAACATGAAGGCATTACCCTGCAACGCACCTTTAGCTTCTCCAATTTTGTAGAAGCCTTTTCTTTCATGACAAGCGTGGCTTTGGTGGCAGAACACCTCAACCATCACCCCAATTGGAGCAACGTTTACAATACCGTAGAAGTGAGCCTTTCTACCCACGATGCCGGAGGGATTACCCCAAAAGATTTTGCTTTGGCTATGGAGATGGACAAACTTGTGGATTAACAAACTTCTACTCCCTCGCATCTCATTATCTTCGCGGCAAATTTTGTAAGCATGTATAGAACGCACACCTGTGGCGCATTGCGCATTGCCGATGTAGGTACAACCGTTAAACTTTCTGGCTGGGTACAACGCAGTAGAGATTTAGGAGGCATGACTTTCCTTGATCTAAGAGACCGTTATGGAATAACGCAGTTGGCCTTTAACGATGAGTGGAATGAAGGCCTATTGGCAGAAGCCCGTAAGTTGGGCCGTGAGTTTGTGGTACAAGCTGAAGGTGAAGTGATTGAGCGCAGCTCTAAGAACAAGAACCTGCCAACAGGAGAGGTAGAAATTAAAGTGACAGGATTAAAAGTCTTGAACACTTCTAAAACGCCTCCTTTTACCATTGAAGATGATACCGATGGGGGAGAGGAATTGAGAATGAAGTACCGCTACCTCGACCTTCGTAGAAATCCGCTCAAGAAAAACATGGTGGTACGTCATAAGCTGGCTTTAGAAACACGAAAGTTTCTAGATAGCCAAGACTTTATGGAAATTGAAACACCTTACCTCATTAAGTCTACACCAGAAGGCGCACGCGATTTTGTGGTTCCTAGCCGCATGAATCCAGGTGAATTTTACGCCTTGCCACAGTCGCCTCAAACCTTTAAACAGCTCTTGATGGTTTCTGGGTACGACCGCTATTTTCAAATAGTGCGTTGTTTTAGAGACGAAGATTTACGTCAAGATCGCCAGCCTGAATTTACGCAGATTGACTGCGAAATGAGCTTTGTAGATCAAGAAGATATCTTGCAAACTTTTGGCGGTTTGGCCAAGCACCTCTACAAGGAGGTAATCAATATTGAGCTTCCAGAATTCAAACGCATGACGTATGCTGACGCGATGCGCCTGTATGGAAGCGATAAACCAGATATTCGTTTTGGGATGCAGTTTGCAGAACTCAACGACCTTGCTCAAAACAAAGGTTTTAAAGTGTTTGACAGTGCAGAGTTGGTAGTGGGTATTTGCGCTCCTGGATGCGCTACATATTCTAGAAAAGACCTCGATAAACTCACCGATTGGATGAAGCGCCCACAGATTGGTGCCAAAGGCATGGTGTGGATCAAATTCAACGAAGATGGCAGCATTAAATCTGCCGTAGATAAATTCTACAGCCAAGAAGATTTAAAAGCTTGGGGCGAACGAGCTGGCGCAAAACCGGGCGATTTGATGTTGGTATTGAGTGGTGAGACTGATGCAACACGCAAACAATTGAATGAATTGCGCTTGGAAATGGGAAACCGTCTAGGCTTGAGAGATGGTGGTTTTGCACCACTTTGGGTACTGGACTTCCCTTTACTCGAGTGGGATGAAGACACTCAACGTTACCATGCCATGCACCACCCTTTTACATCACCTAAGGCAGAAGACATTGAAAAGATGGAAACTGCACCCGGAGAAGTAAGAGCCAATGCTTACGACATGGTAGTGAATGGTGTTGAATTAGGTGGAGGTTCTATCCGTATTCACGACAAAACACTTCAAAAACGCATGTTCTCTTTGCTTGGGTTTAGTGATGAGGAAGCACAAAACCAATTTGGTTTCTTGATGAACGCCTTTGAGTTTGGAGCTCCACCACATGGCGGCATTGCTTTTGGTTTTGACCGCATGGCAGCCGTAGCAGCCGGACAAGAAAACATACGTGATTTCATTGCCTTCCCAAAAAATAACTCGGGTAGAGACGTGATGATTGATTCTCCAAGTCCTATTGACGCAACGCAATTTGATGAATTGGAAATTCAACTGAATTTGAAGGAGAAATAATCCTATACATTGAAACAGAAAAAGCTCCAACAGCAATGTTGGGGCTTTTTTTGTAAGATTCATAGCACTAATAATAGGGATGTGTTTATACCTGTTTTCAGTGATAAGTAATTTTTAATTTAATTTGAGACGCCCATTCAAGTAATACACTATTTCACAATGAAGTTCTCACTAATTATTACCCTGTTGTTTTGTTTTTCGAGCATCTATGGACAACAGAAATATGAATCATCTTTCTCAAAAAGATATGATAAGAAGGCCAAGTATGAGCTGAAAGATCTGTCAGGGAATACCGTCATGACTTTTATAAGAGATCATAAAGACAGACAAATATCGGCTGGAGTAAACTCCTATTTCTTGCTCAACAGAAGTTTATTGAAAGATTCGGTAGGGAATGAAATAGCCACTTTCAAGAAACATGCAATCATATTAACTGAAGATCACATCATAATTGAAGAACAATCTGATGGAAGTGGATGGACATACTTTCAAGACGGTAAGCAACTAGTAAAAATTAACTACGATTTCTTCGAAGCTACTCACAGCTATTCATTTGTTGTAGAAGCAGATCTTAGAAGTGAATTGCACCAATACATTACCATGATAAGCCTTGGAAAAGCAGAAAAATTTATGGTGATGGAATACAAACCGAAATGGGTTGGAATGCTTGTAGCTGGTATACTAGGGGGAGCAACGGGCTATTTAGTAGGCTCAAGCATCAATTAAAGAAGGGAATTTAAAACAGAAAAGCTCCAACAGCAATATTGGGGCTTTTTTAGTCCCCACCAAATCCAGTGGTCTGTTTCCAGTTGTCTTTGAATTTCATTTTTCCTTTTGATTTTGGAATTTTTGTATCCAAGACAAACAACACAATTCCGCACCAAAAAAATGGGATAAGCCAGACTAAATAGAGATTGATTTTTTTCTGTGCTCGTTCCAGTAATGGAGAGGTGATTAGTCTATAGGAAGAATATCCTGAGGAAATAAGATAGAGGACAATAAGTGCGATGATTATTTTGGATTCCATGGTAGCGAAGGTAAAGGACATGAAGAATTCTGGAGGTTTTCTTCTGTTTAAAATAAGAAGAACGACTAAGCTCTAGCGTTGCCTATGTTTGGCAAAATTTCTTCTCTGTTCAACATTTTGAAGAGTTGAGTGTGGGAATAAAAAAGCCCTGACGATAAATGTCAGGGCTTCAGATGTATTGTTGAAATCTAACTACTCAATATTCGTGTACACTGCCTGCACATCATCGTCTTCATCCAATTTGTCAAGCAGTTTTTCAATGTTTGTAAGTTGTTCGTCTGTAAAGTTTACCGGAGAGGTTGGGATGCGTTTTAGGTTCGCCTTTTTAACATCAAACTTCTTGGCTTCCAAAGCATCGTTGAGCGAACCAAAATCGGTGTAATCGGCTGTAATCACAACCATGTTTGGATCTTCTCCTTCCATCTCATCTTCTTCTATGCTTTCTAGTCCAGCGTCAATCAGCTCCAATTCCAGCTCTTCCAAGTCCATCTCATCTGTTTTTTCCATTTCAAAAACAGCTTTTCTGTTGAACATAAATTCAAGAGATCCCGTAGGTACTAGGCTTCCGTCAGATTTATTGAAATAAGATTTTACATTGGCCACTGTGCGTGTAGAGTTGTCGGTAGCGCATTCAACAAAAACAAGCACTCCATGTGGTCCTTTCCCTTCGTAATTGACCTCTGCAAAGTTTGCCGCATCTTTACCTTCTGCCCGTTTAATGGCATTGGTAATATTGTCTTTGGGCATGTTTTGAGCCTTCGCATTTTGAATAGCCGTACGCAATTTAGAGTTGGTATCTGGGTCGCTACCACCTTCCTTAGCCGCCACAGTAATGGCTTTGGCCAGTTTTGGAAATATGCGCGACATAGACGCCCAGCGTTTTTCTTTTGCTGCTCTTCTGTATTCAAATGCTCTTCCCATAATTGTGCTTGCTTTCACGCAAAAATAGTGATGTGTTTAGGATAGAAAAATCTTAAGCTATTTTTGAGGCCTATGAAAATGAAACTCTTCCTTGCAATAGCCCTTAGCGCCCTTCTTTTTTCATGTGAAAAGAAAGATACCGGAGAAAACCTTATCAAGCTTGGTGTTCAGGTGCTCAACCCTACAAGCGACTCAACAGTAGTGATTTACAAAACAAGAAATGCAGTAGAAAAGGCACAGCAAGACACACTTTTCATCGACACCCTGAAGTTTGACACCGCAAATCGCGTGTTTTTGTATAAAGATTATCCAGAAGGATATTATACCATTCAATACGAACGTTACCGCATTCCGGTGTTCATGGTCAAGGGAAAACCGCTAAATGTGCAGTTTGATGCCTCAAACTTTAGAGAAAGTGTGGTGTTTACGGGTTCGCTCAAGAAGTACAACCAGTTTTATAAAGAACATAGCGAGGTCGCTCAAAATGTCATGCGCTTCAGATCTAGAATGTTTGGCAAGTATGAAGATGAATTTTTGGCAGCGTTAGATTCTACGCGCAAATCCTTAGATACGTCATTGGTAGAACTCATGACCAACAAACCCTCTTTCAACCAAAACTTTTATCAGAATTTAGGGATTGACAATTACTACCTCACCGCTCGATTGATAGATGGTTATGCTTATTACAGATCTTATTACCTTGATTCTTTACCAGCTTTAAGTCCCGCTTTTTTAGAAAAGCAAAAAGCCTTGCGATTAGAGAATCCAGATGCTTTGGGGAACAGTTACTACACAGGCTATTTAGAGCAGTGGAAAAACGCACGCGCAAGTGAATGGTCAGAGTTGCATCCAGATGCTGAAACTGAAGATTATTACGCATACCAAGTGCATTTGATAGACAGCGCTTTCAAAGATCAAGAGGTAAAAGACTTCATGCATTATTTGGTGCAGAACCAGCAAATCAGCTATTATGCTCCGCATTACAGCGATTCGCTGTTGCAGGTGTTTGGACAAGCATGTACCAATGAGGGCATGAAGGCGAGCATCAATGAAGAAGTGGCCAAGTGGGAACCTCTTTTGGCAGGAAAACCAGCATTTGGTTTCAGCTATCCAGATTCTGCGGGAACAGAATTTTCTCTGGAAGATTTTAGAGGAAAAGTGGTGTATATAGATGTGTGGGCCACTTGGTGTGGGCCTTGCAAGCAAGAATTGCCACACTTGAAAAAATTGGTGCGTGCCGTTGATGAAGAGCAAGTGGCCATCATCAGCATTAGTGTAGATACAGACAGAGACGCTTGGATCAACGACCTCAATACCCACCAATTTTCTTGGATGCAATTGTATGCAGATGGTTGGTCTCAAATCACGAAAGATTACTTGATCAGCGGCATTCCCCGCTTTATCTTAATTGACCAAGAAGGCAATATAGCCGATGCCAATGCCAAACGCCCTTCAGGAGATATTTTGAAGGATATTGAGAAGTTGCTGAAAGGGAGTGAATAATTTCATCTCTTTGTAAAAACACACCAATTGTTAACCAGAGTTTTGGGTGTATTTTAAGCAGTTGGTAACACTAAGTAAAGATTGGCTACCCTCTTTATAACCATTTCCTAACCCCCTGTTCATCATGGTATTGACTGCAGTACTCATTTTTGTTCAAACCTAGGGAGATTGTATTTAATTACCTATATCCTTTCTTTCAGCTCAGCGGTGTTCTACCGCCAAAGGATGCCTCTCCCAATGAACACACAAAAAAGATGAAGAAAAAAGATCGGAGACCTGTAGACGTGGTGGTCATTTCAGATGTGCATTTGGGTACATATGGCTCTCGAGCCAAAGAGTTGGTGGCCTATATGAAAAGCATCCAACCAAAAGAGGTGATTTTGAATGGCGACATCATTGATATTTGGCAATTCAACAAACGTTTTTTTCCAAAGGCACACGTAAAAGTGATAAAGCAAGTGCTCAATTGGGTAATGGATGGCGTAAAAGTGACCTATATTACAGGAAACCACGATGAAATGCTGCGCAGGTTTGTTGGCTTTAGAATGGGTTCTTTTACTGTACAAAATAAGATGCTCCTAGAGCTAGGCAAAGAACAGGCTTGGATCTTCCACGGAGATGTGTTTGATGTGACCATGCAGCACTCTAAATGGTTGGCCAAGATGGGAGCAGTAGGTTACGATTCTCTTATACTCATCAACAACTTTTGCAATTGGGTAAGTGAGAACATCTTGAAAAGAGGGCGGATTTCCCTTTCTAAAAAAATTAAGAACAGCGTAAAAGGCGCACTGAAATTCATTGATGATTTTGAACAAACCGCTGCGCATATTGCCATTCACAATGGCTATGAATACGTGATTTGCGGGCACATACACCAACCCCAAAAGCGAACAATAGACAACGGTACTGGTCAAGTAATATATTTAAATTCAGGCGATTGGATAGAGAACCTGACGGCTTTAGAATACGATAATGGAGAATGGTCCATCTTTAAATACGAAGAAGCATTTGGAAAAGCTAGATTGCAGCAAGATCCAGAAGAAGATCTGGAGCTGGAAACCGAGCACTTGTTCAAGCAGATGTTAGACGAGTTCAATATGCTAAGAGTCACAAAGTAAATGAAGGTATTGTATGCAGTACAAGGAACGGGCAACGGACATTTGGCCAGAGCGCGCACCTTGGTGCCCATTATAGCGCGCTATGCAGAAGTAGATGTGCTGGTTTCGGGATCTCAAGTAGAGATTGACTTAGGCTTTCCCATCGCCTATAAATTTCATGGATTGGGTTTTGTTTTTGGGAAAAATGGCGGAGTTTCTATTCCTCAAACACTGCGTTCTATCAAACTTTTACACTTGATTAAAGATTGGCGAACCATAAACCTGAACAATTACGATTTTATCATCAATGATTTTGAGCCTATTGTAGCATGGAAGTCAAAATGGGGAAATAAACCCTGCTTGGGCTTTAGTCATCAACGTGCGGTGCTGCATCCAAAAGCACCACGTACAGCTAAAAAAGACCTACTAGGCGAATTTATCCTTAAGCATTACGCACCCACTAAAGCTGGAATTGGTTTTCATTTTACAGCTTATGATGCACATACCCAAACACCCATTGTACGCGATGAGATTCGGGCGCTGAAACCTGAGAAATGCGGACATTACACTGTGTATTTACCAGCATATTCGTCAGAGACATTGGTTGAGATTTTGCAACAAATACCAGCAGAGTGGCAAGTGTTTTCCAAGCACAACAAAACAGAAGAGCGCCATGCAAATGTGTGGGTTCGCCCAGTGAATAGCGCTGCCTTTGTAGAAAGTATGCGCACGGCAGATGGCGTTCTTTGCGGAGCAGGTTTTGAAACGCCAGCAGAAGCATTATTTTGGGACAAAAAGCTCATGGTTATTCCTATGGCGAACCAATACGAGCAGCAGCTGAACGCAGAAAGTTTGCGCGAGCTCGGAGTTCCTACACTGGATATGTTGAACCATGAAGCCATTCCACACATTCAATCCTGGATTGCAGAAGAAGCACCGATAGATGTTTCTTTTCCAGACAATGCAGAACAGGCTGTAAAAGAACTGATGCGCTTGGCAATTGCCCAAAAAGCTCGGCACATTAAACGCAAGGCTTCTTCAAAAAGCCGCTTAAGCCGTAATGCCTTCTAACATAAAGAGAAAGGCAAATTCCATGGCTGTTTCTTTCAAAGATTCAAACCTTCCAGAAGCGCCACCATGCCCCGTTGTCATATTGGTATGCAGCAAGACCAAATTCGGGTTTTGACCTTGTTCTCTCAGGCTTGCCACCCATTTGGCAGGTTCCCAATACTGTACTTGAGAATCATGCAAACCCGTAGTTACCAGTAAATTTGGATATACTTGGTTGCTGACATTATCATAGGGCGAGTAGCTTTTCATATACTGGTAGTAGGCCTCTTCATTCGGGTTCCCCCATTCGTCATATTCGCCTGTAGTTAATGGAATGGTGTCATCTAACATGGTGGTAACCACATCTACAAAAGGCACTGCGGCTATTACCCCATTCCATAAATCTGGGCGTTGGTTGATAACGGTACCCATCAACATGCCGCCTGCGCTGCCACCCATGGCATAAAGGTGCCCTTTTGTGGTGTATTTATGTTGCAATAGGTATTCGCCACAAGAAATAAAATCGGCAAATGTGTTTTGTTTGGTCAAGAGCTTGCCGTTGTCATACCAAGCTCTTCCAAGTTCTTCGCCTCCTCTAATGTGGGCAATGGCGTAAACAAAACCGCGGTCTAACATGCTCAATCTGGTGGTGCTAAATGTGGGATCCATTGAAATACCATACGAGCCGTAACCGTAGAGAAGTGCAGGGTTCTCCCCGTCTGTTTTTAGGTCTTTTTTGTATACCAAACTCATAGGAATGGCCGCGCCGTCATGACCTTCAACAAAAATGCGTTCGCTGGTGTAGGCGCTTTCATCATAGCCGCCTACTACTTCTTGCTGTTTCAGCAACCTGCGTTCTCCGCTTTCCATGTTGTACTCATACACCGAAGATGGTCTGGTAAGGGATGTGTACCCAAAGCGCAACCATTCGTTTTCGTAATCGAGGTTGGTTCCCAAATAAGCCACATATGCGGGATCATCAAAAGGAAGATACTCGTCTTTAGAGCCATCCCAACGTTGAATGCGAATGTGGGTGAGGGCGTTTCTGCGCTCTACCAACACCAGGTGATTGGCAAAGATCTCAAGGTCTTCTAGCAAGGTGTCTTCGCGGTGAGCAATCACCTCTTCCCAATGTTCCAAAGCCGTTTGATCCAGGCTGGTTTTCATCAACCTAAAGTTTTGTGCTTCGTGGTTGGTGATGATGTAAAAGTGCTCTTTGTAATGGGCTACAGAGTATTCAATGCCTCGTGTTCTCTCTTGAAAAACTACAAAGTCTTCATCTGGAGCATCGGCAGAAATGTAGCGAAACTCGGTGGTGAGTGTTGCGTTTGAGCCTATGAAAATGTATTGCTTTGACTTGCTTCTAAAAACGGCACAGGCAAAGGTTTCATCTTCCTCTACAAAAATGAGCACATCTTTCTCCTGTGCTTCGCCAAACTTGTGTTTGTAGATTTTATGTGGGCGAAGGGTTTCGTCTTTTTGGGTGTAAAACAGGGTGTGAGAATCATTGGCCCAAGCAACGCCACCAGTGGTGTTTTCTATCTTGTTTTCTATGATTTCGCCAGTTTTTAGATTCTTGAAGCGAATGGTGTAGATGCGTCTGCTCACGGTATCTTCACCAAAGGCCAACCACTCGTCATTGGGACTTAGACTCATGCCGCCTACCTTGTAATAATCGTGTCCTTTGGCAAGTTCATTTACATCTAAGAGTACCTGCTCATCAGCTTCGAGCGATCCTTTTTTTCTACAGATGATGGGGTATTCTTTTCCTTGTTCAAAGCGGGTGTAGTAGTAATATCCATCGCGCAAATAGGGAACACTTTGATCGTCTTCTTTGATGCGGCTTTTGATTTCTTGAAAAAGATCTTCTTGGAACTTTTCTGTTGGCTTAAGCATGGAGGTGGTGTAGTCATTCTCTGCGTTGAGGTAGTCAACCACCTCTTGGTCTTCTCGCTCTTTGAGCCAGTAGTATGGGTCTTGGCGCACATCGCCATGCATGCGGTGTTCATAAGGAATTTGCCTTGCTTTTGGTGGTGTTGGGATATGCTTTTGCTTTGCCATTTTCTAAAATTGATGTGCAAAAGTAAGCGAAGGAGAGGGAGAAAGGTTCACGGGCCATTCTTGTTTCTGAATATTCACCTACCGCATTGATTTAATTCGCTTGCTGAGAAGAGTCGAAGTAACATTGTACAAAAGATAAAATCCACTCCCACTTCGGCTCCGCTCAGTGTACGGCTCAGTTTACGTCATGGTGTCTGGTTCGGTGTGTGACTCAGTATGTATAAAGTGTTTGTATCACTGTTCAACCCAAGTTCCGGCTGGTGCGTGTTATTTCAAGGAGATAAAATGACATAAACAAAAGTTCCCTTTACAATTCGTAAACGGGGAGAAAATAATAGATAAGCCTGCGCAAAGAGTTTAGGAAACTTGGCTTAATAAGCCGCTTTAAACTGGTTTAAGAAACGCACATCGTTTTCAAAGAAATAACGGATGTCATCTACTCCGTAGCGGAGCATGGCAATGCGCTCAATGCCCATTCCAAAGGCGTAACCCGAATACAAATCAGGATCAATGTTGCAGTTCTTCAACACATTGGGATCTACCATTCCGCAACCCATAATCTCTAGCCAGCCGGTTCCTTTGGTAATGCGGTAATCGGTTTCGTTTTTCAAGCCCCAATACACATCTACCTCTGCGCTGGGCTCGGTAAACGGAAAGTAAGAAGGGCGCAAACGGATTTTAGATTTCCCAAAAAACTCTTTAGCGAAATACAAAAGCGTTTGCTTCAAGTCGGCAAAAGACACATCCTTGTCTATGTACAAACCTTCTATTTGGTGAAAAATACAGTGCGAACGCGCAGAAATGGCTTCGTTTCTAAACACACGGCCCGGAGCCGTAATGCGAATAGGTGGTTCTTGGTTTTCCATTACCCGCACCTGAACAGAAGAAGTGTGCGTTCTTAAGGCCAATTCACCTTCGGAGTCGCGTACAAAAAAGGTGTCTTGCATGTCTCTGGCAGGGTGCTCTGGCGGAAAGTTCAAAGCGGTAAAGTTGTGCCAATCGTCTTCAATTTCTGGACCCTCTGCCACGGTAAAACCAATGCGGTTGAAGATGTCTAATATTTCTCTTCGCACAATAGATATGGGGTGGCGAGATCCCAACTCATAAGGTGCCGAAGGGCGCGTTAAATCGGGCACATCAAGGTTGGCAGCGCCTGAGCTATCCATTTTGGATTTGAGCTCGCCAAGTTTACCTTCTGCCTTTTGCTTCAACTCATTCAAGCGTTGGCCAAAGGCCTTTTTTTGCTCGTTGGGCACGTTTTTAAAATCAGCAAATAAGCCTTTAATCTTCCCCTTAGATCCTAAAAATTCAATTCTGAATTGTTCCAGTTCTTCTTTGCTATCTGTGGCAAAGCCGTCAATTCTATCGAGGTATGATTTGATTTTATCTTCTAACATGTCCGTTTATTGAAGGCGCAAAATTAAGGTTTCTCTTGGTTTTATTAGCGTGTCACTTCAATGGTCATCCAAACATCTTCCATTGGCCTGTTGTGTCGGTTCACCGCCACTTGCGCAATACTGTCTATGACGTCCATGCCCTCTAGCACCTCGCCAAAAACAGTGTAGTCACCATCTAGCTGCGGGCTTCCCCCAATGGCGGTGTAGGCTTCTATTTGTTCTTGAGAAAATACAAAGCGCGATGAATCAAGCGTAATGTGAGTTTGTGCCTCTGCAAAGAGCGAATCGTAAAGGGCTTGATCGCCAGACTGCTGTGCATGAAGCAGGGCATTGCGTTCTTCAGAATTTTCGGGATCGCTCAAACGGGTACGCAGAGCATCTTGAACGGCTTTCATTTTGCGTTGCTTTTGTACTTGCATCAATTTTTCTGGGGTGAACACCATGCCTTGCACAATGTAAAACTGAGATCCAGAACTGGCTTTTTGTGGGTTTTGGCGATCGCCTTTTCTGGCCGCTGCCAAAGCTCCTCTTTTGTGAAAGGAGCTGGGAGTAAATTCTGCCGATAGGGTGTAACCGGGTCCTCCAGCACCCAATTTTTTGTTGGGAGCCGCGTTTCTAGAAAGTGGATCTCCGCCTTGAATCATAAATTGGTTGATGACCCTGTGAAAGAGCAAACTGTCGTAAAAACCACTATCTGCCAAGGCCAGGAAATTGTCTCTGTGCAGCGGTGTTTCATTGTACAATTCAAGCAGAATGGGTCCGTAAGGCGTGTTGATTTTTACCCTTGGCTTGGGAGTTTCTTGCGGAACAAACTGGGTAAAGATGAAAATGCTGGCAAGTAAACAAACGGAAAACAAGGGTTTGCTTACAAAATAAGGCTTGACATTCATGAAATATAATTGCTATTTTGAACCCCTCAAATTACACTTTAGTATGAAATTTCAGATTTCTCTCATCATTGCCTTCACAAGCCTCTTGGTTTTAGCTACTTCTTGCAACAAAGAAGAGGAAGCTACGTACGATGCAACAATTACTGTGGTGAACCAAGATGGCGAACCTATTTCTGGTGCCGCTGTGATTATGGAATGCCAGTCGAGCTACGATCCGCCTATTCCATGCACGGTATTTAGACAAGGACTTACTGATGCCAATGGGCAATATGCTACCAGCTTTTCTGAAGCCATTACTATTCTAACAACAGCTACTAAGATTCAAAGCGATACCACCATTATTGGTATTCCTGGAGATGCAGATTTTGAGATCATTATCACCAACGATTCTATTTGTGGCGAGTCTTTTATTGCCGTGAAAGCCAATGAGCAAAACACGCAAACAGTGTACATGTACGATTGCAATTGATTTGAATCTGATTGAAGCGAAGATTTTGAAAAGAACTTTACGATATAGCGCAAGCGCAGCAGTTTTGGCTGTTCTCTCTCTTTTTGTGGGATGTAATAATGACGATGATGACCCAACCATAGCAGAAATTTACGCAGTAAATGAAGCTGGAGAAGTGATTCAAAACGCGAACGTAAGTTTAGTTTGTGAGTCAAGCGTTAACCCTGCCCAACCATGTATTGTTGGCGACACGGGAAGAACAAACTCTACCGGTTTATTTCGAAGTGAGTTTGCGTTACCAGCGGTGATGAAGATTACCTCTTTTAAGGTGACTGCAGACACGCAGATATTCGGCATTTTGCCAGACACTTCCATGATTATTACCCGCGACTCATTGTGCGGAGAAACCTTTATTACTGTGCTGGAGGGCGATATAAATAGGCAGACAGTTGTTCTTTACGAGTGTAAGTAACAATGGCCTCTTTCATCAAACGATCTTGTTCAGCTCCCTTTAAAAACGGGAGCTTTTTTTTGCGTTCAAAATGTGGCCAGCCTTGTTCGTCTCTTCCTTGATATTCCCAATAACCATAAGGTTCTAGCAGCGAGCAAACAGCAATGTGCATCACATCCATTTTCTCGTCTTTCGAGAATTCTCGTACGCCATGTCCCAATTCTTGCATGCCAATTAGAAAAAGAATAGAGTCAATATCCAGTCCTTCGCCAAACTTGCTTTCAAAGAATTTCATTGCATCTTGCCACTCTTGCTCAAAAGAGCTATCGCTATTCACGCTCATATGTTTACAAAAGTACAACCTTGAGCACTTCAAAGTGGCAATTAGCGGTTTATTTTGATCCTGTGAATGCAATAGACATTGTTATTATTATCCCTTTGGTGTGGATGGCCTTTAAAGGCTTTAAGCGCGGCTTAATCATTGAACTTGCCAGCTTAGTGGCATTGATAGGTGGCATTTACGGAGCCGTTAAATTCTCGCAATACACAGAAGGGTTTATCTCAGAAAATGTAGAAGTGAGCGAAAGCCACTTGCCGCTTATCGCTTTTGTCCTCACCCTCATCCTCATTGTTTTTGGTGTACACCTCTTGGCAAAACTACTTACTAAAACGCTAAAGCTCATGGCATTGGGAGTGCCCAACCGTTTGGCGGGAGCCCTTTTTGGCTTCACCAAAGCCGCATTTATTGTGTGTGGTTTTCTCATGATTTTTCAATCGCTTAACCCAGCATGGCAATTTGTAGAGCAAAAAACACTCAATGACTCTTTGTTGTATGAGTTGATGCTTGATTTTGGTTCCATTGCCTTGCCATTCATAACAGAGTCGAGTTGGTACACGGAGTTTCAAAATTTTTCTATCCAAGAGCATTTGGATATTGAATAGAGAGGGTTTCTTTTTGTGCATAGAAAGCCTTTTGATGTTCACTTCTTTTTGCAGACTTTTAAAGCATGAAAAAGTTTTTGAAATCCCTGTTCTTGTTCATTCTAGCCATCTTCGTTTTAGGCAATGGCTACATCCTTTTAAGTGGCAATAACTACCTCTACACCGTGTTTAAAATGACCGTTTTTAAAGGGCGTATGGGGCCCAGTATAGATGAGTACCCCGCTTTTTACAATCGAGAAGTAGCCGTTGGCGATCCGCAACCTTGGCCAAATAGCGCTTCTTACAATAGCAAAGCTATTGCACCAGAATTACAAACTGCTCATGAAGAATACCAGAGTGTGGCCTATGTGGTCATACAGCATGATTCTGTGATTTACGAAAGTTATTGGGACGGCTATTCAGATTCTAGTCGATCCAACTCTTTTTCAATGGCCAAAAGCATTGTAGCGGCATGCATAGGAGCAGCTATTGAGCAAGGCTATATTGAAGGTGTGAACCAACCCGTTTCGGATTTTTTTCCACGTTACGGAGAAGAGTATGTAGAACGGCCCATCACCATTAAAGATCTCTTAGACATGTCTGGAGGAATCAATTTTGATGAAGATTACTTGAACCCTTTGGCCTACCCAGCCAGAGCCAATTACGGAGAAGATTTGCGAGAATTGAATGAACGCTACTCACCCGATCGTGCACCGGGAAAAGTGTTTAGCTACCAAAGTGGAGAAACGCAATTGCTATCTTTTATTGTGAGCAAAGCTACAGGTATGACCATCAGCGAATATACTTCAAAAGCCCTGTGGGAACCCATGGGAGCCGAACATCACGCCTTGTGGAGCTTAGATGGAGAAGAGGGAGATGAGAAAGCCTTTTGCTGCTTCAATTCAAACGCACGCGATTTTGCGCGTTTTGGAGTGCTCTACCTCAACTACGGAAATTGGAAAGGAGAGCAGTTGATAGATTCTGCTTTTGTGGCGACTTCGCGCACGCCAGCCACTTTCTTGCAGAATGAAGGTTCGCCCGAAAGCATGAACACCGAGTACAGCCAACAGTGGTGGACCTACCCCGATTACA
>CBFHSD010000035.1:0-24038 GCA_965658375.1 Salibacteraceae bacterium
AAGGTGTTAATGGTGTACTGACCTTCAATTCTATTCTCTTGTATTTTCTCTTGAGCTAGACCTACACAGAAATAGAGCAAGCCAATAAGTGTTACCAGTCTTTTCATCACTTCAAAATTACCTTATTTAGGAGCTACCAATCAACACGAATAAAACCATTAAATCCATAAGTTGTTAGCAGAAAAGAAACAAAGATTATGAAATTAAAAAATGCAGTAGTATTAATCACTGGAGGAAGCTCTGGTTTGGGGAAAGATTTAGCAGCACGTTTGAAAGAAGCTGGTTCTAGAGTAATCATTACTGGTAGAAATAAAGAAAAGCTCGCAAACGTTGGAAGAACATTGGGAGTTCATGCAATTCATGCAGATGTTGCGAACGATGATGACATTGCTAAGACCTTTCAAGAAATTGATGAAAAGTATGGCAGAATAGACTGTTTGGTAAACAATGCAGGAGTAGGAGATACTTGGGATTTAGTAGAAGATTTGAAGCGAGAAAACATGTTGAATCTCTTTCAAGTGAATGTTTTTGGAGCAGCTCTTATGGGGGCACAAGCGGCAGAACGCATGAAAAAGCAAAAGTCGGGAACCATTGTAAACATTGGCAGTACAGCGGCATTGAAAGGCTTTGCAAGAGGATCTAGCTATGCATCTAGCAAGTTTGCCTTGCGTGGAATGACCCAAAGCTGGCAAGCAGAGTTGAGGCCGCATAATGTACGAGTGGTGTTAGTGAACCCAAGTGAAGTGCCAACAGCTTTTGCACAAGAAGACCGCACTGAACGCGCCACGGAAGACAAGAAATTGACTCCGAAAGAGATTAGTGACGCCATTATTTCCGCATTAGAAATGGATAATCGAGGTTTTATACCAGAGCTGACTGTTTGGGCTACGAACCCCTTTTAGCTAGGAATCAATTGCTTAGAACCTTGAACTTTTTGTAGCAAAAGGGCGGGAATTATTTTTTTCCAATTCAGCTATTTTTTATGCTTGTCTTTTTCGCTAGCTGTTGTACTTTCGCAGCGGAGAGTTGGCAGAGTGGTCGATTGCGGTAGTCTTGAAAACTATTGACCTTCACGGGTCCGTGGGTTCGAATCCCTCACTCTCCGCCAGAAAAATAAAAGGCTTTCGGTTTTCCGAAAGCCTTTTTTATGCCCTTCTTTTTGAGTCTGAGCTTTGCTCAAGTGAAAAAAGGAAAGGGTATAAAAAGTGCGCAGCGCAGCGTAGCATTTATTTTTCTGAAGCCATCCCTCAAAGGGAAGGACGACCATCAGGGAGTCAATCCCGTTCAATTCATTACTTGTTCTTTTGCTGTCTTTTTTGAGGCTGAGCTTTGCTCAAGCGAAAAAAGGAAAGTGACCAAAAGAGATTGTCATATTGCAACAAACAAAAAAGGCCTCAAATTGGAAGCCTTTTAAATTCATGCTTTTCTATCCGCAATCACTCAGCAGGTTTCACTTTGCAGGTGCTCATTCCAAAGATGGTATAGAGCGGACAAAAGTTCACAAGGCTAGTTGCCAAGAAAATTCCACCTGCTACGAGTAACACAATGCCTAAAACACCTGTTACAGTTTCTGTAATGTACAAAGCGGCTACAATTATTGCCACTACAATTCGGATAATTTTATCCGCAGTTCCCATATTCTTTTTCATAATTCTATTCGGTTTACTTGCTCGTGCAAGGTAAGCTTTTGGTGCAAAAGAGTATTTCTTTTCACTTGATTACTGCATCAATTGAGCAATGGGTTTTGTGCGATTGTATTGTTCTAAAATCACCTTGGTGAACACCGTTAATGGAATGGATAAGATCATACCCGGTATTCCCCAAATGAAGCCCCAGAACATGAGCATCACTAAAACGGTGATGATGTTGATAGAGAAAGATTTACCCATGAAAACAGGTTCCAAAATAGATCCGAAAACCACTTGTACGCCTGAGATACTCATAATGAAATACAATAGCTTCATGCTTAACTCCAATTCCACGAAAGCGAACAGCGAGCACAAGATGATGGTGATGAAGGAACCAATCATCTGCACAAAGTTGATGATGAAGGCAAAAAGTCCCCAGAAAATAGGAAAACTGATGTCAAATGCGTAACAGAAAAGTCCTGTTCCTATTCCCGTTCCGAAACTTACCAAGAACTTGACTTGTAGAAATGTAACAATGTCTTTTTCTATTCTGTTGAAAGCTTTAATAGAGGCATGACGTTTTTTGAGGATAGTGCTGTTCATCATTTTTTCAAAATCGAAAGATTCAAGCAAGAGCAGTACTACGAAAAAGAGGGTGGTGAGAATTTGTGGTATGGCTCCCACTAAAAACAAAGAAGCAGACTTTACGTAGTTGATGAACCAGTCTTTCTGAAGTTCTGTTTGGTAGTTGAAATTGCTTACTGGCGAAAAGCCAAGGCTATCTTTTAAGAAGGAATCTAACTCAGAAATGCGAATCAATAGCCGATCTGCGAATGCCTCTTTTGTTTCGAAAATCTCTTGGCTAGTCAGTTGCAATAAGAAATAAAGTCCGGATATTCCGATCATAATCACAAGCAGGGCTATTGCTGCACGAATTGCCTTCGGAAAACCGTTGCGTTTTAGTTTTCTCAATCCTGGAATAAAGAGCAAAGTGATGAACATGGCGAACACCAATGGAACAAAAATGAAGTCCAGCATTTTAAGTCCGAACAAAACAATAGGAATGGCTATAACGAGGAGGAGGATGTTTGTAAATCGTAGGTTGTTCATTAAGAAGTAAGTTGATTGAGTTGGTTTTTTGAACGCTCGAAATTACACAAGAAAGAGACAATGACTGGTCTGCAATTCGAAGAAAATACTGGTACTTTCAATAAAAAACACACATTTATAAAGAGGGTCTCAAGTAAGCAGAAAAGATTGATTTTGGACCAATGGTGAATGAGTGTAGGTTGTAGCTTTGGCGCTTCCATTTCTCTAGAGATTTTCCCTAGCGGAAAACTGGAAGTATCTTTTTGTTGAAGAAATCAAGCCTTTTTCAGAAGGATAATTGAACAAGAAGAGAGAAATCAGGTTGATACTATGAAAGCTGACCATTCACGCAATGCTTAATCCAATCCATTCTCTACGTAATATTTGGTATCCAGAGCGTTATCATGGGGTTTTAAAGAAAGTGAGTTCTTTGAAGGCTGGTACTATAAATTTGAGAATGAGCACCATCATGCTTTTGCTCTCATAGTAGGTGTTTCTCTCGGAACCATGGAAAAGACTGCATTCATTCAATTTGTAGACGGACAGACTCATAAAACACTGTATTTTAGATTCGACTATGAGCAGTTTCTATCTGAGCGAAAAGCGTTTTCGTTTCAACTAGGGAAGAATTCGTTCACTAAAAATCACGTTTATCTGGATCTGCCAAGCCTAAAAGGAGAGCTTTTTTTCTCAGATCATGTTTCTTGGCAAAAGTCAATCTTGGCTCCTAATATTATGGGGCCCTTAAGTTATTTTCCTTTTTTAGAGTGCAACCATAGCATTGTAAGTTTAAGCAATACGGTTAAAGGGTAAATCAATTTAGAGGGAAAGACACATGCGTTTCAAACAGGGAAAGGTTATGTTGAAAAGGATTGGGGAAGGTCTTTTCCTAAGGCTCACATCTGGTTGCAGTCTAGCCATTTCAGTTCTGGAAGTGCGACTGTTTCTGTGGCCATAGCTCGAATGAAAATCTTGGGAAAGGAAGTACTAGGTTACCCAGCTTCTTTCATGCTTAAAGAGGAACATTACCTGTTTTCGTCCTACAATTTCTCCAAATTGGTGGTTCGCCAAAACGGAAAGCTTGTTTTACTTTTTAAAAACAAACGATTCGAACTTTCTATAGAAACGGAAATAAGCAAAGCGGTCGCTTTAAAAACTCCCACGCTTCTAGGTATGAATGGTTTGGTTCAAGAATCTTTAAATGCGTGTTTGAACATGACGCTTAAACATCAAGGTTCTCAACAAAATATCTACGTTGGTAAGGCTTATAATTCTGGTCTTGAAGTTTCTGGGGTTTGGTGATTTATTTCCCAATACAAAAATTAGCAAAAATGTGATCAAGCAAATCTTCAGTGCCTACTTCTCCCGTAATTTGTCCCAAATAAAAGAGCGATTGACGTACATCTGCTGCAATTAAATCTGATGGAGTAGCATTGCCCAAGCCATTGAAAGCATTGAGTAAAGAATCGTTTGCTTTGCTTAAGCTGTGGTAATGACGTTGGTTGCTTACCACGGTGTCTTCTCCCGCAGGTCTTTGGTGAATCAAATAATTGACCATAGACCTCTTCATGTCTTCTACACCATGATTTGTTTTGGCAGAAATGAAAAGTGGAGTAGGGTTGAGCTCTTGGAAATGGGCATGTAAACTTGTGGGGTTATGACCTTCTGTTTTGTTTCCTACCAAGATCAAATGGCCTTTTGTAGATACTAAACTTGTAGCAAATTCTTCTACCACCTTTTCAACTGCTTTTGCATCCATCTCATTCACATCAAAGAGGTACACAACAATAGCTGCACTCTGCATTTTCTCTAGGGTTTTCTTTACCCCAATAGCTTCAATGGTGTCTGTTGTTTCTCGAATGCCCGCGGTGTCTACAAAGCGAAACACAATACCGTCTATTACAATTTCTTCCTCAATAGCATCGCGCGTGGTTCCTGCAATGTCACTCACAATGGCACGTTCATCTTTTACCAGCAGATTGAGCAAGGTGCTTTTTCCAGCATTTGGTTTCCCTGCAATGACTACGGGAACACCATTCTTAAGCACATTTCCCACACGAAAGCTTTCCATGAGCCCATCTACAAGCTTGTGAATTTTAAGCAATAGGTTTTTCAACTCGGTGCGATCCGCAAACTCCACGTCTTCTTCACTGAAATCGAGTTCCAATTCCAACATACTGGCAAAGTGAATGAGTTCGCCTCTGAGCTTTTGTATTTCTTGACTAAAGCCTCCGCGCATTTGCTGAATAGCAATATCATGTGAAGCTTGCGAGTTAGAAGCAATTAAATCGGCCACTGCTTCTGCTTGGCTCAAGTCCATTTTGCCGTTTAAAAAGGCACGCATGGTAAATTCTCCTGGATCAGCCATTCGGCAGCCTTGCTCCATCAATACATTAATGATTTCTTGGCGTATGTAGGGCGAACCATGGCAAGATATTTCAATGATGTCTTCTCCTGTGTAGCTATGTGGGTGCTTGAACAAAGAAAGGACCACTTCATCAATAATTTGATTGGGTGTTTTAGGGTTTCGTATACTTCCGAAGTGTAGCGTGTTCGCCTTTTGTTGAACGAGGTCTTTGGCTTTGAAAATACCGTTGACAATGACATAGGTTTCTGGTCCGCTAACACGAATAACAGAAATTGCTCCTGGTCCGTTAGCCGTAGCCACTGCACAAATGGTATCGTTCATTTTCATGCCTCAAAATTAGCAATGATTTTAAGCATATGGAACATCTGAAATGGGAAAACGAAAAGGTTAAAATTCACTTAGTATGAGTTAGAAAGCTTCCTCCACCCTATTTCTATGAGACCAATAATAAAGTGCACGCCCAGAACAATAGCAATGGCAATTCCTGTATCTAGTAATCGTTCTTTATAAATGGGAATACTCAAGATGTTTTCAAGATGCATACTCGTCATCACCAAAAGTGTAATGAAGATTACGGCAATGAAGTAGTTGTCTCTAATGGAAATGAAAATCATGAATGTCGACAAGGCAATAAGAATGTAGTCAACTCCAACTACATTTTGAAAAAGAACAAGGGGTAAAGCGAAAAGCAGTCCTATTATGGTTCCTAATAATCGCTGGAAAATTTTAGGTAAACCGGCACTAATTTGACTAGATGGGTTGTGAATAAGAACAACCGTAAGCATGATCCAGTACGATTGCTCTCCTTGCAAAATTTCCATGGCGAGATAGGAGATAAGCATTGAGACGACCAATCTAAAAGGGTGAGAGGTAAGGAGTTTTCCATCCAGCTCATTGAGTAAGCTTCTTTTGGCTTGATCTCCCTTCACAAAGAATTGATACCGGGAAAAAACGGAAATGCTATGGTCTATAAAGAAGAGTTTGGCGATCTCGCGTTTCTCTTTCTTTTCATAGAAGTAAAGGTATACGCTATAGCCAAAAACCATGGTGATTATAAACCACAATCCTCCAAGCGCGAAATGCGCTAAAAAGAACCATATGGAACTATCATCTAAAGAAACGGGCAGCATAAATGAATAACTAAGGAGTAAAGCGCTAAAAAAGAAGTTCTCCTCAGCAAAACGAAAGCTAAGCAGATAGGCAATGAATACGAAGAAGGGAATAAAAATGAGTTGGCCATACGGAAACTGTTCGAGCGCGTGTTCAACATGCCCGAGTACCAAAATGCTTATGAGAAGAGAAAAGCTAAATCGTATGCGGTATTGGAAACTTCTGCTTCTGTCGGAGATGGCGGTGATGAGCAGCCCTAAGAAAAACGCATATCCATTGACAGCACTCATTTGAAAAACATCGATGAAAACGAAGCAAGCGAAGAAGCTCAACGACAAACGAATGGCCCGAGTCAAGTAAAATTTATTCCCCAAATCGGGTAGTTTAAAGAAGGTATCAATCATGACATTTTGCTAAAGGGTAGAGCACCTATTGATACAGCGTTTATTCTACTTGCATTCGCCTTTTGTGTAATCAGAAATGCCGCTACATTCTGCTGCGCATGGACTTCCATATGTTTGGTCATTGCAACCACAAACGGGATCGTAAATCATGGTGCAAATGCAATCCTCTTCCACTTGCTCCTTGCAAGAATCTTTGGAGCAGGAGGCAAAGAGCAAAACACTAAAAAGCGTCAATGTAAGTTGAATGGTTCTCATAATTTATCTTGTATTGATGCACTCAAAGCTAGTTGAATTCTGGTACTTGGAGTCTATCTTTCAAAAGCCCAACGAAGAATAATACGCAGCTCATGTTTGTTGATTTGTGACTTGAAATGATTAGGACCAAAAGGAATGTTGTAGCCATAAGAGGCCGTTAAGAATCCTCCCATACCAAAGCCTAAGTAAGGCCGGCTGTAGAAGCTTGATTGGCTATAATTTGTATATAAGGTTGAGTTGATGCCAATCTCAAAAATAGCGAAGCCCCTGTAAAAGCCAATGGCATAACCAGAAAGATGGTCTTTGCCAGATTTAAAGTTGCTTAAATAGTTGAGTTCAATTCCTTCTACGCCATGTCCAATGGCCATTCGCGTAACGCCAATTTCGCCAATAAATTGATTAAAACCTCTATAGCCCAGTGTAATACCATAATTGTGATACTGATAGGGTGGGATCTGTGCTATTTCTTCAATAGTGGTTGAGTCGGTGTTTTGAGCGGCAATGAATGTACAGTTCAATAGAAAAAGGAAGAGTGCAGAATACAATCTTATCATGAAACGATAGTATTGAATATTTTGCACTCTACAATAAGACTCTAAAGTTTAGAGAACTTAAGTTGTTGAACTTCACCACTTCCATCATTTACGTGAATGTAGTAGATGCCTGACTCCCAATTTGAAATGTCTAAGTTGGAATTTTGATTCAATAGAATTGCATCTATCTGCTGTCCTTGTTGATTGAAACAGGCCAAATTCAAAGTTTTATTTGAGTTTGAGACAATGTTCAATTGATCTTGACAAGGGTTTGGGAAAATCGTCACTTTCTCTCTTTCATCCAATTCAGCGCTAAATCCAGTGCTTTGGCTTTCAATACGAACTCCTTTATACATTACTCCTAACATTCCTGCAGCGTAAACAACGTTGTCAGAAGCATACTGTAAAGTAGTAGTTCACTGCAAAGTCAAATATTTAGAGTAAAAGCGGGTGGAAACAAATTAAATGTAACATTCTCAGTTCTTGATTTTCAAACGGTGTTGAATTGTGATCCAGATTCAGATAACGATGGTGTGAGTGATAGCCAAGATGATTATCCAAATGATGCTACTCGTGCTTTTGACAATTACTACCCAAATAATGTAAATCGTGGAACACATATGTTTGAAGATTTATGGCCAGCTCAAGGAGATTTTGATTTGAATGATTTGGTATTGCGTTACCGTTACAACATGGTAACAAATGCTTCTAACGAAGCTGTAGAATTGGTAGCAGATTACCAAGTAGTGGCTTTAGGTGCTGGATATAACAACAGTTTTGGTGTTGCACTTCCTGTGCTTCCTAACCAAGTTGCATCTGTAACTGGTTCTGAATTGACAGGGTCATTCATCAGAGGCGGTAATTATTCCTTTTGAGAACCTGACCAATTACGCTGGTGGAAGCCACTTTGTGAATGTTGGTAGCCAAGGAATAAGCATTAGTTTTGATACGATTCAAGTAGTGGTAAGCCTTACGGCTCCTATTGCAGGAATTTCTATCGGAGATGCACTTTTTAATCCATTCATCATTGTAGATCAAAACAGATCTCGCGAGGTGCACATGATTAACTATGAGCCAACTGCACTTTCAGGAACTTCTGATTTGGGCACTGTAGATGATGCTTCTATCCCTGGAAGTGGAGTGTATTATACAACCGCAAACAATTACCCATGGGCAATTGATATTCCAGATGCTACTCTTCATTTAGTAGATAAGAGTGATATGGTTACTGGTCATCTTGATTTTGCAGTATGGGCACAAAGTGGTGGTTTGGTAAATCAAGGATGGTACTTAAATGGAGCCAATAGAAATAATTCAAACTTGATTGTGAATCCATAAGGGTGAGTAACAGAGATACAAGCAAAAAGCAGACTCTATCGATTCTGCTTTTTTTGTTTCATAGACTTTGTGATTGAAAAACTTGAAAAGCAGTTAGTATAAGTTCCTTTATGGCTTTTTATTTTGATGGGCATCTCCTTTCTTTGAACTATGAAAAATCTACTCATTTTTGCTTTCCTATTCCTTGGCTTTGCTACTCAAGCTCAAACTTATACTGGCCCACGTTCCATTGCTCTGAGTCAAGATTTGTTGTATGCGCTTAAAATGAATGCAAACCATGAAGAATTCCTAAAAGAGTTGCAAGATTACTCCATGGATAAATTGGCTCAAGAACTTCAGAGCGATGTGCAAAAACGCGTGTATTGGATCAATATTTACAATGCTATGGTTCAATTGAAACTGGAAGCCTTGCCAGAGGGGGAATTCTCTAAACGCAAGTTTTTCTATAAAAAAGATATTCAGATCGCTGGTGAAACCATGAGTCTTCAACAAATTGAGCATGGGATCTTGAGAAATAAAAAGGCACTCTTTTTAAACGGAAGTTTTCCACGGTTGTTTAATCCAAGTTGGGTCAATAACTTTCAACAAGCAGAAACAGATTACCGCATTCATTTTGCTTTGAATTGTGGAGCTGTAAGTTGTCCCGCAATTAAGTTTTATGAAGTCGAGGACTATGAAATACAAATGGAGCAAAGCGCTTCTAACTTTTTAAATCAAACCACAACAATTGACGGAAACTCGGTAGAAGTTTCAACCATTTTGAAATGGTACAAACACGATTTTGGTGGGAACGAAGGCCTAAAGAAGCTGTTGGAAAAGTATGACTTGATACCTTCTTCCAGCATTGAAGAGATACAATTTGCTTCGTACGATTGGACAATAAAAGCGAAAAACTATAGCGATGAGTAAAAAAACATTGGTAATTGGGGCATCCACAAATGATGCGCGTTACTCAAACAAAGCCATTAAGAACCTCAAAGCACACAATCACACAGTAGTGGCACATGGTCTTAGATCTGGCAATGTTGCTGGTGTTGAAATCCAAACAGAGCAACCTTTAGATAGTGATTTTCATACTGTAACCATGTATGTTGGCCCACAGAACCAAAAGAGCTATTATGACTATATCACAGCACTTAAACCAAAAAGAGTGTTGTTTAATCCAGGGACAGAGAACCCTGAGTTTTATGATAAGTTGAATAAAGCGGGGATCCCATATGAAGAAGCCTGTACCTTAGTGCTATTATCAATAAACAATTATTAAAGATGAAAGTGATACTGACTGTTTTAGGAATCCTGTTTAGTACTCTCTCATTTACGCAGAGTCAAGGTTTTGTAAGTAAAGGTGGAGTGCTTGTTATCACAGGTAAAGTGAATACACAGGATTTTGCGATTGAAAGCAAAGAAGTAGGTACGAGCATAAATGTAGAGAATGGGAATTTCCGTGTTTACCTGAATACCGAATCGCTTGAAAGGGCAGATGGGAAGGCAAAAGAATACTTAGAAGGAAATCCTTTTGAAATTTCTTGGCATGCAATTCTTAATCAGTTGCCTAACAATCTAATGTCAGAACAAAGTGGTTTTCAATTTGAGTCGGCTATGGATTTAAGCATTGATGGGATCTCAGATAATATTCCGGTGGTAATGAAAGCAAAGAGTTCTAAAGGAACCGGAAAAGTGCATTGGTACTTAGATCTAACAGGGAGCATTGATCCTGAAAGCTTTGATTTAAATAAAGAAGAGTTTGTATTTGATGGAAACTTACAGTTTAGAATATCTATAGTGTTGATTAATATGATGGAATACTAGGCCAATTGGTCTAACCCAGTGCGAATCACTTTCAAGCCATAATTCAACTCTTCAAGTGTGATGTTGAGCGGAGGTGCTAAGCGAAAGGCGTGAGCCGTACTTAAAAAACGGTAAACGATTACCCCATTTTCAATGCAGTAGTTTACCAATTGATCTACTTCTGATGGATGATTCAAATCGACTGCTAGCATCAATCCTAATTGCCTAACGGCCTTTACTTTGGAATGAGAGCAGAGTTCTTTCTTTATGTGCGCTCCCATTTGATGAACATGCTCAAAAGAAATCTCTTTATGCATTACCGCCAAATTGGCAATTCCCGCAGCACAGTTTACAGGGTGACCTCCAAAAGTAGTAATGTGACCCAGCATAGGCTTTTCTGTAAACTGCATTAAGTGTTGCTTAGCTGCAATTAACCCGCCCATTGCCAACCCTCCTGCCATTGCTTTTCCTATTGTAATAGCATCTGGTATGATGTCGTAATGTTGAAAAGCAAACCACTCTCCGGTTCTTCCAAAACCACTTTGTATTTCATCGATAATTAAAAGGGCTCCCGTTTCGGTACATCGCTCTCTCAATGCTTTTAGATAGTCGGCATCAGCAATGCGCACACCGGCATCGCCTTGTATCACTTCCACAAAAACTCCAGCGGTTTCTTCAGTAATGTGCTTTAAGTCTTTATGGCTGTTGAAGTGAATGAATTTCACTTCAGGCAATAAGGGTTGGAAAGCTCCCTGTTTTGTGGGGTTCCCGCTAATACTCAAAGAACCATTGGTGGAGCCGTGGTAAGATTGATGCATGCTTATTAATTCACTTCTCCCAGTAACCCGCTTTGCCAGCTTTATGGCCGCCTCATTGGCTTCTGTTCCAGAGTTTACAAAGTAGCACATGTCTAAGGGCCCAGGTAGAAGACTTGTCAGCTCTTTAGCGAACCGTGTTTGAGGAGCTTGCATAAATTCTCCATACACCATCACGTGCATGTGTTTATGAATTTGCTCTTCAATGGCTTGAATTACATGGGGATGTGAATGTCCAATATTGTTAACGCCTATGCCTGAGATAAGGTCTAGCCAACGCTGATTTTTAGGGCCATAGAGCCAAGAACCTTTAGCGTGCGTAATTTCTATTCCTACAGGAAATGGTGAAGTTTGAGCGAGGTGATGGTAAAAATCCTGATGCGCTTCCATGCCAACAAAGTAAGTGCAAGAAAAAGAGAGGAAAAAAATGGGCTAGCGACAAGCATCGCACCGCTACAACCGCCTACCCTTGCTTTCTTCCGAACCTGGGGGATTTGGCAGGAGCTGGTCGTGCAGGACTAGCCCAAGGGCGGCAAAAGTAACAATTTTCAAGAAGGAGCAAAGTTTTTTGTTTGAGCAATGTTGTTACATTTGTTCAACGAATAAATTAAGCCATGAGTACGCAAAGAATTGAAATGAAAACTACCATCACCAACGCTATGATCATCGCATTGGTTTCTATTGTACTGCAATTGATAGGAATGGTAGCAGGACTTGCAACCGAGAATTGGTATAAGTGGGGTACAGCACCTTTAATTTTTGTACTCTATTTTATTCTTCTTAAACGTATGAGAGACAATGAATTAGGTGGTTTCATGTCTTATGGTCAAGTGTTAGGTCAAGGTACCCTAATGGGTCTTTTTTCTTCAATTGTATTAGGCTTATTCTTATTTGTCTATCTAGAATACGTAGATAGTGCGATGATTGATCAAATATTGCAACAATCCTATGATGAATACGTAGAAGCAGGAATGAGCGATTCTCAAATAGAGCAAACCATGCCCTACGTAGAGAAATTTCTCACACCAACTTGGATGGGAGTATGGTCAATCGTTGGAGGTGTTGTAGCTGCTTTCGTTTATTCTTTAATTGCAGGGATTTTTGTTAAAAAAGAAGGGACTCCCTTTGAAACTATAGATGAGTAATTTGGACATTTCGATTGTTATTCCTCTTTACAATGAAGAGGAATCTTTGCCAGAATTGGCAGCTTGGATCAAGCGAGTGCTTGACGCAGAGCAAAAAACATGGGAAGTTTTATTCATAGATGATGGGAGCAAAGACAGCTCTTGGAACGTTGTATTAGATTTAGGCAAGCAAGATGCGCGTTTTAAAGGCATCAAGTTCCGCCAGAACAACGGAAAATCTGCTGCACTGAATACAGGCTTTGAAGCTACTCAAGGAGATGTGGTTTTTACCATGGATGCAGATCTTCAAGACAGCCCAGAAGAGTTGCCCGATTTGTACCGCATGGTAACAGAAGAAGGTTTTGATTTGGTTTCTGGCTGGAAAAGAAAACGTTACGATCCTCTTTCCAAAACCATCCCTACTAAACTATTCAATTGGGCAACCCGTAAAATGAGTGGAATTGAACTCAATGATTTCAATTGTGGTTTAAAAGCCTATCGAGGTGAAGTAGCTCGAAATGTTGAGGTATACGGAGAAATGCACCGTTACATTCCAGTAATTGCTAAGCGTGCTGGATTTGAAAAAATAGGTGAGAAAGCAGTAGTACATCAAGCAAGGAAATACGGTGTAACCAAATTCGGGATGAACCGTTTTGTGAATGGTTTTTTGGACTTACTTTCCATTACCTTCATGACACGTTACGGCAAAAAGCCGATGCACTTTTTCGGTCCCTTAGGTTCCATTATGTTCTTTATTGGCTTGGCTATTGTGCTATTTATGGGAGTAGACAAAGGCGTTGCCATCTATTTGAATGAACGCAAGCGTTTGATTACCGAGAATCCGCTGTTTTACATTTCACTGACAACAATGGTTTTAGGAACCATGCTTTTTCTAGCTGGATTTTTGGGCGAACTCATTACCCGAAATGCAAGCCATAGAAACGAGTATGGGGTATCTGAAACAACCAACCTCTAGAAATGGGTAGGTTTTATTCGGCTATCATTCCTTTATACAACCGTCCAGATGAGATAGATGAACTTTTAGAGTCATTGACTCATCAAAGCTATACCCATTTTGAGGTAGTGGTAATTGAAGATGGCTCAAGTGATGATGCAAAAGCAATTGTAGAGAGCTACAGTAACCAACTTACCATTCAGTATCATTTTAAAGAAAATGAGGGGCAAGGCTTCGCCCGAAATTATGCCTTTGAAAAGGCGAAAGGAGAATATTTTGTGATTTTAGATTCTGATGCGGTAATTCCGCCTCAGTATTTTGAAGAAGTTGAAAAAGCACTCAACGCCAATTACGTTGATCTTTTTGGCGGACCAGATGCGGCCCAAGACTCATTCACGGATCTTCAGAAAGCCATTTCTTACAGCATGACTTCGTTATTTACAACAGGAGGAATTCGCGGAAATAAGAAACATGTGGGAACCTTTCATCCTCGCAGCTTCAATATGGGGGTCTCAAGAAAGGCTTGGGAAAAAGTAGGAGGGTTTGCCATCACTAGAATGGGAGAAGATATCGAGTACTCTATTCGCATCATCAAAGAGGGTTTTAAATCAGCGCTTATTCCCAAAGCATTCATTTACCACAAAAGGAGAACATCATTGCATCAATTCTACCGTCAGCTCCACTTCTTTGGTAGGGCAAGAATCAATATTTCGCGTTTTTATCCAGATCAATTAAAGCTCATTCATACCTTTCCAATGGGTTTTGTGTTGGCGTTTTCTATTTCTTTTTTATTGCTTTTCTTCACACATCATCTCGGTAGATTAGCCATGGCATTTTTTGTGCTATACTATTTGGCCATTGCTATTGATAGCACATTGAAGAATAAATCAGTAAAAATTGGGTTATTGAGTGTAGCAACCTCATTCACTCAACTATGGGCCTACGGCATCGGGTTTATTTCTGAAGGATGGGTAAAATTAACCAAGGGATAAAATGAAACAGTGGACTCTTTTTATAGCTTTCATCTGCTTTGCATGGGCAAGTTCTGCGCAAAATCAAACAGATGCACAGGGGCGTAAGCAAGGCAGGTGGGAAGGGAAATATGAAAGCGGTAAAACACGTTACCGTGGCGAGTTTAAAGACGATAAGCCCATAGGTACTTTTTACTTCTACGATGAACGTATGAATTTAGAAAGTAAACTGATTCATACCCCGGGCAACGATACAGTTCAGGCGCTCATGTACTTTGCTGGAGGTGCAAAATCTGCTGAAGGCGCGTACTTAAATCGCATGAAAGAGAGCGCTTGGTTCTTTTATGATGAAAGTGGAAAAGTGCTCTCAGTGCAGATGTATCATAAAAACATTTTGCATGGTCAATCTGTTTTCTTTTACCCAAATGGTACTGCAAGTAGAAAAACACGCTACATTGACGGCATAGAAGATGGTACCCTTCAAGAGTACTACAGCGATGGTCAGTTGAAACGGGAAAATTTGATAGTGAATGGTCTGCCTCATGGTGGAATAACCGTTTATCATATGAATGGAAAGCCAAGCATCAAGGGAACCTATGAAAATGGCGTACGTCAAGGAGAATGGAAGTATTTTCTTGAGGATGGTAGATTGAGACAAGAAGTCACTTACCAAGATGGAAAAGAGACATCAAATAACATATTGATTAAAGAAAAAGATGAAGAAGGCACAGTTTTGGAACCTGAAGATGACGGCTGGTTGGACGATTAGTCTATTACTCATTACCACCTTGGCCGCTGCACAAGTTGCTCCAGATACCTATTTCATAAAGTTTACAGACAAAGACAATTCTCCTTATTCTGTTAGTCAACCACAAGACTTTTTAAGTCAGCGCGCTTTGGATAGAAGAAGCAATCAAAACATACCCATTCTTGCACAAGATCTTCCTGTAACACCACAGTATTTAGATTCTCTTGTTTCTGCAGGTGCTACTCTTCATTATCCACTTAAATGGTTCAACGGTGCAATCATTAGTACGCAAGATTCAGTGGTACTGCAAGAAGTGTTGCAGTTTCCCTTTGTAGATGCGGGTTCGAGTTTTAAAACAGAAACTTCATTTCAAGGAAATAATGACAAATTAGAAATAGTTAAAGCATTTAAGACTGTCGCAAAAACAGATCAAACATCAAACGATTTATATGATTATGGTTACGCCTTTAACCAGGTGCAAATGATGAACGTCCATATACTCCATAATGATGGTTTTACGGGCCTTGGTATGTGGGTGGCGGTAATGGATGCTGGCTTTGCTGGAGTAGATACCATAAAAGCATTCCAACACATTTATGCAAACAACCGTCTCATTGGTACCAGAGATTTTGTAGATGGAGGAAGCATTTCATACAACAGGCATACGCATGGAACCTATGTGTTGTCGTGTATGGGAGCGCAAGAAGAAGGGAGTGTAGTAGGCACTGCACCAGAGGCATCTTACCTCTTATTGAGAACAGAAGACGGTAGCCAAGAGAATATGATTGAAGAATTCAATTGGGTGGCTGCTGCAGAATTCGGAGATAGTATTGGGGTAGATGTTTTCAATACTTCTTTAGGATATACCACCTATGACTATAGCCAAAGCTATACAATTGATGATTTAGATGGAAATACTTCATTCATAGTTCGAGGAGCAGATATTGCTGCAAGCAAAGGAATTTTAGTTGTCAATAGTGCTGGGAATTACGGTGCGAGCGCTTGGTACAAAATCGGTACTCCAGCAGATGGAGATAGCGTATTGGCCATAGGTGCAACCAATGCTTCTGGTGTGTTGGAAAGCTTTAGTTCAAGAGGTCCATCAGCCGATGGACGTTACAAGCCAAATGTAAGTGCTCAAGGTGGGGCCGTAGCTGTTGCTGACTTTGATAATGAAGTGGCCTTTTTAAATGGAACCTCTTTTTCAGGACCATTGGTGGCGGGTGCTGCAACGAGCTTTTGGCAAAAGTATCCGAACAAAAGCAACATGGAGATTTTTCATGCCATTGAGTATTCAAGCAGCAGGTATAACTGGGGTAGAGATAATGATTATGGTTGGGGGATCCCGAATTTCGATAACATAGATTTCACAAGAACCTCGGTGAAAAGCATTAGAAATCAACCCTTAGGCGATGTGTTTCCAAATCCAGCTAAAGCACACATTCAAATTAAAAATCTGAAATCAGTATTTGCCAGTATAAACTTTTATTCAAACGGGCAAGTGGCAATGAATGCGCGTGTTTCATCAAATGGTAAGCTCAATATCTCTCATTTACCAAACGGATTGTATGTGATAGAAATCCAAGATGGTGATGAAAAAAGCTTCGAGAAGCTCATAAAACAATAAGTTGTTCGGTTAATTTTTTTAAAATCGACTACGAAAAAGTCATTCACAATACGTGAATAAGTCACTTCGATAAAGGGTAAGATTCCTCTTTCATCCGTGTTGAATCCATTATCTTGCAACTTACAGTTTAGTGTAAGATTTTTGAATGGATACAATGACTAAGACCCTTGAACAGTATGATTCTCAGGTGAATCGGTGTAAAGATATTTTCTCAAAGAAAATGCGTGACTACGGCACATCCTGGCGCATTTTGAGGCCTTCTTCAATTACTGATCAGATTTACATCAAAGCGAAACGAATCAAGACCCTCGAAGAGACAGATAGCAAAGTGGGAGAGGGTATCTTTGAAGAGTACCAGGCCATCTATAACTATTGCGTTATGGGGCTCATTCAGTTAGAAATGGGCACAGCAGAAGATCCTCAAATGGATGAAAATTTGGTGGAGTCTAAATATGCTCTGCAGTCAGATGACATTCGCTCATTGATGATGAAAAAAAATCATGACTATGGTGAAGCTTGGAGAGAAATGCGCACCAGCTCTTTAACAGATATGATTTTGCAAAAACTTATGCGCACCAAACAAATAGAAAGCAATCAAGGAAAAACAATTGCGTCTGAAGGTATAGATGCAAATTACAGCGATATGGCAAATTATGCGGTGTTCGCCATGATTCAAATGACAGAACAATAGCGTTAAAAATTGTTTAAACCTTGTTCTCGTTTAGTGAGCCAAATACCTTTATAAAAAATTGAATAGAATGAAAAACTCTACCATTTGGATTTCCCGACTCCTCGTAGGTTCCCTCTTTATTATTTCTGGAATTATAAAAGCAAATGACCCGCTGGGGTTCTCTTACAAGCTGGAAGAGTATTTCGCTGAAGATGTGCTCAATTGGACTTGGTTTCAGGGGTGGGAAGTAGGCCTAGCCATTTTTGTGAGCGTTGTAGAAATTGTTCTTGGAGTGGCTATTTTGGCTGCTGAAAAAGCAAAACTGGCTACTTGGTCTTTGCTTTTAATGATGATCTTCTTCTTGCTTCTTACGGGGTATACAGCTATTGGAAACTGGTTTTTTGAAAATCCGAATGCAGCATTTACAACAAGCATGGAAGGCACATTTAATTTTGATGCCCGAGATGATATTCACTATTTCAAAGACTGTGGTTGTTTTGGAGACGCGTTCGAATTCACACCAATTCAGAGTTTCTTGAAGGATGTAGTTTTGATGGTGTTCGTACTCATTTTATTCCTTAAAAAGTCCAACGTTGAACCTGGCTCTGCAACAGACGATATCCGCATGTACACGGTTTCTGCGTTCTTGATTGCCTTGTTTAGTATAGGCGTGATGGATTGGTACTTTCCTGTAGGCTTCGCCATTTTCCTCTTTGTTCTCATGTTAGTACTCAAAGGAAAGGCAAAAGAAATGGAATGGAGACCATGGGCTATGGCAGGAACCACCTTCGCTATTTGTGGTTTTTTCGCTATACACTGCTATGCACATTTGCCCATCAAAGACTTTAGAGCATATGCCATTGGAAAAAACTTAGAACAAGGAATGATGTCTGCTGAAGAAATGGGTAAAGAGCCAACCAAATATGGTTATTTCTACACCATGCGTCATGTGAATACGGGTGAAGAAGTGCAAATCACCGATGCAGAGTACATGAATGATAAGTGGTGGGAAAACAAGGACTATGAAATGGATCCCGAAAAAACAGAGCAATACCTAGTTCAAAAAGGGTATGAGCCTCCCATTCATGATTTCTTGATGACCGATCTAGAATCAGGTGATGATCAGATTTATTCAGTTTTGTCAGAGGCTTATGCCTTAATGGTGGTGTGTTACGACTTAGACAAAACAACAAAAGATAATATGGAAGATGTAGCGTCTCTCTCCGAGCAGATGTCAGGAATTGGAGTGAGAGCTCTAGGTTTGAGTTCGGCTGGCTATGACGATATTGAAACATTTAGACACGAGTACGGATTGGCATTTCCATTCTATACAGGAGATGCAACCACGTATAAAACTATAGTAAGAGCAAACCCTGGTTTGGTATTATTAAAAGAAGGAACCGTAATTGGCAAATGGCATCATAACGATGTCCCTTCTATCGTAGACATTCAAAACCTTATGGACTAATGGCAAGAAGAAAGATTATCGCTGGAAATTGGAAAATGAATACCAACGCTGAAATAGCACAAGAACTGGTATCTGATATTGTGAGTGAATACAAATCCAATACACCAGAAGGAGTAAAGTTGGTGCTTATTCCACCGACTACATTTATTCAAGGGGCTTTACAACAAACCAATGATTTCGATCATTTGAGTGTGGGAGCACAGAATTGTAGTACCTATAAATCTGGTGCGTATACAGGCGAGATTGCTGCAGAAATGATAGCCTCATTGGGAGCCAATTACGTTTTGGTTGGCCATAGCGAAAGGCGAGAATACTTTGGTGAAACAAATCATCAATTGGCAGAAAAAGTAAACCGCTGTTTAGAAAATCAATTGGTGCCAGTGTATTGTTGCGGAGAATCGTTGGAAGAACGCAAGGGAGGTACTTATCAGAAAGTGATTGAAGATCAGATAGTAACGGCATTATTTCATCTCTCAGCCATTGAATTAATTCATGTTGTAATCGCTTATGAACCCATTTGGGCCATTGGTACGGGCGAAACTGCCAGCCCTGAGCAAGCGCAAGAAGTGCATCAATTTATTCGTACACTTATTGCCGAAAGCTATGACCAAGAAACAGCAGATGAAATCTCTATTCTTTATGGGGGAAGCATGAAGCCCGCCAATGCAAAAGAGCTTCTAGCACAAGAAGATATTGATGGAGGCCTTATAGGTGGAGCATCTTTGAAAGCGAATGATTTCTTGACCATTGCCCATTCTTTCTAAGTATGAATTACCTGCAAGTTAGTTTTAAACTAGAACCTATTGAGCCATGGGGAGACCTCCTGGCAGATGAACTGATTTCTGTTGGGTTTGAAACCTTTGAACAGACACCTTCGGGCGTTGAAGCATATATAGACGAAACAAAATTTGATGAAGCAAAGCTTAAGGTACTTTCAATTCTCAATGATGAGCGCCTCTCTTATTCTTATCAGGTCAAAAAGCATGTAGCACAAAATTGGAACGAAGAGTGGGAAAAGAATTTTGACCCCATTGAAGTGAACGAAAAGTGCGTTGTACGTGCTAGTTTTCATTCTAAGCCAGCTGTGGAGTTCGATTTGTTGATTGATCCAAAAATGGCATTTGGAACGGGGCACCATCAAACTACATTTTTGATGCTCAATGCCATGTTTGAATTGGATTTTAAGAACACCAAAGTGCTGGATATGGGAACCGGAACCGGAGTACTTGGAATCCTAGCCGCACGCAAAGGGGCAGACTATGTGTTAGGCGTAGACAATAATGTATGGGCATGCGAAAGCGCTGTGGAGAACGTAAAAGTGAACGATGCTGAGGTAATGGAAATCAAAGAAGGCGAAGTAGAGCAAGTCTCTGGTACGTTTGATGTAATAATTGCCAATATCAACCGTAATATCGTTATGGATCAAATACCACTTTACGCTAGTTGGTTAAACCCGGGTGGTATTTTACTTACAAGTGGATTTTTTGTTCAAGATGCCAGCCAACTAAAAACTGTTGCTAAAAATGCTGGCTTGAGCTACATGAAAACAAATGAAAAAGAGAACTGGGCAATGGTTCAGTTCAAGAAATAAATTCCACTATGCAGAGAAAGCTAAACGCATTACTTTTACTTTTTTCCGTTCTTTTTGCTTCGCTTGATATGAATGCTCAAGATGATTTCTCGAAGGATACAGAGAAATTTTTCAAGCAGCTAAACAAAGTTCTGGAAAAAGCTGACCCAGGAAAAACGAAAGAGTTCTTACCGAATTATCAAGCGGTATTCATGACGAGTTACTTCTCTGCCTCGCGTGATGAAATCATTGAAACTTTCACGAAGCTGCAAAGTAAGAAATACCGTCCCTACCCTGATTATGAGAATTTTATGCTGAGTCAAATTGTGATGGCCCAGAATCAAACTCCTGCAGCAGAATTTAGTGACTGGTTAAAAATGGTCAATGATTTGGTTGATGGGCGTTATAAAAAAGTTGATGTACAGCGCTTCTTAGACTTTTCTCACAACCTTTACGATAAGAATTACCTCTACAAGCCACGTTCTGAAAATGTAGTTTGGAAAGCAGACAATGGTGAGTTTCAAATGACTCTTGAAAAGAAGGGGCCGGTGGTTAAGTATGAGAAACTGACTTTAAAATGTTTGTCTAAAGATGACCATTCAATTATTCACAACACTTCTGGGAGCTATGATGTTTTTGAGCACCAATGGTTTGGTAAAGATGGAAAAGTAACTTGGGAACGCGCCTCATTTGACGAGGAAGAAACCTACGCCATTCTTCAAGAGTATAGCATTGACTTTAGAAAATCATCTTTTGTAGCAGATAGTGCCATATTCATCAATAAAAAGTATTTCAGTACACCCATCATGGGAAAATTCGAAGAGCGCATTATTGCTAATGTCAAGCCTCAGAGGGTTTCTTACCCTAGGTTCGATTCATACAATAACAGGTTTGTCATAGAAGATATAATTGAAGGCGTAGATTACGATGGGGGATTCTCTCAGCATGGTATTCGATTTCTTGGTTCGGGTTCACCAGAAGATCCTGCTCGGGTTATTGTGTATAGAGATGGAAAGCCAATGCTCACAGCGTATTCCACACGCTTCACGATTCGAATGAACGATGAAGAAATTGAAGAAGACAATGATAGCCGGAAAAGAAGAAGAGATAAAGAAGAGAAGAAGAGCACTCAGAAAAACAGAATTGTAAGTGGAAACGCCCGCATTCACCTAGCTTTAGATAATGATTCCATTACTCACCCTGGTCTTTATTTCGTGCTGTTTACTGATGACCGCGAAGTGAATTTGGTCCGGAATGATCAAGGTATGGCAAAGTCTCCCTTTCTAAATTCTTTTCATGATGTAGAGATGCGTTTTGAGCTTTTGCAATGGAGAATTGATGAACCATTGATGGAGTTCAAAGCCTATCCCATGAGTTCTAATAAAGTCGCGTCTTTCACCTCTAACGCGTATTTTAGAGAAGTAACCTATAATAAATTGCAAGGAATAAGTTCATGGCATCCATTGGGTTACTTGAATAAATGTGCCAATGATAACGGAACCACAGAATTGACCAGCTCAGATGTTGCACGATGCATTGGAATCCCTATTTCCCAAATTGAACCCATGTTGTTACGCTATTCATACGATGGTTTTGTTGAGTTTGACGTGGAGACTAAAAAGGTCAAAATTCTTCCAAAAACAAAGCATTTCGTGCACTCAAAATCTCAAAAAACAGATTATGATGTTATCAATGTGACGAGCGTTGCTGATGACCGCACAGATAATAGAAATGCATCACTCAGCCTCTTGAATTACAACCTAGATATTAAAGGCGTAGACCGGATTACTCTGAGTGATTCCCACTCTGTAGAGATTTACCCAACGGGTAGAGAAATTGTAATGAAAGAGAACCGTGACTTTGATTTCAGTGGTTTGATCAATTCTGGTAAAGTGGAGTTTTTTGGTCGTAATTTCAGTTTTGGTTACGAGAATTTTAAAATAGACATGCCTATTGTAGATTCTATGCAGATTTGGGCAGATTCTCCAAAACAAGACAAATACGGCAACGTGATGGAAGCTCGTGTGCGTACCTTGATTAAAGATTTGAGCGGAGATCTCAAGATTGATCAACCCGATAATAAATCGGGAATCAAACGGTTTAAGAAGTTCCCTATTTTCAACAGTGAGCAAGACTCTTACGCCTATTATGACGCGCCTAATATTCAGGCCGGAGCATACCCCAAAGAGCGTTTCTATTTTCAGTTGGTTCCGTTCCAGTTTGATTCTTTAGACAACTTTAAGAATGATAATATCCAATTTTCAGGAACCTTTGTGTCCGCGAATATCTTTCCAGATATCGAAGAAAAACTGGTGTTAAGAGAAGATTATTCTCTAGGCTTTCAGCATGAAACTCCAGCTGGAGGTTACGAAGCCTATGGTGGAGCGGGAACTTTTGACAATACCATTGATTTAAGTAATAAGGGCTTGAAAGGAGATGGGATGTTAACCTACATCACATCTACCACACAAAGCCATGACATGACCTTCTTTCCCGATAGCATGAATTCCTACACCTATCAATATGATATTGAGGAGCAGATGGCTCCGGTAGAATATGCAAATGCTTCTGCAGCAGAGGTATATGTGCATTGGATGCCCTATGCCGACTACATGGATGTAGAAACTCTAAAGGACAAGGATCCGATAAACATGTATGCCGGTGTGAGTAGTCATAAAGGTAGTTTGAGATACAGTCCGCAAGAATTGATTGGCGCTGGGGCGAACTCTTTTGAAGGTGCAACACTGTTTTCAGAAAAAATGGAGTTCAAATTCTTTGATTTCCATGCAGATACGTCCAACTTTGAATTGAATATTGATGACCTTTTTGATGCCATTGACTTTTCTTGTGAGAATGTAAAGGCAGATGTGAACTTCAAAGAAAGAGAAGGGAATTTTGTGTCTAACACAGGAGGTTCTTTAACAGTATTTGATATTGTGCAGTACCAAGCTTGGTTAGATCGCTTTACTTGGTTTATGGATAGTGAAGAAATTGAGTTTTCTGCTGAGGGCGAAGTGGTGGATACTGGTGTAGAAGATTTACGCTTAGAAGGAGCCAAATTCACCTCAATCCATCCAGACCAAGATTCATTGAACTGGAATGCCAAGGCCGCTACATATAGTTTGCGAGAGAAAAAGATTTTGGCAAAAGAAGTTCAGTTCATTGATGTGGCAGATGCACGAGTGTTTCCAGATAAAGGCTTTGTAACGGTACATAAGAACGCAAACATGCAGCCCTTAAAAGAGTCTAAGGTGATTGCTAACAGGCAGTTGCAATATCACACCATTTACGGAAGTACTGTTGAGATTGATGGGAAATGGGAATATGAAGGCGAAGGGAGCTACGATTATGTTGATGAAAATGGATTGATACAAACCCTTGAAATTTCAGAGATTGGGGTAGACTCAACACTTCAAACCTACGGAAGAGGAGAGATTATTGAAGATGCTTCGTTCTCTCTCAGTCCACATTTCGAATACAAAGGAGAGTTCATGATCTATGCGCCTAGAAAGCCCTTAATCTTTGATGGTTATGGAAAGATAAAGCATGACTGTAAAAACGTTCGTTTGTCTTGGTT
>CBFHSD010000036.1:0-23438 GCA_965658375.1 Salibacteraceae bacterium
ATATCCAAGTATTACAGAACAAGGTAGATTTCGTTCCGATATCAAATCTCAAATAAAGTACGATCTGCCTCTCGATTTTTTCATTAGTGCTAATTTCACCTTTAACCTTGATAGTCAACCGATTGAAGGTGCGGAAGAAACCGATTATTTCTTTGGAACCACTTTTGGATGGAGCCCGTAAGCGAAAACATTTCATTTTTTTCTTGATGAAAAGTAAAACGTAAATACACTGTGTTCTCAGGGTATTCATTTGTATCTACAAACTTATAAAGATGAATACACAACGTTTTAGTCCTCGCACATTCTTACCTAATATTAAGCAGAATAAGACAAATGACTTTCATGTTTTTGAAGGTAAGCTCACCGATCTTGATACAAGCCAACTGCATTGTATATATCACCACCTGAATCAAGGTATTAAAGTTTCATTGAAACGCTTGGTGAAACACTCCAAAAGTCGCATAGCAGTATTCTTTAAAGGCTTCTTAATTGGCTATTTACCTCAAAAATGCAATGAAACACTTTTTGAAATGCTCGATAGAGAGTTTCTTATTCAATCTTCGATTGTCTGTATCGATCGAAAAAAATACCTCGCTCCATCTTCTATTACTATTCGTATAACTGCATAATAAATACACTCATGACACATTTAGCACATTCTACAAAGCATTTCAGTATTTCTCGGAAGAAACAACAGATTAACTTGTTCATTCAAGCATTAAAACAAAATTGCACACCCGCTAAAATCCTTACTGTAAATCATCCAGAAGAATTCAATTACCTCTTTGCTGCCATGGAATTGAAAGGAGATACGCTAAGGTTTATTCGCGTGAACCCTACTGAGATCAACACCGCTTACTACAATGAACTTCTAGAAGAAGCCGAAATGGAATTAGAGATGGAAGACTTAAAGGCAGCAAAGGCTCTTATTAGATTAGCTGGTTTGTTCGCTTTTGGTAGAACACTGCACATACAGCTTAAGCTTCAAATAGCTGATTTTGAGGGTGACACCGCCTTACAAAAAGCGCTTTTAAATCAGTTAATCCGATTAGAAGGACATCAAGCCATATGGTATGCAAAAAGAGCAGAATTGTTGGTGCAAATGGCGCATTACAGAGGAGCAAAAGAAGATTATGATAAAGCCATTTCTTTGGATAGGGAAAATGCGCAGTACCGCGGAGATTTGGCTGTTACTCATTATTTATCAATGCACAGTTTAGATGCAGCTAAAGAAGCAAGCGTAGCTTATGAGCTTAGTGGTAAAGCGCATTATCAACAACAAGCTTATGAATGGAAAAAGGAAGCGATTCTAGAATTATCTCGTTAGGCGATCCAGGGAGCGCTTCACGTCTTTTTGCTTCAAGTCTTCACGCTTATCGTACAGTTTTTTACCTCTACCAATGGCAATGTCTAACTTGGCATATCCCTTTTCAGAAATATATAAGCGCAGGGGAACGATGGTCATCCCAACATCTTTCATTTTCTTCTGAATCTTGCGCAGTTCAGCGCGTTGCAGTAACAGTTTGCGTTTACGTGTAGGGGCATGATTGGTATAACCGCCTTTCTCATACTCTTGAATGTGCATGTTCAAGATATAAAGTTCATCTTTTTCAAATGCACAATACCCCTCAGTAATACTGGCTTTGCTTTGGCGAATACTCTTGATTTCACTTCCCTTGAGTACCATTCCAGCAGTGTACTTGTCGAGTATTTCATACTCATACCTAGCACGCTTATTTTTTATGTTAATGGTACTGTTCAACGTCCTGTAAGGTTTTTGATGTAAATATTATTAGCTACTTGATCAGAGATGTTCTGTACTACTTTCATGTCCAACATCACTTCAACGGAATTGTCATAAGCGTTGACCTCATTTACCCGAACGCTTTTACCCAAAGTTAAACCTGTTTTATCCAAGTATTTCAAAAAGTCATCACTGGTATCTTTAAACCCAATAATTTTTCCGAACTGGTGTTTTTGTAAATCGGCAATGGTGAAATTTTGATGCAGCTGAACCTCTCCGTGTATGTTTGGAATAGGATCTCCGTGAGGATCAAGGGTAGGGTAGTCTAAGTATTCTTCGAGTTTATTGATGAGCTTTTCACTTTGAATGTGTTCCAATTCTTCGGCAATAGCGTGAACCTCATCCCACTTAAAGTGTAGCTTTTCTGCGAGAAACACTTCCCAAAGCCTGTGCTTTCTAATAGTAGATATAGCTGTTTTACGGCCTAATTCTGTGAGGGTTACTGGTTGATAAGCTTTGTAGAAAATCAGTCCTTTTTTGGCAAGCTTCTTTAACATGTCTGTTACTGAAGATGCCTTGGTTTGCATATCAGCGGAAATGTCGTTGGTGCTGGCTTTTACATCACCGTGTTTTGTAATGCTATATATTGACTTTAGGTAGTTTTCTTCTGCGTAAGATAAAGACATCTTCAACCGGTTTTTACAAAGCTAACAAGTGTAGCCACAAAATAAAGGTAAGCCAAAAAAAAAGCACTTCAATTGAAGTGCTTTTGCGGAGAGACCGAGATTCGAACTCGGGGGTCACGTAAGCGACCACAGCTTAGCAGGCTGCTGCATTACCACTCTGCCACCTCTCCAGTAAATCGGGACGGCAAAAGTAAATTTTTACTTGACTCTTGCAAGGTATTTTTAAGTATTTCCTACTTATTTTTTGGATACTCAACGCGCAAATGATAAATGGTTTGAAGTCTTTTCTTTAGCGCATTTTTCACAAGTGTTATTTCTTTGAAAGTAATGTCTGCTTCATCAAACTGGCCACTCTTTTGTTTTCCCGCTACAATGTTCTCTACCAACTGGTTCATCTCTTCCAAGTTCGGATTCTTCATAGATTTTGCAGCAGCTTCAACGCTATCTGCCATCATGAGTACCGCCATTTCTTTGGTGTAAGGTTTTGGACCTGGATAGGTGAAGTCCTCTACATCGATATCTGGATTCTCTTCTTTGGCTTGATAAAGGAAATAGGCTGTTTGAGAAGTTCCGTGGTGTGTTTTGATAAAGTCAATCAATTGTTTTGGGAGTCCTTCTTGCTCTGCAATGCTCACGCCATCACTTACATGTTTGATGATTTTTTTTGCACTTTCTGTAGGGCTTAATTCTTTGTGTGGATTGTAATTGGCCGATTGATTCTCAATAAAATAGAAGGGGTCTGTCATCTTACCAATATCGTGGTAAAGCGCACCAGCGCGTATGAGTTGCACATCACCACCAATCAAGCGAATGGCCTCTTCTGCCAAGTTGGCTACCTGAAGCGAATGTTGGAAAGTACCTGGAGCTTGTTCGGCAAGTTTTCTGAGTAAAGGTGTGTTTGTATCAGACAATTCTACCAATGTCAGTTCACTCACCACTTTAAAGAGTTTTTCGAATACGATAGTTAAAGGCCCAGTAAGCAAGGTGAGCAATGCACTGATTACAAACCAATACAGAGGCTCTAAGCTGTTCACGCTTAGTGTTCCATCTCTCAATAGGATAAAGCCTAAAAAGAGGATAGAATAGCTGATGAAAAGAATCAAAGCTGTCCAAAGTGCTTGAGATCTTCTTTTTAATCCGGTGCTAGAATATACGGTAATCATCCCTGCAACTACTTGAATGAAAACAAATTGAAAAGCACTCGGCACCAGCAAAGCAACAATAAGAATGGTAATGGAATGCGAGTATGCTGCAATGCGCGAATCAAAGAAGTTCTTGAGCATTAAAGGCAGTAAACAGTAGGGTAAGGCATATACCGGAATCTCAGAAATGTAGAGTGGCAGTGCAGACATGGCTACCGTGAGCAAGATCAAAAGAACAAGCATCATGAAATGATTGGTCTTGTGGGTGATATCGTTCTTGAAGAAATGCAAGTAGAGGGTAAGGGCTACAATAACAGAACTAATGAGAATAAGAATACCGATGGTCACCAAATCATTGTTTTGGTTCGATTTTCCACGTTCAGCATATTCTTGTTGTAAAGAAAAAAGCGTTTTAAACGTATCGGGCGAGATGCGTTCGCCTTTAGAAACAATTTTTTCTCCTTGGCGCACAAAGCCATAAGTGAGTGCAATGTTCTGGATTTTGTCGGCTATACTTTTCTCTGTGAGGTCTTTATTGAATAAAATATTTGGTCTAAGTTGCTCATTTAAGAGGTTAATAACCATTTCGCCTTGTGGAATTTGGCTGATGTAAGTACTTGAAATATCCGAGACTTCTTGCAGTGACAAGAAGGTTCTGAAATCTTGCAAGTCATCATTTCTGTTTTCCATGACGTGTATCAAAGCATTTGAATCAGCCGAAATGAATTCTGTACGCTCTATAATTCCAATGCCATAAATAGAATCAAGAAGAAAGACACTTTTTTCAAGCGCTTGAGCTTTGTCTTCGTTGTCGTTTTCGTAAGGTTCCCAATTGTGGTCAAAAGCTTCGATGAAAACACGCTCTACATCTTCTTTAATGGTAAACTGCTTTTCAAAGAATAAAAGGTGTTCTTCTTCAATTTCAAGCTTTTCAAGTTCTATTTCGTCTTCAGATTTACGAATAGAGAAATCGAATGGAGCATAAAAGTCATCTTCTAACCAAAGCTCTCCCTCTTCAAACTCACCCAATGCCCTTTGATTTTTTGGAATCAAAAATACAATGGTGGCAATGGTGAGAATAACCACCATAAAACGCAACCAAAAATTGGGGGTTTCTTTTATAACTGCAACAATTTTGCTCATAGTATCAATTGGACGACAAACGAAAGTAACCAAACTGTTTAACGCTTCAGTAATCAAATGTGAAATGTACCTTTGAAAACATTCAATCCAAAAAATTGCTTTTAATATGAAAGAGGTTTATATCGTTTCTGCAGTGAGAACCCCAATGGGTAGCTTTGGTGGTGCATTGTCAACTGTACCGGCTACAAAACTAGGTTCAACAGCTATTCAAGGAGCATTGAAAAAGTCTGGCGTTGATGCCAAAGAAGTGAACGAAGTGTTCATGGGAAATGTACTGCAAGCAGGTTTAGGACAAGCACCAGCGCGTCAAGCTGCTTTGGGAGCAGGTATTGGACAAAATGTGCCATGTACTACCGTAAATAAAGTGTGTGCTTCTGGAATGAAAGCTATTCACTTGGGCGCGCAAAGCATCATGACCGGTGAAAACGAAGTGGTTGTTGTAGGTGGAATGGAGAACATGAGCATGGTTCCTCATTACTACAACGCTAGAAATGCGACAAAACTTGGTGATGTTAAAATGAAAGACGGAATGGTGCTTGACGGCCTTACAGATGTCTACAACCAAGTGCATATGGGTGTTTGCGCAGAAAAATGTGCGAAAGAAGAAGGTTTCTCTAGAGAAGAACAAGATGCTTTCGCCATGGAATCATATAACCGTTCTGCAAAGGCATGGAGCGAAGGCAAATTTGCTGATGAAGTAGTGCCTGTAGAAGTGCCAAAAAGAAGAGGAGACGCCATTGTTGTTTCTGAAGATGAAGAATACAAGAATGTGAAGATGGATAAAATTCCAAAACTTCGCCCAGTATTTGATAAAGAGGGAACCGTAACAGCAGCCAATGCTTCTACTTTGAATGATGGTGCATCCGCATTGGTTTTGATGAGTAAAGAAAAAGCTGAAGCTTTAGGTGTTCAACCCATTGCAAAGATTTTAGCGAACGCTGATGCAGCACATGAGCCTGAGTGGTTTACAACAGCGCCAACACCAGCAGTAAACAATGCGTTGAAAAGGGCTGGTATTGCAGCTACAGATGTTGATTACTGGGAGTTGAACCAAGCGTTTTCAGTTGTTGGTTTGGTAAATACCAAAAAATTGGGCTTAGATGCTTCTAAAGTAGATGTGAATGGTGGTGCGGTAGCATTGGGACATCCACTTGGGTCTTCTGGATCTAGAATCATCGTTACTTTATTACACGTTTTGAAACAAAACGGTGGTAAAATTGGGGCAGCCGGAATTTGCAACGGTGGAGGTGGAGCCTCTGCCATGGTAGTAGAAATGATTTAATCCACAGAGTAACTGTGAATAACACAATAGAAGAGCCTCTGAAACATTCAGGGGCTTTTCTTTTATTTGGCCTAAGTGGAATTTGGAATAAGCACGCATAGCATCATTCCCGTAAGAAAGGAATACGCAGAAGTCTCTGAAATGGTAACTCAGTTATTGTTTGGGGATATTTTTGAAGTGCTAGAAACCAAACCCAAATGGTTGCGCATCAAGCAAAGTTTTGATGGCTACGAAGGTTGGATAGACCGCAAGATGGCCCAAGCCATTGATAAATCAACTTTTGCTACGCTGAATAAAAAGAACATTGGAGATAGGGCAGAGGACCTATTGAGTGTTGTTGACTTAGAACAGGATGGGCCAACCACCATTGCTTTGGGTTCTTCACTCCCTATGTTGCAAGGAAAGGAAGGCCAAATCGCCAAACAGAAATACGCCTTTTCTGGTTCAAGCGGCAATAACAATGATAACAGCAGAAAAAGAATTGTAGACTTTGCTTACCTCTACTTGAATGCTCCATACCTCTGGGGTGGTAAAACACCTTTTGGCATTGACTGTTCAGGCTTTACCCAAATGGTGTATAAATTGGTAGGTATGCGCATCGCGCGCGATGCCAGTCAGCAAGCGCTAAAAGGCCGTACATTAAGCTTTGTAGAAGAGGCACAAGCCGGTGACCTTGCCTTTTTTGATAATAAAGAAGGAAACATTACTCATGTGGGAATCGTCTTATCACAACAAAGAATCATTCATGCCAGTGGTAAAGTACGTATTGACTTGTTAGATCATCATGGCATTTTCAATGAAACTTTGAATGATTATACCCATCAGCTACGTTTGTTAAAAACGTATTTGAAGTAAAGCGCTGTTTGTTTGTTCTCAAACCGGCTCTTCGGCTTCGCTCAGTGACCTCTTCTATGATACTGATCACTGTAGAAGTGAAGAAATCAAAAAAGGCTCACCTTTCGATGAGCCTCTTACTTTAAATCATTTTTTCATCAATCAGCATTTGGAAGCTGTCTTCCATGGTTTTGCGCATGGGGATAAACTCCATGTTCAACTCTTTCTTGATTTTTGAGTTATCTGCGTTCCAAGGAATATTTACATTGTTTCTCAGTGATTTTCTAGTCATAGCTTTGTTCATCGAAGGTCCTACCAACATCAATAACCATTTTGGTAAAGCCTTTTTGGGAATAGGGTATTTCGCCCCATACTTAGGTAAAAGTTCCATTGCCAACTCCAGCATATCTGTATTTTGTGCAGAAGTAATGTAGCGTCCTTTGGCTTCAGGAGTAAAACCTCCTCTGTAGTGTGCCTCTGCAACATCGCGCACATCTACCATACCCAATCCCATCTTTGGGGCGCCCATTTTCATTTGTCCATCGCCCATCATTTTCAAAATGTTCATAGATTCTGATGAAGATGCTCCTGGACTTAATGCGGGACCCAAGACAAAACACATATTAATGGCTATTAAGCCCCAACGGTTTTGGGCATTTGCCATTTCCCATGCTTTTTTCTCTGCAAGAGTTTTAGAATAGGAGTAAGGCTGGTGAGAGATTGATGCTGTAGAATTCCATATTTCTTCTGTTAATACTCCGCCTGGTACATTAACAGAGTCAATCGCATCGGTATATATCGCAGCGCAACTGCTGGTTACAACCACGCGCTTCACACTTTCTGTTTCATTGGCAGATTCCAACACATTTGCTGTTCCATTCACAGCGGGGTCAATAAGTTCTTTTTGGGGGTCTTTTACGTTGGTCGTAAAAGGAGAAGCTGTATGGTACACCAATTCACAGCCTTGCATGGCTTCTTTGTAAGCACCAGGAGTCAACAAATCTGCTTTAAAAAACTTGATTGCTCCTTTTGCATTCGAATCGAGCTCTTTGAGGTGTCCCACTTTTTTGGGATTATCTGGATTGCGAACCGCTGCATGAACGGTGATGCCTTCCTCTAATAGTTTCTTTACAAGCCAGCTAGCTACATAGCCATTGGCACCAGTTACCAAAACAGGTTTTGTTTTATCAATTTGAGTCATTTCTTGTGCGATTGTTTACATACAAATATCTGATAAGTAATAAGGGATATGAGCACACAGATTCAGGAATGAAGAACACAAAACAGCTTTTGTCAATCTGCTTTTACCCACCATTGGCTTTGCGGTGCTTCGGTTCCCAAGGTATACGGTTTACCAATTTCTGGAACCATAAACTCCAAACCTTGCTCTTTTGCTGTTTTAGTAAACCTTTCAATAGGATCTTTCCAATGGTGTGGCGCTAAAAGAAATGCACCCCAATGAATGGGCATAGCCAACTTGGCGTTAACGTCAAGCCCAGCTTGCACACTTTGTTCGGGCATCATGTGAATGTTAGACCACGCTTCGTTGTATTGGCCACATTCTAGAAACACCAAGTCAAAAGGTCCATATTTATTCCCAATTTCTTTAAAGTGTGCACCGTAACCGCCATCTCCACTAAAATAGAGTTTAACGGTGTCCGTTTCTATCACCCAACTGGCCCATTGTGTGGCGTTTCTATCGGTAAGTCCTCGCCCCGAGAAATGGCGAGAAGGGCAAGCCGTAAGCTTAAAGCCTTCAGTCATGTTTTCTTGCCACCAATCTAGCTCAACAATTTTTTCTTCGGGTACGCCCCACTTTTTCAAGTGAGATCCCACACCAAGGGGAGTTACAAAGAGCTTTACTTCATCTTTAATCTTGGTGATGGTAGGGTAATCAAGGTGATCGTAATGGTCATGAGAAATCAAGACCACATCAATATTTTTCAATTGGCTACTAGGAATGGTATCTCTGTATTTGAAACGCTTGGTTCCAAAATTCAAGGGCGAGGGATACTCACTCAACATGGGGTCTATGAGCATTTTCTTCTCAAAAGCTTCAATTAAAAAAGCAGAATGACCAAACCAGGTAATGTGTACAGCGCTGTCTGCCACATGAAGTAGGTGGTCATCAAAGGTAGTAGGCAAAGCACTTTCAGGAATTTTTCCTTTGGTACTTAGCATTTCTGGAAACTTCTTCATGGCTGTCCAAAAATCTCCAACCGTTGTTTCAACCAGGTTCACAAAAACACCATCTTCAAAATGTTCAGACTGTTTTATGCGCTTTAAGTCTTCTCCTTTAGGAATCTGCCCAAACTGAGGTGATGTGTTTACAAACACAAGGGTTCCAATAACTAGAAGAACCAGAAGGATGAGGATGTACATACCTATTTTCTTTAAAATGCGTAGCATATTAGTTGAGTTTTCCCCCAAGTGCATTGATGTCACTCGGGTTAATGATTTTTGATTTGTAAGCTGCTTGACTCAGGGTAATCATGGCTCTGCCAATGCCCTTTCCAGTGACTACAGACTTGGATTTATTCATGAGTGGAAAGAATGGTCTCATAATCACGTACAAGGCATTGTACCAACCCGTTTTAGAATTTACACCTTTGGGCGGGAGTATTGCACCCGGCCTAAAGGCATAAGCATCTTTGAATCCTTTGTTGAGGATGTAGTTTTCTGTTTTCCCCTTTACGCGGGCCCACATTGTATTTCCTTTTTCGCTGCTGTCTGTTCCAACACCAGAAACGTAAGTGAATACAGCATCTGGACTTTTTTCAAAAACGGAATCTGCTAATATCTTAGTGTATTCAAAAGTGAATTTGTTGTACCGCTCTTCGCTTAAGCCTACAGCAGAAACGCCCATGCAATGGTAGCAAGCGCTAACATCTTCAAGCATGCCTTTATGTGTTGGAATCTCTTCATAAGAAGAGACAATCATCTCCACAATTTTTGAATTTGAAATGTCTATTGGCGCTCTATTGATCAAGAGAACTTCTGTGATGCTCTTGTCTTCTAAGCAAGCCAAAAGCACCGATTTTCCTACCATTCCTGTAGCGCCTGTAATGATTACTTTCATGTGTATTAATTCAATTGAATTCTGTATTGGTTAGGGCTTTGTCCTGTTTTTGATTTGAACAACCTGCTAAAGTAATGGGGGTAGTTGAACCCGAGTTCAAATGCTATTTCAGACACTGTTTGAGAAGAGGAAAGCAGCAGATCTTTGGCTTTTTCTATGATAAAGTCATTGATGTGATCTTTGGCCGTCCTTCCTGTTTCTTTCTTCAATAAGTCGCTCAAATAAGAGGTAGAGAGGTTTACATGATCAGCAATGTACTGTATGCATGGTATACCTTCTTCTTTTATTCTATTGGATTGGTGATAGTCTTTTAACGCAAGGTTCACCTTACTTAAAATGTCTTTATGACTGGCAGTTCTCGTATTGAATTGACGCTCGTAAAAACGCAAGCAATAATTGAGAAGCAATTCTAAATTGGTTACAATAACACGTTGGCTGTGGTTGTCAATTCGTGCCTTGGTTTCATCTTCAATATTCTTTAGGGTGGTATTGATGGTTCGTTCTTCTTCAGAAGAGAGGTGTAAGGCCTCATGCACATCGTAGCTAAAGAAACCGTACTCCTCTATGATTTTTCCTAAATGCGTATTTCTTATCAGGTCTGGATGAAAAAAGAGCATCCACCCATTCACAGCTCCTAGGGCTTGTTCTTGTGTGCCTTGCACCACTTGATTTGGAGCGGTAAACACAAGAACCCCCTCGTTAAAATCATAGGTGTGACGCCCATATTGTATTCCGCAACTCTTGTCTTTTAAAGCAATGGAGTAAAGAGAAGAGCTGTATTTGATACCCACATGTTCACTGCCAATTTCCCATTTAGATACATCTATTATGGAAATAAGGGGATTTGTGGGCGCTGGAAAACCAAAACCTTCGTTCAATTGGCTGATTGAATCTATTCTTACTATCTCTTCGCTCATTGGATACTTTTCATGGCAAATATCAAGGAATAAAAAAGATTAACGGAACACAAAATCAGGAATATAGAATACGAATAGGGTGTGTTGTGAAGCTCCCCAAACTTCTTCTTGTTTAATTTTTTTATTGCAGAAAACAAAAATGATTGAGCCGAGTTTAAATATAAATTCAAAAACTTTAACTCATGATTAAAAATAGTTACACTTTCAGCAAAGTAATCATCGCAATAATGATGCTTTTCCCCTTAGTGACTTTCGCTCAGTTTAACTTGGTATCGCCCCCAGACAATACCATGTTAAATGTTGAAGGCAATGGTTCAACTACTGTAGACATCTTATGGCAACAAGACAATAGCTTAATGGGCAATGTTACATATACGTGGCATCTCGATTTGCCAGGTGGTAATTTCTCAAATCCAATTGTATCTGTTCCCTCTAACAATATGGCAATGGATACCGTATTGACTTTGGATTTCAATACAATCAACGCTGTTTTAGAAGCAAACGGTGTAATGATGGGTCAAACTGCAAACTTGATATGGACCGTAACAGCAACGGATGGTATGACAACCAATTTTGCGGCTTCTCCATTTAACATCACACTCACTAGAGGCAGCTTAATGAACGCCTACAATTTGTTAACTCCACCAGATGGTACAACATTAACCGTTGAAGGCAATGGCAGCAACACAGTAGATATTATGTGGGCATCTTCTGGGTCAGGAGTAGCTTACGAATGGTTGCTAGACTTGCAAGGTGGTGATTTCTCTAACCCAATCATTTCTGTGCCGTCTAACAACATGGGAATGGACACCGTGTTGACTTTAGACTTCGCGACTATTGAAGCGGTGTTAGAAGGAGCAGGAGTAATTGAAGGAAATACTGCAGGTTTAAGCTGGAGAATCCATGCATTTGCGGGAACCGACAGTCTACCATCTACGCAAGATTTTGACATCACTTTAACAAACGGAGCTGTATCAAACGCATACGACTTGTTAACGCCACCTGATGGTTTTGCTGCAACAATTGACAACGATGCTACCCAAACGATAACCATTGAGTGGGAAGATGCAGGAGAAGGAGTAACCTACGGGTGGTTACTAGACTTGGCTGGATCAGATTTCTCTAACCCAGTTGTTGGTCCATTGACTTCAAACAACAATGGAGAAGATCCTGCATTAACGCTAGACTTTGCAACTATCTACAGTGTACTAGTAGGCGCTGGTGTTGCAGAAGGAGCAACGGCAAACCTAGAGTGGAGAGTGCATGCCTATGCTGGTGCAGACAGCTTGGTATCTACATCAACTTTTACCATTGATCTTACTAGAGGAATAACCTCAAGTGTGAACGAAGCTTCAGCGGCTACGCAAGTTGATATTTTCCCTAATCCTGTAAACAAAGGGCAAACCATCACGTTATTTACTGAAATAATTGGTGGAGTTGTGGAAATCATTGACTTATCAGGCAAGGTGGTTTATACTGAAAGTATTACTTCTAATAGAGGGTACATCACAACCAACAATTTAAAAACAGGGATCTACCTTGTGCGATTGGCCCAAGGAGATGCAGTTCAAGTTTCTAAACTAGTTGTAAACTAGTCAGAACAATTGAGTTTTTTTAACGATGAAGCCAGAGAAGATTCTTCTCTGGCTTTTTTTATTGCTTGATAAAAAGGTAGTTTGGGTTCTTTGCCACCAATTTGTATGCTGGATGTTGCATCATGACTTGCATAAATCGTGCACTTCCAAAATCGGTTCCATCAATAGAATCATCAAAAAGAATGAAACCGCCTGAGAGCAACAAACGATGTACGTTTTCGAAATCTCTTTCAACAAATTCCCAATCATGATTCCCGTCTATATAGGCAAATGAAATAGCCTTTCCCAAAGGTGCTTTGTTCCCAAATACATCTGTTTCGGAGGTATTACTGCGATACATCTCAAAGAATTCATCAGAAGTATATTGAAATGAGTGGGGAAGGTGTTGCCCATTAAGAAACTGGATTCCCTGCATAAAAGCCTGTTTGAGGTATTTCCCATACGCATCTCGGCTTACATCCGTGCGGCCATCAATAAAGGGATCGTTGCTATGGTAGCCGTTAATGTAGCCACCGTAAATCCAAGGATCACAAGTAAATAGGAGATTTGCTCTTTGGTGTTTACGCATGAGGTAAAGCATTAAGTTGGTAGAGAGTCCACCGTAGGAACCAATTTCCAACACAATCCCATTTTCTGGCATATGGGCAATGGCATGGTTGATTAAGTAGGGGTTCCCTTCGTGTAACATGCCTTCGCCAATTACTAAGCTGCGCAGTCTTTTGAGGTAAAGATCTTCCTCTAAGTCCTTAAAAAAGAAACTGTCAACCTTGCGCTTCACACGCTTAAAAAGAGATTTGATGTTTGCCATGAGTTATTTTGAAAATGAATGGAGTAGACCCCGCAAGAAAAAGAACTTTTTTGAATGATGGAAGGTTTGGCACAATGCACTTCTTCATCAATGAAAACAAAGCAGAATTCTATAGAATCTAAGGCTTCTGTCTATCTTGCGCACATGAAATACCTTCAGCTCCTTTTTTTACTTATTCTCACTGCTTGTGGGACACCAAAAGAAGTGAATACAGCCGATATAGAATCTCAGATTAAAGAGATTATGCACGTCCAAGAAGACTGCTGGAACCAAGGTGATGTGAACTGCTTTATGCAGGCCTATTGGCATTCAGATTCTTTGGTGTTTATTGGTAGCAGAGGCTTAACCTATGGTTGGCAAACAACTTTGAATAATTACGAAACTTCTTATCCAACGCCTACAGAAATGGGAACGCTGACTTTTACCATAGATAAGGTTGAGGTGCTTTCTTCTGAAGCAGCATATGTAATTGGAGGATGGAGCTTAGATCGTATGGAAAACAACAACCTTGTGGGACACTTTACACTCTTGTGGAAGAGAATAGAAAACAATTGGGTTATTGTAGCCGACCACTCAAGCTAATTTTATGACGACATACATACTAGCAGCAACTGTCATTGTTTCTCTTTACTGTCTTTCGAACAGAGAGTGGTTTGAAAAACTACAGCTTCAGCCTTACAGGGTGCAACATCAAAAAACCTTTTACGAGCTGTTTTCTCATGGTTTTGTTCACGCAGATTATATTCACCTTTTCGTCAACATGTTTGTGCTTTGGATGATGGGCGGATACGTTGAACGTGTCTTTCGCTTAGAACTTGGAGATTTGGGCAGTGTGTATTACGGGGTGCTTTATTTCGGAGGCATTATCGCAGCAACTGTTCCTTCTTTGCAAAAACAAAAAGACAACCCTTACTATGCTGCAGTAGGTGCAAGTGGAGCAGTAAGTGCAGTGGTATTTGCTTTTATCTTGTTAGATCCGCTTCAAATGCTCTACGTCTATGGTGTATTGCCTATACCGGCAGTCGTTTTTGGTATTTTGTATGTAGCTTATGAACGCTGGCAAGACAAAAAAGGGGGAGACCACATAGCACACGATGCACATTTGGCGGGAGCCGTTTATGGGTTTTTAATTTCCATTTTATTCAATCCCCAATGGTTTAAGCAGTTTATAAATCAATTGATGAGTTTTATCTAGAGATGAAGAAAGCCGTTTTTTTAGACAGAGATGGGGTGATTAACCATGATCCGGGAGATTATACCAAATCCATGGGCGAGTTTCAAATTTTACCAGGCGTTTGTGAGTTGATTGCAGCCATCAATCAAAAAGGCTATGAAATTATCCTCATCACCAATCAAGCAGGAATAGCAAAAGGTTTATACACGCATGATGCTGTTGCTGAGATCCACGCCTTTTTAGAATCAGAGATTGAAAAGAGCGGAGGAAAGGTTTTAGATATTTGGTATGCTCCAGATCATGAGAGCAAATCGAATTCGCTATTCAGAAAACCTGGTTCACTCATGATTGAAAGAGCAGCCGCTTTACATAAGATTGATTTACAACAAAGTTGGATGGTAGGAGACAAGGTGAGAGACCTAGATTGTGCAGAAAGGGCAGGAGTAAAACATAGATTACTTATTCCAACCAATGCAACGTTCAAATCCTTATTAGATTTGTTGTAATGCAAGATCCCTACATTCTATACAACGGAAATCTTGTGCCTCAGCACAGTTTCGCGATTCGAACATCCAACCGTTCGTTTAAATATGGTGATGGATTGTTTGAAACGATTCGCATAAGTAACGGGAAATGCAATTTCCTATCTGCACATTTTAACCGATTGTTTAGAGGAATGCGTTACCTCAAAATGCAAATACCCGATGCTTTGGAAGCTAAGCGTTTAGAGGATGATTTGAACAAACTCATAGAAGCCAACGGCATTTCCTCTGGGGGGCGTTTGAGATTAACGGTTTACAGGGCAGGACAAGGAACTTATGTGCCAGTAAGCAATACCGTACAATACATTGCGGAGGTGGTAGAGACTGATAATGAGTATCAGCTGAACAGAACAGGAATGAACATTGGCATTTATGGAGGTATGAAAAAACCCATGAATGTATTGTCTAGCATCAAATCTGCCAGTGCACTTTTATACGTAATGGCGGGTATTGAGCAGCAAGAAAGACACTGGGGCGAAGCCATTATACTAAATGAAAACGGCCATTTGTGCGAAGCTGTGTCTTCCAATATTTTCATTGTGAAAGACCAAGTGTTGTACACTACGGCTTTGTCTGAAGGCTGTATTCCAGGAGTAATGCGAAACGTGATTATTAATGTGGCTCACGCTATGGAGATGAAAACCGAAGAAGTGATTCTAGGAATTGATGCGCTAAAGCACGCAGACGAAGTTTTCTTTACCAATGCAATACAAGGCATTCAATGGGCTTTGGGCTTTGAGCAAAAGCGATATTTCAACTCTATTTCGCGCAAATTACACAGCGGCTTGTTAGAATTGGTGAGCTAGGTGAGAAGAGGTCGAGTCTTAATCAATAGACCCGACAACTCTTCTCATAAATCCATTGAGCGCTTTCTTTGGTTCAGCCCCATTTTTGATTTCGTTGTTTACTTCTAATGCTCCACTAAGATTTGAGATCAATTCCCCAATGGTATTGAGCTCTTCATCCTTAATTCCTGGTGCATCTGCTAAATGCTCCAATACATCTAAGGTTTCTAGAATGTAATCTTCATCGTGTTCCTCAATAAATTGAAGGCTGTGTTTAATGATTGGCAATCTCATCGATCAAGTTTTTAATGATTTCTTCTTTGTTACCTGCTTTTTGTCCAACCAAAGTTCCGTTTTTGAAGGCTGCAAACGTGGGTAGGTTATTTACTGTTGCCAAAGCTCTGGAATTCGGGAGTTTTTCAGCATCAACATATACAAATACAATATCTTCATGCGTGCTAGAAAGTCTTTTGAATTTAGGCTTTATCAATCGGCAATTGCCACACCAAGTAGCTCCGTACTGCACCAATACTTGTGGGTTTTCTGCAACCACTTTATCTAAAATATCTTCTGTTAATTCTGTCATTTTATGAGATTTTAAAATTCTGAGTACAAAAGACATCCTTTTATCCCAAACCCGTATGGAAAAGGGATTAGAAAAAAATTATATCAGTATTATTTCTAAGACCAGAGCAGAGTATGCGGGTCTATTTAGTCTGTAATAACTTGTTGAACAAGAGGTATGCGCAGTGTGAAAATTTTCTCGTGATTGGGTAGGGACTTTACTTCAATGGTTCCGCCAAGCATAGTAATGATTTCTTGTGCAAGGTAAAGGCCCATTCCAGCTCTAGTACTTTGGCTAGAACCACGATAAAACATATTGAAAATTTCATTGGTTTTATCCGCCATTAATCCGTGACCATTGTCTTTAACGGCAATGTTTAGTTCATTGCTGGTGTTTTGAATGCCAACATGAACGTTATGTTCAGCTTTATCTTTGGAGAAATATTGAAAAGCATTTTCAATGCTTTTGTAAAGCAAAACCTTCATTTTCTTTTGAGGTAGCCAAACTTCTTCTTCTCCTACGCAAGTGATACTTGTTTGTATATGCTTTGTTTTGTGGATAGGTTTTTTTCGGAGAGTTCTTAGTATAGACTCGATAAGATTTTTACTATTGAAACTACTATCTACTTCCTCATAAATTCTGAGATCGCTAAAATGGGAAAGGCTTTCGAGCATTTCGAGCATTTTAGTTGTGCTATCCTCTATGAGGTTTAAGTAGTTGTCTGTAGCTTCTTTGTTAGCATATTCGCTTTTTATGAGTGTTATTAAACCAGCAATATTCGACAATGGACTTCTCATGTTATGAGAAGCACTATAAACCAGCTGATCGAGTTCATAATATGCTTTCTCCAAGGCTCTGGTTTTGTTCTGCAATTCTCTGGTGCTTTTTTGCCTTTCAATTGCTTTCATTAATACTAAACCGAGCTGATCTTCATCCCATGGTTTAGAAAGGTAATAATATACGTGCCATTGGTTAATGGCTTCTTGGACCACTGTTAGGTAATCATATGCTGTCATAAGAATACAAACCACTTCGGGTTTCTTTTCTTTTACAATAACAATTGTTTCTAAACCTATTCCATGGGGAAGGCGTTCATCAGATATAAAAACATCAAACTCATTAGTATTTTCATATTCTAATGCTTCGTGGATAGAAGAGGCAGTGAGAATCTCATATTGCCTTTTAAAAACAGCCTTAAAAGAGATGAGGAACATAACTTGACATCGTTTAAGGCAAGCTTTAGGCATAAGTTTAGAATATACACTGCAATTTCTGCAAATGCAGCGAGAGAAATACTCGAGAAAAAGCCGGTAGAGATTATTATTACCGATCAACGCATGCCAGAAGAAACGGGCGTACAATTCTTACAATCCATCATTCCAATCTATCCAGAGCCCATTCGTATGCTTTTAACCGGGTATTCGGATATAGAAGCGGTGATTGATTCTATCAACAAAGGACAAGTGTTTAAGTACATTACCAAATCGTGGAATGATCAAGAGCTTGAGATCAATATCAACAATGCTTACGAAGTATTCAGATTAAGAAAAGAGAATAAAGAATTGGTAGAGCGTTTGAGAAAAGCCAATGAGCAGTTGGAGTTTTATTTGAGACAAAAATTATTGGAATAAGGAGCGATTTTTACTACGCTCCTTTTTTTCTTTTTTTCTTTTTCGATCTGCTTTCTTGGCAGAGTGTTTTTCTTCTTTCATCAACTTTTTATAATCGTTGTGAAGAAAACCATTCTTCAATCCCTCTTGTAATGAAACCCACTGCAGTTTGAGGTAGGTGGTTTTAGGTGGCATTGGAAACTCAAATTGGCCATGGTACATCTTAGGTTCTTTTGTATCGCCTGGAATAACAGAGTTTGCAATGAATGAAGTGAATTTTCGCTCTTTCTTTTCATTGTCTTTCACTTTGTTGATTTGAAGACTGAGCTGCTCCAGTTCGTACAGTATCTCACCTTCAATTGTTTTAGAATTTCCAGTAATTCTTACATCTAAGAAAGGCAATTGACCTTCATTGATATGTATGTGCGTTGTTTTTTCAATAATGTTGTTGAAAGCCGTTAAATCTGCATCCTTGTAAATAATTCTTGATGTAAAAGAATCATTCGCGTCAGCCAAATCAATTTGCCAAAGAACTTGCAAGTGTCCTGTTTTATGCGGTTCACAGGTAATGCTAGTAACCATTAACTTAGGGGTTTCGCTTACCGCAGTTTGATTGTTGCAATTGGCAATGTATCCATTGATCTTTGAAAAGTTCAATTGAGCAAGACCTTCTTTTTGGGCTCCTGGCATCAAACAGGTAAATGAACTGTTGTTAATTTGAATGCTGTCAATATTGATAAAGCCTTTCACCTCTCTAAACTTCGTAGCCACAAGATCAAAGTTTTTATTCGGAGCTTGCGGTAATTTGTTATTTACATACATTTCTACATCCAAGCCAAAGAACTCCAGAATTCTGGCATCCCATTCTAAGTAAATAGCCTTTTCAAAATCTATATGACTGCACCATAAGCTATCTATTGAATAGCGCATACGAGGTTTTCTGTAATCCAGCTTGTTGTCAAATTCAGAAATGCTTAATCTAGGTGTAAGGGTAGAATTGATGATATAAGCTTCTTCTTTCTTAAAATCAAGTCCAATTTTTTGAATGCTGGCTTCATAAGCACCTAATTGATTCAATTGAATAGAATCAATGTCTAACCACATATTCTCAACTGTATAGGGTTTGCTTTCATCTTTAGGGTTATAGCTTGCATAATCAAAGGTGTAATCCATATCTTTCACCGTCCCGTAATTGAGCGTGTCGCCTTGTACGATGGAGTAGAGCTGGGCTGAGGCGTTTTCGAGACTAAAGTGCTCTATTTTAAATTCTTCAAACACGCTGTTAGAGTGTGTGCTTTGAGCTGTATCAGCAGTGTTCTTAATTGGTTTGGGTAAAATGTGAACACTTAATTTAGGGTCATTAATGGCAATTTGCTTTACCAGTAGTTTCTTTCTCAGATAAGCGAAATAGTGAAAGCCTTCAAATATTACTTCATCTACGTTAAGATCTACCATAATGGCAGGATTCTTTTGAATATGTAGCAATGAATCAAAAACTGCTTTTCTTGGCTCTACGCTCAATTCTATTAGTTTAAGGTCTCCTTGAATGAGATTCACTTCTAAGTGATCATATTCTACGTTGTAATGTCTGTGTGGATTGGAATTTAGAAGTGCCTTAAAGTTGCTATTTAAATAAATGCTCATCCCGAAACGAATACACACGGCCAATACAAGTACACTTAAAAAGGTATAACCTATAATTTTCACGAGTTTCATGGGATAAAAGTAATAGAATCATTGTTTTTGAATGGAGAGAAGACCATTTATTGAATGAATCCTCCTTTTTGGTGAAAAGCAATCGGATTTGATTTCTTTACATTTGGTTTGCCCAAAAGATCAGCTATGAGACTTCTTTTATTCCTTTCTTGTTTATTTCCCTTTATTAGTTTAGCCCAACCCAGAGAGTTTGCTCCGGTGGGTGCTAAATGGGTGTATGAAACTTACATTTACAATGGGTTTAATCCTTGGGATTACACCAACTACATGGAATTGGAATGTGTGGGAGATACGCTAATTCAAGGAAAGCTGTGTAGGCATCTGACATCTGATTTTGTTCCTGTATACACTTATGAACCGACCCATGCATTTATGTTTCAAGAAGGTGATTCTATTTTTGCCCTGACTAAATTGATTACTAGAAAATTGGGGCCAGATCTACTAAAAGATACCTTTCAGTTAGTGTATGATTTTAGTTTAGTAGCAGGGCAGAGCTACATACAATTCGTAAATTATGACGAATATGGTGACACAGTACAAAGAACTGTTTTCATTGATTCTACTTATTCAATTCAATTGAATGGGGTGAATTTGAGGGTGCAAGATGTACACTACGAATATTTCAATGGATTTATTGATACAACTTCTTATCAAACATATATTGAATGCATCGGGTCAACTCGTTTTGTTCACAATATGAACTATTATTATTTTCCAGTTCATGAAGATACGTGGGGACCTACTCTAAATGAGTACATCACAGAATTGCGTTGTTATGAAGATACCGCAATTGGGGCTTACTCAACAGGAGTTTCAAATTCTTGCTATTTCTCCAATGTGGGATTAGATGAACAACCCTTCGTAACTTCATTTCATGTTTATCCAAATCCCTTAAGTGGGAACCTATTGTATACAGATGAAAATTTATCCATGCATCATACGCTCAGTATGATGGATATTCAGGGAAGGAAAATAACGCAAGGACAATTTAAAAACGGAACCTTTGAAATTCCACTTTCCTTAAAATCAGGAATCTATTTTTTAAGGGTAGAGGATGAAGGAGTAATCGCTGTTGAGCGGATCATCGTCCATTAGCCTCTTTGTTCTACCAAAGCATCTACCTCTTCTTGAAGCTTCTCCCATTGATGCATGTACTGTTCGAGTTGATTTTGCAGTTCAGCGTGTTCAAAAAAGAGTTTCTTGCTTTTCTCAGCATCACCAGCAATGCTTGGTTCTGCCAGTTGTTCTTCTAGTGCAGCAATCTTTGCTTCGGTTTCTTCCACGCCTTTTTCTCTGCTAGCCACAGCATTCTTAGCCTTTCTAATAGCGCGATCTAACTGTTTTTTTTCTTCGTAGCTGAGCTTGTTCTCTTTCTTTGGGGCCGCCTTTTGTTCCTTTTTTATGGGCTTCTTCTCCTTTTTGGGAGCTGGTGCCTTGTTGGCTTCAAAATCTCTAAAAGAGCCTACATCGTGAGAGTTTAAGAACTCTGTAATCTCGCCTAAATGCTCTTTGATGCCTCCATTTTTGAACTCAAAGGTTCTGTTGGTCAATCCTTGCAAGAAATCCCTGTCGTGACTCACTAAAATCAAAGTTCCACCAAAATGTTGCAAGGCTTCTTTCAATACCTCTTTACTGGCCATATCCAAGTGGTTGGTAGGTTCATCCAGTATCAAGAGATTCATGGGTTCTAGCAACAGTTTAGCCAATGCCAAGCGCGATTTTTCTCCACCAGAAAGCACTTTAGACTTCTTGTCAATGTCTTCTTCAGAAAATAAGAAAGCACCCAAGAGAGAGCGTATTCTAGAGATGTTTCGCCATTCTTCTTTGGCTACATGTTCTATGGTTTCAAAAACGGTGAGTTCTTGATTCAGTGTATTTTCTTGCACTTGGGCGTAATAACCCACCTTCACATTGTGGCCAATTCTAAGCTCTCCACTGTGTTCTAGCTTTTCAGCTATGAGTTTGATAAGGGTAGATTTCCCTTGTCCGTTTTGACCTACGAAGGCAATGCGCTCTCCGCGATCTACTTGAAAGCGCAGATCTTTGAATACGGTTTTATCACCATAAGATTTTTCCAATTTTTCAGCCCGTAGCACCACATCTCCAGAACGGGGAGCAGGAGGGAAGCGAAATTGAATTTGGCTGTTATCGAGTTGGTCTATATTCAGGTCTTCTAGCCGCTCTAAGTTTTTCATGCGGCTTTGAGCTTGCTTGGCTTTGCTGGCCTTGGCTTTAAACCGTTCTATAAAACGCTCTTGATCTGCAATATACTTTTGGCGATTCTTTAGGGTGGCCATTTGTTGCTCATAGCGTTCTTCGCGCAGCACCATGTACTTGCTATACGCCACCTTGTAATCGTAGGTTTTACCAAATACAATTTCAATGGTGCGGTTGGTAATGTTGTCTAAGAAAGTACGGTCGTGAGAAATCATGAGTACCGCACCAGGATAGTTCTTTAGGTAGTCTTCCAACCAAATAATAGCTTCAATATCTAAGTGGTTGGTGGGCTCATCAAGCATGAGAAGCGTAGGACTGAGAAGCAGTAATTTGGCCAATTCTACACGCATTTGCCATCCACCACTAAAAGTGCTCATGGGCATTTGAAACTCTTCATCTTTAAAACCAAGACCTTTCAAGACTTTTCCTACTTGGCTTTCCATTTTTGTATGATCGTGAACTCCGAGCTGCTCGTGTAACTCTGTCACGCGATGAATCAATTGGCTATAGCCTTCAGATTCGTAATCGGTGCGTTCTGCCATTTGTTGATTGATGGATTCAATCTCTCTGTTCATGGCATGTATATGCTCAAATACAGAAAGTGTCTCTTCGTAGATCGATTTTTTAGAATCGGTCTTGATCTCTTGGGGGAGATACCCGATGGTTTCTCCTTCAGATTTAGAGGTTCCACCAGAATCACAGGCTTGCGTTCCCATAATTACTTTGAGCAGGGTACTTTTACCCACGCCATTTTTCCCAACTAATCCAATGCGGTCTTTGGGATTGATAAGAAAAGAAATACCATCAAAAAGGAGGTTTCCTGAGAAAGAAACCGTTACGTTGTTCACCTGAATCATTGCGGCAAAAGTAACTTTAGAAAAGGGGAAATAAAACCAAGAAAGGATAAAGAAATCTGACTAAGCAAATATTTCTTTAATGTGTTCAGCATCAAAGGGTTTTTGGTAAAATCCTTTGACATTTTTAAATTGTTCTGCTTCACTTTTATCAGTGTCAAGCATTGAACTGGTTACAATGTACACTTTTGAAACCATTCCTTCTTGTTCCATGGCCTTAAGCACATCAAAACCGTTCATTACCGGCATATTGATGTCAAGAAAAATAATATCAGGCACTCCACTTTCGCGCATGTATTCCATGGCTTTTTGCCCGTTTTCTGCCGAGCTAAAGCCTTCTTGTATGCTAAGCTGCTTGAGTCTTTGCTCAATAATGATTCGGGCTATACGGTCGTCATCTACAATTAAAACTGTCATAAGGGGATATGTACTTTTAAATGTCCGAAATCTTTGCCCATTTCAAGAGAAATGCACCTTATTTAAGGATGGCTTCTATCTTTGGCTTCACAAAATATTAAAGAAAATGGCAAATCACGAACTTTTAGCTGGAAAACGCGGGATTATTTTCGGAGCCTTGAATGAGCAATCTATTGCTTGGAAAGTGGCCGAACAAGCGAAAGCGGCTGGAGCAAGCTTTACTTTAACAAATGCACCAATTGCAATGCGCATGGGTGCCATTAATGAATTGGCAGAGAAAACAGGTTCTGAGGTAATACCAGCAGATGCGACAAACAATGATGATTTG
>CBFHSD010000037.1:0-23228 GCA_965658375.1 Salibacteraceae bacterium
TCCTGTGTTTTTCCTATAACAACGGGTACTTCATACTTTATAATCCCAGCTTTTTCTCCAGCTATTTTTTCGAGTGTATTCCCTAAAAACTGCGTATGGTCTAAAGAGATGTTTGTGATGATGCTTAGTTCTGGCGTAATTACATTGGTAGAGTCAAGTCTGCCTCCCATCCCTACTTCAATTAGCGCAATGTCTACCTGACTTTTAGAGAAATAATCAAAGGCTAAACCAACTGTCCATTCAAAGAATGACAAACCCATTTCCGAGAAGTCGGTTTTGTGGTTTTCGACAAATGAAACTACTTGAGCTTTGGGTATTTTTTTTCCATTGATTCTTATACGTTCTCTAAAGTCTTTCAGGTGTGGAGAGGTGTAGAGTCCAACTTTGTAACCGGCCTCTTGTAAAACACTGGCTATCAGATGGCTTACGGATCCTTTTCCATTGGTTCCTCCCACATGAATGCTTTTGAACATTTTTTCTGGATGCCCAAGTACAGCCATGAGAGACAAGGTGTTTGAAAGGTCTGCTTTGTAAGCGGCTTTCCCTTGTCTTTGGAACATGGGCAATTGACTAAACAACCATTTTACCGTTTGTTGGTAGGCATCAATTTGGTTTTCCATAAAGTGTATTGATAAAAGAAAGAGGTGCTTTGATATGCGGTTAACGAACGAAGTGGTAGGTGATTTCTCCTACTTGATCAAAAGGATCGCTGCCGGGTTCCCATTTGGTTTCAAGGGCAGATTTTTTTGCGGCTTTAACAAGACATTCGGCATAGTTTGTAGTTCCTCTCGTGGCTTCGGCAGTTAAGGTATTACCGTTTTTATCAACCTTTACACGCATCACTACTTTACCTTCTTCTGGGCAGTTGGGCTTGTACTTTGGCTTTTGAAGAACACCTCTATTTCCAAGGGCATAGTCTCCATTGCCGCCACCACCACCGGTATAAGCTCCCGCATTTGGGTCGCCATTTTGTTGGCCCATGTTCCCTTCACCTTCAGTATCACCCTCAGATTCTCCACCACCTGGTTGACCAAATAGGTTTGTAGCGTTGGTGATACGGCTATCTACTTGCCTTTCGGGTTCTTGAACTTCTGGTTCCTCTGGCTTAGTTTCTTGAACAGGTTGTTCTGTACTTTGATTGGGATTATTGTCGGGATTGTCTGGTACCTCAAGCTCTGAAGCATCATCAGTGAGAACATCGGGATTCGGGTCTGAATTGACCGTTTCAGATACTGTGGTTTGTGCAGGGTCGTCTAAAGGCATTTCTTCTGAGGGACCCGGGTTGTTGGTTTCAGTAGATCCGAAACCCGAGTCTGTTGTTCCAAAGTTGACCAATATTCCTTGTTCAGGTTTGGGTACCATATAATTAAGGCCAAGGGTCATAAATAGAATCAACAGAATGATATGAAACACGATGGTTCCAATCAATCCTTCTCTTTTATGTTTTTCGGCTAATACAGACATGTATCAATTATTCTCCTGGAGTTGTGGCAAGAACGAGTTTGTATTTATTTCTATTCGCAATATCCATAATGTTTACAGCACTTTGCAAAGGGATGTCTCTATCGCAATGTAAAATGATACCAGGTTCTTCCTGACCGGCAAGTTCTTTTTTAATGCGGCTTTCTAAAGTGCTTTTTGGTACGGCTACTAAATTGTCTCCAATGTATACAGACAAGTCGTTTTTAATGGTGATGGAAATGGTTTGCTTGCCCGTTGTTTTTCCTCCACTTTTTGGAAGGCGCACGTTTAGTGCATTTGGGCTAATCATGGTGGAGATGATGATAAAGAATATGAGCAATAAGAACACGATATCTGTCATGCTCGACATGCTAAATGAAGCACTTACCTTATTTCTTCCTTTAATTGCCATATTAAGCTGGTTCTTGAAGCATATCTGTAAACTGAACAGCTACTTGTTCCATTTTGTAACTTACAGAATCTAGCTGTGATACTAGCAAATTGTAAGCCAAATAAGCAATGATACCAATAACAAGACCTGCTGCTGTGGTTACCATGGCTTGCATAATACCACCTGAAAGTGCATCTAACTCTACGTTGTTACCCGAGGTTGACATTTCATGAAAAGTGGTGATCATACCTATTACTGTTCCTAAAAAACCAATCATTGGTGCGGCTCCAGAGATGGTGGCCTCAATAGACATTGATTGTTCGAGTTGGTTTACTTCTAACTCTCCCTCTTTTTCAATAGCCATTACAATATCTGGCATTGGTTTGCCAATACGCATAATTCCTTTAAGAATCATTCTTGAATAAGGGTTATTGATGGATTGACAAAGTTTTTTGGCATCTTCAACTTTACCTTCATAGATAAGGTCTCTTACTTCATTCATGAAGCTGAGGTCGGCCTTTTTTACTTTAGAAATAGAGCGTGCGCGTTCTATAAAAATGTAAACGGCAATTACCGAAAGAATCGCTAAAGGAATCATGATATACCAACCACCACCTTGAATGAGTTCAAGTATGCTTAGTGTTTCTTCTGCCGGTACAATATCAGCTGCCTGTTCAGCAGCTTCGGCTCCGGTCTGAGTGTTAATCTGTAAAAAAAAGTTTTGCAACATAATCTATATCTAATTACGGTTGAATCGAAGTATTATTACATTCCGTGTATTACGTAATAATAGGCACCACCTGCTAAGTAACCGGCTAAGGCCAAAAGTGAAATTCGTTTGATATACCAAACAAAGTTGATCTTAACAAGACCCATGATTGCTACACCTGCGGCAGAGCCAATAATCAAGCAGCTTCCACCTGTACCCGCAGTGTAAGCCAAGAATTCCCAGAATTCATGATCAACAGGGTATGAAACACCAGTCTGTAGAGGTCCAATTTCATACATTCCCATGGCACCAGCCACAAGAGGCACGTTATCTACAATGGAAGAAAGTAAACCAATTACTATATCTATTGCGTAAATATTACCGTTAAAGGCTTTTTCTAAACCTGCTGCCATTTGGGTTAAGTGCCCTGCAGATTGCAATGAACCTACTGCGAGTAAAATCCCTAAGAAGAACATGATAGATGAAGTGTCAATCTTTCTCAAAACGTTGGCAACTGATAATTTAGATTTTGCACGGGCACTTTTTCTTCTATGAAGAATTTCGGTAAGAGTCCACATCATCCCTAAGCCAAGTAAAACACCCATGAAAGGGGGGAGGTGTGTAAGTGTTTTATATACTGGAACCTGAAGTAAGCTGATGACTCCTAGGAAGAAAACAAGTTTTCGCTCTTTATCTGTGGTGATTTCTTGATCCTCATCTAAGCCTTCGGTAGAGGGTTTCTTAACGTTTCCTTTGAGAGTGAAACTTAGAATAATCAAAGGAACCAACAAGCTAATGAGAGATGGCACAAACACATTGGCTACAATGTTTGCTGCGGTAATTTGCCCTCCAATCCAAAGCATGATGGTTGTAACATCTCCAATAGGTGACCATGCACCACCAGAGTTAGCAGCAATGACGGTAACCCCAGCAAAAAGCCAAAGGTCTTCTTTATCTTCAATAAGTTTTTTAAGCAAAGCAGCCATTACAATGGCAGTAGTAAGATTATCTAGTGCAGCGGAAAAGAAGAAGGTTAAAAGACTCAAAATCCAAATTAAAGTGGACTTTTTAGTTGTCGTAATTTTATCGGTAATTACACTAAAGCCACCGTGAGCATCTATTAATTCTACTATAGTCATTGCACCAAGAAGAAAGAATAAGATTTCCGCGATTTCAACAACGTGGTGCTGAAGCTCGTGACCAATGAAGTGATTAAGCACAGAACTTGTAGAATCATGTGCGTTCCACTTCTCAACATTTAATCCTTCCAAGTATTCGCGTAAGGGCTTGATGAAATCTCCGGAGCTACCAATAAATTCAGTGATACTCCAACCGTAATCAACACCGTAGATTACATCTGCTCCAAAAACCAGAATAGTCCATAATGTGATACCCGTTACAAGTGCAGATGCAGCTTTGTCAATTAGAAAGTTGTGTTCTAGAGCTATAAATAGATAGCCAATTACAAACACGACAACCATTAAAGTATACATATCAAATGTTTTAGAGAATTCAAATTTGAAAAATACTCCACCGAAAATACGCGATAGAGTGAAAACTTTTTGTTGAAGATATTAACACTAAATCGTTAAGTTTAGACAAGTTGACCAAGGGCAATTGAGAATGCGCTTTTGGCAATATTTGTTTTACCTGGGTTTATTTCATGCGTTTTAGCCATTGCTTTTTTGATGATTTCGGAAGTGTCTTCAAAAATGGCTTCATCAGTCATTTGAATATTGTCTTGCATCAAATATCCAAAAACACGCGCCATGCCACAGTTTGATATGAAATCAGGGATGATACTGATGTTTTCATCGGCATGTTCAGATATTGCTCCAAAGAATATTTCAGGATCTGCAAAAGGCACGTTTGCGCCACTAGAGATCACTTCCATTCCTGATGCAATCATTCTATCCAGTTGGTCTCTTGTAATCAATCTCGAGGCTGCACATGGAATAAATACTTCGGCTTTCAAGTCCCAAAATTTTGCGTTCACTTCTTCAAATGATTGCATATCAGGGTGATTCAATTGATTTCCATTTTTAGACTCGAACAATTGACGAATCTCTTCCAACCCAAAACCTTCCTCGCTGATTAAGCCGCCAGAACGGTCAAGAATACCAACGATTTTTGCTCCATTCTGTGCTAAATAATAGGCTCCTGCAGAAGCTACATTACCCCACCCTTGAACCAATACTCTTTTACCTTTAAGGCTTCCGCCCCAGGTTGAGTAGAAGTGTTTTACAGATTCGGAAACACCCCATCCGGTAATCATATCTGCAATGGTGTAACCCTTGCTTACGTTTGGAGAATAGGCAGCACTTTCTATAGGCTTAATAACACCTCTTCTAAGCTGACCGATTTTCTTGATTTTTTGTGCTTCACTTGGTTTGTAATGCCCAACAAAAACTCCTTCTTGAGGGTGCCACACTCCATTGTCTTCGGTAATTGGTATTACTTCATGAATTTCATCAACATTCAAATCACCTCCAGTGCCGTAATAATGCTTTAATAAAGGAGTTACCGCTGCATACCATCTTTTAAGAACACCTTCTTTTCTTGGGTCAATCGGATCAAAGTTGATCCCAGATTTAGCGCCACCAATTGCAGGGCCAGAAACGGTAAACTTTACTTCCATGGTTTTAGCCAAAGACTCTACTTCTCTTTTATCAAGACCCACACGCATGCGCGTTCCACCACCGGCAGCTCCACCTCTTAATGAATTGATTACTACCCATCCTTCGGCTTCTGTTTCTGCGTCTTTCCATTCGAAAACTACTTCAGGACGCTTGTGCTCAAACTTGTTTAATAGCGTTTTAAAATCCATTGCGTGTGCTTTTAAGATTAAGGCATCAAAAATAACATTTGAAAGCAGTTATCGAGCGCTACTTGGAAGGTAAATTCTTCCTGAACAATGGTCTTCTTTTGCGCCAGTGACAGAAGAGAGAACATTGGTTTCGCCTTTGAGTTTTAGAACACCGAGAAATGCAAATATGAGTGCCTCTTTGTATTCAATCAATTCACTGTTGCCTTTAACAAGCTTAGTTTGAGAAGTGCTTTTGATTTTATCAATTAAAAAGGTATTCAGAGTCCCTCCACCAGTTACTAAGCATGTGTTGATGTTAAGCTTCTGGAGTGTTGCAGAAATTTGTTGAGAAAAGTGCTCAATGCAGGTATGTAAAAGATCAGGTATTGGGTGTTGGTCAAAGACGGTAAGAATAGGATTAACATGAGCAATGAGCCACTCTGTTCCTAAAGATTTGGGATAACTTTCATTGTAGAAAGAAATGGAGTTCAGGAGTTTTAGTAGTTCTGGAATAGACTTTCCACTCTTTGCAATCTTTCCTCGGTCATCATAAGGAAGTCCTAATTGCGCACAGAATACATTCAACACCACATTTACAGGACAAATATCAAAGGCTATTCTGTCATCTCCAATCTTCGAAGAGATGTTGGCGTATCCTCCTAAGTTCAAACAAGCATCGTACTCATGGAATAACAATTCATCACCAATAGGTACAAGTGGTGCTCCTTGTCCGCCAAGTTGTACATCTTGAGTTCTAAAATCATTAATGACAGGCAATTGAATTAAACTACTCATTACCGCTCCATTCCCAACTTGTAAAGTCAACCCTTTCGAAGGTTCATGAAATATCGTATGTCCATGTGAGCAAATAGCATCTAAATGTTCGATGGAGTATTTCTGAATAAACCCATTGACAGATTCTGCCTGAAATGTACCAAACCAAAAGTCTAGTTCCTTTAATTCTAGTTGATTTAATGAAAATCCATCCCTCAACTTTTCTTTTATCTCTTGAGTGTAGGCAATGGTTTCCGCATGATTGATCTTATAACTCCATTTTTGATTGATAAGGGTAAAGCGACAATGTGCAATATCCAATCCGTCTAAAGATGTGCCAGACATTAAACCAATTGTATTGAAGCTGTGTTTGTTATTCTGGATGGATGTCATTAAGTCAAGAGAAAGTTTAATTTCGCGAATCTTATAAAATTAGTTAATTCAAGAAGCATAGATATATGAATTTTCAACTTACTGAAGAGCAACTTGCTGTTAGAGATGCGGCTAAAGACTTTGCACAGAATGTGCTTAAGCCTGGAGTAATTGAGCGTGATGAAAAGCAAGAATTTGCTAGAGATGAAATGAAGCAACTCGGAGAGCTTGGATTCATGGGAATGATGGTAGATCCAAAATATGGTGGAAGCGGCATGGATACCCTTTCTTATGTTTTGGCAATGGAAGAGATATCGAAGATAGATGCTTCAGTATCTGTAGCTATGTCGGTGAATAATTCTCTTGTTTGCTGGGGTATAGAGAAGTTTGCTAACGAAGAGCAAAAAGAAAAATATTTGAAACCATTGGCTACAGGTGAAAAACTTGGCGCCTTTTGTTTGAGTGAACCAGAAGCTGGATCCGATGCTACATCACAAACAACAACAGCAGAGGACAAAGGTGACTACTACCTATTAAATGGCACAAAAAACTGGATCACCAATGGTGGTAATGCAGATACCTATTTGGTAATTGCACAAACAGATAGAGATAAAGGGCATAGAGGAATCAACGTTCTTATCATTGAGAAAGGAATGGAAGGTTTCGTAATTGGAGCCAAAGAGAATAAAATGGGAATAAGAGGTTCTGATACACATACCTTGATTTTCAATGATGTTAAAGTTCCTAAGGCCAACCGTATTGGTGAAGACGGATTCGGTTTCAAATTTGCCATGAAGACTTTAGAAGGTGGTAGAATTGGTATTGCTTCTCAAGCTTTAGGAATAGCCTCTGGTGCATATGAATTGGCTCTTGCTTATTCCAAAGAGCGCAAAGCTTTTGGAAAAGAAATCAGCAAGCACCAAGGTATTGCATTTAAATTGGCTGACATGGCAACGGAAATTGATGCTGCAAGATTACTTTGCTTAAAAGCGGCAGCAATCAAAGACGAAGGTGGAAACATTGGAGAAGCCAGTGCAATGGCCAAGTTGTTTGCCTCTAGAGTAGCAATGTGGGTAACCACGGAAGCTGTTCAAGTACACGGTGGTTACGGTTACGTAAAAGAATATCATGTAGAGCGACTTATGAGAGATGCGAAAATCACTCAGATTTATGAAGGTACTTCAGAGATCCAAAAGATTGTGATTAGCCGTTCTGTGTTGAACAAATAACTAAGATTTTAGATAGAATTTGAAGCCTCAGTCAATAGCTGGGGCTTTTTTGCTTTTTAACATCTTCTTAGAGCGCAAGAATTAAACCAGTTCTTTCAGCGTTTCTAAAGCAATACCACGCGATCCCTTGAGCAGAATTAAACTTGAGTTTATTGGGTTTTCCTCTAAATAGAGGGCCAACTCTTTTTTGCTAGCAAAGAATAATGCACTACTATTTTCATGCTCTTTGTAATGGCTTCCTACAAAAAAGGCTTTTTCTATAGATGATTTACAAACCATCTTTACAATTTGGCCATGCTCACGGTTACTTATAGAACCAAGTTCGAGCATGTCGCCAAGGATTACAACTTTATTAGGGTGATCCAGTCCTATCATACTTTGAAGGGCTAACTCTACACTGGAAGGATTCGCATTATAGGCGTCCAAGATGAGTTGATTTTTAAGAGGTGTATCAATAAGCTGTGATCTGTTGTTACTCGGTTTGTAATTGCAAACGGCCGCGTGAATATCATTCTCTGCTACCTGGAGATAACGTCCAAGACTTACGGCAAATTGTATGTTTAAAATATTGTAACTACCTACCAAATGAGTGGTGTAGGAGTTATTGTCTGTTGTATATTTCAAGAAAGTGGAACCTGTTTCTATTTTCAAAGGTGTTCCCAAAGGAATGCTTATAGTTTCTAGCCCTTCGGATATGGAGAGAAGGAGTTCATCATTTTCTTGAAGAAAAGCTGGTTTTTTAGTTTCTTTTAAATAATCAAATAGCTCTTTTTTTGCGGCAATATTAGCTTCTATAGTGCCGAAGCCTCCAATATGATCTTTCCCAATGTTGGTGATGTATCCAAAGTCCGGATCACTTATTTCGCATAATTCAAGGATATCACCTGTCTTACTGTCACCCATTTCAAGAAGTAATACCTCAGTATCTAATGGTGTTTCCAATAGGGTCAATGGAAGTCCAATATGGTTATTGAAATTTCCAGGGGTTGCAAATGTTTTAAATTTTTTGCTCAATACCTCAAAGGCCAATTCTTTAGAAGTTGTTTTTCCGTTCGACCCCGTTATCCCTATGACATGAGCGTTCAATTTTTTTCTATGAAATTGAGCGAGCTCTTGGAGACAAGAAAGCCCGTTTTGAACAGTGTGAACTTGAGGGTGGCTTTCTGCAATAGGTTCATCTACAATAGCGGCACTGCATCCTTGCTCAATGGCTTTAAGAGCAAACTTGTTTCCATTAAAGTTCTCTCCTTTAAGTGCTATAAATAAGCTACCAGGCTTCACTTTTCTGGTGTCTGTACAAACTCCGCTTGATTGAGTGAATAGTTGATAGAGGGCTTCTATTTTCATGCTTCTAAGAAACAAAAAAACCTCGGAAAAATCCGAGGTTTTTTAAAGTCAAAATTCTTTCAGAATCTATCTCATACCTAATCCTGTTGGACTTCCTACACGATCCATCGCACATCTAAATCCTAACCAAGAATCAGAATAATTTTCATCTAAGTATCTTCTTGTTCCTGGGCTCATGTAGTGAGCTCGATCATTCCAAGAGGCTCCTTTAATAACTCTGGTCTTATCATTAATCAATGAGTAATTCACCCCTTCATAGTCTTTCCCGTACATACCGTCCGTTTCAGTTGATTCTCCCGTTGGCTGAAAGTTTACATCCCAGTGTTTCGGGTCTGAGTGGGTTTCATATGTACCATCGGCATAGTTTCTGTTATCTGCTCTTCTGTAGTTTCTTCTTTCTGCAGCATCTTGTGGTTCAACATCTACATAAATCATTTTACCAAGGCTGTCTTTGTCTTCAACAATTCCGTCAGCATCACGTAAAATTTTCTTGAATTCGTTTCCTCTAAATGGTCTGAAGTCATCATTGTCTTGAGAACTCAATGGTCTGTAAACATCCATTACCCATTCCGCTACGTTTGCAGCCATGTTGTATAGCCCATAATCGTTTGGCCAATAAGAAATTACTGGAGCAGTAATGTCTGCATTATCATTCAATTTTCCGGCAAGACCCATGTTATCACCACGACCTCTTTTAAAGTTCGCTAACATTTCACCAATGTATTCTTCTTCAGGATTTCTAACAGCATGACCATTCCAAGGCCACATTCTTCTTTCAATCACATTTTCTCCTAAAGAGTTGCCAATCAAACCGTAAGCTGCATATTCCCATTCCGCTTCAGTCGGTAGGCGGTATCTCGGTAAAAGAATACCATCTTCCATCTTTACGTTTCTGAAACCCGGGCTGTTTGGCCCTTCCCACGGAATACCATCTGCTCTTTTATCTCCTTCATACTGGCCATATAAATAGGCGTCAGTATTAAAGTTGTCATCAGATGTTTGCATTGGATTGTGATTCAAAAGACCTTCGCGAACCATGATTTGTTCATTCACACGGTCACTTCTCCAAAGGCAGTATTCACTGGCTTGAATCCAGCTAATTCCTACAACTGGATAGTCTTTGTAAGCTGGGTGGCGCAGGTAGTAATCTACGTAAGGTTCGTTATACGCCAATCTGCTTCTCCAAACTAATGTATCTGGGAGAGCTTTTCTGTATACCTCAGGATAATCTTCACCATAAACACGTTTTACCCAGTAAAGGTATTCTAGCCAAGCATTGTTTGTTACTTCTGATTCATCCATGTAAAAAGATGAAACGGTAACTCTTCTCGGAACGTTATTCCAAGTGCCGTGAACATCATCAACAACTTGCCCCATTGTAAAAGTACCCCCTTCGATTAACACGAGGTTTGGTCCCGTTTCTTGTTCTAAATAAGGGATTTGTTGGTAATCACCATTTTTCGGATCATTATAATTCCAACCAGTTGTCGCAGATGTTTCTTTACTGCAACTTGAAAAAAGTAGAGCAGAAACTGCGATTGATGCGAATATGTTAAATAAAGTTCTCATTTCCTTGCTGTTGTTAGCATTACAAACGTACGTGAAAATACTTTTATTATAAAATTTCTAGAATTCTGGACAAACAAGTGGTCTAAATACCTTTCTAGCTGGTTTACATCGAAATAGTAAAGCCAAAGATATTTCATGTGAACCTCCTGGCTCATTAGTCAATTGAGAAGTAGTTAAGTCGTAGCTGTAACCGAATTTGAAATATTCATTCTGAAGTCCTACGAGTACGATAAAGGCATCTTGAACCCGGTACCACATACCACCGACAAAGGGTCCTTTCTTGAGGTAAACTCCTAAATTTAGTTGTTGTGCTTCACCTTGTCTCATGTAAAGGATATTCGGAGAAATTCCACCTTCTTCTGGGGCTCTTTTATTAAACACGTAGTTTGCACCTGCGTGAACAGTGTACTTTCTATACAGCTTTGCTTGAGGATCATCAAAGAAACTTTCTTCAGGCTCTGTTAAATGATGCACAGCTGCTCCGAAGAAATATGTTTTTGAATAACCAATAACTCCGGCAGAGAAATCTGCATTGTTAATTTTTGGTGAACCAGGTGTTTCTTGCGTTTCATATACAAACCCATATCTAGGGTCAATCATATCACCAAAAGTTAATTCGTCCCAATCAACACTTTTTTCCATGTAAGCTGCTTCCATTCCGAATTTCAGCGAGAATTCACGACTAACGGGTAAAGTATAAGAGTACATCAAACTAGCGTAAGTGGTACTTAACGTTCCATTTCCAGCGTTATCTTGATAAACCAAAGCTCCTAAACCACCATTGATGCCGTTAACATGTTGATCGTAAGAAGCGCTTGTTGTAATGAATTGACCCGGAATATTAGGCCATTGATTTCTGTAATTGATATTTAACCTCGGGCATTTACGGCTTCCCGCGAATGCTGGATTCAAATACAATGGATTGGCGTAAAATTGCGTAAATTGAGGATCCTGCGCCTTTGCTTGGGGCTGGAACGCAATAAACACAACGCTCAACAGAAATAAGCTAATGCAGCCTGTTTTCCACATAATTCTCAATGAGTAGTGCGCAATTATAACCATTAAATTTCGTTAACCAAATTTTAATTTAAGTTGAACGTGTAATTCGTAAACAAAGCAATAAAAACAATTTTCCAGCGTTGGAAAGCAGTTTTAACTTTGGCAACAAAACCACATCACCCTAAAAGCGTTTGTACAATTATGAGAAACTCCTCGCTCCTTAAAATATTGACCCTCCTTTTTACAAGCTTGATGTCAATTCAATTCGTTTCTGCTCAAGGGGCTAAATTTAGTAACATATCTGAGAATGTCAAACTTATCTGGTTAAATCCTGGAGTAGATGAGTCATTTGGCAATTCGAAAAAATACTTGAGATTTCAAGGGGCCAATTATGATTTGGTTCAAGAAACGTGGGTACCTATTGCTACCTATCATTTAAAACTGACAGATTTAGATGGTGTTCAACCGAAAATCACCAGTGCCAGATTTGTGGCTTTGAGTGAAGAAGAGTTGGAGGCTATTGACGGTAATGCAATTGCAAAAGAGATATCTCTGCGCGCATACAGCGCAGTTTACAGAAAAGAACAGTATGTACAAGTGGAGCTTATTCCGCTGAGAAAAACAGCCAATGGACAAATTGAGAAACTAGTTGAGTTTGAATGGTCGCAAGGTCAGGAAGCTCTTGAAGTTACTGGAATGCGTAAAACAAACGCCAGAAGTTTTGTGCTGAATTCAGTTTTGCGTTCTGGCAATTGGTTTAAATATGGCATTACAAGTACTGGTGTACATCATCTTTCATATGATCAGTTAAAAGCAGATGGGGTTATAGAGGCAAATGTTCCAAGTGATGCTATTCGTATTTTTGGCAATAGTCCTGGGATACTTCCTTTTGAAAACAGTGAAGATCGACCGGATGATTTAAATGAAAATGCAATAAAAGTGGTAGATGGAGGCGATGGTGTATTTAATTCCGGTGACTATGTCTTGTTTTACGCCAAAGGCGCTCATCAATGGAATTACCGCGAGGCAGACAATACTTTTAGACACAGGCACAATTACATGAGTGATACGGCTTATTACTATGTAACTACAGATTATTTCATCGGCTCTCCAAAACGCATCCAAGAGCAAGCCAATATTATTGAAAGTGAAGATGAAGAGGTTAAGGAGTTTTTAGATTACGCCTATTATGAAAATGACTTGGTGAATTTGATTAAGTCAGGACGTTTGTGGTTTGGCGAAAGATTCAACATGCAAAAGAACTATGCTTTTCCTTTTTCTTTCCCAAACACTGTGCAGGGAAGCGAGGCTTTTGTGCGCTATGCTGCAGCCAGTAGGGTTTTGAATAGAAGCAGTTCGTTTACTTTAGATATTGGTGGCATGCATGAATTAGATATGAGTTTCCCTACCGGTGTTACAGGGTCTTACGAAGGAGAATATGCGAAGTATAAAATAGTAGAAGATAGATTTAACGCCTCAGGGTCCAACTTTAAAGCTACCGTAACCTATAATAATCCGAGTACCAACGATTACGGTTGGCTTGATTACATTGAGATCAATGCTTTGCGAGAATTGAAAATGGCAGAGACTCAAATGTTGTTTCGTCATTACACCTTAGAAGATGGTAAGGTGTACAAGTTTACAGTTGGAAATGTTTTAGGGCAATTGGAAGTTTGGGATGTAAGTAATCTTCAAACTGTCAAGGGGCTGTTGCTTCAATCTTCAGGAACCAATAGAAGTTTTTTAATAGAAGGAAAGCCAGAAGCAGAATTTGTGGCATTCACTTCAAATGCAGAGTTTCTAAAGCCTCAATATTTCGGAAAAATCAAGAACCAAGATTTGCATGGTTTAACTCAAGCAGATTATTTGATTGTGGTTCATCCAAATTTCATTTCAGAAGCAGAAAGGTTGGCAGAGTTTCATAGAGAGCAATATGGGTATAAGGTGCATGTAGTAACGACCAAAGAGGTTTACAATGAATTCTCAAGTGGTCAACAGGATATTACGGCAATTAAAGATTTCGTGAAGATGTTTTACGATCGTGCAGGTTTAAATAACGATTTAATGCCAAAGTATCTTTTGCTATTTGGAGACGGCTCTTATGATTTGAAGTATCGGTATAGCGGCAATACAAACTTCATTGCATCTTATCAATCTTACAATTCTACAAGCCCTACGGGATCTTATGTGTCTGATGATTATTTTGGCTTGTTGGATGATTCTGAGTCAGATCTCCTCACCGATAAATTAGATATTGGTGTCGGTAGATTCCCCGTAAAAACGAAAGAAGAAGCGCGAACTACTGTGAATAAGATTATCAATTACCACAATAAAAGCACTTTTGGTCCCTGGAGAAATTGGGTCTCGTTTAACGGTGATGATGAAGACGGAAACACCCACATGCAACAAGCAAATAGATTGGCCAATCAGGTGATACGAGATAATCCAGTTTATAATGTAGAAAAGGTCATGTTTGATGCATATCCCCAAGAAACCAATGCGGGAGGTCAAACTTATCCTGATGTGAACCGGATAATAAATAACAGAATGGCCAACGGCTGCTTATTCTGGACCTATCTCGGACACGGTGGAGAATTGGGATTGTCTCACGAAAGGGTATTGGGAATTCCAGACATTAAAAGTTGGAACAACGCCTCTAATTTGCCATTATTTCTAACGGCTACTTGTGAGTTTAGCCGTTTTGATGATCCGCAAAGAACATCAGCAGGGGAGTTGACATTATTAAACCCAACCGGTGGAGCAATTGCTTTGTTAACAACCACCAGGCTGGTTTTTTCAGGGCCCAATTATGATCTTTCCGTAGAGTTTATGAACCATGTGTTTGATTTTTCTAAAGGCGAAGAGCCCACTTTGGGAGATTTGTTGGTGGCGAGTAAAGCAAATGCCAATAGTGGAAACCTGATCAATTACAGAAATTTCACGCTTTTGGGCGATCCAGCCATGAGATTGGCTTATCCAAGACAGCAAGTGTTTACCACTTTTGTTACAGACACAGCCAGAACTTTAGAAGAAGTAGAAGTAAGAGGCTATGTAGCAGATAGAAACGGAAATAAATTGAATGATTTTAGTGGAATAATCTACCCGACAATCTTTGGAAAAGAACAAGAAATCACAACATTGAATAACGACAATATATCAGCTGGGCCAATGACCTTTAAAACAAGGCCGAGTGTTATTTTTAAAGGAAGAGCAACCGTTTCAAATGGAGATTTTTCTTTCAAATTCGCTATTCCTAGAGATGTTGGTGTTGATGTAGGTTCTGGACGCATAAGCTACTATGCAGAAAATGCAGAAACTGATGCCCATGGTTTTGATGAATCATTTTATATTGGTGGTATAAGCGATAGCATTACTCCAGATGATCAAGGCCCAGTTGTACAAATTTGGATGAATGATTCTGCCTTTGTTTCCGGAGGAATCACTGATCAGCAACCCAAACTTTTAGCCAGGCTCTTTGATGCTAATGGAATCAATACCGTAGGAACAGGAGTAGGGCACGATATTACAGCAATCTTAGATGAGAATACGGCAAACGCAATCGTTTTAAACGATAATTACGAGGCTGATTTAGATTCTTATAAGAAAGGAACCGTGACTTACGATTTTAGTGAGTTAGAACCCGGCTCCCACACCTTAACGCTAAAAGCATGGGATACACATAATAATGCAGGGAGTACTAGCATTGATTTCGTGGTAACTGAAGGTGGAGAGTTGATATTGGAACATGTACTGAATTATCCGAACCCTTTCACTACAAATACTGAATTTTGGTTTGAACACAATGCACCGGGGCAATTCTTAGAGGTAAGAGTATCCGTGTATACAGTATCTGGAAAATTGGTGAAAGTCATAGATTCCGAAGCAATTTCGGATGGCTTTAGATATGGCCCTATATTGTGGGACGGAAAAGATCAATTTGGCGATTTGATAGGAAGGGGAACCTACTTTTATACCGTTGAAGTAAAAACACCAACGGGCGAGAGAGTTCGCGTAAATCAGAAACTAGTTAAGCTGCAATAAGCAAGACAATATAGGCAATATGTATTCGTTATATTTGCCTTCTCAAATTTGAATTTCGAATGAAAAACAGAACGATTCAGTTCGCTTCAATGTTAGGTTTGTTAGGGTGCTTTGTACTCCAAACAACAAAATCTCAAGCGCAAACCAACCCCGTTGAGTTCAACACAATCACAACAGCTGTACCTTTTTTAACCATTACGCCAGATGGCAGACATGGTGCTTTAGGTGATGCAGGTGTAGGTACTTTAGCAGATGGGTCTGATACGCATTGGAACCCAGCGCGACTTGTAAGAGCGCAAGAGAAATCTGGGTTCTCACTTTCTTACACACCTTGGTTGAGAGAATTGGTGAGCGATATTGACATGACTTACCTTTCCTATTACAATAAGTTGAGTAAAAAGTCAGCCGTTGGAGGTTCATTCAGATACTTTTCCTTGGGGTACATTCAATTTACAGATGATCAGGGGAATAGTACCATTCAGTTTAGACCGAATGAGTTTGCTTTTGACGGTTCTTTCTCGACTTTACTGTCAAGAAGATGGTCTGGTGGGGTGAGTTTAAGGTTCATTTACAGTAACCTTTCTGGCGGGCAAAATGTAGCAGGAGCAGAGACAAAGCCAGGAATTGCTGTGGCAGCAGATGTTTTCGGCTATTATGAAAGTGATGAATTCAGCATGTTCGACCAAGATGCTACTTTGGGTTTCGGTGCTGGCATCTCCAACATTGGAAATAAAATGGCTTATTCTAATCTAGATGAGCAGGACTTCTTGCCTACAACATTCAAAATAGGACCTTCTATCAATTGGCAGCTAGATGATTACAATAGAGTTTCTTTCAACTTTGACGTAAATAAGCTCTTGGTGCCTACTCCTCCTATTTATGATAATGATGGAAATATTATTGCCGGTAGAGATCCAGATAGGTCACCAGCAAGTGCTTTGGTAACTTCTTGGTATGATGCCCCTGGCCAACCAGTAGAAGATGAACAAGGAAATTACACATATAATGAAGACGGTACCGTTCAGGTAGAAGGAGGAAGTGTTTTTAGAGAAGAAATGCGCGAGTTTTTCTTAGGTTTTGGATTGGAGTACATGTATAGCAATGTTTTCGCTGCACGTATGGGGTACTTCACAGAGCATGCATCTAAAGGAAACAGAAAGCACATGACTTTTGGAGTTGGATTAAAATTTAACAGATTTGGAATGGATATGAGTTATTTGGTGCCAATGTATATTGGTAACCAGACCGCACCTCAAAATTCTCCACTTCAAAATACATTGCGTTTCACACTTACATTTGACTTTAAAGATGTGGCTGCTGAAGAGCCAACAAATTAGGAATGAAATCAAAGTCTCTTCAACTTCACTACCAAGAATACACATCCATTCATGAGTTGAATGAGCAAGAGCAACTGCTTTTGAATAAGGCGATTGCACAAACCAAAAACAGTTATTCTCCTTACTCAGAGTTTAAAGTGGGGGCAGCGCTAGAATTAGAAAACGGTGTATTTGTACTGGGGTCTAATCAAGAAAACGCTGCGTATCCTTCTGGTCTTTGTGCAGAAAGAACTGCCCTTTTTACTGCAGGAGCTAAGCATCCAGAAGAACAAGTAAAAGCAATAGCGATCGCTGCAAAAAGCGATAAATACAAGGTGAATGGACCTGTTTTTCCTTGCGGGGCTTGCAGGCAAGTAATGGCAGAAACAGAGCAACGCGGAGCAACACATATGAAGGTGATTGTAGGAAATTCAACCGGAAAAGTTTTAGTTTTTAGTTCAATCCAGAGTTTGCTTCCATTTCGCTTCGATAACCTCGATTTGGCATAGCCCAAAAACTCTTTCTCAAGACAATTTCTAGCTGCGTGATTTGTTTAAATTTGCGCCACTTCATTAATAAGTAGATTATGGCAAAATCAACTGCACGCAAGAAAGCAAAGTTCAGCAAAGAGCAGTATCTTAAATGGTATAAGGACATGCTTGTCATGCGAAAGATAGAGGAGAAAACAGGTCAACTGTACATCCAACAAAAGTTTGGTGGCTTTTGTCACTTGTATATCGGTCAAGAAGCAATTGTTGCCGGTACAGCCTCTGCTGTTCATTCAGAAGATAAGCACATCACAGCATACAGAGATCACGCGCATCCTATAGCACTTGGGGTTCACCCAAAATTTATGATGGCAGAACTTTACGGCAGAACAACTGGAATGTCGAAAGGAAAAGGTGGTTCTATGCATATGTTCAACAAAGAGGTTAATCTTATGGGTGGACATGGAATTGTGGGTGCTCAAATACCAATGGGCGCAGGAATTGCTTTTGCAGAAAAGTATAAAGGAACGGGGAACGTGTGCATCACTTCTATGGGAGATGGCGCGGTTCGTCAAGGTGCTTTGCATGAAACATTCAATATGGCGATGAACTGGAAGCTCCCGGTTGTGTTTATCATAGAGAATAACAACTATGCCATGGGTACTTCGGTAACTCGTACAACAAATGTGGAAGATCTTTCGGAAATTGGACGTTCGTATCACATGCCTTCAGAATCGGTAGATGGAATGAAGGTTGAAGATGTTCACGAAGCAATTGAAAGAGCTTGTGAAAGAGGCCGCAAAGGAGAAGGCCCTACGCTTCTTGATATTCGCACTTACAGATATAAAGGTCATTCTATGAGTGATCCTCAGAAGTACAGAACTAAAGACGAAGTGAAGGAGTGGCAAGAAAGAGATCCAATTATTTTGGTGAAAAACACACTTCTTGAGAACGACTTTGTTACCGAAGAAGATTTAAAAGCAATGGATGTTGAGGTGAAAGAATTGGTGAAGGAGTCGGTTGAATTTGCCGAAAATTCACCTTACCCTGAAGCGCATGAGCTGTATGAAGATGTTTATGCCGAGCCGAACTATCCATTTATACAAGACAATAAGTTTAAAGCTTAAATAAAGAATAACCATGGCTGTAGTTGAAAGAATGCCTAAGCTAAGCGACACCATGACAGAAGGTGTTGTTGCAGAATGGCATAAAAAAGTTGGAGACGCTGTAGAAGAAGGAGACTTGCTTGCCGAGATAGAAACGGACAAAGCAACGATGGAGTACGAATCCATCAACTCTGGAACCTTACTTTACATCGGTATTGATACAGGACAAACTGCTCCTGTAGATTCCATATTATGCATTTTTGGTGATGAAGGAGAGGATATTCAATCCATACTAGATTCAGATCAATCTGCAGAAGAAGAGGCTCCAGCACCAAAAGAAGAAGCTCCAGCAGCTCCAAGCCCAAAGGCCGAAGCTCCAAAAGCTGCTTCTGCTCCTCAAGCGCAAACATTACAAACTCAAGCGCCTGCACCCTTAGAAGAAACAGGAAGATTAAAGGCATCTCCTCTTGCTCGTAAAATGGCTGAAGAGAAAGGTTTTAACCTTGCCCAAATTCCAGGTTCTGGTGATGGAGGTAGAATAGTTAAGCGAGATGTTGCCAATTATGTTCCTTCTGCTACGCCAATGTTGGCCACAGGAAGTGGAGCAACAGAATCTTATGATGAGGTGGCCGTAAGCCAAATGCGTAAGACTATTGCACGCAGATTAGGAGAAAGTAAGTTTACAGCACCACATTTCTACTTAACTTTAGAAGTAGACATGGACAATGCCATTGAGAGCAGAAAAGCCATCAATGCATCTGGTGAAGTTAAAATCTCATTCAATGATTTTGTAATCAAAGCGGCAGCTGCTGCATTGAAAAAGCACCCAGCAGTTAACTCTAGCTGGTTAGGTGATAAAATACGTACAAATCACCATGTAAACATTGGTGTTGCCGTAGCCGTAGACGAAGGTCTCTTGGTTCCTGTAGTTCGTTTTGCTAATACCAAGCAAATGAGTCAAATCTCTAGCGAGGTTCGAGAAATGGCCGGCAAGGCAAAAGACAAGAAACTTCAACCAGCAGATTGGGAAGGAAGTACTTTTACCATCTCTAACCTAGGGATGTTCGGAATAGAAGAATTTACTGCAATCATTAATCCGCCAGATGCATGCATCATGGCAGTAGGTGGAATCATTCAGAAACCTGTTGTGAAGAATGGTGAAATTGTGGTTGGCAATAGAATGAAAGTAACTATGAGTTGTGATCACAGAGTAGTTGATGGCATCAGGAGCAGCATTCTTAAATACCTTCAAGCAAATGATTGAGAACCCAGTAATGATGCTGGCTTAATCAATTAACATATTTCATTTGAAAACCCCGCTTAAAGCGGGGTTTTTTGTTTCTGGGATTTCCATTACTTGCAAAGAGAATGGCGCAGCTAGACACTGGCATAGAGTTTTTAAAGGGGGTAGGTCCACAGCGAGCAGAAATGCTAAAGTCTGAGGTGCAGATTTTTACTTTCAATGACTTGTTACACCATTTCCCGTTTAGATATGTAGATCGCTCGCAGTTCTTTAACATCTCCGAGATCCAAGGCGATATGCCTGCCATTCAAATAATTGGTAAAATCGGTAAAGTATCAGAGGCTGGTGTAGGACGCAAGAAACGACTCAATGCAGAGTTTTACGATGAGAATGGGTCTATGGACCTTGTGTGGTTTAAAGGAATCAAGTGGGTAAAACCCATGTTAAAGCCAGGCTTAGATGTTGTAGTTTTTGGGAAGCCTACACTGTACAAACAGCGTTGGAATATTGCTCATCCAGAAATTGAACTTTTATCTAAAGCAAGAGCCACAAAAGGTTCTCCCTTACAACCCGTTTACAACACCACTGAAAAACTTTCTGCAAGAGGAGTAAATACCAAAGGCTTTGAAAAACTCATTCTTAACCTGTTAATTGGATTAGGAGATAAAATTCCAGAAACGTTGGATGAAGAGTTTAAAGCAAAATATGGCTTGATTGCACGTTCAGAAGCGATACGCCAAATTCATTTCCCGAAAAGTGTTCAAGACTTACAACGCGCAAAATTCAGACTAAAGTTTGAAGAGCTGTTCTTTATACAGATGCAGCTTATTCGTATGAAACTCTATAGAGACCATACTGTAAAGAGTTTTACCTTTTCTAAAGTGGGAGATTTTTTTCACACTTTCTACACTGATTTTTTGCCTTTTGAACTGACTGGAGCTCAAAAAAGAGTGATCAAAGAAATAAGGGGTGATTTTGGTGTAGGAACCCAAATGAATCGCTTGTTGCAAGGAGATGTAGGTTCGGGCAAAACCATGGTAGCCTTGCTGTCTATGCTTATCGCGTTAGACAATGGTTACCAAGCCGCATTGATTGCTCCAACAGAAATACTAGCCAAACAACATTTCGAGGGAATTTCTGAGCAATTGAAACACATGCCTGTAAAGGTGGAGCTGCTTACGGGTTCAACCAAGCAGAGCCAGAGAAAGGTTCTTTTTGAAGAGCTCAAAACTGGAGTCATCAATATTCTTATTGGAACCCATGCCTTGCTGGAAGAGAAAGTTCAGTTTGAAAACCTTGGTTTTGTGGTCATTGATGAGCAACACCGTTTTGGAGTAGCTCAACGCAGTAAAATGTGGAAGAAGAACGAACGGCCACCCCATGTCTTAGTTATGAGTGCAACGCCCATTCCGCGAACGCTAGCTATGACGCTCTACGGAGATTTAGATGTGTCTGTTATTGATGAGCTGCCTCCCGGAAGAAAACCTATTGATACCAAGCATATGTATGACAATCAGCGCTTGCGTGTTTTTGAGTTCATGCGGCAAGAGATTGAAAAAGGCCGACAGGTGTACCTGGTTTATCCTCTTATAGAAGAAAGTGAGACCTTAGATTATAAGGATCTCACCGATGGCTATGAAAGTATTTCAAGAGCTTTTCCAAAGCCTAAATACCAAATTAGCATCGTTCATGGAAGGCAAAAGGCAGATGAGAAAGATTATGAGATGCGCAGGTTCGCTAGAAATGAAACGCAAATTCTCGTTGCCACCACGGTCATTGAAGTAGGGGTAAACGTGCCCAATGCGAGTGTTATGGTTATTGAAAGTGCAGAGCGCTTTGGCCTCAGTCAACTTCATCAGCTAAGAGGAAGGGTAGGGCGCGGAGCGGAACAGAGTTTTTGTATTTTAATGACCAGTGTAAAGCTTTCTGCAGATGCAAGAACACGAATGGAAACCATGGTGCGAACCAATGATGGTTTTGAGGTGGCAGAAGTAGATTTGAAACTCAGAGGGCCTGGAGATATCATGGGAACCCAACAAAGTGGGATGCTCAATCTTAAAATTGCCGATTTGGCAAGAGATACCGAGATTCTAAAAATTGCTCGATTAGCAGCTATTGAACTGGTCAAACAAGATCCAAATTTGGCGTCCCCTCAAAATGCCCGAATCAAATTGAATTATCAAAAGTTTGTAAAGGGCAGGAGAGATTGGAGCAAAATTTCATAAGTAAACAGCTATACATCCAAGCCAAGATAGGTGGTGCAGGTGTCCTTTTCTATCTGTAAAACCAATTTGTTTAAATGCTTCGCTGTTAGAAAGTACAAGCGCATCTATGGCGTTGTGGGTGATGGAATAATCATAAGAGCATTGCAAGCCAATTCCTAAACGAGACGATGTACTTCTTCTAAAATGAATTCCTGGTTTTACCCGCAGCATGAATTCGCTGTAGTCACTTTTATTAGTGATGTTCAATTGCCCTCTATTAGTCGTATTCAATTCTTTAAAATACATGCTGTATTCTGGAAGGTTACCGTAACTGATAAATCCAATTCCACCTCCCATACTGAACTGAAGCTGACGTGAGATAAAGGTATTGTAAACGGCTCCTACTATCATCCCTGATGAAAGCAGTTGTCCATTCCGCTCATCTTGCTTGTAATCTTGATAGCCAACTACCTCCCAGGTTTGAGGTAGTTCAAATTGCTCGCCAGATGTCCAAGGATTAATGGCTTTAAAAGCGTTGCTCTGTAAGGTGATGTCTATTGCCCAATGTTGATTAATTGAGTATCCCCAAGAGATATTGAATGCAAGAGAAGACGGCTCTTCCGTGGGAAATGCATTCAGGCTTGAGTTTGAAATGTAAAAACCGCTGCCAAACTGCATTTGTATGGTATGTCTGTAGAAAAAATCAATGCTATCTTGTGCAGTAGATTGTTGTGCCTTTGCTTCTGTTGCAATGCTCAATAGAATGCAGAAAAGACTACAGTATTTCAACATCGCAATAATTGCTTAAAGTGTCTAATTCATAAGGGCCATTTATTGGGCTAACAATCACTTCCATTTTAAAAGTGTAGTTGCCATCTTCATTGTTTTGAATGTTCTCATTAGGGTAGATCAATAGATGAGGTTCAAATGGAATATCAAGCGGCAATTTTCCTTTAGCTTCAAACAAGTCTATTTCTTCTCCAAACATAATGGAGTTCAATTGCGAAATGGCCAAGAACTCTTCTTGAGCAATGAATAATCCGTCCACATCAAACAAGTTTTCTTCAATCCGCTGATAGCTTGAGTCGGCATCGTTTTTTTTCTTGATATACAGGTTAATGTCAAAGATGCGCTGCTCTATTTCGTAAGGAAATTGGCCAGCTCTCGCAGATT
>CBFHSD010000038.1:0-22892 GCA_965658375.1 Salibacteraceae bacterium
CCATAAAAGAAATGCGCTTACCATATTGGTGAGTTGTGCAGGAAGAAGACTTGTAATGAAGCAAATGGCTGATGAAGAACTCGAAGTTGTTTCTGAAGTACTGCGCACAAATTACACCACAGGTTTTTATTCATATGGGGAGTTTTCACCTCACGATCTTTCTATGCCAACCTATTTACAGAACCAAACAATGACTATAACAACATTATTAGAAGAATGAACCAAGCTATTCGATTTTTGAGTGAAAAGAAGGGTTCTTCGGCTGGCTTGTTCCTGTCGCTGTTTTTATTGTTTTTTTTCTGCTACCAAGGACTGAGATTGAGAGAAGATCATCGCTTGCTTTTTGCGCAATTAGATTTGGTAAATTCCATCGTTATTTCCACTTCGAACTTGCCTTTTGATTTGGAGCAGCTGGAAATTCAGAAAAGTGAGTTGAGCGCAAGTCTGCAGCAAATTGATTCTTTGCTCATGCAAAAGAATGCCTTGAAATATGATGCAGAGGCCAACACCATGTTTGCGAGTTTAAAGGTGGTTGGTTCGGCAGTAAAACTGCTTTTAAATGAAAAGGCATCTAGTTTTACATCAAGCAACGATATGGTAGGGTTGGCTCAAAGAAGAATACTTAATGAGCAGCGTCAATTGCATTCAAGCTACTTGGCATGGATGAAGGTGAAACGAGAAAAGATAGTGGTTCTAGAAAGTCAGATTGATACCATTTCTTACTGGGTCATTCCTTTTCTAGCGATCACGTGTCTTGTTTTTTTAATTGCTACTATTCTTGGTTTTAAAGCACGGATTACAAAAAAGGATGAAGCACTTTTAAAGGCTATTGATGACGCTAAGCAAAAGCAAGAATTAGCGAGTATTGAAGCGAAGAAATTCAAGATTCTTCGTTCAGAAAAATTACAAATTGAAGAACACTTAGAAAGGGTAGAGAATAAGCTGCTTGAAAAAGACAATAGCAAGCATCTTAGGAAAGAGGAGAAAAGAGCTATTGAACTTTCGATTTATTACAGTTTTCAACCTGTATTTGAAGTGATTAAGCAACAACTCAACAAATTAAGTAGAAATGATGCCTTAAACCGCGAAGATTCTATGAAGGGCCTACTTTCTTTGCGTCAAAGAATAAATGAGCTGGAACGCGAACTGAAAGCAATGGAAGAGCAAAAAACGGGAGAAGAAACTGCTTCTCGTGTGTTTTTAGCCCCGGTGCTTTCTGCCGGTGCAGCGAAATTTGGTCTAGAAAAAGTAAAGCTTGAAGGAGCCTTTCCTCAGGTTTTGGTGTTTAAAGATCCATTCTTGCGACTCATGGATTACTTTTTCATCTTTAGTAAAAAGTGCATTCAAAACTGGAAGACACCACTCATTATTCGAGCAGAAGATCGCGTGATTGATTTTAGTATTTCTTTTGAGTTTGACCCAGACAACATGGATCAAGATGCAGCCATTTTCCTCAATGAACTCAATACTTCCATTTTTTCTAGTGAAATAGACGGTGTAGAAATGTTGCTGGCAAGAAGCCTGAATGAGCAAGAGGTGAGCTTTGAGTACGCCAATTCAAAAGCAATTTTCACATTCAAATCACAATAAGAGTATTCTTTAGAACAGTGGGGTGGAATTTCTCTTTTAAATAGAGTATCAAAAAACAATTATGAACCAAGCGTTTGATTAACCTACTTCAATGTGGTAGAAACAAAAAAAGGAGCCGATAAAGCTCCCTTTCTCTGTTGTTGTACCCGGGGCGGGAATCGAACCCGCACTCCCGAAAGAACTGGATTTTGAATCCAGCGCGTCTACCAGTTCCGCCACCCGGGCATTTAAGGGCTGCAAGTTTACAAAAATTATATAATTCAGAATAGGCGCATTTCAGATTTATTTTCCTTTTGTTTTCTAAGCGTATTAAAGGGCTTAGAAACCAGACTTTTTAATTAAATTTGCATCCCTTTTTTTAGCAAAGTAAAGACATGTCAAAACGCGTAAAGATTTTTTCTGGAGGGGCCACACCCGAATTAGCAGCCAACATAGCAAAGGCTTATGGAAGCGACTTAGGAGCTGTAACCAGAACGAAGTTTAGCGATGGTGAGTTCACCATTTGCTATGATGAGACTGTGAGAGGACAAGATGTTTTTATCATCCAATCTACAGCTCCCCCAACTGAGCATCTGTTCGAGCTTCTTTTGATGGTGGATGCTGCGAAAAGAGCATCAGCAAAAAACATTGTTGCCGTGGTGCCATATTTCGGTTTTGCCCGCCAAGACAGAAAAGATAAGCCACGTGTAGCCATTGGGTCCAAATTAGTTGCCAACATGCTTACAGCCGCTGGTGTAACCAGATTGATGACTATGGATCTTCATGCAGACCAAATTCAAGGTTTCTTTGAAGTTCCGGTAGACCACTTATTCGCTTCAAGTATTTTCTTGCCTTATATCAAAGAAAACTTTTCTACAGAAAATTTAGTCATGGCTGCTCCAGATACCGGTGGTACAAAAAGAGCGAATGCCTACGCCAAATATCTCAATACAGAGTTGGCCATTTGTTACAAGCAAAGACGCGTAGCAAACGAAATTCACGACATGATGGTGATTGGCGATGTAAAAGGAAAAGATGTTCTTTTAGTAGATGACATTATTGATACTGCTGGTACTTTGTGTAAAGCGGCAGATTTAATGCTTGAAGAAGGAGCCAATTCAGTTTCTGCCATGATTACGCACCCAGTACTTTCGGGTCCTGCGTATGACCGCATAGAAAACTCAAAATTGGAGAAGCTTATTGTTACCGATACCATTCCGTTGAAAAAACAATTGGATAAAATAGAGGTATTAACGGTAGCTGAATTGTTTGGTGATGTGATTGGAAAAATAGAGTCACACGAGTCCATCAGTTCTAAGTTCATAATCTAGGATATTTTTAATCTATATATCAAATGAGAAAAATCACAATTAACGCAGTAAAAAGGGAGAGTAAAGGCAAAGCAGATGCGAAGTCTCAGCGTAAAGCTGGAATGGTACCTTGTGTAGTGTATGGTGGTGAAGAGAACATGAATGTCCTTATCGATTCACGCGATTTGGACAAAGTTCTTTACACTCCGGAAGTGTTTAACATTCAGTTGTCAATTGACGGTACTGAATACAGCACGGTCTTACAAGACACACAGTTTCATCCGGTGACAGACAAAATCATACACGCTGATTTTCTCCATGTAAATGATGAAAAAGACGTAACAATCTCAATGGCTGTTATGTTAAAAGGTAGTTCACTTGGTGTACGTAACGGGGGGAAATTGAAAACTCCAATGCGTAAACTACAGTTGAGAGCTAAATTGGCAGATTTGCCAGATGGCGGTGTAGATATCGACATTACTGACCTAAGAATTGGACAATCTATTAAAGTAGGTGGTTTAGAAATTCAAGGAGTAACGTTCTTAGACCCAGCATCTAGTGTTGTTGTAGCGGTTAAAACTGCTCGTGGCGCTGTTGAAGATGAAGAAGGTGCTGAAGAAGGTGCTGAGGAAGGTGCTGAAGAAGCAGCTGCTGAATAAATTTTAGCATGAAATACTTAATTGCTGGGCTAGGTAATATTGGCGAAGAGTATAACCAAACTCGGCATAATATAGGATTTGAAATACTCGATGAACTTGCTAGTTCATCGGGTATTTTTTTTGAATCAAGTCGCTATGCCTCTGTTGCAGAAATGCGCTACAAAGGGCGAACCCTCATCTTGATTAAGCCTAGCACTTACATGAACTTGAGTGGAAAGGCAGTGAGTTTTTGGCTTCAAGCAGAAAAAATTCCAGTTTCTAACCTCATGGTAGTTACGGATGATTTGAATCTTCCTTTCGGGAAAATTCGATTGAGAGGGAAAGGTTCTGATGGCGGCCACAATGGTCTAAAGCACATCAATCAAGTGTTGGGCAGACAAGACTACCCTCGATTAAGGTTTGGGATTGATGACCGTTTTCATAAAGGAAGACAAGTAGATTATGTGTTGGGCAAATGGTCTGCAGAAGAGCAGCCTCAGCTGAAAGAGCGTTTAGACATATGCACCGATGCTATCAAGTCTTTTACTACCATCGGTTTAGAAAGAACAATGGGTTCTTTTAACGGTAAATAAAAAAGGCACCCTTTCAGGTGCCTTTCAATCAACAGATGTTTTCTTTTTATTTCAACTCAAGAGTAGCTTCTCCTATTTGAACTCCGTTGTTCCAACATTCAATCATGTACTTTCCTGCAGGAAGTTCTTCCTCGTTGTCTTTGTACATGCAGATATCTAGCTCTTTGTTTTCATAGGTAATGGTTTTCTTCAGACTGTATAATCCTCTTTTTTCACCCATCTGGAACATTTGACTGTCATCTACTTTTTCAGAAAGTACTTTTCCTTTTGGCGAGATAATTCTAAGGTAAACTACTTGGGTTCCCGCTTCAATCACCTTGTTTTTGTCTAGTGTAAAACAGGTTTTGAAAATCTCTGTTTTGTTCGCTCTATTGGTTTCTCTATGCGTTCCAGAATTCTTCACTCGTTGCGCCTGTGTAATCATATCCAAGGCTTTTAAGCGAGCCCCTAGCTTCACTTTTTCTTGTAGGTTTTCGTTCACATCAGCCAACTCTTGGTTTTTAGAGACCTCTTGGTTGTACTGGCTTCGAACGGCTTCGTTTTCAGCTCTTAACTCAATGTTGGCAGTATTTAAAGAGTCTATGGTTTGCACATAACCCTTCATTATTCCTCTTAAAGTTTCTGTTTCTTTTTTCAGTTTGTAGATAGAGTACCTGTTGTTTTTTGCTTGCGCCAATAACTCCTCAATGCGTTCTTTCTCTGCCAAAAGTTCTGTATTAATAGAATCGTTGTTGGTTTCTAAAGAGTCGTATTTAAACAGCATGCCCTCCAATTCTTCAACCACCAAGCCTTTTTCTTCTTCAATATTCTCAGCCATCATACCACACTCTTCCAATTGTGTTTTTAACTGCTGATTGGTGTAACCCAACCATCCGCCAATGGCAATCATTAATGCCAGTAGAATGATCAATAGTGTGTTTGATTTTGGTTTGTTCGAATTGTTTTCAGTATTTTCCATCTTCTACAGTGTTTGTTACAAAAATATGAGGCAATTCATACTAAAGCGGTTTTTTCAAGATTTTATTGAGTTGATTTATCCAGACTTATGCGTAAAGTGTAAAATCAACCTTCGTTCTCCTGAAAAATGTTTGTGTACCAGTTGTCTTCTTCATCTTCCGTTCACGCAGTTTGAAAAAGACCCCAACAATCCTGTGGCCAAGGCTTTTTGGGGACGGATCCCCGTTGAACAAGCCATGTCCTTGCTGTTTTTTCATCCCCAAGGAGTAAGTCAACATTTGGTTCATGCTTTGAAATACCAAGGCAGAAAAGATGTTGGCGAGTTTTTAGGAACCTTGTTGGCTTCGCACCTAACTCACACTTCTTTTAATTCTGTAGATCTTATTGTGCCTGTTCCTTTGCATCCTAAAAAACTAAAAAGCAGAGGGTTCAATCAGGCAGAAGTTGTTTCATATGCCCTCGCTAAAGAACTGAATAAAGAACACGCTCCGCATTTATTAAAACGGGTTCGGCACAATGCCACGCAAACAAAAAAGTCGCGTTTTGCACGGGCAGTAAATACCGATGGTTTGTTTGAGTTCAATCAAAAAAAGGATGTAGAAGGCACCCATATATTGGTGATAGACGATGTAATTACTTCTGGTTCAACACTGGAATCTTGTATGTTACCACTGGTAGATGCTGGGGCCAAGGTAAGCGTAGCAACCATAGCCTTTTCTGCATAAGCTTTATTTACTTTTGCCCGCAATGGCAGAAGCTATCCATATTCCAAAACAGGCGAATAGAGCAGAGCTCTACAAGGCGCTCTATCCGCAATTTAAAGCAGTTGTAGATGGAGAAGAAGACCTGATTGCTAATATGGCGAATGCAGCAGCCATCTTAAAAGAAGCTTTTAATTTCTTTTGGGTTGGTTTCTATTTGGTTAAAAACAATACATTGGTTTTAGGGCCGTTTCAAGGGCCATTGGCATGCACGCGAATAGCAAAAGGTAAGGGTGTTTGTGGAGCTTCTTGGAAAGAAGAACGGGCGTTTTTAATTCCTGATGTAACGCTGTTTCCCGGGCATATCGCATGCAATTCGGCTTCAAAATCGGAAGTGGTGGTACCTCTTTTTGACGATACCAATGAAGTCTTTGCGGTGCTTGATGTAGATAGCGATAAGTTGAATGATTTTAGTGAATTAGATATAGAATGGCTTCAAAGATACCTAGTGCATATCAAGTAATAAGCACATCGTTTTTTGTTTTTGTACTCCTTGGATGTGCCCAAAAAGGTGCTGTTACCGGTGGGGTAAAAGATACCGAGCCACCCAAGATTGAAGAGAGTGTGCCTTTGAATTTTAGCACGCAATTTTCTGGAAATACCATTGAACTCAAGTTTGATGAGTTTGTGAAAGTCAGCAGTTTGTCGCAAGAATTATTGGTTTCACCGCCTCTTAAGTATGAATTGGAATACCAAGTGAAAGGCAAAAAGGTGATTTTCACAATTGAAGACACTTTGTTACCCAACACTACCTACCTTTTTAACTTTGGTGAAGCCATAAAGGACTATACAGAAGGCAATGCCTTAGACAGCAATCTCATCGTATTTTCTACTGGAGATGAGTTGGATTCGCTCTACATAAAAGGTGAGATTACCGATGCCTTTACACTTAAACCTGAGAATGATATGCAAGTAATGCTTTATCGCAATTTGGCCGATACAGCACCTTTGACTACCTACCCCGATTTCATCACCAGAGTGAACAAAAAGGGGAAGTTTTTATTGAGAAACCTTCCCGAGGGGCGCTATCGCTTGTTTGGTTTGAGAGATAAAAATAGAAGCAAAACATTTGATCAATACACAGAGAAAATCGCTTTTGACACGACTGTTTACTTGTCAGCGGATACAATGAACTTTGTTTCGATACGTTCTTTTTTCGAAAATCCCACCCAACAAAAACTGCTTGCAAAGAACCAGGTGAATTATGGCTCAATGAACATGGTGTTTCGTTTACCCGTAGAGCACTTTCAAATGACGCCTCTGAATGATCATCCCTTGCCATTCATTTATGAGTGGGATAATGATAGAGATAGTCTTTTCGTATGGTTTACCGATTCTGTTGATATAGATTCTTTGTACTACCAAGTAGTCATTAATGATACTTTAATCGATACAGTAAACATTCGTTTCAACACAAAGGCTGAGTTTGAAAAGAAGTTGAAAAGGAATAAAAAGTTAAAACCTTTAAACCTAGAGCTCAAAGCAATGAGTTCAGGAAAGGCACTTTTCTCAGAACCTTATGTGCTGAAAAGCAACATTCCCTTACAGTCACTTGATTTAGAGAAACTGATTTTTTCTGTAGGAGAAGATACTCTAGCTCTTGAGAACATTGAAGAAGGCTGGTTCACCATACACCCCAATGCAGAGAACGATAGCTTACGAACGTTGGAAGTGAGTTACCCTTTTGAGAAAGACCATTCTTACGGCATTACCTTTTTGCCTGGTGCAATTGGCGATGTTTTTGGTTTGGAGAACGACACCATAGAGTTCACATTTAAAACGGGTAGGGTAGAAGACTACGGTAAACTTTTGGTAAACATTGATGGTGTAGATTCAACTACTCAAAACTTCGTGTTTGAACTGCTTGATGCGAAAGAAAAAGTTGTGTTGAGAAGAGAAGGTATTTCCGGAACGGAGCAATTAGAATTCAGCTTTTTACTGCCGGGCAACTATAACATACGTATGGTGGCAGATGCCAATAAAAATGGTTTTTGGGATCCCGGTAATTACACTTTTAAAACCCAAGCCGAAAACATGTATTACTATCCCGATCAAGTGAACCTCAAAGCCAATTGGGATTATGAAGTAGATTGGGATTTTGGTAGGATCCACTCTGATAGCACGAGCAATTAAGCAAGTCCTGTTTGTGTTAGAATGGCATCAATGGAAATATCAGCACATTTGAAATGGCCCAATGGGCAAGCTTTTTTTCCGTGCAAACCACACGGGCGACAACTTAGTTTTTCTTTTACTTCTATGGTGTAGCTTTCTTCAGCAACAGGTCCAAAACCAAATTCGGGTACAGTGGAGCAATAAATCTCCGCAACGGGAGCATTCATGGCACTTGCCAAATGGGCAGGAGCACTGTCATTGGTGAAGTTGAGTTTTGCTCCCTTCATTAAAGCGGCACTTTGCAAGAGGTTAAATTTCCCCGCCATATTGTGCACATCGCTTCTTTTTATTTGACCTTTAATGGTTTCGCAAAGCGTTAGATCTCCCGGTGCACCAATGAGCAATATGTTCAATTCTGCTGGCAAAGCATCAGCCAATTCTACCCACTTTTCTATTGGCCATTGTTTGGTGAACCAAACGCTAGCCGGTGCCAAGGTGATGTAGGGTTTTGATTGTTTTGTTTTATCAAAATCTACAGCACTTGGGTAGAGTTTAGGAGCTTGCCAAGAATCATCTGTTAAGTCTTCTATCAACTTTAAATTCCGCTCAATTTCGTGTGATGTTTGGACATCTCCAATGTGGTGTTTTATTGTTTTAGAGTATAAAAATGAAAAAGGGTTCTTATCAAACCCAATGCGCTCTTTACCTCCGCTCAATGCAGTTAAAAGTCCTGTTGTGGCAAAGCGCTGTAGGTTAATGACCTGAGTGTACCTTTCTTTTCGGAGTGTTTTGGCTAAAGCGAGCAGGTTTTTGTATTTCCCCGTACTCTTATCAAAGACATGCACAGTATTCAAAATCGGGTGATCGTTCAGCAGCCCCTCATTTCCTTTTCGAACCACAATATCTATTTGTGCACTTGGATAAAAACGGTGAAGCTTCTCTATGATAGGAGTGGCCAGCACTACATCGCCAAGAAAGGCCGTTTGAATAACGAGAAACTTTGAATTATCCTTCATCTAAAAGTGTGTATTGGTCTCTATCGTTCAAAAAATTGAACAGTTGACGAATCTGGTTTTGAGCGTTTAAATTGAGCTTAACACTTACAACTTCTTCATTACCCCCGTTTGTACTTGCTATCTTCTCTCCCAAAGCATCGTAGGCTGCCGAGTGTCCGGTGTAAAGAATGTCATTTTTGTCTGTGCCAACACGGTTCACCCCAATGCAAGTGGCCATATTCTCAATGGCTCTCGCTTTCAAAAGGCTATTCCAAGCGGTGCTTCTTTTATTGGGCCAATTGGCCACATAAAGCATCAAATCATAATCGTTTTGGTATCTGGCAAAAACAGGAAATCGAAGATCGTAGCACACTTGTAAAAGAATTCTCCACCCTTTGTAATAAACAATGGTGCGTGAGTTCCCAGCTGTAAAATGCTCTTGCTCTTTGGCCAATGAAAAAAGATGTCTTTTATCGTAGTGCTGTAATTCTCCTGTGGGGTGGACAAAAACAAAGCGATTGTAGTAATTGCCGTTTTCTTTGATGATAAGGCTGCCACAAATGGCCGCGTTCGCTTCTTTGGCCTTCTGCTTCATCCAGTTGATGGTGGTTCCGTCCATTTCTTCGGCCAGTACTTGGGCACGCATGCTAAAACCAGTGCTAAACATTTCTGGCAATACTACTAGGTCAGTAGCGTCAATGGCATCAATGTGTTCTTCTAAATTTCGAAGATTTGCCTGTTTGTCTTCCCAATAAAGGTTGGCTTGGATAATAGAAACCTGCATTTGCATGCTTCAAAAGTACAATGCTAAATTTTATGAAGTATCTCTGCCGCTTTATCTAGAGTTTCTAGACTTTTTGCGAAGCAAAAACGCAGTACATTGTTCTGACCTGGAGCGTGATAAAAAACCGATATTGGAATAGAAGCAATTTTATACTCTTTCGTTAATCTGATAGAAAAATCGGTGTCTTTCTGCTCAGAGATTTTTGAATAATCTAAAAGTTGAAAGTAGGTTCCAGCCGAAGGTCTAACAATGAAGTTGGAGCCTTCTAATGCTTTGTTGAAATAGTTTCTTTTCTCTTCGTACATGGCGCTCACACCTGTGTAATGCTCGGGAGTTTTGAGGTATTCTGCCAAGGCCAGTTGTACAGGGTGATTTGCCGCAAATACCGTGTATTGGTGTACTTTCCGAATCTCTTTGGTGATGTTACTCGGAGCCAAAACATACCCCATTTTCCAACCCGTAGTATGGAAGGTTTTTCCGAAAGAACCTATGATGATGCTGCGTTCAGCCAACTTTGGGAACCGTGCGACACTTTGGTGCTCATAACCATCAAACACAATGTGCTCATACACTTCGTCTGATAAGACTATGATGTCTTTATCTCGTGTTATTTGTTCCAGCTTATGCATGTCTTCAGCACTCATTACAGTACCCGTTGGGTTATGCGGAGTGTTGATGATGATCATGCGTGTTCTGCGGGTAATGAGCCTTTTAAATTCTTCCCAGTCCACTCCGTAATACGGAGGTTTCAATTGCATGAAAATGACTTTTCCCCCACTGAGCTCAATGGCTGGTTGGTAACAATCGTATGCAGGTGTAAAAATGATGACTTCATCTCCTTCTTTTACAAGAGAAGTGATGGCTGAGTAAATAGCCTGTGTGGCTCCCGCTGTTATGGTGATTTCATTTTCGGGATTGTAGCTCAAAGAAAAACGCTCTTCGGTGATGGTAGCCATTTGCTCCCTTAATGCCATGGCACCAGCCATTGGTGCATATTGGTTGTACCCGGCAAGCATATTTTCATGCACTAGCGAAATCAATTGAGGGTCTACATCAAAATCTGGAAAACCTTGAGATAGGTTCAAAGCTTTTTCCTGATGCGCTAATGCAGACATCACGGTGAAGATGGAGGTCTCTACTTTAGGGAGTTTCGTGGAAATTGTTTCTGGGTATTTCATTTAGAAATATTGACCTGCGAATTTAGTTCAACATTCTATTCAAGGGAAGGAATTGCCCCTTATTTTGAAGGAAAAAGTAAACAGCCATCGCCATAGCTTAAAAACCGAAATTCATTGTTTAAGGCGTGAGCGTATATCTCTTTCCAGGCATCTCCAATAAGGGCAGAAACGAGCAGAAGAAGCGTGCTTTTCGGTTGGTGAAAATTGGTAGCTAAACCTTCAATAGCTTGGTATTGATATCCGGGCCCAATAATCAATTGGGTGCGCGTAAGCACTTGCTTTAACCCTAAGTGATTCATGTAACGAAGTAGGGCTTCAAAAGCTTCTTTTCTTGATAGACTGGCTTTAAGTTGTTCATAGGGTTCCCACTGTGAAAGCTCGAACTCTTCTAGGAGAAGCTCAGGGTTTTGGTTCACCTTAACGCCCAACCAATACAAACTCTCGAGTGTTCTGCACGAAGTGGTTCCTACGGCTACAATGCTTTGCGCTTGATGTGCAACGAGGGCTTCCAACTGTTTGGTGCTTGCCTCAATGGCTTCGTAATGCATCACATGATCATCAATTTTTTCCGCACTCACGGGTTTGAAGGTGCCCGCCCCAACATGCAGCGTTACATAAGCCTGCTGAATACCAGAATCTTTCAATTTGCTCAATAAATCCTCGGTAAAGTGAAGACCAGCGGTAGGGGCTGCTACAGAGCCATCGTGCTTAGCATACACTGTTTGGTAGCGCTGTTGATCACCTTTTTCAGCTTTTCTTTTCAGGTATGGAGGCAGCGGAGTAGTTCCTGCTAGTTCTAGTACTTTGCTAAATGTAAAATGACCTGGAGACCAAGAAAACGCCACCTCAAAACCATCTTCAAGGGTTTGAATGCGTTCTACGCTTAGCTCAATGTCGTTTTTCTCATGAGAAAGGGTAATGGTCAAGCGGTCTTCTTTCCATTTTCTATTGTTTCCTATTAAACATTGCCAGCGTACCTTTTCGGTTTTGGCCATGCTTGTGGTAATGTCTAGGTTCCCAAAGGGAGCCAAGCAGAATAGCTCAATGCGTGCACCATTGGCATTGAAAAATTCCAATCGGGCTTGAATTACCCGGGTGTTGTTAAAGACTAAAAGGCTGTCTTCAGGAAGAAAGTCACCAATGTTTTTGTATACCGTTTCCTCTAGCTCATCTGCTTTGTATACCAAGAGTTTAGATTCATCTCTTTTTTCTTTCGGGTATTTTGCGATGCGTTCTTCGCTCAATGGGTAATCAAAAGATTCAATAGAAACGTCTTTGGGTGCTTTCATGCTGCAAAATTAATACGATGAAAGATTTCTGTACCCCTTTGTGGAAGCACTTTCCTTACTTTTGCATGTTTAAATAACGTTTATAACCTCAAAAAATAAGTATAGCATGCAACTGTACAACAGAGTAGACAAGCGGGTATTGAAGCAACGGTTAATGGAAGAGGACTTTAAAAGGGTTACTGTTTCCTTTTACCGCTATGTGATCATTGAAGACCCGCAAGAATTGCGCAATGACCTTTTCCGCGCATGGAATTCCCTCAACTGTTTTGGAAGAATTTATGTTGCCCGCGAAGGCATCAACGCCCAAATGAGCGTGCCCGAACACCATTGGGAGCAGTTTGTAAAAGAGCTTTATGTAGTGGAAGAGTTTAAAGAGATTCCCTTCAAAATTGCGGTAGAAGATGATGGGAAATCTTTTTACAAGTTGACCATCAAAGTGCGTGAGCAGATTGTAGCCGATGGCCTTACCAAAAACGAGTATGATGTGACCAATGTAGGGAACCATTTGTCGGCCAAAGAATGGAATGAGGCCATGGAGAATCCCGATACCGTTGTGGTAGACATGCGCAACCATTATGAGAGTGAAATTGGCCATTTTGAAAATGCCATTTGTCCAGATGTAGATACATTTAGAGAAGAGCTGCCAGCAGTTTTAAAAGACTTAGAAGAGCAGAAAGACAAGAAAGTACTGCTTTATTGCACTGGTGGAATACGCTGCGAAAAAACCAGTGCCTACCTGAAGCACCATGGTTTTGAAGATGTTAACCAGTTGCTTGGCGGTATCATTGACTATAAAAGACAAATAGATGCCGAAGATCTTGAAAATAAGTTTGTCGGTAAAAACTTTGTGTTTGATGAACGCATTGGCGAACGCATTTCAGAAGAAGTAATCAGTCATTGTCACCAATGCGGTAAGCCTTCAGATAACCATACCAATTGCGACAATACAGCATGTCATATCTTATTTATTCAATGCGAAGAATGCGCAAAGGAATTTGAAAAATGCTGCTCTGATGAATGCAAAGACATTACGCACATGAGCGAAGAAGAGCAGGCCGAAATTCGCAAAGAATGGGCAAAAAATAAAGAGGTAAGGCATACTTATAAAAAGGGAAGGCTACGCCAAAAGTTGAAAGAGCGCATAGCACAAGAACAAGCTGAAAGCTGACTTGGCTCATTTTTAACTCAGGACTCAACCAATAGATTTGTGCATCTATTTAATTTAATCTCAGTCTATGCCGATATATCATAAATTAGGGAAAATCCCTCATAAAAGACACACTACTTTTAGGCAACCTAACGGTGCCTTGTATCAAGAGCAATTGTTTGGAACAATTGGTTTTGACGGTATGTCGTCCTTATTGTATCATGTATACCCGCCAACACAAGTAAAAGCGCTCAAAAAGCCAGTAGATGTTACGCCTAAGGTAGCCATAGAAAACAACATGCAATCGTTTAGGTTGAGGGGTTTTCAAGTGCCTGCCGAAGACGATTTCTTAGACAGCAGAAAGACCGTACTTACCAATACAGATTGCAGTATTGTTTTAGCCGCTCCGCGTAAAACCTTGACGGAGTATTTCTACAAGAATGCTGATTGTGATGAGATGATTTTCATTCATAAGGGAACCGGAACGTTAAGAACCATGTTTGGGAACCTCGACTTCTCTTACGGTGATTACTTGATGATTCCCAGAGGCGTGATCTACCAAATATCTTTCAACGATGAGAACAATAGACTTTTCATTGTAGAAAGTCACAGTCCAATGTATACACCCAAGCGGTACAGAAACTGGTTTGGGCAACTGCTCGAGCATTCTCCTTTTTGCGAACGCGACATTAGAAGGCCAGAAGCTTTAGAAACGCATGACGAAAAAGGCACCTTTATCATGAAGGTAAAGAAGAAATGCGCTATGCATGAGTTGGAGTACGCATCGCACCCATTTGATGTTGTAGGCTGGGATGGGTACAACTACCCTTACGCTTTTAGCATTCATGATTTTGAACCTATTACAGGACGCGTGCATCAGCCACCTCCCGTGCACCAAACCTTTGAGTCTTCTGCATTTGTAGTATGTTCTTTTGTGCCGAGAGTGTACGATTATCATCCAGAATCTATACCTGCTCCTTACAATCACTCTAACATAGATAGTGATGAGGTGCTGTATTACGTTGATGGAGATTTTATGAGCAGAAATGACATTGAAGCAGGGCATATCTCATTGCATCCAGCTGGAATTCCTCACGGGCCTCATCCAGGTGCCTACGAACGTTCTATCGGTAAAAAAGATACCGAAGAATTGGCCGTGATGGTAGATACCTTTAAACCCTTAATGGTAACAGAAGAGGCGATGAAAATTGCAGACGAGAAGTATTACCAGTCTTGGTTGCTAGATAAGGACTAGATAAATAATTTTGCGACTCTTTTAATTGAATGAACCGGTTCCTTATTGAACCCAAACTAGAAAGTAATGATTACAGATAACACATCCTTAAAATTGGAGAAATTATTCCCTGAAGCGGAAGACTTTCTTCCAATCAACGGAACAGACTATATAGAGCTTATTGTTGGCAATGCCAAGCAAGCAGCTCACTTCTACAAAACAGCATTTGGTTTTCAAGATCTGGCTTACGCGGGTTTAGAAACAGGAGTAAAAGACAGAACGTCTTTTGTGCTTCAACAAGGAAAAATTCGTTTGGTACTTACTTCTCCAATGGGAGAAGGTGGCTGGATGAACGAACACCTAGACAAGCATGGTGATGGTGTTCAAGCAATTGCTCTTTGGGTAGATGATGCCACAAAATCTTGGGAAACGACAACAAGTAGAGGTGCTAAATCTTACATGGAGCCACGCAAAGAAGAAGATGAAAATGGCCATGTGGTGTATTCAGGTATTCATACCTATGGTGAAACGGTTCACATCTTTGTAGAAAGAAACGACTATACAGGTATTTTCTTACCAGGGTTTAAGGCTTATGATAGTGGCTATCATCCAGAAGATGCAGGCCTACTTTACATCGACCACATGGTGGGGAATGTAGGTTGGAATGAAATGAATACGTGGGGTGAGTTCTACAGCAAAGTAATGGGCTTTACTCAATTGGTTTCTTTTGATGATAAAGACATTTCTACAGACTACACTGCTTTGATGAGTAAGGTGATGACCAATGGAAATGGACGCATCAAATTCCCAATCAACGAGCCTGCTGAAGGCAAGAAAAAGAGCCAGATTGAAGAATACCTAGACTTTTACAATGGCGCTGGTGTACAGCACATTGCTGTAGCTACAAACGATATTGTGAAAACAGTAACACGCATGAAAGATGCGGGTGTTGATTTCTTATACGTACCCGATACCTATTACGAAGATGTTCTGGACCGCGTTGGTGAAATTGAAGAAGATTTACAGCCATTGCGCGAGCGTGGAATCTTAATTGACAGAGATGATGAAGGGTACTTGTTACAGTTGTTTACAAAGCCTGTAGCAGATCGTCCAACTTTGTTTTTTGAGATTATTCAGAGAAAAGGTGCACAAAGCTTTGGGAAAGGAAACTTCAAAGCCTTATTCGAAAGCATTGAGCGCGAACAAGAAAGCAGAGGAACGCTTTAATAAAGGCGTTCTCGATAAATACAAAAGTCCTGGCAGCAACGTCAGGACTTTTTTTATTTTTAGGCCTACTTAATTCAATTGATTGAAAAATAGAATTCCCCTTGCATTCAAGTCTTTGGCAACAGTGTTCGCCAGTGTTCTACTGTGCGCAACAACACTTGCTCAGCCCACATTAAACGTGAATAACAACCAAAGCAAAAAAAATAGCGTGGAGGGAAACCTTATTGATGGGAAAAAGCAAGGGAGATGGAAGCTGTTTGATGGAGACAAAAACCTGCTGATAGATGCAAGCTTCATCAATGGCAAACCCAACGGAACCTGGAAATACTATGCGAAAGATGGGGGCCTAAAATCAGTACAGTCTTTTACAGACGGATTGCCTTCTGGCACGTGGGTTTCTGTCACTCCTCAAAAACAAAAGCGCATGGTTATTTCACATTCGGCCATTAACAAGCCTTCTGAAGTTGCTTTGTATTATGCCAACGAGGTGTTTTCTCAATATACAGAATACAGCTATGCTGAAGGCGATACCCTGCGCTACGATAGTTATTACTATCCTAATGGAAATATTTTCGCTTATCGAACCAGAAAAAATATGGTTCCCAACGGAAAACAGATTCTATACCATGAGAAAGGAGGGAAATTCGAAGATTTTGAATTCAAGAATGGAAAACTGCACCGTGTGAATGGGATGTTCAGTTTTTCTGGAAAGCGCTACAACAGCGGAACCTTTAGAGAAGGAGCAGGGAAACTATTTAGGTATTACCCCAACGGAAAACTTTTTGGCGAAGAGAACTACCAAGGTGGCGTAAAGCACGATTCTTCTTTCTACTACGACAATGACATTGTATCGGCTTTTGGAAGGTTTAAAGAGGGGAAGCCAGAAGGGTATTGGGAGATTCGGGCTTGGGATCATTCTGTAAGCAGACACTATGTTTTTGATACGCTACCGGGTTTGGACTACATCGTTATTGGAAAGCAAAAAGATTACGGAGAGCGAACCGTTGGTTTTATAAGAGACAATGACCCTGATAGCACGTGGATTTCTTATGACATTTACAACGAGCCTGCCGAAGCGATCTCCTATAAGTTTGGCGTTCCTCATGGCACCTACACCAAGTACTTTGGCAAATTAGTGGTTGCCGAAGGAGAATATAGATATGGACAGAAGTATGGAGATTGGAACTACTACAATACCTCGGGAAACATTTCGCACAATGAGAAGCATTTTGCCGATATTACTTTTGATACAACTTGGAGAAACACTCCAGAAAAGGGCTACCGATTGCTTACAAATAAGCCTATTCCCTTAGAACAAGATGATTTGTATGAACCAATTCTTGTGAAAGAATGGGTGCAAGACATTCCAGGAACAGAGCTACTTAAAACATCAACCTCTCCTTACCGTGTAGAGCCAACTTGGATTTTGGTTAAGCGCGACATTCCATTGGTAGACGCTCCCTATTATAAAACAGCACAATTGTTCTCTTTAAAGTCGCATTGGATCAATTACTTCAAAGAGAACACCATGCTTGACGCAGAGGTGGTTCAAAGCGATAGCATTCACGGAATGGTGATGGTTCGCTATAAAATAGATCCCTTTGGAGCAGTGAGTAATGTTGAGATTTTAAAAGGAATGGGACACGGAGTGGATGAAGCAGTGCGCAGCACTTACCTCAATCTTCCTCCTTTTAAGCCAGCTCAACTTCAAGGAATGGCCTTTGCCATTTATAGAATTGAGGCCATTTATTTTTAAAGCACTTTACCACGCTTTTCAAAACAAAACAGACTGCCGTTTCCTAATTTTTCGATTCATATGAAAAGCTAATTTTGGCCTTGATGAAATCAGATACGCAAATGCAGTTGAAACAATCCATTCAAGAAACCTTTGAGATAGAAATTGAAGGCTTAAAGCATATCCAAAGCCAAATAGACGAAGCCTATATTCAAGCGATTGATTTGATTTTAGAGTGCGCTGGAAAAGTCATCATCTCTGGAATGGGTAAAAGCGGATTGATTGGACAGAAAATGGCAGCCACCTTTGCAAGCACTGGAACAAGTTCGTTTTTTGTTCATCCTGGTGAGGCAGCTCACGGAGATATGGGTATGATTACCAAAGACGATGTTTTGATTCTCTTGTCTTATTCAGGAGAAACCGAAGAGCTACTAAGGTTACTGGCGTATCTAGACCATAACAAAATTAAAACCATCGGTATCAGCGGAAATCCAGAAAGTACGCTGGCTCAAAACACCCATGTGCACATCAATGCCCATATCAACAAAGAAGCTTGTCCGCTAGAGCTGGCTCCTACAACGAGTACCACAGCCACTCTGGTAATAGGCGATGCGCTTGCCGTAGCGTGCATGCATGCCAGAGGCTTCAAAAAAGAAGATTTCGCTCGTTTTCACCCAGGTGGATCTTTGGGTAGAAAGCTCTTGACACGGGTGGGTGATGAAATGCGCACAGCGCACTTACCATTTGTAGATGAGTCGATTTCTGCAGAAGCTTTACTCATTGCCATTAGTGAAGGCAAATTGGGGATGGCTATTGTGGGAACACCCCAAGCTCCTATTGGAATTATAACCGATGGTGACTTACGTAGAGGTCTCCAGAAACATGGCAACCTCAAAGCATTTGAGCTTACTTCTTGGATGACACCGGAACCAATTGTAGTGAATCAAACCCAAAAATTGGTTGAGGTAGAGCAGATGATGAAAGAAAAAAGAATCACAGTAGTTTTAGTGAAAGACGACCAAGAGATTGTTGGTGTCTACCAAATCTTTAATTGATATCGTAAAACTCTTGCAAGTGCTTTCTATAGGCAGTAAAGAGCTTTGATTTAGAGACAAACCCTAAGTATTTCCCCCTTTCGGTTAGTACGGGTAAGTTCCAAGCGTGACTGCTGTCAAATTTTTGCATCACCTTTTCCATGTTGTCAGAGAGGTAAATCTGCTCCGGTGCAGCCGTCATATAGTCATGCACCAAGGTAGATTCGTACTTTTCGGTTTCAAACATTACTTGTCGCACATCATTCAGGTTCACAACACCTAGAAAAAGGCCTTCTTCATCAACCACAGGAAAAATATTTCTTGAGTTTTTAGAAATGGCACTCACTAAATCTCCCAAGCTATCATAAGGGTGAATCACTTCAAAATTCAATTCGATTTCATCCTTCAAGGTCATAAGGGTAAGCACTGCTTTATCTTTGTGATGAGTTAAAAGTTCACCACGCTGGCTTAATTGCCGCGTGTAGATATTGGTGGGTGAGAAGTACTTGGCGGTAATAAAGCTGATGCTTGATACAATCATGAGAGGGATGAAAAGCTCATAGCCTCCAGAGACTTCTGCTATTAAGAAAATAGCCGTTAAAGGTGCATGTAGAACCCCAGCCATGACTCCACACATGGCTACAAGGGTAAAGTTTCTGACAGAAAGGTTGATGTTGAGCGAATTGCCCAATGTGGCAAAAGAATAGCCAACGGTAGAACCTATGAAAAGAGCTGGAGCAAAAATACCCGCAAAACCACCACCTTTAATGGTAAAAGAGACAGCCAATGCTTTTGCCAATGCCAATCCAATAAGGATAAGAACAATAAGAGAAGAAGACTCTGTAGAGATGAACCACAGGCCATTTTTAAAAGGGGCGATGTCATTTTGGATAAGGCCGTTGATCAAATCGTAACCCTCACCGTAAAGATGAGGAAAGAGGTAGACTAAAATGCCCAATAGTGAACCAGCTGCCAACGCCCTTAACCAAACGTTCGAAATGCGCTCTGAGAGAGACGCCACTTGAAAATAAATTTTGTTGAAATACACAGAGATCAAGCCGCTAAGTAAACCAAGAAGAATATAGAAAGGAATGTCAACGCTATTGAAGGGGTCTACCAATGAAAACTTAAATAAGGTTTCTGTTCCAAGGAAAAAGCGAGAGGTCACAGTGGCACCTAAAGAAGCGATGAGCAGCGGAATGAGAGAGGTAGCTGTAAGATCTATCATCATCACTTCAACAGCAAAGATGATAGCGGCAATAGGGGCATTAAAAATGGCACCTAAAGATGCAGAAGCTGCACAGCCAATAAGGATAATTTTTGTTTTGTGATTTTGTTTCAGCCATTGGCCAATAGTAGAAGCTATACCACTTGTGCTTCCAACAGCGGGACCCTCTAATCCGGCAGATCCTCCAAAACCAACAGTAATGATGGCTGCTACCACACTGCTCCAAATAGAATAGCGCTCAATATTTCCATTGTTTTTAGAAATGGCGTGCAAGGCATTTGGAATACCGTGGTCAACTGGTTTACGGATAAGAAATTTGATAACGATGAGGGTCAGGAAAACACCTATGAGTGGAAGAGCAAAATATTGAATGTCTCTCGCGCTTTCAATGTTGTTGAGCAAGGCATTTTGCACCAAACGCACCCCGTTTTTAAGCACAACTACTGCCAAAGCCGAAAAGATTCCAATGGCCAGAGCAATTAAATAAAGAAACTGCTTGTTGCTTAAGCGCTGGGCTCTCCATATTAAGAGTTTACGCGCATAAATCTCAACCTTGTGCATGATGCAAAGGTGATGTTTTATGTGATATAAGAATTGATATTAGTGCTGCTTTTCTTCCAGCAGTTTTCCAGTAGAATCAAAAGTTTTCCAAACTCCCGAAGGCATTCCCTTGGTGTACTGTTGAACTTCTTTTAAGGTGCCATCTGCATAAAAAAGCTCTGTCTTACCATGCTTTACCCCATCTTTCATGTGAGTGATTAGCGTAGTTGTTCCCTGTGGACTTTTCCCGAGATAGTAAGCTTCTAAGCCGTTTTTAACATGAATGTAAAGCTTGTTGCTTTGGTCTTCTCCATTGAAATCAAGCACTCCTGTAAAAGGAGTGCCATTCATTTCATATTCTGGAGCTTTAAGCTGCGTATTGTAGTTGATTTGTACCTGATTCTGTAAAACGGTATCAGCCAAATCGCTTCCGCTTAATTGAGCGAATGAGAAGAGAGGACTGCATACGATACCTAAAATTAAATACTTCATCTTGGCTTTCTTTTTATTGAAACTAAGACGACCAATTTAATAAAAGGTGGTTTAATGTTCTTCAATTTCAAAATCTACTTCCTGAGTACTACTAGAATTTCCTGCCTCGTCAAGTGCAATAACAATGAAATGGTGAAAGCCAGTGTCTGCATCTAAAGGAACAATGAATTCGTCTTTAATGGTTTGCGACATGCCGTTTAAGTCATACGTCCTGCTTTCTTCCCACTCATTTTGAACTTTGTGCGTGTGTCCATCTTCAGAGAAATGAATTTCTACTTTCATTTGAGAAAGCGCTTCATTGTCACTTGCAGAGGCTTCGAAGTGAATGGTGTCTCCATGATCAAAATGATCGTCTTCATTTGGAGAGATAATGTTTACGGTAGGTGCTGTAGAATCTGTATCGTCATCTTTATTACATGCAATCAATCCTAGACCTAAAAATAGAAAGGGGATATATTTCATTGTGTCATTTTTCAGCAAATCTAGGTGAATTTTTCTCTTGTGCAACAATGTTTCATTTATATTTGTAGCTGTGAATAATACTGAGTTATTGAAATCGTATGATTTGAGGTATTCCAAAACTAGAAATGGGGTAGTGGAAGTATTTCAAAATACCAAACGGGCCTTAAGTCACCCTGAGATAGAGACGCTATTGAACCAAGAGGTAGATAGGGTCACCCTTTACAGAACCCTTCATGCTTTCGAAGAGCATGGCTTGGTCCATACAGTTTTAGATGCCAATGGAGGGATGAAGTATGCCTTTTGTGGTGCCTCATGTTCTCGAAAAGCACACAGAGATTCACACCTTCATTTTGAGTGTGAAAAATGCAAGTCTACCGAGTGTTTGAATCAAATATCTATCGAGGTTCCCTTGCTGCCTGAAGGCTATTCAGCCAATAAAATTCACTTTTTAGTTACGGGAGTGTGTTCTAAATGCGCATAGCCAAACATCCTATTTTGGTTTTTTTGATGGTGTTTTTCCATCAGGTTCATGCCCAGAATTTTCATATTCATGGAATGGTGCACGATGAAGCAAACAGCCCATTGGTTGGTGCTTCTGTATATCTACCCCACTCAGATTTGGGGACGATTACGGATAGTCGCGGGCACTTTGAATTAGAAGTTCTTCAAAAAGAAACTTTATTGATTGTAATTTCAGCTGTTGGATATAAAGTCTTGGCAGACACCTTGTCTCTGCAGAGTAACGCAAATGAGGAGTTGCACTATGATATGGTTCCTCTTCAAGTGATGATGGACGAGGTTCAGATCGCCTCTCGTAAACACGAGGAGCATATTCAGTCCTTCAATTTGGTAGGCAAAAAACAATTGCTCGAAAGAGATCAAGGCACCTTAGTAAAAAGTTTAGAGCGTATACCGGGTATAAATGCGATGAATATTGGCGTTGGAATTTCTAAACCCATTATTCGCGGAATGTCGGCCAACCGTGTTCAAGTATCTGCAGACGGTGTGAAGCAAGAAGGGCAACAATGGGGCGCAGATCATGGGCTAGAGATTGATCAATTCGGTGTGGAAGCCATCCAAGTGATTAAAGGTCCAGATGTTTTAAGTCAAGGTTCTGACGGAATGGGTGGCGCCATTCGCATCCTCCCCTCTCGTCTGCCAGCATCAGACACAACGTATGGTAACATCCGCCTATTGGGGAAGTCGAACAACGAACTTGGTGCCATGGCTGTATCACTTGGGACCAGCAAAAACAACAACTTTTTAATGTTCAATGCAACCGCCATGAGTTATGGAGACATGCGTGTTCCCGCAGATTCTTTTACCTACAACAGATTTGTACTGCCTATTTATGACCAACAATTAAAGAACACTGCTGGAGGTGAAAACAATGCATCCATTGAAGCCGGTATTTTGAGAGAATGGGGCAGCACCCGATTGAAAGTGAGTACCTACAATTTGCAGATGGGTATTTTTCCAGGAGCTATGGGCATACCAAGGTTTTATGACTTATCTCCAGATGGTGACTCTAGAAACATTGACTTGCCTTTTCAAAATGTAAACCATCATAAAGTGGTGAGCACAACCAAGCTAAGCCTAGGACAATG
>CBFHSD010000039.1:0-22407 GCA_965658375.1 Salibacteraceae bacterium
AAATAGGATACAGCATGGTTCCCTTTAACAGCGGAGCTATGGAACACGCTACCAACATTGCCTACCCTCTAAGTTCTGCCAACGGAACAACCAATAGCGAAAAACTGATGGCGCATGAATTGGCGCACCATTGGTGGGGAGACAAGGTAACTTGTGAAACAGCCGAAGACATGTGGCTGAATGAAGGTTGGGCCTCTTTTTCTGAAGCACTGTTTTTAGAAGAAGTGTACGGAAAAAGTTCTTATACCGAAGAGATACAAAGCACGCTCTTAAAAGTAATTTCGAAAGCACACATTCAAGAAGGTGGTTATTTGGCTGTTTCTGGTGTGAACCATACCAACACCTACGGAACACATGTGTACGACAAAGGTGCTTTGGTAGCGCATAACTTAAGAACCTACTTGGGCGATGCCCTTTTCTTTTCTGGTGTCAGTCAGTTTTTAGACCAGCGCGCCTATGGCACCATGAATAGCACTCAATTTAGAGATGAACTGGAGCAAATTACTGGAGAAGATTTGGGTGACTTTTTTGAAGATTGGGTTTTCAATGGAGGTTTTCCAGATTTCCGCTTTTCAAAGGTAGACACCATTGTTACCTCTAATCCAGAATACCGCTTAGAATTTACCATAGAAGCGAATTCGGTTGGTGCGCCAAGTACTTTTGAAAATGTGCCGCTTCGCATTGCTTTTTTTGATGAAACTGGGAACCCATTTTACACCAACATCACCTACTCTTCAATGGATACTGCTTTTAGTGCAAACATTCCATTTTTACCCAGCTGTGCCCAAATCAACTCAGAAACGGAAGTGGCCTATGCCAATACTTTTGATCGCTTTTGGGTGACCCCAAATTCTAACTTTAGCAACTTATCTGGCAACAGCAAGATGGTGGTACAAACAGGAAATTTTTCCGATTCTGCCATGCTGATTATTGAACACCATTGGGTAGGGCCCAAAGGAGCAGTAGATGAAACAGCTCAAAGGTACCAGTTGAGTGATGACCATTACTGGAGCATTCACGGCATTATTCCCAATGATTTTGATGCAGAGGCTGTGGTTTTATTCAATACTACGAGCAGCAACAGTTACCTAGATTCTGGTCTGGTAAGCACTGGCATAGATAGCTTGGTATTGCTCTACCGACAAAACGCAGAAGACCTTTGGCGAGAATACGATGACTACAATCTAATGGTAGGGCCAACCACCATCCGCAATTTGAAAAAAGGAGATTATTGCTTTGCGAACAAAGGTGATTTGGTTTCAAGCATCCAAGAAGCACGAGAACAAGTGCAAGGCTGTATAAAGGTGTATCCAAACCCAAGTTCTCAACGCATCAGTTTTGAGGCCTGCAAAGCCATAAAGCAGATTGAGGTGTACGACACCAACAAGCGTTTAAAATACACCCACCGCGTAAACAGCAACGAAGTAAGCCACAGCGTTGACATTAGCAATTGGCCAAAAGGCACTTATTTCTATGCCGTGACATTGAAAAGAAAGAAAGAGACCTTTTCTGGAAAGTTGATTGTGCAGTAAGGCTTACCAATGCTAGCGTGTTTGTTTTCTGTGTGTTTTAGTGTGCATTTTGGTAATCAACCTTGCTTAGATAAATTTGTATACACATGAAAGGATTCGCGCGAAACCTCCCTTCAGCGGAGCTCATCCCTTCTGGTAAATCTATAACAAGTACATTAAGAGTTGGAAGTCTCTGAGTACACAAGGATTTTAAAATAACCAAGCTCAATTCGGTTCGCACAAAGAGAAGCGCCTCACTTTGTCAAATTCAGTTTAAAACTGATAAGATTTATCAAGTACCTTCTCTTTTGATTTTAAGATAATAACGCTTTCGTTAAATTCAATTAACGTTTGCGCTAGTACTTTACAGGCTACATATGCGCGCAGTTCTATTCTTATTTTTAGCCTTCTTCACAATTCAATCTATAAAGGCACAAGACGTTCAAAATGAGTTTGTATTTCTCAATTCTGAACTAAAAGAGGCTGTTATTCGCAATGAAACAGATAGCATTGCCTACTATCAATTCAAACTAGGCAAGCTCTTTTATAGCCAAGGCGCATATACTAGAGCACTTACCTTTTTCCAAACGGCTGCAGAACATTACCAAGAAGTAAAAGACAAAAAAGGAATTGCAGCAGTATACCTTGAACAAGGCAAACTCGCTTACTTGAACAAACAAAGCGAGCAAGCCAAGGGCTATTTAAATGAATCGCTCCGCTTTTTTAAAGAAACAAATGATATCGAAGGTGAATCTGAATGTTATACTGAATTGGGTCATTTATATGAGAAAGAAGGCAACTACTTAGAAGCTCTTGCTTTTCAAAGAAAAGCTTTAGAGATTTTGCCAACAGACCAATCGCTAGAGATAAAGGTGCTCATATTGGAAAATCTGGGAAGCATTTATGAAGATTTAGAAAATTACGACAGTGCCTTTTACTACTTCCAAAAATCAAGAAGCCTAAATCAAATTATTGGCGACAGCCTTTTAGAGGCATCATTGCTGAACAATTACAGTGATTACTTTAGAAAAACTGAGGAATATGATTCTGCGATTTATTACAGCAATTTGGCCTTAGAGTTGGCCAATAGAAGAAACTTCGCATACCAACAAAGCTCTGCTTTAAGAGATTTAGGGAAAATATATGCCTTGCTGGATGAGTTCCAATGGGCTTATGACTACAATGAAGAAACAAGAAAAAAGTATGAAACTATTTTTGCAGAAGAAAGTCGCCAACAAGTTACGCTGCTTCAAAACTTGTTTGAACTCGAATCCAAAACGCTTCTCATCAAAAATTTAGAACAGGGAAAAAAAATCAATGGTTGGATCACACTCTCGCTAGGTCTTTCCATAGTTTTCTTGTTTGTACTGGCTTGGGTTCACTTTTCTCGTCAAAAACAGCGACTCAAGAACAAAGAGTTGCTTATTCAAAAGAATAAGGCCATACATCAAAAAGAACTTGAAAATTCCAATATTGAATCTGAAAGGTTAAAAATTGAACTGAAGCATAAAAAGCTAGAGGAAGAATACCTTACTCTTGAGCTGAATGCCCAACACAAAGCCCTCTCTTCAAGAATGCTTCAAATTATCGAAAAGAACAAGCTTCTCGAAGATTTAAGAAAGCAGTTGAATAAAACACAACAAGAACTACCAGAAAAACATCAAACAAAACTTAAGAGACTATCTAACCTCATTGGCCTCAATTTTTCGGTAGATGAAGATTGGAAGCAATTTCAACAAAGCTTCGAACAAATTCATTCAGAGTTCTATGAAGAGTTAAGGGCCAAAAGTCCCGAATTAACATCAAACGACTTGCGAATTTGTTCATTAATACGCATCAATTTAAACTCAGAACAGATTGCTTCAGTATTGGGAATTACACCAGATAGTTTACGCGTTTCTAGATACAGGTTACGAAAGAAGTTAACCTTAGAAAAGAAGCAAAAACTCCGCGAGTTCATCCTATCAATTTAGATATCAAAAGCTTACTCTCTATCTCAAAACTGAGAAATACGCTAAATGTTGCCTTTTTGTTTCTTCATGATTTAACCTGTGTTTACTTTTTCATGCTGTCCAGTTAATCATAGAGCAATGTGAGCCGCCCACATTTGTCTCAAATTAAAAATTCATCAAAATGAAAAAAATGTACTCGCTTTATTGGCTATGTTTTCAATAGCTGGAGGTGCTTTTGCACAATTCACACAAGTCGTTCAGGGAACTGGAGGAACACGTAACGATACCTTAGATGATGGAACCGTTGTAGTTCTTGATTTATCAACTGATGATGTAGAGCAAGAAAACGATGAAGTAGACAGTTATTACGATGATGATTTGGATGCAGGTTGGGAAGGTGCACCGGATGATCAAAACTTGTTGACGCTTGGAGTTCGTTTTAGAGACATCGCAATTCCACAAGGGGCAACTATTGATTCTGCCTTTATCATTTTTCATGCGCATGAAGGGAAAAGCACAGATGATGTTGCCTTATTAGACATTGTTTGTGAAGCTGCTGACAATGCTCCAACCTTTGATGAAACAAACTTCAACGAAAATTACTTGCTAACAGACAGACCAAGAACAACAGCTGAGATTCGTTGGACAGTTGATGAAGAATGGATTATTTGGCAACCTTATAAAACTGTTGATTTAGCTCCTGTTGTACAAGAAGTAATCAATAGACCAGGATGGCAATCTGGAAATGCTCTTGCATTCATTTTCCTTCCTACAGATGAACAAGGTTCTTCTCAATTCGAAAATGCTAGAGAATTTACAAGCTTTGAAAATATTGCAGATCCAGAAGACACAGATCCTCAAGGAAACCCTGGTGATGGCGCTAACTGGCCTTCTAGAAGACCAATGATTGAAATATACTACAATGGTATCGTATCTGTTCATGAATTGGAATTGAACACATTCAAAGTTTCTCCAAATCCTGTAATGAACAATATATTGAACATTCAATTGGAAAATGCTACAAGCGCTAACATTGAAATAGTTTCTTCTGCTGGACAAATTGTGAAGCAAATGAGCACTTCTTCTACTTCAACTGCTGTTGATATCAATGGCCTTGAAAAAGGTATTTACATGGTTAAAGTTACCCAAAATGGAACTTCTTCAGTTCAAAAAGTAGTTTTCAAATAGTCTTTTCAAATCAAGGAGCCAATAATTGTATTGGCTCCTTTTTTCATTCAACAAGATGAAAGTAGCACGTATTTTCCTTTACGTATCATGTCTTATTATCTTTAGTACAAGTCTCGTCTTCGGCCAAACAATACAAGGCAATGTGAACGATGCTACAACTGGAGAAACACTTCCAGGAGCAACAGTCATTCTCAAAGGAACAACTACTGGTGCTACCACAGATGCTGAAGGTAACTACACTTTAAGCTCAGTGCCATTGGGCAAACACATTCTTGTGGTTGAATTTATTGGTTATCACGACATTGAAAAAGAAATACTCATTGATGCACCGATAAGCTACAAACTCGATTTTAAACTCGCTCAAAGCTCAGAAAATCTTTCTGAAGTTGTCATTTATGAGCGCGCATCTGGACAAGTTGAAGCACTTCAAGATCAAAAAGATGCCGAAAACATTAAGAATATAGTTTCTGAAGAACAAATCATCTCTTTCCCCGATTTAAATGCTGCTGACGCATTACAACGTATCCCAGGTGTTACGTTACAAAGAGATCAAGGAGACGGACGTTACGTGCAACTACGAGGTACTCCACCCGAACTTACCAATTTTAATGTAAACGGCATTCAACTGCCTTCTCCTGAAAGTTCCATCAGAACCGTAGGGATGGATGTTTTTAATGCCAGTCAAATACAAACCATTGAGGTAGCCAAAGTGCTAACCCCTGATATGAATGCAGATGCCATCGGAGGATCTGTAAACCTCATTACCAAAAGAGCTGAAACCGTAAAACCTCAATTTAACGTTGTAGCAGCAGGTGGATACAATAACCTAAGACAAACAGGCAATGGTGAACTTCAGTTTACATTTTCTCAACGGAAGAAAAGAATTGGTTTTTTAATCAACTCCAACTACATCACCTCCAACCAAGGCTCAGATAATATGGAGTTCGATTACGAGAAAGGGCCATTCTTCGGTGCTCAAACCGAAAACAATTACTACCTGCAATACAACGAAGTTCAATTGAGACACTACAACATAAAAAGAGAAAGAGTTGGATTATCTGCAACTCTAGATTATCAAATAGATGAGTCTAACGAAGTTTACATCAGCGGAATGTACAATCGCTTTACAGATAATGAAACAAGACGCAGAAAGGTGTACACCTTGGATGATGCCACCAGCGAAAGCAGCTACTTATATGGCGGTATAGACCATGATGTAAGAGATAGAACTCAAGTTCAGTCCATTTCTCTCATAAACATGGGTGGTAAGCACGATTTAGGTTTAGTGAAGTTGAGCTATGAAGTAGCCTATTCCGTTGCTAGCGAAAGTGAACCAGATTACATGGAAGCTGTTTTCGAAAACCCAGGACAAGCGATAGAAATAAAATTCAATAGAGACGACCCAAACTTTCCAATCCCAGAATTTAGGAACGAAAAAGGAGAAGAATTAGCCACAGATTACGAAAACTACGAACTCGATCAGTTGCTATTCGAAGAAAATGTTTCAACCGATGAAAACATCATAGGTCGCATTGACATTGAAATTCCGACACAAATATACGGCCATCGTGGATCATTCAAATTTGGCTCATTAATGCGCGCAAAAGACAAAGAACGAGATATTGTTGCAAAATCTTACGGGGCTTACAGAGAAACATCCAACCTCTATGTCTTAGATGGTCCTCCATTAAGTTTAGCAACCGTAAATGACGGTTTTGAAGACAATAACTTTTTAAATCGTGGGTATGAGCTTGAATATATGCCGAACCCCGATATGATGAGAGATTTCTACAACCGTTATCCAACACTTTTTGTCTACGGGGGTGAGGGAATAACCGAAACATTAGAAAGAAGCGTTTCTCAGGATTATACCGCCACAGAAAATGTACAAGCCTATTATGCTATGGGCAAATTTGACATCAACAATTTAATGGTTTTAGCAGGTGTCAGATACGAAAGAACAGATATAAGCTATCGTGGCTTCCAAGTAGTCAAAACCTCTTCTGGGTATTTCGAATCAATGGATACTATTCAGGATCAACGGGTTATTGCCTACCTGTTACCTAACTTGCAATTCAAGTATCGGGTAAACGATCAACTCAACATTAGAGCGGCTGCAACTTACACTTATGCAAGGCCCAATTTTAGAGATGTAATCCCTTATAGAATTCAAAACGAAAGAGATGAGGTTCGCTTCGGAAATCCCGACTTGGAATATCCTTTAGCTCTGAATTTAGATTTACTAGGAGAATACTACTGGAATGGAAGAAATATAGTTTCAGGTGGATTGTTTTATAAACATATAGACAACTTCATTTTCAACTACACCATTTTCGGTTATGAAGGCGATCCAAGAGAAGCCAATTACAATAAAATGGAAATTGAACTACCTCTCAACGGAAAAGATGCATTTGTACGCGGAGCTGAAGTTCAAGTACAGACATTCTTTAATCGTTTGCCAGGAAAATGGAAAAATATTGGAGTGCTTGCCAACTACACCTATACCAATTCAGAAGCTATTATAGGTAAGCGATTTGAAGCAACAGATAATATCAATATTGTTCAGGTGGGTGAAGATTATGAGCAATTCTTCGACTCATCTGAAACTGAAACAATAACTCTACCAGGGCAAGCTGCTCACTCAATGAATTTGGCTCTTTTTTACGATTCTCCAAAGTGGTACTTCAAAGTTTCTGCCGCGTACAATGACGCCTTCTTACATACACTTGGTGCAGACCCTGACCTAGATGAGTATTATGGTGAAATGATAAGAATGGATCTCAATGGCTACTATCAAGTAAACGAAGTGTTACAGGTTTTTGGCGATATGAGAAATATAAGCAATCAACCTCTCAGGTTTTATTTAGGTGAACCTAGTGATCAAAGAATATTACTCACCGAATTCTATTCCTTCTCAGCGCGCTTAGGTGTGCGTTTAAGATTTTAACAAAACAAAGATATGCGAGCTCCAAAATTTGCACTGTTCATTCTGTGTCTAACAGTTCTTAACTCATGTTCTAAGAATTCCAATGCAGAAAAAAATAAATCAACTCAAAACAAATCAAAGTCTTACGTTTCAGGAGACACGGTAAAACCGCATATTGTTACCGATTCAGTTATTTACGACACAGACGACCCAGCAATTTATTTTAATCGTGAGTCACCTGAAAGCTCATTCATTGTCGGCACCGATAAAAACATAGATGGAGCATTGTATGCATTTGATCTTCAAGGAAAAGTGATTGATAAAAAAGTGATTAGAAATCTGCAAAGACCCAACAATTGTGATGTGAATTATGGTTTACGCTATAATAGTACCGAAACAGATGTTGCTATTGTGGCAGAACGTTTAACCCATAAGATCCGAATAATTAAACTTCCAGAAATGGAGACTATTGATGGTGATGGAATAGCTGCTTTTATAAATGATACTCTTGAAGAGCAACGTGAATTAATGGGTGTCTCGAGCTACAGAGACCCAGAGGGAAATATTCAAGTCATTATTGGAAGAAAAACAGGTCCTATTGACGGTCGTTATTTACAACAATATCAATTGAAAGAAGATAGCGGGATAGTAACAGGAGAACTTGTTAGGGAATTCGGAATTTTCAGTGGGCTGAATGAAATTGAGGCCATTGCTGTAGACGAAGAAAATGGCTTTGTTTACTATTCTGATGAAGGGGTTGGAACCAGAAAGTACTATGCCGATCCTGAAAAAGGAAATGAAGAATTAGCCTTGTTTGGTCAAGGACTTTTCTCGGAAGACAATGAAGGAATCGCGATTTATAAAACATCAGAAAAACAGGGAATGATTTTTATTTCAGATCAAGCGGTGAGCAAGTTACAGGTGTTCGATAGAATAACAAACCAACATCTTGGAGAAATAAATTACAAAGCACTTGAAACAGATGGTATTGAAGTCATCAACTATGATTTTAACGGCAAATTTCCTGGTGGACTGCTTGTGGCAATGTCTACTGATAAGACCTTTCACTACTACAGTGTTAGCGAACTATTGAGTGCCATGGTAAAAATTTAAAACCATTGAATGAAACAAAAAAGGCTCTCATCAAATGATGAGAGCCTTTTTCTTTTCTGTGTATGTGTAGCACTTATCTGTTGCTTGGCACAACGTAAGATCTCAAATTTTCTCCTGTATAGATTTGACGTGGACGACCAATTGGTTCGTTGTTCTCACGCATTTCTTTCCACTGAGCAATCCATCCTGGTAAACGTCCCATAGCAAACATTACAGTAAACATATCAGTTGGAATACCTAGTGCTCTGTAAATAATACCTGAGTAGAAATCTACATTCGGGTACAAGCTTCTTTCTACGAAGTACTCATCGTTCAATGCTACTTCTTCCAGTTGCTTCGCTAAATCCAAAATTGGATCGTGGATACCTAATTTACCCAATACGTCATCTGCCGCTTTCTTGATGATTCTAGCTCTAGGATCAAAGTTTTTATATACTCTGTGTCCAAAGCCCATCAAACGGAATGGATCGTTCTTATCCTTTGCTTTCTCAACATAAGTTGCAATATCTCCACCATTGGCTTTAATGGTTTCGAGCATTTCAATTACAGCTTGGTTAGCACCACCGTGCAATGGTCCCCAAAGGGCATTTACACCAGCAGAAATAGAAGCGTACAAACTCGCATGAGAAGAACCTACAATTCTTACAGTAGATGTAGAGCAATTTTGCTCATGGTCTGCATGTAAAATAAGTAGCTTATCCAAAGCATCTGCAATTACTGGATCTACTTGATAATCTTCTTGCGGAGAACGGAACATCATGTATAAGAAGTTCCCAATATAATCGTATTGGTTCTTTGGGTAGTTTACAGGCATCCCTTGCTGGTTTTTAAGGGCCCATGCTGCCATTGTAGGAAGCTTAGCCATTAAACGCAAGATGCTTTTGTTTACACCATCCCAAGAACGTGCTGGATCTAAAGATCTAGGGTGAAAAGCGGTGAGAGAACAAATCATTGAAGACAATACTCCCATTGGGTGCGCATTGGATGGAAAACCATCTAAAATTTTACGCATATCTTCATGAATCAATGTGTGTTCTTTGATTCCACCTGTAAATTCATCAAATTGCTTTGGTGTTGGAAGTTCACCATAAATCAATAGGTAAGAAACTTCTAAAAAGCTTGACTTCTCAGCCAATTCCTCAATCGAATATCCTCTGTATCTAAGAATGCCTTTCTCTCCATCAAGAAAAGTGATTTTACTGCTTGTAGAACCTGTATTTTTAAATCCGGGATCTAAGGTTACAACACCTGTTTGACCACGTAATTTTCCGATATGAATTCCAACTTCTTCTTCGGTTCCTTTGACCAACGGCAACTCTATGGACTGGCCGTTCACTTTGATTTCAGCAAAATCTGACATCTTTATCTCTGCAATTTAAATTAACAATAAGGGGGCACTCTCTCGAGTGTCGCGAAAATAACCAAACAAAAAGGAATTTTGTTTAAAAAAACTCTTCTAGCGAATATTTTTACCTAAATATTTCGCCATATCGCCTAATTGGTCCTCAATTCTCAATAATTGATTGTATTTCGCAATCCGATCTGATCTTGAAGCCGAACCTGTTTTGATTTGTCCTGTGTTCAAAGCAACGGCCAAATCAGCAATTGTAGTGTCTTCTGTTTCTCCAGATCTATGACTCATTACTGCAGTATAGTTAGCTCTGTGCGCCATATCTACAGCATTGATAGTTTCTGTTAAAGAACCAATTTGGTTGAACTTAACAAGTATTGAATTGGCAACGCCTTCTTTAATTCCTCTAGAAAGTCTTTCAGAATTCGTCACAAACAAATCATCGCCTACCAATTGGGTATTAGCTCCAATCTTGTCTGTAATCAATTTCCAACCGTTCCAGTCATCTTCGTCCAATCCATCTTCAATAGATACAATAGGATATTTGGCTGCCCAATTGGCCCAATAATCCACCATTTCTGGCGAACTTAGTTTTCTGCCATCCGATTTATGGAAGTGATATACACTTTCTTCTTTATTGTAAAACTCAGATGCAGCAGGATCAAGAGCAATTAGAATGTCTTCACCTGCTTTGTATCCTGCACTTTCTATTCCTCTTAATACATACTCAATGGCATCTTCATTAGAATTTAAATTCGGAGCAAAGCCACCTTCATCTCCAACATTTGTAGAATAACCATCTTTCTTCAAAACTGCTTTCAAATGGTGGAATATTTCTGCTCCCCAGCGCAAACCTTCGCTAAAAGAAGACGCGCCAACAGGCATTACCATAAATTCTTGAAAGTCAATTTTATTATCTGCGTGTGAACCACCGTTCAAGATGTTCATCATAGGTACAGGAAGGGTATTGGCATTTACACCGCCAATGTATCTGTACAAGGGCAAACCGTGGTAATCTGCCGCAGCCTTAGCTACTGCCAGAGATACCCCTAGAATAGCATTTGCACCTAGTTTTGCTTTGTTGCTTGTACCATCTATTTCAAGCATGGTTTGGTCAATGGCGTTTTGATCGCTCACATGAAAACCTGCCAACTCATCATTAAGAATGGTATTCACATTGTTTACAGCGCTAAGCACACCTTTACCTAAGTAACGGCCATTATCTCCATCCCTCAACTCAACCGCTTCATGCACTCCTGTAGATGCTCCAGAAGGCACTGCAGCTTTACCTACTGCGCCTGATTCTGTTTCTACTTCAACCTCTACTGTTGGGTTACCTCTAGAATCGAGGATTTGGCGTGCCGTAATATCTGTTATGTAGCTCATAGTTGTAGGTTTATTTGGATTTATGGGATTTAATGTTTTCTATGAATTCGTCAAAAAGGTATGTAGAATCGTGCGGTCCTGCAGATGCTTCAGGGTGGTATTGAACCGAGAATACGGGATAATCGGTTCTCTTTATTCCAGCTAATGTACCATCATTCAAATGTTGATGTGTGATTTGGATGTTCTCTGCTTGCTGAGCGCTTTCCATATCAACTACAAAACCATGATTTTGAGAGGTAATCTCTCCTTTTCCAGTCACTAGATTCTTTACAGGATGATTCACACCTCTATGCCCATTGTGCATTTTCTTGGTGGTCAATCCACTTGCTAACGCTGTTAGTTGGTGGCCTAAACAAATACCAAATGTGGGAATCCCGCTCTCGATGACTTGCTTAACCGTTTCATGCACTTCAGCCATTGCTGCTGGATCGCCAGGACCGTTAGAAAGCATAAACCCGTCTGGATTGAATGCCTTCATTTCGTCTAGGGAAGTATTCATTGGAAAAACTTTTAAGTAACAGTCTCTTTTGGTTAAACATCTCAGAATATTCTTTTTTACACCAAGATCTAAAACAGCAACACGGTGTGCAGCATTTGGGTCACCTTCTTCGTATGCCTCTTTCGTACAAACTTTTGAGGAAAGCTCCATTCCTTCCATTGAAGGCACTTCTTTTACTCTGCGTTTCAACTCCTCTTCATCAAGAACTTCCGAAGAGATGATGGCGTTCATGGCGCCTTTATCTCTAATGTATCTTACAAGGGCTCTTGTGTCTACATCAGAAATTCCAACTTTGTTGTTGTCTTCAAAGTATTTTTGAATTGTTCCATTGCCGGCTGGGCGGGAATAAACTTCGGAAAACTTTTTACATACTAAGCCTGCAATTTTTACAGATTCAGATTCTATTTCAGCTGGGTCAACCCCATAGTTTCCAATATGTGCAGGAGTCATTACCAATATCTGCCCATAATAAGAGGGGTCAGTAAAGATTTCTTGATAGCCCGTCATTCCTGTATTAAAGGCAATTTCACCAGAGGTAGTTCCTATTGATCCTGCTGCTTTTCCTTTGAAAACAGTTCCATCTTCTAGGACAAGTAAAGCGTCTTGGTTTTCAACAAATTTCATATCGCAAAAATCATATAAAAAAAGGGATAAGACTTAAAGCCTTATCCCTTTTTATAATTTCTTCTAAACACATCAAGTTATGCGTCTTTTGAATCTTCTTCTTTAGAGTCATCACCTTTAGCAGGTGCTTCTTTCTTTGTTTCCTCTTTCGCTGCTTCAGCCTTTGGAGCCTCCTCAGTTTGTTCAACACTATCAGCCGCTTTAGTTGCATCTGCTTCTTGAGCTGGTGCATCTGAAGAACCACTGCTCTTGCGTCTTCTTCTGGTTTTCTTAGCTGGAGCCTTTTCCGTGTTGTTGTAGATTTCGTTGAAATCTACCAACTCAATCATTGCCATTTCAGCTGCATCACCCTGGCGAAAACCAGTTTTAATGATACGTGTATAACCTCCTGGTCTCTCTGCTATTTTAGGCGCTACAGTTCTGAATAATTCAGTAACCGCTTCTTTGCTTTGTAAATAGCTGAAAATGATTCTTCTTGAGTGAGTGCTGTCCGTCTTTGATTTCGTAATTAACGGCTCCACATACCCTCTCAACGCTTTAGCTTTCGCCAAAGTCGTGTTAATTCGTTTGTGCTCAATCAAGGAAGAAGCCATGTTAGACATCATCGCTGAACGATGTCCCTTTTTTCTTCCAAGATGATTAAATGCCTTTTTATGTCTCATTATTTCTTATTCCTTTTTAAAGAACCTCTGTTCTTTAGGATTAATCTTTATCTAGATTGTACTTAGCCAGATTCATTCCGAAGTGCAAGTTTTTACGCTCAACCAATTCATCTAACTCTGTCAATGACTTCTTACCAAAGTTTCTAAACTTCAACAAGTCATTTCTGTCGTATTGTACAAGATCACCTAAAATTTCTACTTCAGCAGCTTTCAAGCAGTTGAGTGCACGTACTGATAGATCTAAATCTGTCAATTTCGTTTTCAACAGCTGACGCATGTGAAGTGTATCTTCATCAAAGTCTTCTTCTGCAGATTTCTCTTCAGTATCAAGCGTAATACGCTCATCAGAGAATAGCATGAAATGATGAATAAGAATTTTAGCTGCTTCTTTAAGAGCATCTTTAGGATGAATAGATCCATCCGTCTCAAGATTCAAGACAAGCTTTTCATAATCCGTTTTTTGCTCTACTCTGTAATTTTCGATAGCATAATTTACTTTACGAATAGGTGTGAAGATAGAATCGATTGCGATCTCTCCTAGTGGAGAACCTTCATACTTATTCTCTTCTGATGGACGATATCCTCTTCCTTTTCCGATAGACACTTCCATTTGAATGGAAACGCTCTCGTCCATGTTGCAGATCACTAAATCTGGATTTAGGACTTGGAAATTAGAAGTGAATCCACCGATATCACCAGCAGTAAATTGGCTTTTGCCTTCAACTTTTACAGTTAGCTTTTCAGAATCACTGTCAGCAATTTGTTGTTTAAAACGCACTTGCTTCAAATTAAGAATAATAGAAGTAACATCCTCTATTACACCTGAAATTGTAGAAAACTCGTGCTCTACCCCTTCAATCTTAATATTCGTGATTGCAAATCCCTCTAGAGATGACAACAAGATTCTGCGTAAGGCATTACCTACGGTGATACCATATCCAGGTTCTAAAGGGCGAAATTCAAACTGACCATGATTGTCATCTGAATTTACCATAATCACTTTATCGGGCTTTTGAAAATCTAATATTGCCATATTATAAGTTCTCTTTTATTAAGGGTTTTTATAAATGTGGATTACTTAGAATACAATTCTACGATTAACTGCTCACGAATGTTCTCAGGAATTTCTTCTCTTGTAGGAACACTGATGAATTTACCAGCCAACGTTGCTTTATCGAACTCCAACCACGGGAAGCTACGATTAGTTGATGCAACAGAATCAGTAATAGCGATGAGCGATTTTGATTTTGTTCTCACAGAAATCTCATCTCCTATTTTAAGGTTGTAAGAAGGAATGTTCACGATTTCTCCGTTCACAAGGATGTGACGGTGAGAAACCAACTGACGCGCTCCTCTTCTCGTAGGCGAAATCCCTAATCTAAATACTGTGTTATCTAATCTAGATTCACAGAATACGATCAAGTTCTCACCAGTAATTCCTTTTGCACGAGACGCTCTGTCAAATAATTTGCGGAATTGGCGCTCCAAAATACCGTATGTGTATTTTGCTTTCTGCTTTTCTGCCAATTGAACTGCATATTCAGACTGCTTTCCTCTTCTTCTATTCGGACCATGTTGCCCTGGACCGTATCCTTTACGTTCTAGTGCTTTATCCGGGCCAAAAATTGGTTCTTTGAATCTCCGAGCTATCTTCGATTTTGGACCTGTATATCTTGCCATTTTCTTTTCTTTTTGAGTATAACGGGATTAAACGCGTCTACGTTTAGGTGGACGACATCCATTGTGCGGCATTGGAGTTACATCTACAATCTCAGTGATTTCTATTCCAGAATTATGAATAGATCTCATTGCAGATTCTCTACCAGCTCCAGGTCCTTTCACATATGCTTTTGCTTTACGCATACCAGCATCATGTGCCACCTTCGCGCACTCTTCTGCAGCAATTTGGGCAGCGTAAGGAGTGTTCTTTTTAGAACCTCTGAAACCCTTTTTCCCAGCAGAAGACCAACTGATTACTTGACCACCACTATTGGTAATCGAAATAATGATGTTGTTGAACGAAGAGTGGATATGAACTTGGCCCACTGCATCAACTTTTACGTTACGCTTCTTTGTTTTAACTGTTCTTTTAGCCATAGCTTAACAATCTCTTATTACTTCGCTGCTATCTTTTTGTTAGCAACAGTTTTTCTTTTTCCTTTACGAGTACGAGAGTTGTTTTTCGTTCTTTGTCCGCGCAATGGTAAACCAGCACGGTGACGAATACCTCTGTAACATCCAATGTCCATTAAGCGCTTGATGTTCATCTGAACTTCTGAACGAAGCGCACCTTCTACTTTGAAGTTTTCATTGATGAAAGTTCGAATTCCCGCAAGCTCTTCATCATTCCAATCCTGCACTTTCTTATTTTCATCGACTCCCGCAGAAGCTAGTATTTTCTGAGATCTGGTTAAACCAATCCCATAAATATAAGTGAGCCCTATAACACCTCTCTTGTTTTTGGGCAAATCGATACCTGCAATTCTTGCCATATTATGTATCTTTTAACCTTGTCTTTGTTTAAATTTAGGATTCTTCTTGTTGATCACATACAAGCGACCCTTTCTACGTACGATCTTACAATCTGCACTTCTTTTCTTTAATGAGGCACGTACTTTCATCTTTCAATAAAATTATTTGTAGCGATAAACTATTCTTCCCTTTGTTAAGTCATACGGAGACATTTCTACTTTCACTTTATCTCCCGGTAAAATCTTGATGTAATGCATCCGCATCTTACCAGAAATGTGTGCAGTAATAACGTGGCCATTTTGCAACTCTACACGAAACATTGCGTTAGACAATGCTTCTATAATGGTTCCGTCTTGTTCTATGGATGATTGTTTCGCCATGTAATTTTTTGCTTTTTTTAAGCCATTCCTAAAGTTGACGCACGCCCTTTTAACTTGCCTGATTTCATCAAGCCGTCATAGTGACGCATGAGTAAATAACTTTCTATTTGTTGTAAAGTATCCAAAACAACCCCAACCATAATCAACAGAGAAGTACCTCCGTAGAAATAAGAGAAGTTCTGAGAAACTCCTACTTTCATTGCGAAAGCAGGTAATATTGCTAATAATGCCAAGAACAATGCTCCAGGCAGTGTAATGCGTGATAATATGGTGTCTAAAAAGTCTGATGTATCCTGTCCTGGTCGAACACCTGGAACAAAACCTCCATTCTTTTTCAAATCATCTGCCATTTGTTTCGGATTCACAGTAATTGCTGTGTAGAAATAAGTAAACAGAATAATCATCATTGCAAAGATGAAGTTGTACCAGAAGCCAGAGATATCAGAAAACAAGGTTGCAAAAGATGTCAATGCTTCACTGTCAGAAATGCTTGTCAACGTCATTGGAATAAACATCAATGCCTGAGCAAAGATAATCGGCATTACACCAGAAGCGTTCACCTTTAAAGGGATGTAACTTCTTGAAGTAGCTCCTGTTTGATTTCCAACCATTTTTTTAGCAAACTGAACAGGAACCCTGCGCACACCTTGAACAAGTAATACCGAAGCTAGAATAACAACTAAAAGAATAGCCAACTCAAGCAACACGATTACCAAACCTCCACCTGTTTCACCAAGTTGAGAGTCAATTTCAAATAACAATGCAGAAGGTAACCCTGCAATAATTCCGATCATGATTAGAAGTGAAATACCATTACCAATTCCTTTATCAGTAATCTTTTCACCCATCCACATAACAAACAGAGTACCTGTTGTTAGAATGATGATTGAAGGAAGAGTAAATGACAAGAACCCAGGATTCGCTACAGCTTCTGTTGGAACAGTTGCCGCTAAATACCCAGGAGCTTGACCTGCAGTAATCAGGATGGTTAAGTATCTTGTATACTGATTTATTTTTTTCCTTCCGCTTTCTCCTTCACGTTGCATTTTTTGGATTGTAGGTACTGCCATACCTAAGAGCTGCATTACAATAGATGCAGAGATGTAAGGCATAATCCCCAATGCGAAAATTGACGCACGAGAGAATGCCCCTCCAGCAAATTGATTGATCATACTGGCCAACCCTTGTGCTTCTCCATTGATAGATTCTAAAATCTCGGGATCAATACCAGGTAAAACAATGAACGAACCAATTCTATAAACCGCTAAAAATCCTAATGTGATTAGAATTCTTTGACGAAGCTCTTCAATCTTAAAAATGTTGGTTAAAGTTTCAAAAAAGCGTTTCATCTAATTAAATCGATTTTACTTCACCACCAGCAGCTTCAATTGCTTTTTGAGCTGAAGCTGAAAATTTGTGAGCAGTTATAGAAATTTTTGATTTTAATTCACCACTTGCTAAAATCTTGATAAGATCTGATTTGTTTGCCAAACCATTTGCTATTAAAACCTCTGGAGTAATTTCTTCAACCTTTTTGTTATCAATTAACCCTTGAATAACACCAAGATTTACTGCTTTATACTCAACGCGATTTATATTCTTAAAACCAAATTTTGGCACCCTTCTTTGAAGTGGCATCTGCCCACCTTCAAAACCTACCTTTCTAGAGTACCCAGAACGAGATTTTGCACCATTGTGCCCACGTGTAGAAGTACCACCTTTACCTGATCCTTCGCCTCGCGCAATCTTCTTTCTGTTTTTTACCGACCCTTTGGCCGGTGTTAGATTACTAAGCTCCATCTTTAATTTCTTTATGATAGCTCCTCAACTGCAATTAAATGGTTCACTTTTGAAACCATACCTGCTATTGTTGGAGTATTCTCGTGTTCAACTGAATGATTGATTCTTCTTAAACCAAGCGCTGCCAAAGTACCTTTTTGTCTTTTTGACTGTCTAATGCTTGATCTTACTTGTGTAATTTTAATCTTTGCCATGACTGAACAAATTAACCGTTAAATACTTTATGAACAGAAATTCCTCTTTGCTCAGCTACTTGCGCAGCATCTCTCATACGAGATAAGGCAATGATTGTTGCTTTTACAACATTTGCTGGGTTTGAAGAACCTTTAGATTTAGCCAATACATCTGTAATCCCAACCGATTCCAATACTGAACGCATTGCACCACCAGCGATTACACCTGTACCATGAGAAGCAGGTCTTAAGAAGATTTGCGCGCCACTGTAGCGTGCTTCTTGAGAGTGAGGTACTGTTCCGTTTACGATAGGAACCTTGATCAAGTTCTTTTTCGCATCGTCAATCCCTTTAGAAATAGCTTCAGTTACTTCTTTCGCCTTTCCTAATCCGTGTCCAACAACTCCTTTCTCGTCTCCTACAACTACTACAGCAGAGAATGAAAACGTACGACCACCTTTAGTAACCTTCGTTACCCTGCGTATGTTCACTAGCTTATCTTTTAATTCGATTTCGCTAGATTTCACTTTTTTTATCTTAACGTTTGCCATGACTTCTACTTAGAATTTTAGACCACCTTCACGAGCTGCTTCCGCAAAAGCTTTAACTCGACCGTGATACAAATAACCATTTCTATCAAAAACAACCGCTTCGATTCCTGCTTCTTTCGCTTTCTCAGCTACAAGTTTACCTACAGCTTGCGCTTGTTCTATTTTACTTTTTCCCTTTACAGTATCATCTTTTAATGAACCTAAGGATAATAAAGTAACACCTTTTACATCGTCTACCAATTGACCGTAAATCTCTTTGTTGCTACGGTAAACTGTCAAACGAGGCATCTCAGCTGTGCCCGCAATATTTCTGCGAACTCTACGCTTAATTTTATTTCTTCTATCTACTTTAGAAAAAGCCATTACCTCAAATTTTATTTGCTAGCAGACTTACCTGCTTTTCTTCTTATCTCTTCACCTACGAATTTGATACCTTTCCCTTTGTAAGGCTCAATTTTCCTCAGGCTTCTAATCTTAGCTGCTACTTGGCCAATAAGTTGCTTATCAATTGACTCAAGAGTAACCAATGGGTTTTTCCCTCTTTCTGATTGAGCTGCAACTTTTACTTCAGCTGGTAATGCAACCAACACATTGTGCGAGTAACCTAAAGACATTTCTAGATTTTGACCGCTAACTGAGGCTCTATAACCTACACCAACGAGTTCAAGTTCCATTTTGTATCCTGTTGTTACACCCACTACCATATTGTTAATGAGTGAACGGTACAACCCGTGTTTCGCACGCATGTCTTTATGATCATGAGGGCGAATAAGCTTTACTTTGTTCTCTTCAACAGTGATAGCAATAGCAGTATCAAACTTTTCTGTTAACTCACCTTTTGGTCCTTTAACAGTAATGACGTCATTCGCAACGCTTACTGTAACTCCACTAGGTATTGTAACTGGTAAATTTCCTATACGTGACATATATCTAGTTTTAGTAAACGTAGCAAATCACTTCGCCACCTACGTTTAAATTACGTGCTTCTTTGTCAGTGATTACACCACTTGAAGTGGAAATAATCGCGATCCCCAAACCATTCATAACACGTGGCAATTCACCAGCTCCTGAATAAATTCTCAAACCTGGCTTAGAAATTCTATCGATTCCTCTGATAGCCGGCTCTTTTGTTTGTTGATTGTATTTTAATGCTATTTTGATTACCCCTTGACGGTCATCATCCATAAACTTAAAGTTTAAGATGTATCCTTTATCAAAAAGTATCTTAGTCATTGCCTTCTTCATGTTCGAAGCAGGAACCTCTACTACACGATGACCTGCCATAGCGGCATTTCTAATTCGTGTCAAATAATCTGCAATTGGATCAGTCATGTTCGTCTTTTTATAAATCCTACTTCTCTATTACCAACTCGACTTTTTAACCCCTGGGATTAATCCTTTCAAAGCCATTTCTCTGAATGTTACACGAGAAAGGCCAAAAGTACGCATGTATCCTCTCGGACGACCTGTCAACTTACATCTGTTGTGTTTACGTACTGCAGCTGAGTTTTTAGGAAGCTTTTGCAGTCCTTCCCAATCTCCTTCTGCCTTAAGCCTGGCACGCTTATCAGCGTATTTCTCAACCATGGCTTCGCGTTTACGTTCGCGGGCTTTCATTGATTCTTTTGCCATGCCTAATTCTTTTTAAAGGGTAATCCAAATGATTGTAACAATGCGAAACCTTCTTCGTCTGTCTTTGCAGTAGTCACAAAGGTGATATCCATACCAGTGATGTTAGCCACTTTATCAATATCAATCTCTGGGAAGATGATTTGCTCTTTAATTCCTAGTGTATAGTTTCCTCTACCATCTAACTTCTTAGAGATTCCTCTAAAATCTCTTGTTCTTGGCAATGCCACAGAAGCTAAACGATCTAAAAATTCATACATTTTTTCTCCTCTCAACGTTACGCGGGCACCGATAGGCATTCCTTTACGTAGTTTGAAGTTTGAGATATCTTTCTTAGACATTGTTTGAACCGCTTTTTGACCAGAAATGGTTGTCAATTCATTCACTGCATTGGCGACCAACTTCTTGTCAGTTGTTGCGTTACCAACACCTTGGCTCAAAACAATTTTTTCCAATCGAGGCACTTGCATGATAGAAGAGTATTGAAACTTCTCTTTCAATGCAGGCATAATTTCCTCAGCATAAGTTTTCTTAAGTCTTGGTGCGTATGCCATTATAGTTCCTCCTGTGATTTTTTGGAATATCTTACAGATTTCCCCGCATCATTAGTTTTTCTACCAATACGGGTTGCATTACCAGCACCATCAATAACCATAAGGTTTGAGATGTGCACGGTACCTTCAGTTTCAATGATCCCACCTTGAGGATTTTGAGCTGAAGGTTTTTGATGTTTCTTGATCATGTTTACACCTTCAATTGAGGCGCGTTCTTTTACACGATCGATAGCAATAACGCGACCGGTTTTACCTTTTTCATTACCAGATATAACCTTTACGTTATCACCAACTTTAACATGTAGTTTCTTATTCATAACAGACTTATACATTAAAGTACTTCAGGCGCTAACGATACGATACGCATGAATTGTTTTTCACGTAATTCTCTTCCAACAGGTCCAAAAATACGCGTTCCACGCATCTCTCCAGCTTGATTTAATAATACTACAGCGTTGTCATCAAAACGAATATAAGACCCATCAGGTCTTCTAATTTCTTTTCTTGTTCTAACAACAACCGCTGGAGATACTTGTCCTTTTTTAACGTTTCCGTTAGGCATTGCATCCTTTACCGAAACAATCACTTTATCTCCTACTGAGGCATAGCGTCTTCCAGTACCACCGAGCACACGGATACATAGTACCTCTTTTGCTCCACTGTTGTCAGCAACCTTCATTCGGGATTCTTGCTGTATCATAGCTTCCTTCTTCTAAATATTATTACTTGGCCTTTTCTATTACTTCGACCAATCTCCAATTCTTGTTCTTTGACATCGGACGAGTTTCCATAATGCGAACAGTATCACCTATACCACATTCATCTTTCTCATCATGTGCTACAAACTTTGTCGTTTTCTTAACGAACTTTCCGTAAACCTCGTGCTTCACTCTTCGCTCAACCTTAACAACAATGGACTTATCCATTTTGTCGCTGGTAACGATTCCAACACGTTCTTTTCTTAAATTTCTTTCCATCGCTCCTACGAGTTATGCGTTGATTTCGCGATTATGAAGCTCAGTTTTCAAACGGGCGATTCCTCTTCTTTTCTCTTTAAAAACCATCGGGTTTTCTAATTGAGAAACACTATGAGCAATCTTCATCTTATCTAGAGCTTCTGTTTCTTGTTCTATGCGTTCAACAAGTTCTTCTGTTGTTAACTCACGTACTACTGATTGTTTCATCTCTTCTTACAATTAAGATTCTGTGTAATCTCTACGAACAACAAACTTGCATCTTAATGGGAGTTTTTGAGCTCCCAATCTTAACGCTTCCTGAGCAACGTCAAGTCTTACACCATCCATTTCAAATAAGATACGTCCTGGTCTGATTTTACATGCCCAATGATCTAAGGCACCTTTACCTTTCCCCATACGTACTTCAGCCGGCTTGGATGTGATTGGTGTATCTGGAAATATTCTAATCCAAACTTGACCTTCACGTTTCATGTATCTAGTCATCGCAATACGAGCAGCTTCAATCTGACGAGCAGTGATTCTACCAGTATCTAATGATTTAATTGCAAATGATCCAAAGGCTATCTCGCTACCACGTCCAGCATTGCCCTTAATACGGCCCTTCTGCTGTTTTCTGTGCTTGGTTTTTCTCGGTTGTAACATTAGAGTTCCTTTTTATC
>CBFHSD010000040.1:0-14565 GCA_965658375.1 Salibacteraceae bacterium
CTTGCATGGGTAAGAACACACCTGCACTATCTACCAAGTAGATGATTGGCAAGTTATTCTCCATGGCTATTTCTTGGGCGCGTAAATTCTTTTTACCTGTAATGGGGAACCAGGCTCCTGCTTTTACTGTAGCATCATTGGCTACTACAATACATTGTTGTTTTGATACATATCCGATTTTGATGACTACGCCACCTGAAGGACAACCGCCATAGGTTTTGTACATGCCATCACCTGCAAATGCACCTATTTCAATACTCGGACGATCTTCATCTAACAAGTAGTTCAAACGTTCTCTAGCTGTAAGCTTTCCTTGTTTGTGCTGCTTGGCAATTTTTTTCTCACCACCGCCTAAAGCAACAGCGTCAAATTTGCGATTCATGCTGCTGATGCGCAGCTTCATTTCGTCTTCGTTTTTATTGCGTTCCAATTCTTGTTTTGTAGCCATAGCGTATTTTTCGAATGGCTTCAAAGATAATGAAGTCAACTACAATTTTTTGAGGTAAACGCGAGCTTCTGGCCCCAAATTAAACAAGAGGTCAAGGATGCTTAAGTCAGCTACGAAACCTTGCTTTGAAAAAGTTTGGTAATAGCTTGGAAATGTTGTTTCTACAAGATTCTTCCCTTTAGAATTGAAGGCTATGCGTGGGTCAACATCCCCTAATGCATTGAATTCTTTGCTCAATTGGTGTTCTAACTCTAGGTCAAGACAGTATAGAATAGTCTTGTGAATTTGCAAATTGAAATCAAGAAGTAAGTCTACCTTCTTCGCAAACATTCCTTCAAACAAATAATCGTAATATTCAAAGTATGGAGAACTTCCATAAGCACTATGTAGAGCGTTCCAATGGTCTTTTTGCCAGTGTTCTCTGTAGCTGATGCGTACCTCTTCTATAGGCATTTTACCTCCAGTCTTCACTACAGGAATGCTTAAATTTAATGGGCCATTGGCGCTTAAAATGCAGGTTCTGTTGCGGTAAGTTTGTTTGGAAAAGTGCTCTTTGATTTCAAACGTAATAGACTGGCGTTTCAACAGAGCACTGTAGTAGGAGATAGGGCCTGCATAAAAAACCGGAAATAAGTTTGAATCAAATGTCATTGTTCTAAGGTGTCTTGTTGAGGTTTACTCTGAGGGAGGCACTGTCATGAGGTATTCAAGCACCAAGGTGTAGTAAAATCCATGGCTCCTTGCATGCAGCTGTAAGAATTTACTTTTTCCAATCAATCGTTTCCAAAAGATATGACTGCCATGAAAAGGGTTGGTGTAGAAATATGAGAAGCCATCAAAAGATTCTTCAATTTTGGCAAGGTTCACACGAGCTTTAGTAGAGCCTTCCAATTGATAAATGCTGGTGATGAGTAGAATTTGTTCCATTCTATTTTCTGTAGTGGGAAGCATTGCTAAGGCATCATGAATCAATTGTTCTCTCAAAGAAAGAAGAACGGTGTTGCTTGAATGAGAGAGTAATCTCGCTAAGGTATGGATGATGATGGCGGTATTCTCGTAATAAGGAGAGATGATTTCGGGGTGATTGATATGGTCATTGTTCTGCACTATGGTGGCAATGAGCTTTACAGAAGCAGAGTCATGATGGTTTAGAGTGAAACCTTCATCTTCAACAAACAATAGAACGTTGGCCAAGACGCAAATGTCCATGTCTTGTTTCAACTTATCTGCAAACCACGTGAGGTATGCTGGATAATCTTGGTAGCGCTTGAAGATGCTTTTTACACTCACTTGGCTGTGATTGGTGTATTCACTCATCATGGTTCTAAAGGCATGTTTGAGGCTGTCTGAATGCGTACCTGTCAATAGAATGAGTGAACTATCATCCATATCATCTGGCAATCGCGCTCGGTCTGTGTTTTGCCATATGCTTCCGGGCATGGGGGTTTCTGGTCTTACTCTCCAATAATTGAAGGTAGGGTCCATCTTTCGACTTCGGTAGAATGGATAAGCAGCAATGGCATTTTTACAAATTTCATTGGCTATTGTTAAATGGTAAGGAGAAAAGCTGTTACGCAAATCTTGAAGGGTATAAACAGAAAGAGCAGTAAAAAATATATTGTTGTCTTGATGAGCATGTTTCCCGCTTAACATGTAGCGTTCGCTCTTAAAAACTCCTTTGTTGTAAAGTTTGTCTCCTTGGCTTTGTTCGCGTTGAATGGAGTGCAATAGGTCTGTAGTGTCTAAGCGCAAATAAGCTTGGCTACAAGCAACATTCGAAAGAAAAAAGAGCCACAGAAAAGGGGAGAGGTACTTAGCTCTCATTGTTGCGAATTTCTTGAACGCGATCCTTCATACGCGATGATTCTTTGAGCGTTTCTAGCCTGCCATTGTGGGCAATGCTCACTTTTCCTGTTTCTTCAGATACCAGCACAGAGATGCTGTTGTTGACTTCAGAAATCCCCAATGCTGCACGGTGTCTTAGGCCGTATTTTCTAGGTAAATTGGTTTGATGGGTTAGGGGCAATACGCATCCTGCAGATACAATGCGTTCGCCAATAATTAAAGCAGCACCATCATGAAGCAAGCTTTCTTTTTGGAAAATAACTTCAATCAAATTGGCACTCAAGCGCGCATCAATACGTTCTCCACTTTCCATCAATTCTGTAAAATCATCAGAAGAACCCAATACAAAGAGAGCTCCTGTTTTTGAAAGACTCAAACGGTCAACTGCTTTTTGAAGCTCGAACAAACCGCTGTCTGTAGCAGCTTTGCCTTGGTTTCTAAAGCGCGCCATGATTCCCGCATCTCCAAAAAAGCCTTTACTCCCTATTTGAATCAAAAAGTTTCGAAGCTCTGGTTGGAAAATGATGATTACTGCTATAGCACCAATGCCAATGAATTGACCTAGAATATTGGAGACCAGCTTCATTTGAAGGGCTTCCATCAATTTCCAAATAATCAATAGAAAAAGAATTCCAATAAATATACGAACAGCCACGGTGCCTTTAGCCAAGCGGTAGAGTTGATAGAGTAGGATGGCTACTAAAAAGATGTCGAGCACATCTAACCACCGCAATTGAATAAATACCAAACTGTCCATCATTGTCAATGTTACGCTTTTTGATACTGTTGAACAAGTTTCACGGCCTCTACGGCTTCTTTTACATCATGCACTCTAAGAAAGTGGGCTCCATTCAAAAGGGCAAGCGTGTGCAGAACGGTACTCCCATTTAAAGCCTCTTCCGCTTTTGTTTGCAACACTTTATTGATCATAGATTTTCTTGACACACCAACTAAAATTGGGCATTCTAACTGTTGAAATAATGGGAGATGCTTCAACAATTCGTAATTGTGAGAGAGGGTTTTTCCAAATCCAAATCCTGGGTCTATGGCAAAATCTACAATGCCGTGAGCTTTGAAGCTTTGGGTTTTTGCAGCAAAAAACAAGAGCACTTCATGCATAATGTCTTCGTATTGGGGAGCATCTTGCATATTTTCTGGTCTGCCTTGCATGTGCATAGCAATGTAGGGAACCCTTAGAGAAGCCAAGGTTTCAATCATTTTTTCATCCATTTCTCCGGCAGAAATATCATTGATGCAATTTGCCCCGTGATCTACAGCCGCTTTTGCCACTTCTGCTTGCCAGGTATCTACACTTATGATGCTGTTGGGAAAAGCTTTTCGAATGTCATCCAAAGCAGGGAGGAGCCTGTCGCACTCTTCTTTGGCGCTGAGTTGAGCTGCACCAGGCCGAGAAGATGCTGCACCAAGATCTAACATAAAAGCTCCGTTTTCGAGCATTTTTTCAGCCTGTTTAGTAGCCGATTTTGTAGTATGCCTGCTTAGGGAATAAAAAGAATCTGGTGTAAGGTTAATGATTCCCATCACTTTTGGTTCATCAAAAGATATGAGCGAACCATTGATGTTCCAAGTCAATTTTGGTTGAAACAAGTGTTGAATGGGTTGATCCTCTTTGCCCTGCATGAGCACAAATGTAACTTATCTGATGTCTAAAATGGATTGAAAAATGAGATTACCTGTGCAAGATCCAACGTCCGATTTCTCTCGGTAATGGCTGAATTTCCATTCCCTTGTACTCTTTCTTAAGCGGCACATTTTCTCTGAAATAAGCCTCACGCAACACTTTGAAAATAGAAATCGGCAAGAGGTGTTGATTTTCGATATGAACCACATCCTAAATTCCTTTTTTCAAATGAGGAATAGAGTGTTCTTCAATCACTTCTTCGCTCAAAAGAACTACAGGGCAATTCGGGAGCCTTCTTTTGGTTTCTTCTATTACAAATGGAGAATCAAAACCATTGAGTTTGTTGGCGCATATGATGAGGTTCGGATAACTTTGATCTAAGCTGCGAAGAACTTCGTTTTTGGTGGTAGCCGTTTTCAGGTGGTACGAATGCAATCTGTCTTTAAACAACGTAAGCTTTACATCTTGAATTACAGGCTTTCTGTACTCAATATGCAATACACGTTGTATTCTGTGTGATTGATTCATTTTGTTGTGTTAAAGTCGTTCTATCTTCGCTGAGTGAATCTGCTAGAATATATAATTCGTTTTTTGTGGTATCAACTCACCGCATCTAGCAATCATGATATCCATTCGCCAAAAGTTTACCACTTTAACAACACTTTGTTTAGGAGCCACAAGTATTATCAACCATTTAACAGTTTAAAACAATTAGACGGGCATTGGCGGGCAGATCACAGCGAAATAGAGATTGTTGATTTGGGGGCCGGCAGTAGAACTAACAGTGCCAAGAAAAGACGGGTGAGCGATATTCATAAAAACTCTGGTAAGCCTATTAAAATAAGAGAATTTCTCTTCAAATTGGTTGATGAGCTGCACCCAGAAACTATAGTGGAATTGGGTACTTCTTTGGGGGTAACAAGCGCTTACTTGGCATTGGCAAGGCCTGCTGCAACTGTCATTACCCTTGAAGGATGTAAAAACACATTGAACAAGGCGAAAGAAGGGTTTGATCTTATAGGTGTTAAAAATGTGGTTCCCAAACTGGGAGATTTTGATGCTCAATTTCCTGAAGTGATGCGTTCTGTAGAACGTATTGATTTACTTTTTATAGATGGCAACCACATGGAAGAAGCCACTCTACGCTATTTTGAAATGAGTTTAGAGAAGGTGCATGCTGGAAGCGTGATTGTATTTGATGATATCTATTGGTCAAAAGGCATGATGCGCGCTTGGGAAAAAATAAAGGCCCACCCGAAGGTGAGCCTCTCTCTTGATTTTTTCCTAATCGGACTCGTATTTTTTGAAGAACGGAAACACACTGAGCATTACCGCTTGCGGGTTCCTTTAAAAACTGTCCTTTCTTAGTTACTGTTTTTGAACCGGGCTAGAACCTGTTGGCTGCTCTGGTGCTAATGCATCTTGGTATCTGATGTCTGACTTACCATTGGCATTTGGGTCTATGGTAGATTTTCCTTTTGCAAGATCTTCATCGTATTTGGTAAGAAAATCTTCTAGCTGTTCAGCGCCAATCTTTTTTCCAATAATTTTCTTCTCTTTATCAAGTATATAAACCTGTGGAGTAGAGAAGATGTCCCAATACTCTCTAAAGTTTAAACTGTTGATAGTACTGTAATTGTTGGTGATGTACCAATACGCATTGGTGTTGATTTCTGGATTGTCAGACACATTGATCCAATCCAATCCATTCTCACGAACGAACTTTTTCCAGTCTTTATTTTCAAATTGAGTACTTACAGCAAAAACCTTTACACCCATATCCTTCATGTTGTGGTAGGCTTCTAGAAGCTTTGGCATCTCTTTCTTACAGTGCCCACAATCAGACGCCCAAAAAATCAGCACGGTATAATTGGCGTCCACCTCGTATAAGTTGGTCCAATAACCTCCCGTATCTGGTAGAATGATGTTTTCTGCTGGAAGCCCAACCACTAAGTTTTTCATGGCTTCGTAGCGTTCGCAAATTTCTGCTGTACGCTCTTCATCTAACCAATAGGCCTTTCCTTGGCAATAAACCTGTTCTGCAATACCTACAAATACAGCATCCATACCCATAATTTTTTTCTTCTCATAGGTGTTTACTGTGTGCTGCACAATGTAGCGGTAAATTTCTGTGCCTTCACCACTAATGTTTGCGAGGCGCATGGTTTCGTAACAAATAGTATCCGGTACTTGAGGGGTTAATTTTTGAATATAGTAGTCAATCTTGGTATGGAACACAGGGGTGCGTAACATGCGTTGGTCAGTAAGGTCAATGTTATCAAAGTAGTGTTTTCTAAACCACATGTACTTCCATTGTTCTGGGTCTTCTACACCGGCTGGCACTTCAGGAATTTCAGGGTCATCAGATGCCATAAACACTTTTGTGCAGAACAACTCTGGGTACGTTTTGTAAAACTCTTTCTTGAAAGCTTTGATTACTTGCAATTTGGTGTTAATGTCTTCTTGAATTTTAGCCTTTTCCTTTTCATCTTCAGTTGCTTTGCTTTGATCTTGCAACATTTTAGTTTCGCCTTGAAAGCGGCCCATACTGTTGAAATATTTCTGGAAAGCGGTATTCTCTTGAGAATTGGTGAATACTGCTTTGCGCATCATATCGCCACCGTAAGAAGTGGTCATGCTAAATTCTGGTTCTGCAATAATGAATTCTACGTATGATTTTTTATCTCCTAAAAGCACACCATACACTCCTGCTTTTTTAGGCTCTTCGCCTTCAAAAACATATTGTCCTTTGCTGTTGATGGTAGCTGTATCGTTGTAATACTGCTTGCCCCCAAACCAGTTAACGAGGTAAGCTACAGAATCGCTCATTTCTGCTGAGTTGGCTGCTGCTTCTGAGAAGCCTTCAAAGGTGAAGGTGTATTTAAAAGCTTGAGCTTGAATCTGGTTCGCAAGAAAAAATAGAGAGAAAAAACAACTTGTTATAAAGGAAATACGTTTCATATATAAAGTGATTTATCTTTTGATGATTGCTTCTAAGACAAATGAAGTGCCGAAAAGAAGCCCATTGAAATTTTAATTTTTATTAAAATGAAAGTTGGCTATTTTCACAAAACTGTAAAAGTGCAAAAATGATTACAAGAATTTTCCCCCTGTTAACAATTGTTTTCATTTCACTCACCGCTTGCAACAATGATGATGATGGTGGTGATGACGTTGCTTCTAAAGCAGAAGTTTCCTTTTCTTTTGAATTGGCCTACGATGGTCAACCTTTGCAATTGAATACCAATTACAAAGATCAACACGGCAACGATTTTAATGTAACAACCTTTAATTACTACGTAGGGAACATACGCCTTAAAAAGGCTGATGGCAGTGAGACCTTGCTCAAAGACATCGTTTTTGAAAATTATTCTGACAGTACCTCCAATAACACCTACAGCGCCATGGTTACTGAAGGCAGCTATAGCTCGGTGCTTTTTGATTTTGGTGTGCCACCAGAATTGAATGGAGAAGACCCAGCAACTTATGCGCAAGAACACCCTTTAAGCATTACTAACAATATGTATTGGACCTGGGCTACGATGTATATTTTTATAAAATCTGAAGGTTTTGTAAGCAACGACACCGTTTCTGACTCGTGGTTTATTCATACTGGATTGGATGAAATGTTGGCTGCCAATGAAGAGCGCGCCATGGAATTTACACTTACTGCAACAGGTAAGAAGTTGGTATTTAAGTTAGATATGAAAGATGCCCTTGCTGGACCAACAGCTATTGATTTGTTGGCCGATGGTAAATCTCACACCATGGACAACATGCCTTTGGCTGCCGCATGGCAAAACAATTTAGCCAAAGCAATGATGGTAGAGTAGTGCGAAAGAACTCTAGTTCTGGAAGAACTAAGAGAAGATAAATTGAGAAATATATTCGGTAAAAGCCTCTGAGCGATCAGGGGCTTTTGTCATTTATGAAAGTCCCATTTTACGCACTACCATTACCGAGAAACGCCTACGGAAAAGGGCTTATAAAAGTATGTTAGGGTAATCCCAAAAAGTGAATTTCTGATGCGATGAACCGCCCAGTACGGAAATGAGAATTTGAGATTGAGTTCTCAAAATTGAAGTTTCCGAGCGTAGCTCAAGCACACTGCGTGGTACTTCGGCATCCGCTCAGCAGAACTGTGAGACCTGCCTGCCGGCAGGCAGGGGCGCACTCCGTTCCTATTTAGGGGCGGAGCCGTCTACTCGATTGGCGATAGTTCTATTCTACTCAATCGGTTCAAATTCACCAACTTTCCATGTTTTGTCAAAAAAGGCCTGCTCGGTACCATAGGTTCTAAACAATGGGAACCAACCTTCAACTTCTATAGTCTGAAGCCAATTAGACTCATTTCCTGTTGGTGCTTTTGGTCCGATATACAGATCCACACTTCCAAACAGAGTTATAAAAAGAGGAAATACAATTTTCAATTCAGCATTATTTTTTGAAAGCACTTTCATTTTAATTGGCTACAACGTTTTGGTTAAATTGCGTTTTAATGCAGTTTAGGTTTTGTTGTGCTTAGTTATATTTCGAAGCATTCCTTTGAAAATCAAACCATGAAAGGGTAATACTGAGTACCAATATAGTCTCCCTAATAATCCCAGGGGCCTAAATGTGGCTGTTTGCTCAAGTCGATCATCCACAATCTTGAATTCCAGCCAAGCTTCTCCAGGTAATTTCATTTCGGCAAATAATAGCAAGCGGCCTTCATTTTTATTGGCGTACAAAGCCCTCCAAAAATCTACTGCATCCCCTGCCTTAATTGATTTAAGATTAGTTCTTCCTCTTCTGAGTCCAACCCCACCTGCCATTTTATCTAATAGCCCTCTTAACTTCCATAACCAATTGCCATAGTACCAACCTGTTTCACCACCTATACTCCATATATTTTCTAAACACGATTCGCGATTATCGAATTTTCTTCTTCGGTGATCGACAAAACAGCCAAAAGCCGGCACTTTAACAAAATCAGAAACATTGAAATTGATCCCACTGCTAACGTATGAATCTTTCCAGCTTGAGATAATGTCGTTATTTTGAATTTTCGCGAATGCTTTCTTTAAAGCTTGCACGTACCCAATTGGCTTAATTCCAAGAATAGAGTTAATAGCATTGTCGCGGCAAACGACTTCAATCTTCATGCTGGCTACAAGGGACATGGCAAGCTTGTATGAGGTAGATGTTACAAAATAAAGCCAGTATGAAGATAATTTTGGTGTCATAACGGGTACGATCAGAATAGTACGCTTCAAATTCCTCGATTTTGCAAAACCGAGTAACATTTCCTTATACGTGAGCACGTCAGGACCTCCTATGTCAAAATTCTTGTCATAGGTTTTATGGTTAAATAATGATTTAATTAAGAACAAGATAACATCAGATACTCCAATTGGCTGGCATTTTGTCCTTAACCATTTAGGAGTAATCATGAACGGTAATTTTTCTACTAGATCTCTTATGATTTCAAATGAGGCACTACCTGACCCAATAATGATTCCGGCCCTGAGTGTTGTGAAATTATAGTTTCCTTTTTCTAATTCGGATTCAACATTACTGCGTGAACTCAAGTGCTCAGAAAGTTCTGACTCATTCACAATTCCACTTAGGTAGATGACATGTTTGATAGTTGAGCCATTAAGCGATTTTTTAAAATTTACGGCAGAAGTGTGTTCTAGGGCTTTGTAGTCCTTAGAAGATGACATTGAATGAATTAAGTAATACGCACCATCAATATCTTTCGGAACCCGTTCTAAAGTTGTTTCGTCCAGAAAATCGATTTCAATTACCGATACCTTTTGTTTTATAGATTCTGGAGGATTGAACCTCTTAGAATCGCGAACGCAACAAACCACTTCATGTCCTGCTTCAATTAAAACAGGCAATAGTCTTTTCCCTATGTATCCGGTGGCACCGGTTAGAAGTATTTTCATGTTCAATTAAGCACAACGATTTGAATAAACGATCGTTTTAATGGCGTTTATTTATTGTTATACAAAGTTGTGTTTTGTTCTTTTGAAAATTTTTCAGTTAATAAATTCCATAGTTCAGGGGAACCATTATCATACCCTAGTGCCCAGATTCCAACCCCACCTATTTTATTATTTTTTATCCAATCGTATTTAGCTGATAGGGATTTTACATCTTCAAAAAATAATTGTCTATAGTGGTTAATGCTATCTGTAATAACGATATAACTTGAAGAGCTTTTGGGATCAAATTGTATAGGAATACTTAAAGAATCAATGTAATATTCCTTTATTGACTTATAAGGGGGATGAGATTTGAATCTTGTTACAATCGTTCCTATTTCAGGGTTTCTGGTGTACCGTTCAGCTCCATAATATGGTAAGCCAACAATTAATTTATTGAGATCAACACCTTTGTTTTCATAAGCTTTAACGGATTCTTCTAAACCATTCCCAAACCTCTCACTTTTTTTAAAAGGTGTCACAGGTCCAGTTGTTTTACTAAAGCCCCCATAGTAGTCATACCCCATCAAAGTGTAAAAGTCTACATATGAATCAATAGTTTTAATCTCGAAAATATCGTTCCAATCTTCTGCATAAAGGCAAAGAGAAATCATATATTTCGGATTAACTTGCTTGAGTTTTTTTGAAACTTTAATAATAAATTTTGTAAAATCCTTTTTATTTTTTTTTGATACTCCTTCAAAATCAATATTTATACCATCAGCAGCTCTCAAAGCTAGCAAACTTGATAAGCTATCAATTAGTGTTGTCTGAGCCTTCGAGTTTTCTAGAAAAATAGAATTATTGTCACTTCCGAAATTAGAAACAGAAAGAAATACTTTGCAATCATTCGCTTTTGCACTATCAATTAACGCAGTTGTTTTCCACTGATGTATGCTTTTGTAATTACCAGTTTCTGGTTGGATTGCATATGAAAAGTAGGATAGCCCCCACAACATAGAGAAGTTGTAATTTTTCCAAGAAGTACCGTTGGAATAGATATGCCAGCCAAATGTGCGTATGTCAGGGTGAACCTTCCCTTTTTTATAAAGTATTTTTTCATGAGAAATAGTATTTAGACTATCCCATTGCTGCTCATTCTTGAAATTAAAATCGCCATAAGTTTTTTCATGTAAATGGCGCTGACTTATAAATTCTTTTTTGACTGATGAATTACTTGAATTCTCATTTTTACTGTCATTGAGACATCCTGTTACAAGAGTTAATGAAGTAAGTATAATAATTAATTTTCTCATCTAAATTTTGTATAACGTCTGGCTAAACGCCTATAGCGTTTATATAGTTATATGTTTTTTGTGCTTAAGTATTTGATATTAAATTGTATAACTCTTAAATATATGCTAACGGCCTTTCTGTTTTGTGCAGAGCGTGTGCAGAGATTACCCACAAATAGCTATGGTTTTTAGTGTACTACGCTCGCTTAAAGTTCGAAGGCGTATCAAATGTAAGCCTTTTTCTAGAAGGTATATGGCGTAAAAGTGCCATAGAATGTTCGCATTCATTCTCTTATTCCAAGAGAAGAATTTTGAGCAGCATCACAAACCAATCATATAGCCAAAATGGAAACCTAATGTAAACCTGAAGTTGCTGTCGTACCAACCTAAATCACTTAAGTCAACTTCTTCACCACCGGGTGGCAGTTGTGTAGAGAATTCTCTCCATATATTTTCTTTATAGCCCATGCCAGTAAAGAATTCAAAAGTGGCTCTGTTGCCCAAAACCAAGGTTTTGCCAAGGCGTAAATCCAAAAAGACTTGGGTAATTTCTACAGAGGAGTTGTACGTAGAAGGCACATTCTCATTTACAGTAGCAAAAGAGTAGCTGTAACGTGGCGATAAGAACCATCCGTAGGGCGCAGCATGGTTAGAATTGCCTTTTTCTCTGTTGAGGTAAAAGCAGTAGGCTGCTTGCACACGAAAGCCTTGAAATCTCAAATTCTGTGGGTTCCCACTGTTATTGAGAGAATCTGTTATGAGGTTTAGAAAAGCGCCATTGTATACGTAAGATGCTCCAATTTCTACACTGTGGTTGGGCCTAAAGGTGAGCTCGCCAATCAGGTTTAATTCACCCGTAAACGGAATAGTACCTTGTATGTACATCAAAGGGTTGGTTTTGAGTACCAGTTGCGGGGTGTAGATTTCAATGTCCATAATAGAATCTCTTGTATACTGGGCCTTCGCCAAGTGAAAAGAGAGCATAAAGCAAATAAGTATAAGCTGTTTCATAGCGTCAGTTTCATGCGTGCGTTAGGGGTTGAATTTCCGGAAGAAAAATTCCCATCAAGATAGTGGTAATATCCTGTAATGGCAATCATTGCGGCATTGTCTGTGCAGTATTCAAAAGGAGGGATGTAGGTAGGGATCTTTCTTTTTCTTCCCAGTTGGCTAATGGCTTCTCGCAGACCTGAGTTAGCACTTACTCCACCTGACACTGCAAAACCTTTGAATTGATCTGATTTTAATGCCAGTTCTGCCTTTTTCATAAGGGTTTGCACAATGGTGTATTGCACAGAGGCTGCTAGGTCTGCTTTGTTGTTTTCAATAAAGTTGGGATCTTCTGCCAATTGCTTTTTCAAAAAATAAAGCACCGCAGTTTTCAATCCGCTAAAGCTAAAGTCAAGACCCTTTACGTTTGATTTGGGGAATTGAAACGCTTTTGGGTTTCCTTTTTGCGCCAATTTATCAAGCACTGGTCCACCAGGATAGGGAAGATCCATGATCTTCGCAATTTTGTCAAAGGCTTCTCCAGCAGCATCGTCTTTGGTTTGTCCCAATAATCCAAAAGAAAGGTGGTCTTTCACCTTTACCAATTGGGTATGGCCACCACTTACAGTAAGGCACAGAAAAGGAAATTGAGGAACGCCCTGGGCTTCACCCACTTCTTGGATAAAATGCGCTAGGATGTGGCCGTGCATGTGATTCACCTCAATCAACGGTTTGTTCAGCGCTAAACTCAAGCCTTTAGCAAAGCTGCTGCCTACTAAAAGAGAACCTAACAATCCTGGGCCATTGGTAAAGCTAATGGCATCAATAGCTTCAACGCCAATTCCAGCTTCTTGTAATGCAGAGTGAACCACAGGAACAATGTGCTGCTGGTGTGCTCTAGAGGCCAATTCGGGCACCACGCCACCGTATTTCTTGTGCACTTCTTGCGTGGCTGTTACATTGGCCAATTTAACGCCATCTGCAATGATGGCAGCCGAAGTGTCATCGCATGAACTTTCAATTCCTAGTATGACTGTTTGGTAGGGCTTTTTACTACTTTTGAACATTGGCGCAAGACTTGTTAAACGCTATTTCGCAACGTTTTAAAATCAACACAAAATTAAACAAAGGCTTTTCAAAATACTCAAATGGTTCAGCATTGGGTTCGCACTCTTTTTATTGCTGCTTACCTTCTTAATTGTGAGCCCAAAGGGGCAAACAATGTTGACGGGTTGGTTGAGCAAATCGTTGAGTGAAGCCTTGCATGCCAAAGTGAGCGTTTCTAAAGTGGCATTAGGCTTTAACGGAAAGGTGCTTTTATCTGATGTGTACGTTGAAGATCTTGAGCAAGACACCTTACTTTATGTGCAGCGATTAGAGGCTAAGCTAGAGCCTTTGCGCCTGAGTATGATTGATGATGGTGAAATCAGTATTGAGTCGGCTAGGCTGGTTACAGGGGTGTTTCACTTGCACACTTTCAAGGGAGATTCAGTGAACAACATGCAGTTCATCATTGATTATTTCAAGTCTGATCAAGAAGAGCAAAGTGAAACAAAGGTCATTGGCATAGTGGTGAATGAAGTAGAATTGGTAGATTTTAAATTTGACTACCATAATTACAATGCAGAGAGGGTGGAGCACAGAGTAGACTGGAGCCACCTTAACTTGAACAACATTCAATTTAAAGCCACAGATTTTAGCTTTCATGAAGATTCTTTACATGTTCACGTTGCTCATTTGCTGGTAGATGACTGGTCTGGTTTAGACATTGATTCTCTTCAAGGAAATGCTTTCTTATATCCGGGAACTTTTGGTTTTGAGACTTTTCAAGCACGTGTCAACGATTCTTACCTCAATGCAGATTTGGCCTTCAACTATTCTTCCTTTGCGGTTTTTAGCCAGTTTATCGACTCGGTAGAAATGCGCATTGATTTAAAGCAAACTGTTCTTCGCTCTCAGGATATAGCCCTTTTTGCAGATGGCATACCTGATATTCCACACCCTTTTGAAATAAGCGGAAGGTACAAAGGAGAGGTTAGCAACTTTAGAGTCAAAGATTTAGATGTGCGTTTGCTGGGGAAATCATACCTGGAAGGTGATTTGCGCATGAGCGGATTGCCAGATGTAGAGAACACCTTTGTCATTCTGGATGTAGATGATTTGCTGCTTTCACCAGAAGAATTTCTAGAGCTGAATATTCTGGAGATGAAGCCAGCGCAAATACAGCAAATGTATCGATTAGGGGATGTTTCTTTTGATGGCTCTTTTACGGGTTTCTTCAAAGAATTTGTGGCTTACGGGAATATAAAAACCGCTGTTGGTCGGTTGAAGACGGATTTGAAACTCAATGCCAAAACAGAGGTGATCAGCTATGATGGAAATTTAGCCGTGCAGCAATTTGACTTGAAAGCATTGTTTCCAAAACAAGATTTA
>CBFHSD010000040.1:14665-22209 GCA_965658375.1 Salibacteraceae bacterium
TGGGGAAAACATCATTCAAGATTGCACTCAAAGGAGAAGGCATTGATCAAGATGAACTGGATGCTACATTAAAAGGGAAAATCTCTCAATTGCAATTGAAAAACTATTTGTATTCAGACATTTCCATTGATGGCGTGTATGAAGAAAATGGTTTTGATGGAACCCTCATCGTAAACGATAGCAATCTTGATTTGCGCTTTGAAGGGCAGATAGATTTTGGAGAAGATATTCCTATCTACAAATTTGATAGTAAGATTGGATATGCCTATTTAAATCGCTTGAATTTGATTGAGAATGATTCTAACGTAAAACTTGAAGCCAATCTTCATGTAGACTTCATAGCCAGTGATTTAGATCACATGAAGGGAAGTGTAAATATCAATAATATTAACTATCAAGTAGGGAGTGCTTTAACACATTTAGACACCTTTGAATTTACAGCTGTAACTGATTCTACTGGAAAAACATTTGCAGTAAATAGCGACAATGGATCTATGTGGATCAAGGGTGATTTTAATAGCAAAGGAGTAAAGAATGGTGTGGAACATGTTATGAATGCCTTATTCCCCAGTCAGTTTAAATTACCAGAAATCCCGCTTGATACAAGCCAATATTTTGACATGAAATGGAGGTTAGATCGCTTGGGAAGAATGGCTCATCAATTCATCCCACAAATAGATGTGATTGAAAATTTAGAGGTTGAAACATCCTATAGAGGGATGGGAATGCAATTTGAAACTACCATTACAACTCCGCATTCAGTTATACAAGGAATTGAGCTCAATGGTCTGAGCATCTATGCAAACAGCAATTCAACTTCTGGTGATATCAACATACAGTCTAGAAAAGTGAATGTATTGGATAGTCTAAGCTATTCCAACTTAGAAATGAAAAACCATCTAGGTAACGACCAACTCCGTTCAAACTTAGCTTGGTTCTCTGAAGATCTCAGTCAAAAAGCTGGAGATTTCCAGTTTGACGTGAATTTGATTGGGGAAAATGCGTTTAAACTCGTTGTTGATACGGGATTCTTTGTGGTGACTGATTCTGTTTGGACCATGACATCCAATAATTACATTATTCAAGACAATACCGGAATAAAAGTTTCTAACCTTGGCGCTAGCAATGGCAGACAATCTATTGTTGTTTCTGGAAGTGTAGGAGAAGATTTGCAAAGTAGGATAGAGGTAGAACTTAGCAATTTCGAAATCAGTGGTTTCAATGCGCTTATTCAAGATAAAGGCTTCACCCTTGGTGGATTATCAGACGGTTCTTTCAACCTTAATTTTGGAGATGATGGAGTTTATTTAGATAGCAAACTGGATTTAAGCCAGCTAGAGATTAACGATTTCAAATTTGGAACAGGAAAGATTCACTCGAGCTTTGATAATGTGAGCAAGGTACTTTCACTAGATGCGAGAATGAGAAGGGGAGGAATTGAAACCTTTTATGTAAAGGGAAATTACACGCCCCAAAATAACGACAGCCTCGACATTTTGCTTAAAACTGATGTTATTGGACTGTCTCCAATTGCTCCGTTTCTAGAGCAGTATGTTAATTTGAAAGATGGTTATTTCAACGGCAGACTGGATATTACAGGAACCATTAAACAACCAGAAATTGATGGAGTATTGCGCTTTTACAATGTAGAAGCTTACGTTCCAATGCTCAATACCGCTTTCTATTTAGATAGCCAACAAGTAGATATTGATCACAATCAGCTGCATGGAGAAAGATTAAAAATTAAAGATGAGCTTCAAAATGTGCTCTTGGCAGATGTACGGGTCAAACATGAGAATTACCAAAAGTTTAAGTATGTGGTAGACCTTGAGCCGGGTTCAAGTGGTGCGTTTAAAGCAATGAACACCTCTGAAAATGAAAGCCCATATTTCTACGGGTTAGCCTATGTAGAAAAGGGAACGAGTGTTAAGATTTATAACGATAATGAAGACCATGTAATGTTTGATGTAAAAGCTGTTGCCGGAAAAGGAACGGTGCTCAATCTTCCGCTTACTGATGCCACTTCTTTTGAGAAAAACTCGTTCATCAACTTCGTGAATTATGACTCTGATGAAGGACAATCAACTGAATTGGAAGGACAAGAAAAGGTGTCTGGTATTGGTTTAGATTTGGAGGCCATAGTAAATCCGTCATCAGAGATCAGGCTTATATTTGATGAGACATCTGGTGATGTTATCACCGCCCAAGGAAATAGTGAGATTAGCTTTACTATGTCTACAGATGGTGATATTGCTTTGTATGGAACCTACAGAGTAGAAAGTGGTGACTACCTTTTTACGTTTAACAACATCCTCAACAAGCGCTTTTTGCTTCAGCCCAATGGCACTATAGCCTGGAATGGAGACCCTATGGAGGGTTTAATTGATCTTGACGCAGTTTATAAAGTTCGCGCTAGATTATCCGATTTGGGAATGGCTACCGCTTTAGATTCTGCTAGTGCCAGCCAAAGGGTTCGCGTAGATTTGATTATGAACCTGACAGGGAATTACCTAAATCCTGATATCATTTTTCAATTCGGTTTGCCAGAGAATTATGACAGTTACGAGCAGGTATTGAATAACTTAGAACAGGGTGAGGCCAATAAGCAAGCTTTTTCATTGCTTTTCTTAGGGAGTTTTGTGGCTTTAGAGGGCTCGGGAACCGGTGCGGCCGCTAGCTCTAACTTTCTTGGGAGTAATTCAATGGAAGTTTTAAGTAATCAATTAGGGAACTGGCTGTCTAAAATCAGCAATGATTTTGATGTTGGATTTACTTATATACCTGGTGACGAGGTGAGTTCTAACGAGGTGGAATTGGCTTTATCTACGCAGCTTTTCAATGATCGCATAATTGTTGAAGGAAATTTTGGAGTGCATGATGACAACACTTCTACCACAAGCACTGAAGCTTCTCAGCTTGTGGGCGACTTTGAAGTGATTTATAAGATGACAGAAGACGGGAAAGTGAGGAGTAAAGTGTTTAATCGCTCTAACTTGGAAGATCCCGTACGTGCCAGTTTAGGGCCTTATACTCAAGGTGTAGGTATTTCTTACACAGAAGATTTTCAAACTTGGGGGAACCTCGGCTGTCGCATTCGCAAACGATTTACTGCGCAAAGCAAAAGCGATTCTATAGACTGTGATGCCTTGCAACGTGCTCAGCTACTGCAAAAACAGGCCAAGTACAATGCAAAGATTGAACGTAAAATAGAGAGAGCTAGAAAAGATTAGAAGGGAACAACCTCAACCACTTCTAAGCCGTACCCGATAATTCCAGTGCGCTTCTTTGGCGAGTTTGACATCAATTTCATTTTCTCAACACCTAAATCGCGTAAGATTTGTGCGCCAAGACCATAATCTAAGGGATCCATTTTCACTTTAGAATTCGACTTATTCTCTAACGTATCTAAACCATCTTCTGCCAAAGCATTTACCTTCAATTCATCGTTTGTTGTTGGGTTCATGAAAACCACCACACCGCATTCTTCAGTAGCCACTAAATCCATGGCTTTGTAAAGCTGCCAGCCCGTTGCAGAACGTGCAGATTCAAAAGGTGTTCCTGTAATTAAAGTAGAGTGAACGCGCACCAAAGTTGGCTTTTGCGCACTGATTTTACCTTTTACTAAGGCAATATGCTTATTGGTACTGTTAGTTGTTTTATAAGTGATGAGTTGAAAAACTTCACCATCTGCTTTAATTGTTTCAACAGATTCTTTTTCAATCAAAGATTCTTTCTCTAAACGGTAGGCAATCAAATTTTCAATCGAAATGATTTTTAGATCATGCTTTTTGGCAACTTCTATCAATTCTGGCAAACGCGCCATTGAACCATCTTCATTCATGATTTCAACAATGATACCTGCAGGTGCAAAACCTGACATTTTCGCTAGATCTACCGCTGCCTCTGTGTGTCCAGGTCTTCTCAAAACACCACCTGGTTTTGCTTTTAACGGAAATACGTGACCGGGCCTCGCTAAAGTATCTGGAGCTGTATCTTGGTTGACCACCGCTTCAATAGTTCTAGACCGGTCTTGAGCAGAAATACCAGTGGTATTGCCATTGCCAATTAAATCTATGGAAACGGTAAATGCTGTGCCCATAGGATCTGTATTGTTTCCTACCATGGGGAACAACTGCAACTCTTCACAACGCTCTTCTGTTAATGGCATACAAATTAAGCCTCTGCCATGTGTAGCCATGAAGTTGATCATTTCTGGAGAAACAGCTTCGGCAGCTGCAAGAAAATCACCTTCGTTTTCTCGATCTTCATCATCAACAACAATCACTACTTTTCCTTTTTTAAGGTCTTCTAGTGCTTCGTCTATCGTATTCAGTAAGTCTGACATAATTGTATTTCTTCTTAGTGGATGACTCCAGATCCAAACAGTTCATCGTTTCTGTACCAAGCAGCAAATTGTCCTGCGGCAATGCCTTTTTGAGGCTTTTCAAATAGAATATGTAGTGTTCCTTTAGAACGGGTAAGTTGTGCTTTTTGCAAAGGTTGTCTGTAGCGGATACGCACATCAAAATCAAAACTATCTCCTTCTTCAAGTTCTATATCCGTTCTTAGCCAATGCTCATCTTCGGGGGTAACGTTTAGACCCTTTCTCCATAGCGCAGGATGGTCCTCGCCTTGTCCTACGTAAATGGTATTGTTCTCAGTATCGGTTCCCAGAATAAATAAAGGCAGCGGCTTACCACCAATAGCTAATCCTTTTCTTTGACCAATGGTGTAGTAATGTGCACCGTTATGCTCACCAATCACTTCGCCCATTTCTACTTGCAGTAGATAAGGAGCTGTGTGTTTATGAATGGCATTTGATGATAGTAGCTTTGGGTCTTGAGATAGTTCAACGTCTCTTGGGATTTCAACGACCTTCCCTTTTTTGGCTTTCAACTGCTGTTGTAAAAAGTCTGGGAGCCTTACTTTACCGATAAAACAGAGTCCTTGAGAATCTTTTTTATCAGCAGTAACTAAATCCAATTCTTGCGCAATTTTACGCACCTCAGGTTTGGCAAGTTCTCCAATAGGAAAAAGAGCCTTTCCGAGTTGTTCTTGAGACAGTTGACAAAGGAAATAGCTCTGGTCTTTGTTTGGGTCAAGCCCGGCTTTAAGGTGGTGCACCTCTTTACCCTTAATCTCTGTTGTTTCTTTTCTGCAGTAATGGCCTGTGGCCACAAAATCTGCATTCAATTGCATGGCTGCATCCAAGAAAATATCAAACTTGATTTCTCTGTTACAAAGCACATCTGGGTTTGGCGTTCTTCCAGCTTTGTACTCTGCAAACATGTAGTCTACTATGCGTTCTTTGTATTGAGCACTTAGGTCTATTGTTTGAAAGGGGATACCTAATTTTTCGGCTACTTGAAGGGCATCAGCACTGTCTTCTACCCAAGGGCAATCATCGCTTATGGTCACTGAAGTGTCGTGCCAGTTTTTCATGAATATACCGATTACCTCATAGCCTTGCTCAATGAGCAAATGCGCGGCTACGCTTGAATCAACACCTCCAGAAAGACCAACAACAACTCTTTTTTTCATCGCTGCAAAAGTAGAATAGATTCATTAAAAAAAGCTGCTCCATAAAATCTATGAAGCAGCTTTCTATCTTGTTTCAATTTTCCGATCAATTACATTCTTTGTTCAGCTTTGTAGAAAGGCTTAAATCTACGTTTGGCCATAGCACACTTAATCCATCAGCGCCCTTGTGTAAATCTTCGCATACTTGGTTCAAGGCCTCAATTCCTGACATTCCGTCCCACATTTGCACGTCTATGCTTGTATTGAGGAATACAGAATCTCCTCTTGCTTCTAATTGAACAGGCACTTCTTGGCTTCGTCCATTCATTACCAAGCTCAACATTCCTTCACCATTCTCATTAATGTTAGAGAAGAACCCTTCAAGATTTTCCATTTCTGAGAGGTTTGCAAAGAAGTATTTCTGAATCTTCATGTCTCTGTCTGGGTTGTTAGAGTTCACTGAAGAAACAGGAATGTTAAAACGAAGTCCTTCAAATACTTGGAACATGTTCTCTGCGCTGTTAGTTCCAGAAACTGTTAAGGTATTGAAGGTTCCACCAACACCCACTTTTTCGGTAAACTTAAAGGCTGTCCATGCAATGGTACTATTTGCATTCTCATATGAGTAAGAGCACACTGCACTGGTAGATGGTTTTGCTTTCACTTCTTTTTCCTTGGTGTCATCCGTGCTTTCATTTGGAGTTGAGCATCCAACAGAAATGGCGCTAATAGCTATGGCGTAAAATACTTTTTTCATCATCTTTATTTTATTAATCCTATTTCTTTCAATCTTTCTGTAAGGTAATCTCCTGCGGTAATATCGTCCCACTTCTTTGGGTTATCGGCAGTAATGGTAGATGGCAATGCGCTCAAATCCATATCACTTCTAGGGTGTAAAAAGAATGGAACGCTAAACCTTGAGGTTCCCCATGCAGATTTAGGAGGGTTTACCACCCTGTGCGTTGTACTTTTTAATATGCCATTTGATAATCGTTGTAACATGTCTCCAACGTTTATAACAAGCTCATTGGCTTCTGGTTTAACAGGAATCCAAGTTCCTGAACTATGCAAGGCTTCTAAACCAGAGGCAGAGGCGCCAACCAATAAGGTAATGAGGTTAATGTCTTCATGGGCTGCAGCTCTTTCTGCACTTTTACGCTCTGAGGTAATAGGAGGGTAATGGATAGGGCGCAGTATGCTATTTCCGTTATGAATTTTTTCATCAAAGTAATGCACATCTAATGCTAAAAACTCTGCCAAGGAGGCCAAGATGTTTTTACCTGTTTCTTCAAAAGCAGCGTAAAGTTGATTCCCTACATTGGCGAACTCAGGCAATTCATCTACTTCCATGTTTTTTGGGTAGAATTTCTCGATGGGATCTCCATCTGTAACCTCTTGCCCAAAGTGCCAGAATTCTTTCAAGTCGCCTTCAGTTCTGCCTTTTGCGTGTTCCATACCAAAAGGAGTGTAACCTCTTTGACCGCCCAATTCTGAACTGTAATACTTTTTCTTGGTTTCTTCTGGAAGATTGAAGAATGCTTTAATCTGATCGTAAAAGTTGTCAATCAAGTCGTTAGAGATGTCGTGATTTTGAACAATGGCAAATCCTACGTTTTGATAGGCAGTCCCTATTTTTTGAATAAATGCCTGTTTTTCTGATTCAGAACCATTGATGTAATGATTCAAATCGACTTTAGGGATTTCTATTGTTGCCATCTTGTGTTAATTGTCGTTAAAAATATGACCGTAAAGGATCATTTGTCAAAAATGTTGCAGAAAAATCAAACAAGCATTGCTTTCTTTGGAAAAACTATCAATTATGAAGTATTTATTCGCCATTAGCACATTATTTTTATTTCTTCAGTTTACTCCGAATGAAACAAGCCTTGCTGACACAAAAGTTCAGACCGTAAAAGCAGAGAAAGAGGGTATTCAATTTTTTAAAGGAAGTTGGGAAGAAGCCAAAGCTTTAGCCAAAGAAGAGAAGAAATTGATTTTTATTGATGCCTATACCACCTGGTGTG
>CBFHSD010000041.1:0-21377 GCA_965658375.1 Salibacteraceae bacterium
AACGTCAAGTTACCATTGGTGATGAAACTCACAAGCTGCCCAATCCATTTATGGTGCTAGCAACTCAAAATCCTGTTGAGCAAGAAGGCACTTACCCCTTACCAGAAGCGCAGGTAGACCGTTTCTTGCTTAAGGTAGTTTTAGATTACCCAAAACCGGAAGAGGAAAAGAAAATCATTCGAATGAATGTAAGTGCGCAAGAATTTCCAAAACCAAATGCCGTAGTCTCTCCAGATAGCATTGTTAAAGCAAGGCAATTGGTGCGCCAAGTGTATATGGATGAAAAGATTGAGCAATACATTGTTGACATTGTTTTTAGCACAAGAAAACCAGAAGAATACAGATTAAGTGAACTCAAACCACTTATTCAATTTGGCGCATCTCCAAGAGCATCAATTAGTTTGGCATTGGCTGCAAAATCATTTGCTTTTATCAAACGTAGAGGCTACGTTATTCCTGAAGACATTAGAGCTGTAGCATCTGATGTTTTGCGCCACCGCATTGGATTGAGCTATGAAGCAGAGGCTGAAAACATTAGCACACAAGACATCATCACCAAAGTATTGAATACTGTAGAAGTACCTTAGAGTGGAAACGGTAGACATACTAAAGCGCGTTCGCAAAATAGAAATCAAGACGAAAGGCCTGAGCAATCAGATTTTTTCAGGTGAATACCATGCTGCTTTTAAAGGAAGGGGAATGGCTTTTTCTGAGGTGCGTGAGTACCAAATGGGAGATGAAATAAGGGATATTGATTGGAATGTTACCGCTCGCCTCAACGCTCCCTACGTAAAGGTATTCGAAGAGGAAAGAGAGCTTTCTGTCATGTTCTTGGTAGATTTAAGCGCCTCTTCTCACTTTGGAACACAACAGGCATTAAAAAGACATGTCATGACAGAGTTGATGGCGGTACTTGCTTTTTCTGCAGCCCAGAACAACGACAAAACCGGAGCCATTTTCTTTTCAGATCAAATCGAAAAATTCATCCCTCCCAAAAAAGGTAGAAGTCATATCTTAAGAATTATAAGAGAGATGATTGATTTTAAACCCGAGCATCACAAAACAGATATTGGGCATGCTTTAGAATACCTTTCTCGAGTGATTAAGAAAAGAAGTATTGCTTTTCTATTGAGCGACTTTAAAAGCGAACCATTTGAAAAACCATTGAAGATTGTAGCACGTAAACATGATGTAATTGCATTAAATGTTGAAGACCCAGCAGAAGCAGCATTGCCAGATGTAGGTTTTGCCCCCCTGCTTGATCAAGAAACCGGTGAAGTCATTTGGACGGATACTTCGAGTAAAAAAGTGCGCCAGAATTATCTTGAAAAAGAACAAGAGAGAAAAACAGCATTGAGCAAATTGTTCATGCTTTCTGGCACTGACCACACCACCATATCCACAACATCAGATTATGTAAAACCATTGATGAACCTTTTTAAGCAGAGAGAATTTAAAAAATGATGAAGGGCTTGTTACATGCACTTTTCGTTTGTTTCCTTTTTGTTCAGAGTTCATTTGGACAGGAGGATTCAAAATTAGCTACCTTTTTGAGTGACGATCAGATGTTGATTGGAGAACAAGCTTCTCTATCTATTAAAGTACCTCTTCAAGGTCTTGTTCAATTACCGGTATTTTCAGATACTCTTCCAGGAGGTATGGAAATAGTCGAGCGATACAAAGACACGATATCTGTTGATGGAGGTACTTACTTAAGAGACTCATTGATTCTTACCTCGTTTGACACTGGTCTATTTGTGATTCCACCAATTGGCTATCTGTCCAATGACACACTTTATACTCCTGCTTACATCATTGAAATAAACACGGTTAAAATAGATACCAATCAAGCTTTTAGAGATATCTATGAACCTGAAGATTTAGGATACTCTTTTGAAGAAATAGTCCAAATAGCAGGAAAATACCTCGCCTACTCATACATTACCATCGCATTGCTGGCTTTGATCGCTTTTGCTATTGGTAAAGACAAAAACATTCCTATTGAGAAAAAAGTAATAGACCGCACACCTCCTCATGTAGAGGCAATCAGAGCTCTACAAGAATTAAAACATGAAGAACTTTGGCAAAGTGGAAAATACAAGGAGTACCATTTTCAGCTCAGTGAAATACTACGAACCTATATAGAATTCAGATATCGAATGCCGGCAATGGAGAGCACATCAGATGAAGTGCTTGAAATGCTTAAACAATGCCAGCTAAATCATGATTTAATCAATGATTTGAGAAAAATGCTTAGCGTGAACGACATGGCAAAATTTGCAAAAGCGGAACCTATCGCTCAACAAAATGAAGCAGCTTTTGACACGGTTCTTCGATTTGTTGAAGTAAGTAAACCAAAAGATCAAGCAGATGATTGATTGGCTTCCATATGATTTCGCAGATCCTCAGTGGTTTTGGCTGTTGGTGTTGGTGCCGCTTTTCGTGGTGCTTTACATGTCTAAATCGTTGAAAATTCGCGCCAATATATTTTACGGTTCGCCCGCTATTTTGAGCCATTCTAAAAGCTGGAAACACTACCTCAAAAATGCTTTATTTGGCCTTAACATGGCTGCCTATATCATGATTATTATCGCCTTGGCCAGACCTCAGTCTAACTTGAGTTGGCAGAACATCTCTAACGATGGTATAGACATTATGCTCGCCATGGATATTTCTGGTTCTATGCTGGCCATGGACTTTAAACCAGATCGCTTAGAAGCAGGAAAGAAAATTGCAGAATCTTTTATTCAAGCTAGAACTACAGACCGCATAGGCTTGGTTGTTTATGCAGGTAAAAGCTTTACCCAATGCCCACTCACAACAGACCATGCTGTTCTTAAGAATCTAATGAGCGAAATAAAGCATGGAATGATTCCAGATGGCACCGCTATAGGAAATGGGCTAGCAACAGCTGTAGATCGCTTGAGAGATAGCGAAGCAAAAAGCAAAGTGATTGTATTGCTTACTGATGGTACAAACAATAAGGGAAATATTCCACCACTTACTGCTGCAGAAATTGCCAAAACTTTTGGTGTGCGTGTATATACTATTGGATTAGGAACAAATGGAAAAGCACCATTCCCCTTCCAATTGGCAGATGGTCGGGTTTACGTAGAAAACATTGAAGTAAAAATTGATGAGAAAACCCTTAGAGATATTGCCGAGTTAACCGGAGGTAACTACTACCGCGCAACAAAAAACGAAGATTTAGAAGCTATCTATGCAGAGATAGACCAGTTAGAAAAGTCTAAAATTCAAGTTACAGAATACCAAGACAAAAACGAAGAATTCGAACCGTTTATACTTATTGCCGTGGTCTTGTTAACTGCAACGTACATTTTAGATAAAACCCTATTAAAATCAATTGTTTAATGGATTCGTACCGTTTTGAACATATCGATTATTTGTGGGGCCTATCAATCGTTCCTTTGCTTTGGCTCATAAGTTTAATTTATTGGACTTGGCGCAACAAACGATTAAAGGAATTTGTAGGTAAGCCTTTACTTACTAGCATCATACCCGACATCAGCAATAGAAAGTTTTGGATTAAACTATTGCTTTACTCAATGGGAATCATCTCATTGGTTATTGCCTTGGCTAACCCTCAACTTGGTTCGCGTTTGGAGGAGGTAGAAAGAAAAGGGGTAGATATCATGATATGTTTAGACATTTCTAACTCCATGCTTGCAGAAGACCTTACTCCCAACCGCTTAGAAAGATCGAAGCGTGCCATTACAAAAATTTTGAAAAAACTCCATGGAGATCGCATTGGAATGGTTGTTTTTGCCGGAGATGCCTTTGTTCAATTACCTATTACTACAGACTACTCTGCTGCTAATCTTTTTGTAAAAAGCGTAAGCACAAAAAGCATTGAGAACCAAGGAACTGCTATTGGCGATGCCATTGAATTGGCTATCAAATCATTTAACCAACACAGAGAAACAGGTAAAGTAATTATTGTTCTTAGTGATGGTGAAGACCATGAAGGTTCTGCATTTAGTACTGCTGCGCACGCTGAAAGCTTAGGGATCAAGGTGCATACAATCGGAATTGGTTCACCTAAAGGTTCGCCCATACCCATTTACCGTAATGGAAAACAAGTTGGTTTTAGAAAAGACAAGACAGGCAGCACCATTGTAACAAAAATTAACGAAGAAATGCTTTTAAGTATAGCAGAAGCGGGCGGAGGAAAGTACATTAGGGCCACCAATGCAGATGCCGGTTTGGAGGAGCTGATTGAAGACATGAACGAAATGGAACAAGGAGCTATAGACACCAAGATATTTGCAGATTATGAAGATCGTTTTCAGTCATTTTTGGCTATCGGTCTCTTGTTTTTCATCCTTGAAGGCATACTGGCAACGCGAAAATCGCATTGGCTAAGAAGAAATAAATTGTTTGGTACAGAAGAATAGCAATGCATATGAGGCTATCCATACTTTCTTTATTACTGACTACATCTGTTGCTTGGGCTCAAAACCCAAATCGTGAACTCGTTCGGGAAGGCAATGCCCTATACTCTAGTGGCAACTACGCAAAAGCAGAACAGCTGTATAAACGGGCGTATGAGGCCGAACCCGAATTGGAAGAAGCCGACTTTTACAAAGGCGATGCGCTCTACAAGCAAGGAGACTTAGAAGGTGCCCAAGAGGTTTTTGAACAAACTGCTAGAAATGCGGATAATACGAGTATAAAACAGAAGGCATTCTACAACCTTGGAAATACACATCTAAAAAGAGAGAAGTTTAATGAAGCAATGGAAGCCTACAAAGAGGCTTTAAAACTGAATCCCTCTGATGAAAATGCACGCACCAACTATGAATATGCACGTCAAAAGCTGATTCAACAGCAACAAGAGCCGCAAGAAAATCAAGATAAAAACAAAGAACAAGAACAGCAGCAGAATCAAGATCAAAGCCAAAACCAAGACAACACAGAGAAAGAAGAAGACAAAGACCAGAAAGGTGAAAATTCTCAAGATGAGAATAAAGATGAAAATGAGCAGCCTCAACAACCAGAAGGAAAACCATCTGAGAACATGTCTAAAAAAGATGCTGAAAGACTTTTAGAGGCTTTAAAAAACGAAGAGCAAAAAACTCAAGAGAATTTACAAAAGAAAAAAGCCAAAGGTTCATCAGACAAAAAAGAAAAAGACTGGTAATGAAGCAATTGCTCATCATATTGATTTCTTTTATGCATGTTGCTTTTGCGGCAAACATCACCTTTACCGCCAAGGTAAACAAGAATAAGGTGGCCACAAATGAGACATTTAAAATTGTTTTTGAAGTCAATCAAAGTGGCAGCAATTTTACTCCGCCTAAAAATCTCTTTAACGATTTTAAACTCTATCAAGGTCCCATAAGGCAGCAATCTATGCGGTTAATTAACAACTCCATGACGCAGTCTTACTCCTACACATACATACTTATTCCTACTAAAGAAGGTAAATTCAATATTGGAGAAGCATCAATAAACATTGATGGCAAAACCTACACCTCCAATACCGTAGATATTACAGTGGGTAAAAGCACACAACCCCAACAAAACCAGGATAAAAAACAAGAGAAGAATACGAGCCAAGATTTGAGCGACAAAATATTTCTCACTATAGAGCCTTCCAAAACCAAAGTATACCAGGGCGAGCAAGTATTTCTGCAATTCAAATTATACAACAAAACCAACCTTGTAAACATTCAAGAAGAGCTGGTTCCCAATTTGGCTGGTTTTACTGTTTCTGATATCGAAATGCCAAAAGGTGCTGAATATGCACGAGAAAAAGTAAATGGAAGCACTTACGAGGTGTTCACCATTAAAAAAAGCATCATTATTCCTCAAAGAAGCGGAAAGCTAAAGATTTCGCCTTTGGAGCTTGATGCTGTTGTGCAAGTGAAAGAAGGAATGATTCAAACTTGGTTTGGTCCAAGACCGAATATGGTAAATAAAAAGGTGCATCTCAAAAGCAACAAAGTTACCATTGAGGCTTTGCCTCTGCCCTCTCCTGAACCCGAAAATTTTTCAGGGGCAGTGGGAAGTTTTGAGTTTAATTCAAGCATTGACAAAACAGAGTTGAACGCTGATGAAGCTTTTACACTCAATATAAAAATTAAGGGGACGGGAAACGCATCGCTGATTGAACCTAAACTTCCCATTTTCCAAGAATCTTTTGAGGTATATGATCCAAAAATCACTGCCAATAGCAGCAATAAAACAGGCATTCTTAAGGGCACAAAGTCATGGGAATACCTAGTTATTCCTAGAGTTGGAGGAGAATACTTCATTGAACCTGTTACGTTTGTCTACTTTGAACCAAAAAGCAAATCTTATAAAACGCTTCAGTCCGAACCTCAAACTATTACCGTAAGCGGCAATTCAGAATCTTTGGGCGGTAAAGGAATTACAGGAAGTAATAGAACACAAGTGATCTCCGGAACTGATATCCGTTTCATTCACCTCAATCAATTAACGCTTTCTGAAGCGGGTTACTTCTTTTTCAGGTCCACTTATTACTGGCTCATTATTGGAATGCTTGTTTTCATTTTATTGGTTGGGATTGTAGTGTTGAAAAAACAAAAAGCGCTACATGCAGATTCTGCAAAGCTCAAGCAAAAACAGGCAGGAAAGCAGGCAAATAAATACTTAAAAACAGCAGCAAAGCACCTTGATGAAAGCAATGTAGAAGCCTTTTATGAAGCTATTGAAAAAGGTATGCTCACTTACTTTGGTGACAAATTGAATATTCCAAAGGCACAGCTGAACGTGCAAAATATTTGCGAGATGCTCAACAAATCTTCTGCTGATGAAGCAACTACCAAAAAAGTGAAAGACATTTTTAATGCCGCCCAAATGGCTCGTTATGCGCCAAGTGCAGCAAAAGAACCATCAATACTCCTTAAGGATTCTGAATCAATAATCAAACAATTAGAGGAGGTCTTGAAATGAAGTCAATCATAGCGCTTTACATCGCTTTTCTCGGTTTAGGATTCAACGCTCTTTGTCAAGAGGACTATTATGAGAGCCTTTTTAGAAAAGGAAATGAATTCTACGCCAACGGACAAATCGACTCCGCGTTAAATTCTTACAATCAGGTCATAAATGCAAACTTTGAATCAGGTGAATTGTATTACAATTTGGGCAATGCTTATTTCAAGAACAATGCGCTGCCTGAGGCGATCCTTTATTATGAAAAAGCACTGAAGCTCAACCCTTCTAACAAAGATGTGGTTCACAACATTAAGGTAGCCAACCAACTGATTGTAGATGAATTAGATACTGTGCCTTCGCCCGTATTAGTGAAACTAATCAGTTCCTTAAGTAACTTGTTCTCAGTCAATTTTTGGGCAATAGTCTCTCTTTTATTTTTACTCCTGAGTGTTTCGGGTATCATGGCATACTTCATTGCGCAAAAGGCAAGAAAAAAGATGAGCTATTTCATGGGGTTCATTGTAAGCTCTGTTCTTTTCGCTTTCACCTTCACCATGGCGAATGAGCAGTATAAAAAACTCAGATACCCAAGCGCGGCAATTGTATTTGAAGAATCGGTGAACGGTTTTAGCGAACCTACCGAAAGTTCAAACAAACTCTTTGTAATTCATGCTGGCTTAAAAGTAAAAATAGGCGAGCAAGTGGGTGATTGGATTCAAATCACTTTACCTGATGGAAATGTCGGTTGGACACTAAGTCAGCATCTCGAAAAAATCTAGGTTTTACTGGAGATACAGCAGTTATTCACAGTGAATATTATAGGCTTTTAAATTGTATATTTGCACCGCCAAAAATCACCAAATTAACCGCCACTCGATACGACTTAAGCAGTATATAGCATGACATACACTACGAAAGAAATAGCCGTTACAACCATTCAAGAATCTAAACTGAGCCAAATAGACTTATCCAATTTAGGATTTGGTCAACACTTTACAGACCACATGTTCTCAGCTGTTTATAATGGAACAGAGTGGACTGACATGGAGCTTATTCCTTTCGATAATTTAACCATGCATCCCGCTAATTTAATGATGCATTACGGCCAAAGTATTTTTGAAGGCATGAAGGCTTACATGGATCCAAACGGAAAGGATGCCTTGGTTTTCAGACCAGAAATGAACGCAAGACGTTTTATGCAATCAGCAGAGCGTATGTGTATGGAACCAGTACCAGAACAGTTATTCTTAGACGGCATAAACGCCTTGGTAGAAAAAGACAAAAAATGGATTCCAAATGATCAAACTGGAGCTTTATACATTCGCCCTTTTGAAATTGCTTGGGATAACTTTCTAGGAGTTAAACCATCAGACTCTTACCGTTTCATGATTATCTGTTCTCCTGTAGGTGCATACTACACTAAACCAGTGAATATTAAGATTGAAACAGAATATGTAAGAGCCGCAGCTGGTGGAACAGGCCAAGCAAAAGCAGCCGGAAATTACGCGGCAAGCCTTTACCCTGCTCAACTTGCAAAAAAGCAAGGTTTTGACCAGATTTTATGGACAGATGCTAAAGAACATAAGTATATTGAAGAAGCTGGAACAATGAATGTCATGTTCATGATAGACGGTGTGCTTTGCACTTCTCCATTAACCTCTACCATTTTGCCTGGAATTACCAGAGACAGTGTACTTCAATTGGCAAAGCATTGGGGAGTTCAAATTCACGATGGTCGCCCAGAGGTTGAGCATGTTGTAAAGGCCCTTCAAGAAAACAGAGTTCAAGAAGCTTTTGGTGTTGGTACTGCAGCCACCATTGCACCTATAGCTAGCATTTCATACAAAAATCAATCTTATGCGGTTCCCGAATCAGATGCAACATCTTTCTCAACCAAAGCTGGGAAGTATTTAAACGAGGTAAAAAGAGGTCTTATTTCAGATGAGTTTCATTGGAACGCGAAGGTTTAAATTCACTCAACAGATATCATCAACCCTCATACTCTCTAAAGTGTGAGGGTTTTATTTTTCATCTTTGTATGGAAAACTTGACGTTTTCACATCTCTAACACAATGAAAAATCTTCTCTTCCTTTTTTTCGTTTTTGGACTTACTGAGTATGGATTCGCACAAGAATTCAGCATTAGCGGAATTGTCCAAGATGAAAACGGTAAAACCTTGAGCAGAGCGCATCTTCAAATTGTTGAGACCGATCAATTCACCGTTTCTTCTGGTCATGGCTTTTTTGACTTTGAACTTAAAGAAGCTGGAGAATACACCGTTATCAGTTCATACATCGGCTTAGAGAATGATACTCAAAACATCACAATAACTTTGAGTGAACCAGCACTTGACATCAAAATTGTTCTTTCCAACAAACCAGAAATTTTACATGGCGTAACCATAACGGGAACCAGCAAGCCTGACACCGTTTTTGGGACCCAAAAAGTACATGTTGAAGATTTTGCTTTCTTGCCAGATGAAAAGCTTGTTTTATTAACCACCACCAATAATCTAAGTAGGCAGGCAGAAATTTGGGTAAGTAACAAAAGGCAGGAGAAAATCAAGTCGTTTCCACTCAACTTTGAACCTAAAGAGATCTTTAAAGCATACGATGAAACATGTTACGTAATTGGGGAAAAATCTAGTGTTTCTGTAAAGCTTCAAAACAATCAGATTCTCTTTGCAAAAATCAAAACAAATCAAATAAAGAGTGAAGTACAACCCATTGTTGACACCTTGTCAAAGACTTTTCTTTTAAGCGACTACCGCTGGTATTTTCCCCAATTCTCTTACCAGAAATGGGAAGAAGGCGATGAAGAAATGAGCGAACTCTATACCGTGACAGACGAAGAAACGTACGATCTGTTTATGAGCGAGTACACTTGGTTGCGTCCCTCGCAAAAAGTAGAAGCCCGGAAACTGGCGCAAGCTATGGATTTAGACAAACATGAAGTGGCTGCTTTTTTAAGTGGGTTTATGCACAGCATGTATTTTGAAGAACTCTATGCCCCTGCATTTATTAAAAATGACAGTGTAATTGTTTTTGATCATCACGCCAATCAAATAGTAAAAAAGCACATGTACTATAATCGTGGAGATAGCACATCTATCGACTACCACGACAAGAAGACTTACCATCAAAAATGGGAAAAGCAAGTGCTGTTTGATGAAGAGCAAGAAGTGTTTTACACCATCACCTCTAAAAATGGTTTTCATTACCTCAGACCTATCAACACTGCCAACGGTTCTACTCAAGGGTATTACAAACTGTCTAATAAATACCCTACACACATCAAAGTAAAAAACGGTTACGTGTATTATATCTACAGGCCTTACGGAAGCATTCAAAAACAGTATCTCTATAAAGAAAGAATCCTGTAAGCTCAATCAACTTGTCCTTTAAGCCTACACAAAAACAACTCATCCACATTTTTTCAAGCGTGAACCTCTAGGCTTAATCTTCGAAAAACGAAGACACTTTTAGTATCCATTTTACTTTTGAGCACCACCTCCTTATTTCAAAATTAGATGCGCGACTCATGCATCAACCAGATATAAGCGAAAGCCACATTCTATTCTCTTATGCAAATAACCCTTGGCTTATTCCTAAAGAAGGGGTTCAAGCTTTACAACTCACTACTGCTGATGGCAGTTAAAAGGCCTTTAGCAGAAACTAACAAGGGATTGATGATGAGCAAAATTTCAAACAAATACGCTATAAATCAGGAATTTAAACATCATGGCTAGCTGTGTTCCTGCGTCTACTTTTAGGATATTGGATCTAGGAACTAAACATTGGTTTAAAGAAGGACACGGAGTAGAACCCGACATTGAAATAGACGAAGATGCAAGTGCACTTTCCAAAGGAACCTACCCTCTTTTGCAAAAAGCCATAGAGGTGATTCTAGAAAAACAGAATACAGAAACTTGCAAGAAACCAAACCATGAAGGCTTCGAGGTGCGTAAATTCTGCATAAAAAATCACCGGTTGACCGGAGCTTTATTATTTTCACCACCTAAACGTGGATACATGCAGATAAAAACCTTTCTTTTCTTAAGCACAGCCCTAATTTTTGGATGCAACAACAGTGAAAGCGCTCAAGACAAGGAAGTTGAGCTGCGTAAAGTTGAGTTGAGCACCAACTACGGCACCATTACCATTGCCTTGTACAATGAAACACCTATACATAGAGACAACTTTATCAAACTGGCAGAAGATGGAGTGTTAGATAGTTTACTCTTTCATCGTGTAATAGCATCTTTTGTAGTTCAAAGTGGCGATACCGATAGCAAGAATGCAGTTGCGGGTCAAAAATTGGGAGATAGTGGTCTCCCCTATTTGATGGATGCAGAAATCAATCCTGAACTTTTTCATAAAAGAGGTGCAGTAGGCATGGCCAGAGATGATCATCCATTAAAAGCATCGCATAGCACGCAGTTTTATATTGTGCAAGGCAAAGTTGCAAACGATAGCCTTATAGAGATAGCGCACAAACGGATCAATGAATGGAGAGCAAAAACTGAATTTCTAATGCTCCCTGAAAACGAAGAAATCAAAGATAAAATGGTATGGGCTTTTCAAAAAGACACTGCTCGATTCAATCAATTAAACGATTCCATCAATCAAATCACAACTGAGTTTACTGACTTCACACAGTATAGTATCCCAAAAAAGCATCTTGACGTTTATAAAAGCTTGGGAGGCATACCGCACTTAGACCAAAACTACACCGTGTTTGGTGAAGTGGTACAAGGAATGAATATCGTTGATAGCATTGCGGCAATTCAAACAGACACCAATGACCGTCCAGTAGAGGACATTCGAATTCTTAAAGCAAACTACCTGCACGATTGAGTTTTTAAACGTTCAAACACTGAAGTAAGAAGTGTAAAAAATGCTGTGCTTAATTCAAACGCTTAGGCACGGCATTTGTCTAGGTATGGTTACTTTTGAAAATTCAACATTATGCGATTTACATTATTCAATTCACGTAAGCCCAAAGGCTTTAATTTCCCAGCTCGTTACTACGATGCTGACAAAGAAGATTTGGACCGGAGAGTGCGCCTTGCACAAGCCGATTTAGATCGGGAATCTGCACAAAACGAGGTGAATTTAGAAGCTACTCGGGCTCGCATGAGAAATGAATGGAAATCGATGAGCAATAAAAGCAACTCGAATAGTGTTGCTTTAAAAAGAGTAGTGATTGCAGGCGTGCTGTTTCTATTCGCCTACCTCTTTTTATTTACCAATTTATTAGGATAAGAAAGCACCTTTTGGTCTTTATTTATGGATACTCTTATACGTCTCTTACCAGATTCTATTGCCAATCAGATTGCCGCTGGAGAAGTAATTCAAAGGCCAGCTAGCGTGGTGAAAGAATTACTTGAAAACGCAGTAGATGCTGGCAGTACTGCCATTCATTTAAAAATTATTGATTCGGGAAAAACACTCATTCAAATTACAGACAATGGCTGTGGAATGAATGAAGCTGATTTACGCATGAGCATTGAACGCCATGCCACTTCAAAAATCAGAAAAGCAGATGATTTGTTTGCGATCCGTACCATGGGGTTTAGAGGAGAAGCAATGGCTTCCATTGCTTCTATTGCTCACTTATATATTAAAACCAAAACACACGATGCTGAATTGGGGTCTTTACTTCATGTAGAAGGCTCAGAAGTGGCAGCACAAGAACCCGTTCAATGTGCTCAAGGAACTACTATACAAGTAAAAAACTTGTTCTTCAATGTTCCAGCAAGAAGAAAATTCCTGAAATCTGATCAAGTAGAATACCGTCATATCATTGATGAATTTCAACGAGTAGCTCTGCCAAATCCGCGCATCAAGTTCACTTTTCATCATGGCGATCACGAAGTGTTTCACTTGAACAGTGGAAATTTCAGACAACGCATCGTTTCAATCTTCGGCAAGAATTACAACAACAAACTTGTTCCAGTAGATGAAGAAACAAGCATTTTAAAAGTACATGGTTTTGTCATAAATCCTCAAGAAACAAAGAAAACCAGAGGAGATCAATTCTTATTCGCCAATAAGCGTTTCATTAAATCGGGTAGCATTAACCATGCAATCAATGATGCCGTAAAAGAATTGCTTCCTAGCGGGCACCATGCTGGGTATTTCTTGAACCTAGAGATGGACCCTACCACCATTGACATCAACATACACCCTACCAAAACAGAAATTAAATTTGAAGATGAACGTGCTACCTACAGCATCATTAATGCAGCCATTAAGCAAGGCATAGGCAAGCATAACATTTCACCTTCGCTCGATTTTAATCAAGAAATCAGTTTTAATGTCCCACTGCACCCCACAAAAGAAATTAGCGCCCCTACAATTTCCATAGATACTTCTTTCAACCCTTTTCATGAAACGAAGAAGAAAAAAGCACCCGTTTACTCAAGAGAAAACTTAAGTGCTCTACAACAATCGAATAAAGAGAATTGGGAAAAACTCTACGCTCAAAACCCAGATCTCGCCAACATGGCCGCCCCTCATATGCTTAAAAATGAGGGAGAAGAGAACTCCACAAAGCAAATTAGTTTTGGAAGTAGTTTTGATGGAGATGATGAGAAGATGCATGGCTACCCTGTTTTTCAATTGCATCGTAAATACATTCTTACCCAAACAAAAAGAGGGTTTATGCTCATTAACCAAAAGCGCGCTCATGAGCGTATCCTCTTTGAGCAGATGATCAAAGCAATGGCTCAAGAACCACTACCTTCGCAACAACAATTGTTTCCTGAGCATGTTGAATTAAGCAGCAGCGATGCGGAATTGATAAAAAGCATGCATCAAGAATTACAATTTCTAGGATTTGATATATCCAACTTTGGAAAGAACACCTTCGTGATTCAAGGGGTTCCTGCCTTCGCTGGTGAGCAAGAAATCAAAGGATTACTTGAGTCTGTGTTGGAAAACCAAAAACTGAATCAGTCTGCGAATCAACTTGAAAAGCAAGAAGCCTTAGCCAGAGCAATGGCTAACCAAACAGCAATTCAAACAGGAAAGAAACTTTTAGACGAAGAAATGCGTAGTTTAATAGACCAACTTTTCGCTTGTGAAAATCCTTCTACCTCACCCACAGGTAAATTGGTAATGCACAACTTAGAAATTAACGAACTAGATCAATTATTTAACCGATGAATTATTACCAAAGGAGCAGCGGTGGTTTTCTAAGCAATGTGCCAGAAGTAACCAAAAACCTACTGATCATCAACGTATTGATGTTCTTAGCAACGGTAGCATTACCTTGGAACTTAATTTGGGAACTCGGTGCCTTTTATCCTGATTCTCCCAATTTTAAGCCTTATCAAATTGCTTCTCACATGTTTATGCATGGGGGCTTTTCGCACCTGTTCTTTAACATGTTCGCACTGTGGATGTTTGGAGCTGTGCTAGAGCGAACACTTGGCGCAAAACGTTTTCTCTTCTTTTACCTCTTTACAGGTTTAGGAGCATTTTTCTTGCACTACCTCGTTCAAGGCTTAGAAGTAATGAGCATTACAGATTCGTTTACTTGGGATTTAATGCGTTATGATTATTCTTTTGAAGATATTGAAACATTAAAAAGCATTTACCGCACTCCGGTTGTTGGCGCATCCGGAGCCATTTTCGGTTTGTTAGTGGGTTTCGCCCTCTATTATCCAAACCAACCGCTTATGCTCATCTTTATTCCTGTACCCATTAAAGCAAAATATTTTGTAGGGTTTTACGGTCTAGCAGAGTTGTATATGGGCTTTAACATGACTGGTGGATCCATAGCCCATTTTGCGCATTTAGGTGGTTTACTTTTTGGTTGGATATTGATTAAAATCTGGCAGAAAAAAGACAAACAAAGCGGGAATCACGGGTACCAAGAGCATTAATCATGGCTAATTTTATTACAAACGATATAAAATCGGTTTTTAGAACCAATAACCGCATGGGACAAATCATTGTCTTGAATGTGGTGGTGTTCATTTTCCTTAACATCGTAAAAGCTACTTATGGTTTTGGCCCCGAAGGTGAATTGTTCTACAAAGAATTTCTTCCCTGGTTCGGGATCCCAACCAAAGGCATAGATGTACTCTTTCACTTTTGGACATTGTTTACCTATATGTTCTCTCATGTGGCATTTTTGCACATCCTTTGGAATATGCTCTTGCTCTACTGGTTTGGTAAAATTTTGCAAGACTTACTCGGACAAGAAAAACTGCTATACGCCTATCTAGGTGGCGGATTGGCAGGAGGAGTATTGTTCGCTGTTTTCACCTTTTTCCCAGGGCTATTTAGTGGGAGCTCTGCTCTTATTGGCGCCTCTGGTGGAGTATTAAGCGTGGTAGTAGCAGCAGCTACCTTGACACCCAATTTCCAAATCAGTTTGATTCTGATTGGGCCTGTAAGAATCAAGTACCTGGCACTCTTCATTTTCATAACCTCGACAGTGTTGGATTTCAATTTAAATACGGGTGGTAAACTTGCTCATGTGGGGGGCGCCCTTTTTGGTTTCTTTTACATCAATCAACTGCAAAACGGAACAAACCTCGCAGCACCTTTAGAACAAATAGCAGCTTTTTTCAACCGAACAAAACAAACCAGAAGCCACATGCGAGTGGTACACAAGAACACCAAAAACAAAGGCTCACAGACCTCAAATAGTACCGATTTAGAAAAACGGGTTGATGAAATTCTTGATAAAATCAACAGTTCTGGGTATGACAGCCTTTCAAAATCAGAAAGAGAATTGTTATTTCGTGCTTCCAAAAGAAACGATTAGCCCTCTATGATTCGGAAAGCGTTCATTGTCTGCAACCTACTGGCAGCTTTAGCCTTAATATCCTCCTTTGTGGGAGCATGGATAGATCCAATTGACGCTTGGGTATTTGCATTTATTACCCTGATTTTTCCCTATCTAGCAACCATCAACATGGTGTTCTTCTTATTGTGGCTGTTGTTCAAAAGCAAATGGTGCCTTCTATCTTTACTGGTATTGTTGGTAGCTAGCCCATGGCTGATCGATTGGTACGCTGTTCAGTTCACTTCCAATCAAGCTTCTGAGAAAGATATTAAAATAAGTACATACAACGTACGCCTCTTTAACAAGTATGGGTGGAAAACCGACAAAAAAACCTTGTCCGGAATGCTTGCTTATATGCGAGAAGAAGCACCAGATATTGCACTTTTCCAAGAATTCTACCATGTAGATGATGCACCTCAATACAGTGCTTTAGCCCCTTTTCTCGGGACTTTCAAAGGCTACAATTATTACTTTGAGCGTCAACCAACTTGGAACTCTTCTCGCCCACGGTTTTTCGGCCTGGCCATTTTTAGCCGATATCCCATTGTAGAAACAGGTATTATTAGCCAAGGGCCTAAAACAGGAAAAGCAAAGGATGTATTTGTTGACTTGTTAATAGACAGCGACACCATTAGGGTTTACAATGTGCATTTAGAAAGTTTGGGCTTTAACAAGACAGAATACAGCTTTATAGAAAACACAGGGAACCCGGGTAGAAATGATCAACTGTACACTTCGAAAACAGTGTTTAACAAGTTTAAAGGTGCAAGTCAAAAACGCGCTTTACAGGTAAATAAGCTTGCGAGACATATAGAGAATTGTCCGTATCCTGTAATTCTAGGCGGTGATTTTAATGATACTAGAAGTTCTTTTACCTATCAAATGTTGACCAAAGATTTATCAGATGCTTTTCTTGAAGCTGGAAGTGGTTTTGGACATACGTATTTCGGAAAAGGAATTGTGCCCTCCATGCGCATTGATTTCTTGTTGCACTCAGAACATTTTGAAACCGTAAGTGCTTCTGCCCCTTCAATCAAATTGAGTGATCACGATCCGGTTGTTGCAACATTCAAATTTGAGCAGTAAGCTACCATACACTTCCAACAATGGTCACGTGCCCATTGATGGTTTCCCCCAGTTCCGGAATGGTTAGACTATAGAAATAAACGCCATCAGATATGTCGTATGCATCCCAATTATTCTTGTAATAATCTCGTTCATAAATAACCTGTCCCCAGCGATTATAAATCACCAAATGGCTTGGTCCGTAAAGATCAAGGTTTTCAAAAACCAGGTAATCATTGATGCCATCTCCGTTTGGCGTAATCACATTTGAGGCTTCAATACCGAGCACCACGCTTACAGTTTTAAATACTGAATCTACACAACCAAACTCATCTTGAATGGCTAAAGTTACCATGTAAGACCCAGTGTCTGAATAAATAGTTGATGGGTCTTGATCAAAGGCATCTGGTCCATCGGTAATTCCAAAATTCCACCACCAGGAGCTAAGCCCCCCTAAATCTGTTGAAGAAGCATCGAAGAAATAAATAGGATCTCCTATACGCGATTTCAAAAAAGGCTCTGATGTAAATTCTGCTATTGGGTTCCCACCATCAACAATGTTTCTACTCGAGCTTGCTAGACAACCTATTGAATCTTTAACAGTAAGTTGGTATGTTCCCGATGGTACAAAAACGGACTGAGAAGTATCTCCGGTACTCCACACAAAACTTTGATTAGAAGAATCTCCCGACAGAAGCACTCCTTCATCTGTACAAGCAATTGTATCGCCATAAATACTGGGGTTTGGCACTACCAACGCTACTCTAAAAGTATCGCTTACGTTAGAACATCCGTTGGTATCTGTAACGAGAACAGCATACACACCTTCAGTTACTTGCACTTGTGAGGTGGTATCTCCAGTACTCCATAAATAGCCTTCATAGAATTGAGTTTCAATAGCAGCTAATGAATTAAGGCAATACAAAGAATCTCCGGTAATGCTTGGTTCTGGCAATGCCCACAAGCCCAGCGCTAAAGAATCTGCGGCAAAGCATCCATTTTTAGATACTTCAATCCACAAGTTGGCACTCGTATCTAGTGCAGTTGTGAAATTTGTATCAGCAGTACTCCACAAGTAGGTATCAAAAGTATCGAGTACAGTATAGATGCTGGTATCGCCAATACAAAAGAAAGGATCGCCAATAATTTGAACGGTAGGAATAGGTACATCATTCACATCAAAACCTATTGATTTCACACAATTTCCTTCTGTAACAGTAATGCCGTAATTCCCCGCGGGAACACGAATGCTTGATAAGGTATCATTGGCGCCTGTGCTCCATTGGTAACTATCAAAACTTCCACCTTGAACAGTTAACAATACAGAATCTTGGTCGCATAAAACAGAATCTCCCTGAACAACTGGAATCAACACTGTACTATCAACAAACACAACAAAAGTTCCATAGGTTGTGTCTCTTGGTGTGGCATTGTCAAAAGCCATAAACGATAAGGTATTGAACCCGACTGTAGCAGAAGATCCAACAAAAGAAGCATCTAATGATGCACTTACTCCACTTATATTGCTGTTGATTTGAAAACCAGGTGGCGCATTCACTGCCTGAATAGTGCAAATTTGACTTTGTTCTGGAGCTAATACAGAAAAATTAATATCCAAAGTATCTTCTAAACAGATGTAAAAAGTATCGCACAGCTCAACGTTGGTGTAGATGGGAGGAATATTAGTACTGTTGCATGCATTGAATAAAAACGATTGGTCTGATAACCAGTCAACCCCATCATACTGCCCAAAAGGACCATCGTATGAGGAGCCAGCAGTATCGAATCTTCCGAATTGGATAAAGTCTATTCCATCTCCTTTGTTGGCTCCAACAGTAGAAGGAGTTCCCCCAAATCCATTTGTTCCACCAGAAGCAGATCCAGTGGTCCATTCCATGGTTTTGTAGCAAAATGCCACATTCTGTCCCGGTTCTAAAATAGGATCATTACCGTCTGTTAAAATAAGCTGAAAGGTATTTCGCTTGTCAGACTGCATGTTGTAATAGCCTACATCTACCCAATTCACATAAATGGCTGTGGGTGTAATCTTGTAATACACTTCTCCTGCTGCTACTCCGCCAGAAATTCTTGTATCTACATCTCCCCAAAACGGGGCTACCATCTCAAAATTGGTGGATGGGAAAGAAACTCCTGAATAAGTTGCAAAAGGTGTATTGAACGACACGTTTCCGTTATTGTTGATATACACATCGCTCATTTGGGTGCCGTAAAAGCAAAAATCGAATGGCAAATTTATGAGGGCTGTAGAACCATCATCATTGGGCTGCATGGCAAGAGTGTAGCTTGTATCGGGTTCTATATAACAGCCACAACTATTGACTGAAGATGAACGCAATTCCTGAGAAACACCTGCTTGAGATTGGGCATCAAACACATGCTGAATGTTCTCATTACCTGTTAATTGGCCGGTGCTTTTCTTTTGGGTATATGTGTTTAAATCAATGTATTGCTGTGCCTTTGTATGTGAAAGCACGCAGCATATGGAAATCATGAAGAAGATGGCCGGTTTAATGCCCATAGGATTATTTGAATGTATGACGTGTTAGACTTAAGAAAGGGTGCCTTTCATCCACTAGAATTAAGATTTCTCTTCCCAAATCTCAACAAGGTGAACTAAAGTTTGCACTGCGCTTTGCATATCTTGTACACTTGTCCATTCTACTTTGCTATGAAAATCATGTTCTCCAGCATAGATATTAGGGCAAGGTAGGCCCATAAAACTCAAACGCGAACCATCGGTACCACCGCGTATGCTGCGTTTGGTAACTTCTAAACCTGTTCTTTGAATAGCTTCCTCGGCATAACTCACAATTTCAGGGTTTTGATCTATTACCTGTTTCATGTTTCTGTATTGCTCGCTTACCTTGAAAGTATAAGTAGAATTTGGATAATTCTTCATTGCCTGCTTGACAATACCTTCTAACTGCTCCTCTAAGGTTGTTAATTCTTCATCCACAAAAGAACGAATGATAAATGTTGATTTCGCTTTTTCTGCCGTTCCATAAATTTCTAAAGGATGAATGAATCCTTCTCTCCCAGAAGTTGTTTCTGGGCTCAAGCCTTTTTTGGGTAAGAGCGCCAAAACATCTGCCATGGCTTTGGCTGCGTTTTCTAACTTTCCTTTGGCGAACCCTGGGTGAATGCTTACTCCTTCTATCTCTATACTTACTCCATCAGCGCTGAAAGTCTCGTCTTCAATGGTTCCCAATTTCTCACCATCTACTGTGTAACCAAATTGAGCATTAAGCTTATCAATATCTACTTTGTCTGCACCTCTTCCTATTTCTTCGTCTGGCGTAAAAAGAATGCGAATTGCCCCGTGCTTTACTTCTGGATGTGACATTAAATAAGTAGCCAGATCCATAATCTCTGCCACTCCTGCTTTGTTATCTGCACCAAGTAAAGTATCACCACTTGCCGTAATGAGATCATTTCCAACTTGAGATTGCAAGCCTACATAACGCTCAGGGTCCATAATGACACTCTCATCTTTAGGAAGCGAAAATGCTTTGCCATCAAAATTCTTATGAATGATTGGCTCTACTCCTTCTCCAGAGCAATCTGGACTAGTATCCATGTGCGAGCAAAAACAAATGGTTGGAACATTCTTACTTGTATTTGAAGGGATGGTGGCATACACGTATCCCCACTCATCCATTTCAGCATCACTTACTCCGATTTCGTGAAGCTCTTCAACCAATACTCTTCCAAGATTCTTTTGCTTTTCGGTAGATGGGATGGTGGTGGAACGCGGATCGCTTTGGGTATCAATCTTTGCGTAACGGATAAAACGGTCTACTACTGTATGCTTGTATGATGCTAATGCCATGAAATCGAATTTTGCCCGAAAATACCGAATTCTTTGAGCTTTGAAAAGCTTCAGCCTCTTCCTTTTACAATTGCTGAGAATGACGTACTTAAATGATAGGACTTGCAACAAGAATAGCCGCTAATAGCGGCTATTCTTGTGCTCATTCTTGTATCTTATAGAAAAGCTTAAACCATTTTAGGAATACGCTTCATGGTTTCTACCGTGTACTTCCAAAATTTCTGAACGGAGCTAATTTGAACGCGCTCATCTGGTGAGTGAGCTCCTCTTATGGTAGGTCCGTAAGAAATCATCTCCATACCGGGGTAATTCACCCCTAAAATTCCGCATTCCAAACCAGCATGACATGCATTTACATGCGGTTTTTCGCTGAATAGCTCTTGGTAAAGCTCAGACATCATTGATACAATGGCACTTGTTGGTTTTGGTGTCCAACCAGGATAAGACCCATCATTTTCTACATGAGCACCCATTAATTCAAAAGCTGCTTTCACGCTTCTTGCTACTTCCCATTTCTGAGATTCTACAGAACTGCGCTGCAAACTTTGGCATAGAAACTCACCATCTTTCACTAATACGCGTGCTAAATTGCTCGATGTTTCAACCAAATCTTCAACGTCTGTACTCATTCTAAACACTCCGTTTGGCAATGCAGCCAAAGCCTTGATCATTTTCTCTTGAGAATCAAGATCCATCACATGCTCAGGGTCTTTACATGGATCACAAAAAATCTCCATG
>CBFHSD010000042.1:0-21223 GCA_965658375.1 Salibacteraceae bacterium
AGCTGATGTACCAACAGAATTCACCATCAAATCAGGTGAAGAATTTTACTCCGATGAAAATCCAATTCCCGCATTGCAATTGCCAGATGGATTGGTATTCAAAGTTCAAGTGGGCGCATTTTCTAAGGCTATTCCGAAAGGAATGTTCACAGGCTTCGCACCTGTGTCTTATGAAGAAACAGCAAGTGGTCTAAAGCGCTACACCGCTGGGTTATTTACTGATTTTAATACTGCAAATAATGCCAAGAATGACATCAGAGGTTTAGGATATTCAGATGCCTTTGTAGTTGCATATTTAGATGGAGAACGTATTTCAACTACCGAAGCGCGTACAATGTTGGCTTCTGGAACTGCTCCAGCTCCAGCTCCAGATGAATTGCCAGATGTGCCCATTGAAATCGAAAATGTGCGTCCATCTGAGGTGTCTTTTGGCCAATCAATTGGTCAAGTGACTCCAGTGAAAGAATTACCATTGTTGTTCTACACCGTTCAAATAGGAGTATACTCAAAAGAAACACCTCCCGGAGACTTATTCAACATTACTCCGATTTATGCAGATGAAACAGATCGCGGATTGATGCGCTATTCAAGTGGTATATTTAATACTGTAGCGGCCGCCATTGAAGCCAAGAACAATATTGTAGCCATTGGTATTCCCGATGCTTTTGTAACGGCTTACCACCAAGGCGAACGCGTAAAAGTAAGCGAAGCCAGAAACCTTGCTTCTGGTGGTGTTGCCCTTCCTGAATCAAATCAGAATGTTGGTCAAAACACCAACCAAAACACTCAAGAAAACGCGAATACAGGTCAAGAAGAAATACCGACCGAAAGCTCTACTGGAACTGAAAGTAGCGGACAAGCAGAAGCTGGAGACCCTGTTGGACCAGAAGAACAACCAAGTGAAGATCAAAACGGTCAAGAAGAAAACACTGCTGGTCAAGAAGAGAATGCTGGTAACACAGGTACTCCTTTAGCCGAACTGAGCGAAAAAGAAAAGAACTTGACGCCACTCGTGAGAGGAGAAGTTTATCGTGTCATGGTGGGGCCTTATGCTGGCGATGTTCCTGTGGCTGAAGCTGCAGTTATCTTGCAGTACACTTCAAGAGGAGTGAAGCTCATTAAAGATAATGGGAACACCTTCTATGTTTTGGGCAATTTCGGTAATATAGATGATGCCGCAGTGTTCAAGAACGACCTTCTAGGAAACAATATGACCAAGCCAACCATCATTAAGTATAAAGACGGAAAAGTAGTAAGGTAAACATGCTAACGAAATCATTGACAAACGAATACAATCCCTTAGAACAGGAAGATTTTGATGTACTTACGGAAGAGACTCCCAAAAAATCAATTGTTCTTTATAACGATGAAGTCAACACTTTTGATCACGTCATCAATTGTCTAGTTTCTATCTGCGAGCATGAAGTAGAACAAGCAGAGCAATGCGCCATTATAGTGCATTACAAAGGGAAATGTGATGTAAAAAGTGGATCATACGAGGAGCTTGAACCTAAGTGCAGTGCCCTTTTGAACAAAGGTTTGTCTGCCGAAATCGAATAATCATGAATAAAGCGCTTAAAATACTCTGTACGGTATTTCTTGTGGGATGCACAACGGTGCCTATTACCGGCAGAAGACAAGTAAGTTTGATGAACGAGTCTGAATTAGTTCAAATGAGCTTGGTGCAATACAATGATTTTATTGCTACTAATGCAGTGGTGGGTGACTACGATGAGCAAGCACAATTGGTAAAGAAAGTAGGAGATAAAATTGCGAAAGCGTGCGAAGAGTTTTTGAAAGAAAATGGGCATGCAGACCGTGTAAAAGACTTCAATTGGGAATTCAACTTGGTAGATGACCCAACTGTAAATGCTTGGTGTATGGCCGGAGGTAAAGTGGTTTTCTACACAGGGATTTTGCCAATATGCGAGGATGAAGAGGGTATTGCGGTTGTTATGGGGCATGAAGTTGCTCATGCGGTTGCAAGGCATGGCAATGAGCGAATGAGCCAAGGAATGATTCAAGAAATGGGGAATACTACGCTCTCTTTGGCAATGAGCCAAGAACCTGAAACAACCCGAGCTCTATTCCAAACGGCATATGGATTAAGCTCAAACTTTGGGGTGTTGGCATATAGTAGGAACCATGAATCTGAAGCAGATAAAATGGGCTTGGTATTTATGACTAAGGCAGGTTACAATCCAGAAGTAGCTGCAGAATTTTGGACAAGAATGTCTCAAAGTGGATGTGCTGCACCACCAGAATGGATGAGTACTCACCCTTCAAACGAAAGAAGAATCAACGATATTAATACGTATATTCCCGTTGCAAAATCTTTGGTGAAATAACATGACAATTGCACTGACTCTTCTGGCCATAGGTATCTTACTTCTTCTCATAGAAATACTTGTTATTCCAGGTACAGGTATAGTTGGTATAATAGGTATTGTACTGCTTTGCGCAAGTATCTTTTTTGGCTTTGATGTAAGCACTACTTTCGGTTGGATCAATACTGGAGTAGCGCTGTTTCTTTCCGTGTTTTTTATTTATAAAGCGCTACAGCCCAAGTCTTGGAAAAGTGTGACCATTAGCGAGAGCATAAAAGGCGGAGAGTTCATTAATAAAGATGCGGTTGTGGCTATTGGAGATGAAGGGAAAACCATTGGACGCTTAGCACCAACAGGAAAAGGAATCATCCAAAATCAAGAGCTTGAGTTAACTTCTATTGGGGATTTGATAGATCCAAAAACCAAAGTAGAAGTGGTACAAATAGAAGGAACAAGAATATTAGTAAAACCTAAAAACTAAACTATGAATGCAATTTTGCTGGCCCAATCGGGCGGAAGTGTAGGCCTTACCATCGCTATGATCGTTGGAGCCATTGTTTTATTATGGATCGTATTTTATTTCGTTCCTGTAGGATTGTGGTTCAGAGCCATCATTTCAGGTGTGCGCATTTCCTTAGTTCAATTGGTAGTCATGCGTTGGAGACGTGTGCCACCGGGTATGATTGTAGATGCAGCTATCAACGCCACTAAAGCAGGCCTAGATCTTTCGATCAACGCGCTAGAAGCTCATTACTTGGCCGGTGGTCAAGTGCAGCATGTGGTAAAAGCCTTGATTAGTGCAGATAAAGCGAATATCGATTTAGATTTCAATGCGGCAGCAGCCATAGATTTAGCAGGTCGTGAAGTATTTGAAGCCGTTCAAATGAGCGTAATCCCAAAAGTTATTGAGACACCTCCTGTAACAGCAGTAGCGAAAGACGGGATTCAATTGATTGCAAAGGCACGCGTAACAGTAAGAGCAAGTATTCGCCAATTGGTTGGGGGTGCAGGAGAAGACACAGTATTAGCCCGAGTTGGTGAAGGCGTGGTATCATCCATTGGTTCTGCAGATTCGCATAAAGCAGTATTGGAGAATCCAGATATCATTTCAAAAACAGTATTGAAAAAAGGTTTGGATTCGGGAACTGCATTTGAAATTCTCTCTATTGATATTGCCGATGTAGACATAGGGAAGAACATTGGTGCGGAGCTGCAAACAGATCAAGCAGAAGCAGATAAGAAAATTGCACAAGCCAAAGCGGAAGAAAGAAGAGCTATGGCCATTGCAGCAGAACAAGAAATGAAAGCGAAAGCCCAAGACGCGCGAGCCAAAGTAATTGAGGCTGAGGCTGAGATTCCTGCGGCCATTGCAGAATCATTCAGAAGTGGGAATCTAGGTATTATGGATTACTACAAAATGAGAAACATTGAGGCAGATACGCAGATGAGAGATTCCATTGGGCGTCCTCAAAAAAACAGTGGTAAATCATCCAACAAAGATCAAAACAGCAACGAATAGCGCTTTGTAAGTTTTAAATGATAAAAGCCTCGATTATATCGGGGCTTTTTTGTTTTTGATCGCCCAGTTATTATAGGTTCAACACTGTTCTATTACCTCCATAAAGTTAACAACACAGATATTTACACCAGGTTAAGTAATCTTCACACAGCATTCATTTCTCGCTAATAGTGCAGTTATGCCCTCATACTAAATTCGTAACAAATCTTAAAACTAGATAGAAATGAAAAAAATCTACACTTTAATGGGAGCTATTTTTACAGCTCTTTCCTCTTATGCTCAAGTGTCTATGGACCTTGTCTCAACTTACCGCACAGGTATTTTCGATGATGGTGCTGCGGAGATTGTAACATTTGATTCGACATCTCAAACGCTTATATTTTCCAATGCAAGCACGAACGAGATTGAATTTTTAGATTTTTCCGATCCGGCTAACCTTACCAGCACAGCTGTTGTTAACTTAGATATGTATGGCGGTGGTGTAAATAGCGTTTCTGCTTACAATGGTGTGGTTGCTGTGGCTGTTGAAGCTGATGAAAAGCAAGACAATGGTGTTATTGCATTCTTCGACATGACAGGTAACTTCATTAGTCAAGTTACAGTGGGTGCGTTGCCAGACATGGTGACATTTACTCCTGATGGACAAAAAGTTGTTGTAGCAAATGAAGGTGAACCAAGTGATGACTATTTGCGTGATCCAGAAGGAACAATTAGTGTGATTGATGTTTCTGGCGGTATTGCCAACATCACACAAGCAAACGTAACCACTGCTGATTTTGGTGGTGTTTCTATCGATCCTGATGTTCGCATTTTCGGACCAGATTTCGTAGTAACATTTGAAGACGATTTCCAAGAAGAAGATACCATTCAGTTCGATACCGTTTTCAACAACTGGTCAGTTTTCAATAAAGCTGGAGCTACAAGAACTTGGGGTGAGTATGAATTCCCTTCTGGTTCTGCTGAGTTGTATGCTCGTATTTCTGGTTTCGATGGCGGTTGTCAAAATCAAGAAGACTACATTGTTTCTAACAATTTCACTTTAGGAGATTTTACAAATGCGGGAATGGAGTTCTCTTCAGCATACAACTTCTCTGGAGATTCTCTTGAATTGTTGATTTCTACAGATTATGTAGAAGGAAACGATATTTATTCTGCAACTTGGGATACTATTACAAGCCTTGCGAATTGGCCAACAACTGGTGGTTACACTTGGACTCAATCTGGTCTTGTAGATCTTTCTGCTTATGTAGGTAATGAGAATGTGAGTGTAGCTTTCATGTACACAGCAAATACATCGGACTGTAGAACGTATCAGTTTGATAGCGTTGTAGTAGTAGGAGCTTATGTAAACGCTGTTGAGCAAAATTTAGAGCCTGAGTATGTGGCTGTGAGTAAAAATTCGGAAGTGGCATATGTATGCCTTCAAGAGAACAATGGTTTAGCAATAGTAGATTTGAATTCAGGTTCAGTAGATGCTGTTGTAGCTTTAGGATTCAAAGACCATAGTATGCCGGGTATGGGAATTGATCCTTCAGATAGAGATGCTGGAGTAGATATTAGAACGATCCCTGTTTATGGAATGTACCAACCAGATGCTATTACTTATTACGAAGTGGGTGGACAAGGGTATGTTGTAACAGCAAACGAAGGTGACGCACGTGATTACGATGCTTACTCTGAAGAAGAGAGAATTAAGGATGTAAACCTAGATCCAACTGCATTCCCAAATGCTAATGACCTTCAAGAAGACGATCAAATTGGCCGTTTGAATATGACTACTGCAAATGGAGATACTGATGGTGACGGAGATTTTGATGAGTTGTACTCATACGGAGCACGTTCATTCTCAATTTGGAATGCAACAACAGGAGCTTTGGTTTGGGATTCAGGTGAAGACCTTGAGACTATTACAGCAGATCAATTCCCTGATGATTTCAATTCAGGTAATGATGAGAATGATGATTTTGAAGGAAGATCTGATAACAAAGGCCCAGAACCAGAAGCTGTAGAAGTTGCGACTATAGGTGACAGTGTATATGCATTCATCGGTTTAGAAAGAATTGGTGGTGTAATGCTATACAATGTCACTGATCCAATGAATCCAGAATTCATTCAGTATGTAAATAATAGAGATTTCAGTGTACAAGATGCTGCAATTAATGATGTAACGAACGATTCAATTGGAGATTTAGGAGTCGAAGATGTATTGTACATCTCTCCATCAATGTCTAATTCTTCAAATTACTATGTGGTTACGGCAAATGAAATTAGCGGAACAATTACTGTATTTGAATTAACAGGTGTTAGCACAGGTGTTGGAACCGAAGAATTGAATGCAAATTCAGTATGGAATGTGTATCCAAATCCAACCAACGGAATCATCCGTTCTAACAAAGTAGGAGATTACACAGTATTTGACCTTTCTGGAAAACAAGTTGGCGAATTCCTTCAAACTCAAATCATTGATATGAGCGAATTCAACTCTGGCTTGTATGTGATTAAAAACGCTACTGGCGAAGTAAAAAGAATTAGCAAGAACTGATTCGATTTTCAAGTTCATTTTAATAAGCCCTTGGAGCAATTGCTTCGAGGGCTTTTTGTTTTGATAATTATGAGAAGGGAGGTGCTCCCACTTCGACTCCGCTCAGTTTCTGGCTAAGTGTTTGACTCATTGTTAGATGGAGGCCCCTCATGGGAGTCGAAGGGCCGGTATGATCGCATTTTATCGAAGTGGCTTTTGAAGGGCCGGATACAGTACACGTTTGAGCTCAAGTTTTTTAAAAATCAATGCCATTACACTCCGCAAAGAATCGCCTTTATCCAAACAAACAAGAACAAGGATACTCTGTTGTTCTATGGTTCACTTAAGAATGAATAAAATTCCCTTATTTTTCGCATTCAAACAATCTTATATGCCAATTAGAATTCTCTTCCTCATCTCCCTTTTTTCTCTCATCATGCTTCCTTCTCAATCGCAAGAACTTACTTGGAGCCAAGAACGTGCGCAAGAATTTGAATGGCGCTTGGTTGGGCCTTTTAGAGGTGGGCGTTCATGCGCGGTAACGGGGGTTCCCGGCCAAACGAATGTGTTTTACTTTGGGTCTACAGGCGGTGGAGTATGGAAAACCCAAGATGGTGGAGGAACATGGTTCAACGTTTCTGATGGCTTTTTTGGTGGGTCTATTGGTGCAGTGGCAGTAAGTGAAAGCAACACCAATGTTTTGTATGCTGGTGGTGGTGAAAAAACGGTTCGCGGAAATGTTTCTTACGGCTGGGGAGCATGGCGCTCTGACAATGGTGGTAAATCATGGCGTTCTATCGGATTAGAAAAAGCCAAGCACATTTCACGCATTCGCATACACCCTAGAAATGAGAACATTGCTTATGCCGCGGTGTTGGGAGACCTTTACAAAGACACAGAAGACCGTGGCGTATACAAAACCATTGATGGCGGATTGTCTTGGGAAAAAGTTTTATTCTCTAATTCCCGCTCTGGTGCAGTAGATTTAGTAATAGATCCAAGCGATGCAGAACACGTGCTTGCAGCTACTTGGAATGTGCGAAGAACTGCTTATGATTTTAGCAGTGGTGGAGAAGGCAGTTCCATTTTTGAATCTTTTGATGGTGGAAAAACATGGGAAGATATCCATGAAAGAGAGGGGCTCCCAGAAGGAATTTGGGGCATTTCAGGAATAACAATTTCTCCCGTTAAGCCAGATCTCATTTTTGCAATTATTGAAAATGAAAAAGGGGGAGTTTTTCGATCGAATGATGGAGGAGAAACCTGGAATAAGGTGAATGAGAAAGCCAATCTAAGGCAACGCGCTTGGTACTATTCACGCATTTATGCTGATACCAAAGACGCAGATAAAGTGTACGTGATGAACGTCAATTACCAAGTGTCTACGGATGGTGGCCGTACTTTTAAGGGAAAGAATGCGCCACACGGAGATCACCATGATTTGTGGATTTCTCCCGAGAATCCAGAAGTCATAATTATTGGAGATGATGGTGGAGCGCAAGTGAGCTACGATGGTGGCGACCATTGGTCTACCTATCACAACCAAGCCACCTCTCAGTTTTACAGAGTGAGCACAGACAATGCCTTTCCTTACCACATTTTAGCCGCTCAGCAAGACAACAGCACTGTGCGTATTCAACACCGTTCCAAAGGGGGATCCATCACAGAATCTAACTGGGAATCTACTGCTGGTGGAGAATCAGGTCATATAGCGGCAGATCCGTTAAATCCAAATATTGTATATGGTGGTTCGTATGGTGGGTATTTGACCCGATACAATCATGAAACAAAAGAAACACGAGCCATCAACGTTTGGCCAAATAACCCTTTGGGTTATGGTGTTGAGAACATGAAATACCGCTTTCAATGGAATTTCCCGGTTTTTTTCTCACCTCATAACCCTAAAAAACTTTATGTGGCCTCTAACCACCTGCACGTAAGCATAGATGAGGGGCAGAGCTGGCAAACCATAAGTCCAGATCTCACACGAAACGATACCAGTAAGATGCAGTCTTCTGGAGGGCCAATCACCAAAGACAACACAGGCGTAGAATATTACTGTACCATTTTTGCTGCAGCGGAATCTTCTCATGAAGAAGGCGTGTTTTGGGTAGGTACTGATGATGGATTAGTGCACTTGAGCAAAAATGGTGGAGAAGAATGGACAGACGTAACGCCAAAAAGCTTACCCGAGTGGAGTTTAATCAACAGCATTGAAATAGATCCGCACAATCCAGAAGGATTGTACTTAGCGGCAACATGCTACAAACTTGGAGATTACAAACCTTATCTGTTTTACACGAGCGATTTTGGCAAAACATGGAGCAATATTTCTGGAAGTATACCTGAAGGGCATTTTACACGTGTGATCCGTGCCGATTTAAAGAATGAAAACATACTGTATGCAGGAACAGAAGGTGGCTTGTACATCTCTTTCAATAAAGGTTCCGATTGGACTTCTTTCAACAATAATCTTCCCATAGTACCCATTACCGATATTGCATTGAAAAACCAACAAATTATTGTGGCAACACAAGGCCGAAGCTTGTGGATGCTTGATGACATTACACCCTTGCAAAAACTCGAAGAAACGAAGCCAGAAGAAGTGAAACTCTTTGAACCTTCACCCACTTTCATCTATCCAGGTTGGCAGGCTCGTAAAACTTCTAGAACTGCGGGAACCAATAGAGTGGGAGGGCTAATCATTCAGTGCTACATCCCAGAAAATATGGCAGACTCTTCTTTTTCTTTTTATGTGTTGGATGCACAAGGAGATACGGCTAAAACCTTCTCGACAGAAGGAGATAATAAGCTTGAGTTAGAAGCTGGTTTAAACGTGTTTAATTGGGATTTGTATTACAAAGGGGTTAACACAATTAAAGGAGATATTTTGTGGTGGTCGTTAAGAAAAGGACCCAAAGCCATTGAAGGTCAATACCTCTTAATTATGGAAGGCGCAGGAGAAATTCACGATCAGCATTTTAATTTATTGGTAGACCCTAGCAGCGAGTCTACCCCAGAAGAACGCAAAGCGCAATTTGATTTTATTGTTGAAGTATGCGATCAAATGAATGCAATCAATGAGTGTCTAAAAAGCATTAGGAAAACCCAAAAACGCTTGGACATGGTAGCCGACTTGTTGGATACCAATCAAGTGGATCAAAAAAATCTTTTAGCCGAGATTCATGTACTAGAGGAGGAGATTACCCACATTGAGAATCAATTGCATCAGACCAAATCGAAAAGCGCTCAGGATCCCTTAAACTATCCCATTCAACTTGATAATAAAATTGGCCATGTAGGCGCCTTAAGCCAAGTAGGTTCTTATGCACCTACGGATCAAGCTTTAGCTGTTTTTGATCAATTGAGTAAACAAGCCAACGTTCACATAGAGCACTGGAACACCATCCAGGAAGAGTCTATCAAAGAGTTAAATGTAAAAATTAACGCGAGTAATTTGAAGTTTTTTGAATAGGTGGGTCAATTAGTCAGATTTAACCACTCGGCATTTTCATACCTCTTAAACCAAGTGATTTGACGCTTGGCGTAGCGCCTGCTGTTTTTCTTAATCTCTTCAATTGCTTCTTCGAGGCTGAGCATTCCATCTAAATAGGCGAATAGTTCTTTATAGCCCACAGTTTGTAATGCACTGTGCTGTTGATAGCCACGAACGGATTCCACTTCATTTAAGAGTCCCATCTCCATCATCTGGTCTACACGGGCATTGATGCGATTGTACAGTTCGGAGCGCTCACGTGAAAGCACTTCTATTCTAGGGGTGAAGGCTCGAGCTTCTTTCTTTTGATTGAGAAAAGAGGAGTAGGTTTTCCCAGAGCTTTCCATCACCTCCAAGGCTCTAATAATTCGAGAATGATTTTCAATATCGACTTGATTAAAATAAGCAGGGTCACTAGCCTTTAACTTTTCTTGAAGAGGAGCAAGACCTTCTTTTTGAAATGTTTCTCTTAAACTTTTACGAATTGCAGGAGAAACATCTGGAAACTCATCTAGGCCATACAAAACTGCGTCTAGAAATAAGCCTGAGCCACCAGTTAAAATGCAGGTGCCTGTTCTATCAATGACCTCATATACCTTAGGCAATGCTAACTTTTCAAATTGGCCGGCAGAAATGTGGCTCGAAATGGAGTGCGACCCTATGAAATGATGAGGAACACCTTGCATCTCCTCAACACTTGGCTTAGCGGTTCCAATAGAAAGTTCTCTGTAAAACTGACGGCTATCGAAAGAAACAATTTCGGTATTTAGCTCTTTGGCAAGAGCAATGGTGTGGGCTGTTTTACCAACTGCTGTTGGCCCAGTAATGACTCTAATTGTTGGAGAGGTCATGAATCAATTGAGTGCATCATCATATGGGGAATCCTCATCGTCAAAAGGATTGTCCATATCCATGGTTCCGCCAAAATCGGTATCGGGTTCTTTGCTGTATTGATCAGGGGCTTCTCCGTAAGACAATGAAACATTGGGGTAATCGCTAGAAACTGATTTCAGAGGATCTACAGAAATAACCTCTATGATGAAAGTCCACATCAAAAAGAAATCAAACACATAGATAAACTGTTTGTGCCCTTGAGTAACTACATGCTGAGCAATAGGCTCTTCTGACATAGTCAAAGGTGTTTCCTCAGGTTTAGCACCAGGTAATCCCATATCCATCAAGGCAATTTCTTGTCCTCTTTCCCAGTTCTCATCGCTGATGTAAAAACTGGCCATTTGAGAGTTGTCAAAAGCAAATGCTTCTTGAATTGCGCTATGCAACTCAACGAAGGTATGGCTGCCTAGCATTTCAATATCCCTAAAAATATCTTCACTCTCTTTGCGGTCTACCAGCACTCTAAATTTTACTACCTGCTCCATATGCTCCTCCATTAAGGCCAGTTAAATATATCGAATTTTGATTTAGGTCGAATTTCATCCAACCAAACGAAACTCCTAAAAAATAATATTTCTTCACTAAAGTCTTTTGGTGGATAGAAAGTGGCATCGGGTTGAACGTAGGCTTTGATGTTTTGGACCGCGTTGTCTTTCAAATCAATTTGAAAATCGCTGCACATGATATGGTTCATTCCTAGCAGCAAATCTTTTTCATCTGCAATAAAGTAATTGCTTTCTCCATTTCCAGTTATGAAGACTTTGTACAAGTCATTTTCTTTAAAATAAGCAGTGAGTAAACGTCCTCTGATTTGGTTAAAATGGATAGAGTCGAATTGAGAAACAATCAATGCATTGTCTATCACTTCTATAGAGTCTATGGAGTTTTCGTTCATGAATAGGTTGAGGTGCTCGCCAGTAATTTGATTGGAATCGCTCCATACAGTAGGTTCTCTGTACATTGATATTTTGTCGGCAGCCTGGAAAAAGACCATGCTATCGCATTTTCCTTGGATGCTTTTCTTGTAGAACTTTACATGGTGAAAACACTGAATTTCTTTATGTGTTCCCGTAGAATCATCTACCGTTTGTAGTGTATCTGCATGTAAGAACAAAGAGTCTTGATCCATAACCTGAATCATCTGCGCTTTGCCTGTTACGAATGACGTGGAGTCTACTTGGTTGTACCAGGCGTAATCTCCTGTTACAATCACATGATTGGCGGTATCTTCTATCCACGCATGACCAAATATTTCACCAAACCCCGCTTCCTGCTTGTATCGGATGCTGTCACCTTTCAGCACTATTTCTTTGTTTTTAATGGACGCATTGCGTGATAGAACTGCCAAATCATTTTCTTGATCTAGCCAACCGTATTCGCAATAAATCTCTGTGCTGTCAGACCAAATGGTTGTGGGTCCAAAAAATCGATTTTGTTTACTTAGCGTATTGTAATGCATGGTGTCAGAGTCGATGATGTAGTCATCAGCAGTAGAACTCACCTTGTCTTTAAAAATAAATTGGTTGGTATTGGAATAATAGTAGCCGCTTTCGCTCTTTAGTTGGGTATTGTCTTTTTTATTGGTAACGGTTCCGCCATAGAGGTAATAAGCAATATCATTGCTCATATCGTAATTTAGGTAGTTAGTTTTTAGTTTTTGACTGGGATCTTCCAACAAAATATTTCCACGCAACTTGGCCATTTTTTTATTTCCATAATACCGCAGAGAATCTCCTTCTACAAAAAGGGAATCCCCTTTGTTCATGCGAACGTTTCCAAAGGCTTTTACGATATTAGAATCTTCTAAAATAACGGCTGAATCGCAAAACATGAAAGTGTCATCTTGCTTCAATCGAACATCTCCAATCAATTGACGCACAGGGCCTAGAGGGCTGTCTTGTTGCTTAAGGCGTTTGGCACCTATGATTTTAATTTTGCTTTGGGCTAAAATGTCAAAAGGGGTCCCGATAAGGAACCCCAAAGAGAATATGATACTAAATACCCAATATTTCTTCACGTCAAATTACTTGCGAAAAAGCGTTTGCTTTCTATCTGGACCTACTGAAACAATGGAAATTGGCACTTCCAATTCTTTCTCTAAATAGGTGATGTATTCATTCAATTCAGCTGGCAAGTCGTTGATGTTGGTAATTCCAGTAAGGTCTTGTTTCCATCCCTTTATACTCTTGTAAATGGGCTTTGCTTCGTAAGTATCTACATCGTAAGGGAAATAATCAATTTGCTCGCCTTTGTAATCGTAGTGTGTGCACACTTTTACTTCAGCAAAACCACTCAATACATCAGCTTTGGTCATGATCAATTGAGTAACTCCGTTAATGACAATGGCATATTTAAGTGCTGGAAGATCAATCCATCCGCAACGTCTTGGTCTACCGGTTGTTGCACCAAATTCTCCACCCGCTTTGCGAATGTCCTCTCCATCTTTATCCATTAATTCAGTAGGGAAGGGCCCGCTGCCTACACGTGTGCAATAGGCTTTGAAAATACCATAAACCTCACCAATTTTGTTTGGGGCAATTCCCAATCCGGTGCATGCACCCGCGCATATTGTGTTTGATGAGGTAACAAATGGATAAGAGCCGAAATCAATATCTAGGAGAGAACCTTGTGCACCTTCTGCAAGAATTTTCTTGCTTGATTTGATGGCAGCATTCATCACGTGTTCGCTATCAATCAAAGTCAATGAATGCAACAATTCAATGCCATTCATGAATTCAGCTTCCATTTTTTCTAAACCTTCTGGTTCAAAGTCAAATCGAGCAAGCATATCGAGATGCTTAGCTTTCAGTTTGCCGTATTTTTCGTTGAAATTTGGTTCTTCAATATCGCCTACACGTAGGCCATTTCTGCCTGTTTTATCCATGTAAGTTGGTCCAATTCCCTTAAGAGTAGAACCAATCTTGTTTTTACCTTTTGCCGTTTCAGAAGCTGCATCTAACAATCTATGTGTTGGAAGAATGAGGTGAGCTTTACGAGAGACTTGCAGTGTGGCATGTACATCAACATCTCTTGCTTGTAGGTTCTCAATTTCTTTTTTGAGAATAACAGGGTCTATCACCACTCCATTTCCTATAATGTTTTCTGTATCCGCTCGGAAAACGCCTGATGGTATGGTGTGAAGTACGTGTTTAATTCCGTTAAAGATTAAGGTATGTCCAGCATTGGGGCCGCCTTGAAAACGAGCAATAATGTCGTATTCAGGGGTAAGTACATCAACGATTTTCCCTTTTCCTTCATCTCCCCATTGGAGACCTAATAATACATCAACTTTCATGTGTTGGAATGTTATGTTGTCGAGTTTTGATCTTTAGAGTCTTTAAATTTCACAAATATGTTGAGCGAGTGATGAAACACTTCTGCCCCGAACATATCGGCTACAGCATCTTTGATGAGTTGAATTCGAGGATCGCAAAATTCACGAACTTCTCCAGTTTCAATATCAATGGCATGATCATGTTGACGGTTCCCAAACGAACGTTCGAACTGCGCCATGTTTTTCCCAAATTGATGCTTGCGAATTAAGTTGCATGCTAGAAGCAACTCAATGGTATTGTAGAGCGTAGCGCGGCTTACGCGGTACTTTTTATTCTTCATTAAAAGGTAGAGCGATTCTACATCAAAGTGTCCTTCGTGGTTATAGATTTCATCAAGTATGGCAAAGCGCTCCGGGGTTTTGCGATGCCCATTCTTGACTAAAAAAGTGGCGAAAATCTGTCTCGCCTGTTCTCTATTTGTAATCTCAGCCATTTGATTATTGAAGCTGGCAAAGGTAGTGCTTAATCTGTATGTTTTCCTCTGTTTTGAAAGTGTTCTGAACAGAATTCGGTGAATTATTCAACACGCTCCACTTTGAGTACTCCTTTTAATGCTTTTAATTTGGTTCTTAAGTCCTTAAGGTGACTGGTATGGTGCACGAATAGCATGATGTTTCCGGTGAAAACACCATCGCTACTATCGAAAGAAATGGAGCGCATGTTCACAGTCATTTCATTAGAGATAACGCGTGTAATGTCATTGATGATTCCTGTTCTATCAATGCCAGAGATTTTGATTCCAGCTAGAAACTGAATACTCTCTTTTTGTGGATCCCATGTAGTGCGCACCACACGGTAGGCGTAATTGCCCAATAATTTTTCCGTATTCACACAGTTAACGCGATGAATGGCAATGACTCCGTCTCTTCGAATAAAACCAACTACCTCATCTCCGGGTATTGGATTGCAGCAAGAAGCAAGAATGTAATTGAGGTCTGAAGTGTTGGAACCGAGCACCAAAGAGCTTTTTCTATTGCCTCTAGTGGCTTCCATAATTTCTTCTAACGACTGCGAGTTTTCGTTCTTTTGTTTGGCAACCAACTTTCCTCTCCACGTTTTTATGCGTTTAATCTTGGTTTTATTGATGCCGCCAATGCCGAAGCTATAATAGAGGTCGTTAAGGTTACTGAATTGCTGATTGATAGAAAGTTGTGTAAGATTTTCATCATTGAACTCGACTTTTAAATCGGTAAACATTTTTTTTGCTTCTTCTTTACCTTGGGCTATGGTGTCTTTTCTCTCTTGCTTTAAATAAGTGCGAATCACAGATTTGGCTTTGGCGGTAACCACAAAGTCGAGCCAGGTGGCGAAAGGGTGTTGCACTTTTGACGTAAGTATTTCAACTTGATCTCCACTTTTAAGTTTGTAGCTGATTGGAACCAGTTTTTGGTTCACTTTGGCTCCTATGCATTTGTTTCCTAAATCTGAGTGGATTTCGAATGCAAAGTCTAAAGCCGTTGAATCATGTGGGAGAGAGATGATTTCTCCTTTGGGTGTAAAGGTGAATATTTCTTTTGCGAAGAGGTTGAGTTTAAAATCATCCACAAAATCGATGGCGTCAGTTTCCGGGTCTTCTAATATTTCTCTTATTCTGTTGATCCAGTCTTCCAAAGCATTTTCTGCCGATATTTTATGGCCTTTATACTTCCAATGGGCAGCAACGCCTTTCTCGGCTACTTCGTCCATTCGCTTAGATCGTATTTGCACTTCAACCCACTTTCCTGTTGGACTCATTACGGTGGTGTGCAGTGATTCATATCCGTTTTGTTTGGGAGTCGAAATCCAGTCTCTTAACCTATCTGGATTGGGTTTGTAAAAATCGGTGATAAGTGAATACACCCTCCAGCACAATGCTTTTTCATTTTCATAATCTGTATCTACCGTAATGCGAACTGCAAACACATCATACACCTCTTCAAAAGGAATGTTCTTTTTGCGCATTTTGCGATAAATGGAGTAAATGCTTTTAGGTCTGCTTTGAATTTTAAACTCAATGTTTTCGTCTTTCAAGGCGCGCTTAATGGGGAGAATGAATCGATTAATGAATCGCTGTCGCACATCTGCAGACTTATCTAGTTTTGATTCAATTTCGTTGTAGTAGTTAGGAGATTTATACTTTAAGGCTAAATCTTCTAAATCACTCTTAATTTGGAAAAGACCCAGTCTATGGGCAAGAGGAGCGTAAATGTAAAGGGTTTCAGAAGCAATTTTCCATTGCTTGTCTCTACGCATACCAGATAAGGTACGCATGTTATGTAGCCGATCAGCAAGCTTAATGAGCACAACACGCACATCGTCAGCTAGTGTAAGAATGATTTTCCGATAGTTTTCTGCTTGTAAGGAAACAGACATATCAAAAAGTCCTTCAATCTTCGTGAGGCCATCTATGATTCGTGCCTCAGTGTCACCAAATAAATCGCGAATATCTTGAATGGTAAAGTCACTATCTTCTACAACATCATGGAGTAAAGCGCATACAACGCTTGTAGAACCTAAACCTATTTCTTTTACAACAATATTGGCTACAGCAATAGGGTGGATGATGTAGGGTTCACCTGTTTTTCTACGCACTCCATCATGAGCTTGACGTGCTACGTCAAGCGCTTTTCTGATTCGAATTTTCGCATTCTTATCAGAAGAAAAACCTCCATTTCGAAGCACTTTGCGGTATTCTCCTGAAATGAGTTTATTCTCTTCTTCTACTGTTAGATTATAGGATTGTTCGTTTTCTACCATGAATAGCTAATATAGTAAGGCAATTTATATTTCTTGTGATATTTTCAATTTCGATTCGTTACTTTTATGCCAATCATTTACGCTATGAATATGTTCAAGGTTTTATCAATAACAATTAGCTTCTTTTTTTTGTATCAAGTAGTTCATTCACAAGAGAATAAGAAATTTATAGTGCCGCAAACTCACAATTGGGTTTTAAGGTATAATATAACTCCTAGAGTGCTTTATGGGAGTGGAAACTTTGAATTTGGGGTAGAGAGGAGAATTGCTGATTACCAAACCGTCTCTTTAAATATTGGGTCGAGAAAGTTTCCGAGTATTATAAACTTACCTTCTAACGACCTAGGTATTGGAAACGAAACGAACAATAGTGGCTTTAGTCTCGCGGCTGACTACCGTAGATATATGAAATCTGAGAATAGACATTTTGCTCCGAGAGGTGTGTATTGGGGTCCATATGTTGCTTACTATCAATTCAATTTTGCCAATGAACTCTCTATTCCTGACTCTCTAATTATTGCCGGTTCTAAGGCAGAACTAGATGCCTCATTGCAAGTGGTGAATTTCGGGATAGAGTTAGGATATCAGTTTTTGATTAAAGATAGACTCACGGTGGATCTTACTTTTATTGGTCCTGGTTATGGATTTTACCGAGGTGAATTGGATTTAGTTGGAGATGCAGAGCTTGATCCTGATAATGAGTATCTACAGGATGTTGCGGAAGTATTGATCAATCGATTTCCGGCAGTGGAAGAGTTTTTTGATGAGAAATCCTACTCAGTAGATAGTGGTTTCAGAACTTGGACTGTAGGAATGCGATACGTAATTCAAATCGGTTATCATTTTTAGAGGCATAAAAAAGGCTCCAGAAGGAGCCTTTATACCGAAAGTTTAATCTTTGGCTGATAACGGTCTCGTTTAGAGTAGTAGCGGATTTAATTCTACTAAATTGTCAGGTGTTTAGATACTTATAAAAATGTAAAAACGGTTCAAGTATGCACCCAAACGGCTCTTACTGATACATCTTGTTGTGTATAGTTGCATTACGCCATCTATTGAAAAAAAATGACCATTGTACACAATGGTCATTTTTTACAAATGAGAATACTTTTATGCGAATTTTTGCCTACTCAGAAGGAGCATTCCACATCATCAGCATTGTTCGTGCAATTGTATATGGATTGGTAATATTACCTTTCCCCATGGTTTCGAACATTTTTCCAAATTCAGGAGCTTGAATTAGTTTATTTTGAGCTTTTAAGTAATGCGCATAGCTCTTATGACTTTCTACAGCGTAGTGTGTAACTCCTCTATCGTCTCCAGCAATATGTTGATGCAAAGACATTTCTGCAGAAACTTCATTAAGCAAAGGCTGCATTGTTTTTACCAAGTTTTGAAATGTCTGTGTGATGGGCATTATCTGGTCAAATGGCACGTTCATGAAATAAATTATCTGGAAACCATTTCCTCTTTGGGAAGACTGTGCTACAGGCATTCCAGTGAAAGAGCGAAGAGGAAGAGTACCTAAATCAGTCATGGCTTGGCCCATTGCTTGGTAGTCTTCGTTTTTTTGCCAATTGGATGGATCTAGCATTTTACCTATTGCATCTACATCCTCACTCATAACGCTTACATGGTGAGTTACTTCGTTGTTTCCCAAAGTTTGTTCAGTCAAGTAAGCCATAGGCAATTTCTTTCCTGTTTCACTAGTAAAGAAAGTATTTAACGCTCCAACAAAAGCTTCTTGTTTTTGAGGTGGCACGTTAAATTCCCAATTAATCCAGCTAGTTTGAGCTTGAGTAGTGAATGTAGCACACAAGGCTAAGAGTAGTGAAATCGAAATTTTTTTCATAATTGATATTTATTTAAGATTTATAATTGACTTAAGGCTGAAGAGGCGTAAAAGAATGCATTTCGTCATTGACAATCTGCAATTTCTCTGTTAATGAGACCATAAGTTCAGAGCCAAAAAGCCCCTGCATTCTCTGCATATCTACATCGTAGAGCATTACGATAGCGCTTGTTTCATCAACTTTACCCACGGTCGTTTTGGATTAATCGCAAACGGTAGCTCGCTCGGCATGATTGTCAAAAGTTTCTTTCCATGCATCGTAGTTAGCCATTGATACTTTAATAATTACGTTCATTTTATTTGTATTTATAATTGAGGTTTATTTTTATGTCTAAGACTTAGCGGTTCGTGAGGTGTAAATTGATAATGCTGCTAAAACTGTTATCAGTATTATTGCGGGTTTTGGCACAATGACTGGGGTAGTGAAATTCTGCAATAAGCCGTTAATTAAGAAAAACACGTAGGCGAAGCCTGTATAGAGTAAAACCTTCTTTGCTTCCAATATCTGTAGACCTCTCGTTGAGAAAAGTATGATACCAGTAACTATAAATGCAACACCTAACGGCCAGTGCATTGCTGCACCAACTTGAATGGACTCTTCCGTAACCATGTCTTTCGGAAAGGATTGTTTTGTGAGTAATTCACCCCCTAAGACAAAGCCTATTCCTTGAAGAACATTTAAAGCTGCAATAATGGTAATTGTAAATTTAGTTTTCATAATTTTATCTTGTTTCAATATTAGTTTGTGGGCAAACTAAATAATTGTACGAATGTCCCATTTATAAAAATTTCATTCTGAAAAAGGTAAAACTAGAGTTTCTTGATCCTCAAGTTTTGGTGCTTTTATATATGCAGTAGGAGTCATATCGCCAAATTGTTTGAACTTTCGTATAAAGTGGGACTGATCGTAGTAATTATGATCGATAGCTCTATTTGACAAGCTTATTGATTGATTTAGAGAAAAAGCCGTTTTTCTAAACTGCTGCAATTGAACATGAGAATAGTAAGACATACCCAGCCAATCGTTACAAAGTCTGTGAAAATGGGATTTTGAGAAATTTATATGATCTAGGTTCAATTGGGTATAATGCCAGCGATTATTTCTTTGGATTTTCAAAAACTCTATTTGTTCTAATAGCTTACACATCATAGAAGCATCAGTAGATTCTTGGATTTTCTGAGCAATAAATTTTTCTAAAAACCACGCTCTTTCTTTAAACGTTGCCAATGTATTTAACCTATCCTGAATTTCATTTATTGAATTCTTAAGCATTGTAGGTTCTATGCAGTTATTATAGAGCTCCTTGGCAGGAAGGCCAAACAAAGTTTTGGCTGCTATAGGACTCATTATTATGAGTACCATATTTATTTTTTTAAATGATGGATAATGAGGTTTAGAGGTTGCTGAGAATAAATAGGTAAATTGGTTGTTGTTACCTGAAGACTGTGCAAATTTGTTTTCTAATACATTACTCCCTTCTAGTAAAAATTGCAATTCAATCTTACCATTGGGAAGCACTTTATAAGATTGAGGCATGTTTGATTGGAATTGAACAATAACATCTACAATACCAAAAAGTGACTTTGGAACATAAGTCTGGAAAATAGAACCGTTTCTATCTGTCTCCAGAATGTTACTTGGTTCAGTGATTGTATGCTCCATTTAAATTTCGATGCCTTTGTTCTATGTTTTAAAAGCTTTTGTTTTGATTGTACATTGAATTGATACTGCTCATAAATATTTAAAAAATTTATACTGTATCATCCTTCCAACGATGATGTGAAGTTTTTGGAACTTGAAGCTTTAGAGAGATTCAAAACAAATTGAACATCATTAATGTGTTTCCTTTCAGAAATGATGTACTCTTTTTGTTTGGCAAGGTTACCATGTTTTCTTAACCTCAGAAAATAGAAATGGCATTTTATTTCGAATTCTTTTTTCTTAGCCCAGGCATATACATTTTTTGGGGAGTTTGTCCAGTTTTGTGGGCCACCGTACGCGATTGCTTCTTCCACTAATAACCTATCTTCTGCAGATGGATAATCAATGTCAGCCAACAGTAAAAGCCGTGTTTTAAATTCGTTGAGCTTATTTTCGTTAGAATTTAAATAGTCCTTGGTGTCCTTGTTTCTCATTTTATTCTCATTGTAATTTAGTTGACTCAAGAATATCAAAGTTCTATCAGTATTTTAATAAGCTAATTTTTCATTTTTTTTGTTATATAGTCAATGCTGCATACACCTTTCTCGATTTGAGAATTTCGTGACGCGTTCTATTTTATAGATTCTTTGCTGGAAGAAAATTTTTTAAATGGAGTTTCGCTTATAAAGTGTTTCAACATAAAAAATATTGAGAATCATTTGTTCGGTTGAACAAACAATATTTTGTGTTGAAAGGGAACGTAGTTTTTGCATTATACCCTTGGCGGTTTCGTAGTTATTTCTCGTCCAATCAAAAAATAACAAGAAACGAAATGAAAACGGTACATTCTGACCATTAGCTCATAAAAGCTATTTGGTTTCCTTTATTAGTTAACAATTCT
>CBFHSD010000043.1:0-4251 GCA_965658375.1 Salibacteraceae bacterium
AACTATTTACTCAAAAAGTAAATCCACACATTCTTCTTATCTTCGGGATACCCAAAATACAATCGCTATGAAAACTACTATTTCACTGTTTTTTTTCGTTTTTTGCCTCTTTGTGAGCAAAGCGCAATTCTTTCCTGACACCCTTACCCTTTGCGAAGATTCTGTTCTAATTATTGAAGCTCCTTTTAGCGGAGTATCTTACCAATGGAGCAATGGCAGCACAGATTCTAGCATTACGGTTAACTCACCTGGCACATACTCTTTAACTATCACAGATTCTAATGCTGTGCAGCTGGTTGACAGCACCTATGCCAAATTTCAGTATTTGCCTATCGCTAATTTTGGAGTAGATTGGATGAGTTTTACTACTGTTGTCTTCAGCGACTCTTCTCTTTATTCAGATGCCTATCTATGGGATTTTGATGATGGAGATACGAGCAATTTGAGGAATCCTGTTCATATTTTCCCGAATTTCACTGACACACCCACCTGTTATAAGGTTCAGTTAATTGCTCGAAATGGATGTGGTGCTGATAGTATGAGGAAAGATGTTTGGCTCGATTTTGATGGAAATGTAAACGAATTGTCATCAACCTCACTACAAAATCTTTTAGTCTTTCCTAACCCGAGCAATCAATTCATTTGGTTGAATTTCAGATCCACCATTCCAAATGGAGGTTTGAAAATAGTATCAATTACCGGAGAAACGGTTCTTGCCCAGGACAAGCTTTATCTTCAAAATCAACTTGACTTGAGGCATCTCCCAAAAGGCATTTACTTTCTCAGTGTTACAGATGGAAATGAAAAGCGGGTGGAAAAGTTAATTTTGTATTAAGGAACTACACCAACTATTTACTCAAGAAGTAAATCCACACATTCTTCTTATCTTCGGGATACCCAACATCCAATCGCTATGAAAACTACTATTTCACCGTTAATTCCAACTTTATTTCTATACCCAAGTAAAAGGCAAACTCTGCCAGCCACAAATCTACGACACACCTATTGGGGAAAGGAACCCAATTACGCGCTATTCAAGAATTTCTTGGTCACAGTTTACCAGAAACCTCTGCCATTTACACGCATGTTACTACCACTGCCTTGTAAAAAAACAGCAAATCCAAAAGATCGATTTTTTAAATTTACGTCTATGATCAAAAACAATTAAACAAACCCAACATAGAATGATAAGAATGCAATAGGCGTTTATACAAACGTTGGCATTAATTACGCAATTATCTCATTTTACAATCCTTAACACATTTACTTTTTTACACGCAGCAACTTTCATTGCCTTGATTTTTTTACATATTGCTACATAATCTTAATTATCCAACCAATCTGTTCTACACTATTCACCATTTCCCTATGTTAACCTAATAATTAACTAATACTAACACAAAATATAGTGAATAGCCGATTCCACATTTTTCCTTCGTGCCTATATAATGGTCGGCTACATCATCATATTCAAACCGTTGACATTAATTAAAAAACGTAAGTTAGCAGATTTTAACTTTTTATAATCAAGTCGTATGAAGAAAATTTTAATCATCATCGGACTACTTTCTCTCTCAACTAGCGGATTTAGTCAAAAATTACTCTACACCTCCGAATATGGTGGAGACAATTCAAACGGAGCTATTGTTAGCTACGATTTAAGTAATAACTCAACAAGTACTCAACTCAGTTTAGGAGGAAATCCTTTTTATGGCATCAACTTCTTTAGAGAGGTTCCATTTGGAGAGACTGATTTTACTGGTGGTTTGACCCTAGGTTCAAACGGGAAATATTACGGTATTAATACCAACGCCTCTGGATTGCGATCTGAAAACTATGTTCCTAAAAGAAGACCAAAAGGTCTTTTTTATAGTTATGACCCTTCTACAAATACTTACGAAGTATTACATTCTTTTGTAGGAAATCAAGAATTCAGCGATTTGCTTCTCAAATCAGGTGGATTTAATGATGATTTAAGTAACCCAGCTTACACAGTACTAGAAGTAAATGCTGGTGTGTTTTATGGTATAGCTTTAGGAGGAGGAGTAGCTAATGAGGGAGGTATTTGGAAGTATGACATAAATACGAATGAATATAGCGTCATTGGTAGTTTTAAAGATCCTTTAAACGATGTAGGCCATAAGCCTTTGACAGGTTTAATAAAAGGTGATGGTAATAACATCTATGGTTTATGTTTAAACAACAGTAATAACGAAGATGGGTATTTATATAAAATTGATACGGATACAGACGTAATGTCTTACGTTGGGAGCCTACTTGCTGCAGGTTGGGCTATTGAACATCCCCATGGGCAAATGGTCTACAATTCTTCTACTAACACCATTTACGGTACAAAAGATCGCTTTAGTTCTATATCTAGTTATGGAGGTGGTTTATGGAGTTTTAACCTAACAACATCAACCGTTGCTAGTTTATGGGGGATTTTTCAAAATGATATAAATATACTTGGTAGTAATGCTACAGGTGTTGTGCAAGCTAATAATGGAAAAATGTATGTTACCACTCAAAATGGCGGTGCCAACGGCAAAGGAACAATAATTCAATGTGAATCCTCAGGTAGTGGGCAAATAAAAGTATATGATTTCCCTTCCAATTTTGGTACCGTTTCAGGAACAGGAATGATTGCTAGCGGAAGTAAAATATTTGGAACATGCACTTATGATGTTAGTGGACCTCAATTATGGTCTTATGACTACATCAACTCAACATTTGATATAATATTTTCAGGAGACCAAACAGACCCTTTAAAGCCAGGCTGGAATGTAGATTGGGGTATACTTATCGATGATGGCAATATAGTAGGAACAACAAGAGAAGGTTCTGAGGGAGGTGCTGGTGCTCTATTCTCTCATAATATCGTTAGTGGTCAAACTAGCATTGTACAAAGTCATGCTTCAAGAGAAGGGAGAAACATTATTGGCGAAATGACACAACTAAATGACTCTATTTTCATTGGTTATATTGGAAAAGGAGGACCAAATACTATTGTTGGAGGTACGACTACATCTCAAGACGAACAAGGAAGCATCGCACTTTTTAATGTTGTTTCTGGTAATATTCAGCATCTAGATGGGCCTTCGGCATTTCAAGGTAATGACGAATCTCAAAATCAATGGATGAATAGGCCCCTCCTTGCTTCCGATGGAAAAATTTACTACACAGCTGTCACCATAACGGGTACGAATATTCTAGCTGAGTTTAGAGTACATGACTTAATTAATCCTAGCACCCCTATCAAAATATATAATTGTCCAGAAGAATATGTAACTGCAGGTGCATTAGAGTTACCAAGCCAAAAAATTGTGTTAGCTGCTACAAATAATGTTTATGTATACGATTTAACAACAACTACATTAACAGAATTTACTAATACTCATTCCTACCAACAATATGGGCACATGAGTGAAAACATCACCCTTGCTTCTAATGGTAAAATCTACGGTATGACAAAGGCTAGCAGATTAAGTACTGCAGCAGGTGAAAATAGAGCTGTTATTTACTCTTTGGATACGACCACCTTTACTTTTCAAGTAGAACATTCTTTTGATAGCTTAGTGAGAACAACAAATACCGCACTTATTGAGTACGATGGCAAACTGTATGGTTCTACTAATTTTCTAGGTGCAAATAATCAAGGGCATTTATTTTCATACGATATGACCACCCAAGCTTATACTATTGAATATAGTTTTGATTATGATCAAGATGGAGGAGGTTTTAGCGCAGGATGGACACTTTATGATGATAAGTTATATTCAACTTCTAGAACTGGTGGTGCAAATGGGTATGGAACTTTAGTGGCATTTGATTTGACAAATTCTACATTAAATGTTCTAGAACATTTAACTATGGAAAATGGACGCTCTTATAGAGGTACACCTATTTTTTGGGATAACACGGCACTAGGGCTCGATGAAATAATTAAAAATTCTAATATTAAAATATTCCCTAACCCGGCTCGCACAGTTTTAAATGTAGAACTAGAAAACGTCAGTCTTATTGAAATATACTCGACAACGGGTCAGCTAGTAAAAAGAATTAATAACACAAACACTATAAATGTTGAGGATCTTAGTTCCGGAGTACATATAATCAGAGTCCATAACGACATAGGTATCTATTCTTCAAGATTCATAAAAGAATAACTAATACCAACAAGTATAAAAGAAATACAAAGATATGGTGGAACCCGAAAAACCTTAAGAGTAGGGATGAAATTTAAATTTAATG
>CBFHSD010000043.1:4350-20827 GCA_965658375.1 Salibacteraceae bacterium
CTATGAAAAAAAACACATTTTTATTGTTGTTAATCACAACAGTGTTTTTTTTAAGCTCTTGTGACAAAGAAGAGTTTAAGGAGGATTTAAGAGCTATGGCTCTTATAGGTCACAATTTTGAAACCACTAATGCAACGAGTGGTAGTGATGTAATTTATGATTCAGAAGGGGAGCTTAAGGCTCATAACCTTTATGAAGTATGGAAGTTTCATTCAAATGGCTACATTGAGAACATTACATCAGGAACCAATATTGGAACTTATGAGCAAGATTTATCAGAGGGAACAATTACAATTTCTGATGGAGAGTTTTTAGGCACTCATATTTTGAATATTGGCAGTGATTCCTTTGTATTTGGGATATCTAAAGATGGTGAACATTATAATGTAACTTTTAAAAAGAAATAATTCTAATCAAGGTGTAATCCGAAAAACCTTATAAGAGTAGGGAAATTTTAATTTTAATACTATGAAAAAGATAATCTTTATTACCGCTACAATAGCCTTGGCAATTACCTCAAGTTTTGCACAGCATTTTGACATTAGAGCTTATGGAGGTGTTAATATTCTACAGTTAACAAGCGACCAAGGAACTTCGCTCATTGACGGTGTCCATCATAATCAAAAAGTATCAGGTCGTCCAGGAGCGCAGTTTGGTGCTGCTGTTACTTTTGGGTCTCGATTTTACGTTCAACCAGGAATTCAATATTCTTTTCTGTCGAAAGAAATTGTGAATGAAAATATAGTTACAGATAACGAATGGGAAGACCAAACTACAATTAAGGCAATATCAGTTCCTTTAAAAGTAGGATTCAGGTTAATCGACCCTGAGACTGAAAACCTAATTAACGTTAGAGTATTTGGAGGCTTTGATGGTTCTCACGTGATTTCAGTTGATCACTCCACAAAATCTGGTGCACTTGATGATATTGATGCCAGTGACTTCTCCAATCTAATCGTATCTGCAGATTTTGGATTAGGTCTAGACATATTTATTTTCTACATCGATATGGGCTATCAACTTGGCTTAACTCCAGTATATACAGGAGGCGATAATGCTAAAGCAAATGCTTTCTATAGCAACATCGGACTCAGACTGAGTTTTTAAAATAAAAACGAATTGCCAACATTGTATAAAGGGCATTAAAAACTCCCTTTATACTTTCCGTTCTTCCCCCTCATTCCAAATAGCACAAGCTCTCACATCCATAAAAAAGAATTGCAGCAAATTGTTGCCTGTTCAAGCAGCATAAAAAAAGGCTCCCACCAAATGGCGGGAGCCTTTCTATCATCAAGTCAATCGTAAACTTAGTTTTTGCTCAAGTAATCAGCAACACCATCGTGTGTAGCGTTCATACCTTCAGCACCTTTGCTCCAGTTTGCAGGACAAACTTCTCCGTTTTCTTCAAAGAACTGTAGCGCATCAATCATACGAAGTGCTTCATCAACATTTCTACCCAATGGCAAGTCATTTACCAATTGGTGGCGTACAACACCTTCTTTGTCAATTAAGAACAATCCACGGTAAGCAATCAACTCACCTGTAGCTGTCAACTGATCGTTCTCATCGTACATGAAATCTCCAGCCAATACATCGTAGTTGTACGAAATGGTTTTGTTCGTATCAGCAACTATTGGGTAAGTAACGCCTTGAATTCCACCATCGTCTTTGCTCATTTGTAACCATCCCCAGTGGCTTTGCTCAGTATCTGTAGATACGGCAACAACCTCAACACCTCTAGACTTAAACTCGTCTAATTTTGCTTGGAATGCGTGCAATTCTGTAGGGCAAACAAATGTGAAGTCTTTTGGGTAAAAGAACAATACAACATGCTTTCCTTGAAATTGAGAAAGAGTGAAACCTTCTACGATTTCTTCTCCGTTAATTACTGCGCTTGCAGAAAAATCTGGTGCTTGTTTACCAACTAATACAGCCATCTTTATTTGTTTTTATTGTTTTCTAAAATGAGCCCACAAAAGTAGGCCCTTCACTAAGAAAAAAAGCAGAGTGAATCTTAATGATTGGTTAAGCGAGAATAACTTTTGCTTATAGGCTTCTAGCCCTCTTAAAGAATGGTTATGAGCGCCAAGGCAATGCCTAAGCCAATGCCAATAAATTTATTGAGGTTGAAAGAATGTGATTGGTCTTGCTCAAAAACAATCGTGGTAGAAATATGTAAAAGAATACCTACAACTAGGCCGTTTATCACTCCAATAAATACATCAGAAGTAAACCATTGTGCATTGTTGAGTAAGGCTCCAACTGCTGCTCCTACGGGCATGGTCAAAGCAAACAAGAAGAGTGTCACTACCATTTTGCCTTTGGCTACTTCGCTGCGCATCAATAAAGACACCAATACAATGGTAATGGGCACTTTGTGCAAGAGGATCCCTAAAACCAAATTGTGATTCACCTCATGACCTTCATGCCCATGGTGTGAATGCCCAGTAAACAGTGGCAATGATTCTAGAAAAGCATGCAGCAATAAACCAATAATAATGGTGGTGGGAAACTCACGCTTGTGCACGTGAATGTGGCCATGCTCAATTCCTTTAGAAAGGGGTTCTAAGAGCGTTTGTATCACAAAACCGCCAATGACCCAAAGTCCGCCTTTCATGCCCAAATGGTGATAGACTTCTGGGAGCATATGCGTAAAAATCAATGCTATGATAAAGCCTGCTCCAAAAGAACTCAACCAAGCTTGGTACTTGAGTATATCTTGGTATTTCTTCATGGTAAACCATGATAGGAGACCCACAAAAAGAAAAAAGACACTGCCTGCTATCCACTCCATACTCATGCGCGATGTGCAATAAAAATCATACGTGGTGAGTGTTCGGCATCAAAAGCTTCTAATTGGTAGTTTCCGAAAATGTGTTCGCACGCCAATCCTACATGTTGAAACATGGCTTGAAATTGATCAGGAGTAATTAAGTCTACGCGCTCTTCAAAGTGAAAGGTCTTGCCCGCATCGTTGACATCAATGTTCTTCACAATTTGCTTTCCTTCAATCTGTTTTGAAATCTCAAAACGCACCCCTTCAAACTCTTTCACATCAGATTGTTTGAACTGCTTTTCTACCCAAACAGGGTTCAAGTAATCCAATACCAAAGTGCCTTTTTGTTTCAATGCGTGTTGGATATTCTTACAGACTTTTTCATTTTCTCCCAAGTTGCCGAAATAGCCAAAACTGGTAAACAGGTTCATCACCACATCAAAACGATCATCGCCAAAAGGTTCGCGCATGTCTTGCTGCTCAAACGCCAAATTTTCTGCCGCGAAGCCCAGCGCATAGTTTACATTCTCAGAACTGAGGTCCATGCCAACAACATCCAAACCTTTTGTGGCTAAATAACGGCTGTGCCTGCCTTTGCCACATGCCAAGTCTAAGACCTTGCTTTGTGGAGCAAAATGGAGTTTATTCAATAAGGCATCGATGAATGCGCGCGCCTCTTGATCATCTCTATCTTTATACAGAATGTGATAATACTTAGAATTGAACCAATGCTCAAACCATTTGCTTTGCATGTGTGCAAATATGGTTTATCCAATCAATATTCAAAGCAGGATTGATTGACATTAATAGGTGAACCCAAGGGTAAAGTAAAAATTACGCGCATCGGCAGGAATAACTCCTGGACCCGGATATCCGGTTGCTCTACGTGTAAAGTACGCGGTATTGAACAAGTTGTTTACCCCGCTCTCTACGCACCACTTTTTCCACGTGTACGAAACACTCAAGTCTTGAATCAAATAAGAGGGAATTACTCCCGTAACTGCATTGGGAGATGGTGTTTCAGTATTGTAGGCATCGGTGTATTGATCGGCAATGTAATTCAGTTGCCACACGGCTTTAATGTTGTTTCTGCAATAGCTTAAGCCCGTGCGCAGTGTTACTGGGGGAACCAGTTCTACGCTCTTCCCTTCTACCAGTGCATCATCGCTCTGGGTATATTTCGCATGGGTAAGCGACAGGTTCACAAAGGCATTCAATGCTGCTTGACTGGAATCTACCCATGCCAATACATTGTATTCTACGTAAGCTTCAATCCCAAAGGTTTTGCTGTCACCAATATTGGTTTTCAATCGTTTCTCAATAAAAGTCACCGAATCCACAACAGTTAAAAATCCTATTCTGTTATTGTAAGCCAGGTAGTAGGCAGAGAGATCAAAGCGATAGACTTTCGGTTTGCCGCCTCTCCAGCCCAAATCGATATTTGCACCTGTTTCGTCAGAAATTTCAGGATCTACAATAAAATTGGGGTTGTCAATACGGATGTCGTTAAAGGTGATGGCTCTGTAGTTTTGAGAAGCATTTGCATAGAGTTCAGAACCTGCAAACTTGTACCCCACTCCTAGCCCACCCAAGACAAATGAGCGGTAAAGGTCTCTTGACTCTTCATTGGTTTTAGACACAATCACATCTCCCGCAAGATTGCGAACCACCTGTTTGTACCACCCTTCTGCTCCCGTATGGATGTACTCATAGCGCAAACCCGGAGTTACACTCAAGCGCTCTGTAATGCGAAACACATTTTCGGTAAAAAGAGAAACATTGGTGCTTGGAAAGTTGTAGTCACTCCCTTCTAAGTCATTGGGATTCAAGAATTCAAAATTGGGTTCTGCGGTGTTGTCTGCATCTCCTTGTTGTGATGCTGTGTTCCCATTATACAAACGAACGCCCACAAGTAAATTAGAGGTGTTTTCTAAGAAATCGTAGGTTTTGAGCATGCGCGTTTCATTCCCATAATTTTGATAGGCGCCACTAATCAAGGTTCTGTTCTTATCGGTAATATCTACACGATCAATGCGATCTAAATTTCCGAGGGCTTCACGAGAGGCCATTAAGCCAAAGATTTTGGTATTGAAACGCAAGGTGCTTGAATGGGAATAATCTGCGGTAAGAGCGGCCACATTCCATTTTACTTGAAACCAATTTCTTGAACGCACAGACTGTTGCGGGTCATCGTAGAAAGCTTGATCTGTTAATCCACCCGGTTGTTGCGCCAAATAATCCATATGGGTAAAATCGAAGCGCATGGTCCACTTTTCTGATAGCTTGTACTCGTTGCCAACAAATACAGTGTTTGATTCAAAACCGCTGTTGGCCCTCCATCCATTGCCCTGTTTCCGTTGATAAAAGCCATAGTAATTCCAGTCTTTGTTTTGACCTCCTAGGCTTACAAAAGAATTCCACAAACCAAAAGAACCAAGGGTTTCGCGCACTTGAAAAGAGAAGGGTTTGTCTTTTGGCCCTCGGTTCATTTTAAAATTAAGCACGCCTCCAAACTGAGTTCCGTATTGCAAAGAAGCTGCACCGCGCACCAGCTCAATGCGTTCAATGGCTTCGGTAGGTGGTGTATAGTAACTTTCTGGGTAGCCCAGAGCATCGGCTGCAATGTCATAACCATTTTGGCGCACATTGAAATTGCTTGTTCTATCTGGACTTAAACCTCTGGCACCAATACCCAATTGCAGTCCGCCTCCATCGCTTTCCCAAATGTTGAGGCCAGGCACTTTTCCGTATATCTGACGCGCTTGGTTCACCGCTTTGTTACCCGGTAATACAGAAGGTAAAATCACCTCTGTTTTCTTGGCTGCGTATATGCTCGTGCCTTCTACTTGTTTCATGTGCATCATCCCAAATTCAGCTTCTGAATTTTCGGTGATGAGAATTTCGTCTATCGACACCTGAATGGCATTGAGTGTAATGCTTGGGTTTTCTGAGAGTTGCTTGGCGCTAATGGTCAAAGAGCGAAAACCTTCTTTGAAAACAATGATGTTTTCTGTTGGCTTTGCAACTAGGGTAAAGGTTCCCTTTTTAGAGGTAAATGTGTTCAGCCCACTTTCTATCACCAAAAGTTCCACTTTATGCAAAGGAGCTTGTGAGGCGCTATCGGATACTACACCTTGAATTTGGGCTTGAGAAATGCCAAAGCAAAAGAACAAAATGGAGATATACGCTATGCTATTCTTCCACATAAGGCAGTACCCATTTTTTCTGTTGCCAAGAATCTTCTTGCGTCATTAAATTGACCTTGGTATCAATGAGCTGTTGGCTTGGTTTCCCGTTCATGGTGACCCAAGAATCGCAATACACTTGCGGATCATCCATACCCATTGCTTTAAAGTGTTCTCCCAAATAATGAGCGAATTGCAAAATCATATCGGGCTGAAAAGCCATTTGCTTTTCTTGATGCGCATTTAGAAATTCGCTATTCACTACTTCCCCTCGTTTTCCCAGCTCACCATCTTGCACGTAAAAAGTAGCGGTTCCCGCTTTTTCTACCAGCATTACTCGCCAACCAAAACGATAGGCTTCTTCGTTCCAAAAACGGTTTCCCTCATAAAACACATAACGGAAAGGAAAGAACAATTGAAAGGCGATGAAGGCACCAAATACAACCTTAAGCGTTGCCCAATTCGGGAGTATTTCATTGGGTTCTCCATGATTGAGAAACTTAAACGGAGAAAGAAGCTTTTCGTGAAATTCTTGGCTAAAAAATACCCACACAACGATGGTCATGACCATTGGAAACACACCTATTTGAAACAAAGCACCTACTGTAATATGAAAGGCCAGCACCGCTATGTAAGCGAAAAGTCGCGTGCGTTTGTTCCACAAGAAAAACGGGATGGTGGCATCATAAATCATTCCCGCCCAACTGAACACATAAGCGGTAATTGGATAAGTGAATAAAACGCCAATAATGGGCAAATTGTCTTTTGCGGGAAGCCAAATACGCAGCGGCATGGCTTCAAACAGCCAAGTAGAATTCATCTTGGCAATGCCTGCATAAAGGTATACAATGGCCACTTGAATTTGAAAGGCCAAAAGCATCCATCTTGGAATGGTATCTAATTGAATGGCAGGTGTGCGCAAAGCATCCATGCTGTATTTGCTTCCTGCGGGAACAAGCACCAGTAAAAGCGCCAACAGGCTCACAAAATAATAGTGATTGAGGTAGTAGGTAAGATCAATGAGTTCTACGTAGGTAAAAGCAAGAAAAAAGAGGATAGCGCCTATGCGGTACTTGAAACCTGCAATGATTTGAATACTTGAAACCACCATAAGAATGTGGATGGCATACATCCAAAATTCAGGTAGCACCTTTACCCATTCAAAACCGAAATAGCTGAAATGAAAAGCGGGTTCTACAAAGTGATTGTCTATCCATCCTAAATACCAAAAGCGCAGGGTGCTAAAAAGCATCAAAACCCCAAAAGTGATTCTCAATGTCACCAGGGGTTCTATGCCAACAGGTTCGGCAAGTTTTGCTTTGTATGTTAGGATCAGGTCTTTCATGCCGCATCAATCGCCATCACCACTGTCATAAGTTATAGCAATGCCCAAACTGCTGCTCATGTCACTTTTGACATAGCGGGTTAGCTTGCTCAATTCTGTGTAATAGTTGTCTAAAGATTGGGGTTGTTGAGCAACCGTTTCAGAGAAGCATTGATTTGGCAATAACTCAAAGGCATTTTCTACCTGTGTAAATTGGCTTTGGGTAGTACTTACAAGGTCATCACCATTTGGCACTGTGGCTAAATAGTCGTCCCACCCAATTCCATTTTCTCCATTGGCATTGGTTCCTGAATACATGTTAGTGAACGCCTCGAAAAACTGTTGTTGGAACTCCGCACTCATACCACTGTAATAACATTCTACCATGCTTGGTTGCGAAATGGTTTGTCCGGCTCTTTTGCCTGCAGGCAGGGCCACTCTAAAGTTTTTATGCGCTTCGTAAGCTTTAATAAACTCGTTGTACATGAGTGAAACTGATGAACCGGGATCTGTTCCATTGTTGGAAATAAAATCAGCGCGGTAACTGCTCCATTCATCAGAAGCGCTTTGCGTGACTTCTAAAATACGCCCAACAATGGCCGAGAGGTATTCCTTAAAGTTTTCATCTGCAAAGCGATGAAGTACAAGCTGCTTATTTCCACCTTTTTCGAAAATAAGGTACTCCACTCCTAAGTAACCTCGGGTATCTCTATCGAAATTGTTCAATGAAAAATCTCCTTGGTTGATATAGCTTAATAAGAGGATGGTATCTACCGGGAAGGTTCCCAAATTTTCTAGGAGTGACCCAGAGGGGCTTGACCCTGGACCAAAGTTATAGGCGCTTATGTTTTGAAAGCTAGCATATGCTTGTTTCCATTGTTCTTGCACTGCTAAAAGCGTGTTTTCATTAGGCGTTGCAGTAAACGCATTTGTTGCTTCTTCTAAAGCAAAAGCTGCGTTTTTACTCGATTCAAAACTGGGTACAATCAGCTCATCGGCATACCATGTCAGCATTTCTGTTCTATTAAAAGAGCGCTCTTCCACCCCATCATCATCGCTGTTACAGCTGCTCATGATCAAAGCCATTATCGCCACAAAAAATAACTGAGAAAAGCCGGCCATAGCCGACTTTCCTTCAACACACAACAAACTGTTTACTCTCAACATAAACTGCTTTTTTTAAGCTTATTATTCTCTTCCTTCTGAGCTTACCCAATTGATTCTAAAATTGGCCAAGTCTTGATTTGTAAAACCATAGATTACCGCCAATTGATCTACACCATCTAGCATAGACAAGGTGTTATTGGCAGATTGCCAAGACTCATACAATCTCGACTCGCTAGTATTCACATCAAAATAGATGGTATTTAACACAGCAGCCAATTCTGCATTTGTGGCAATGCGTTGCTGATGAGGCGCCAAGTACAGTCCCCACAAAAAGCCAATCCCTTCGCTTAAATCGTGCATTGCAGATGCAACATCTTCTTCTGTTAGGTTAGTCTGTGATAGGTTCTCTACACCACCTTCTATATAGTCTACTGCAGTTGCAGCAGCAGCCATCTCCCAGTTATGCAAAATCATCTCTTTTGCTTCGTTGATTTCTGTTGACCAATCGCCTTCGGTTTCAAGCGCGGTTTTCAACTGTATACAACCTTGTTTCATATTCAAGTAAAAGCCGCCAGAAGAAGGAGTTCTTCTTGCCGCATACTTAGCCATGTAGCGGTCCGCATACTCGATTGCCTTATCACTGTTCGAAAAAGCAGGATAAGCACCAAACAAAGCCACTACCCGATCTACATCTGCTGCAGAAAGATTCGTTCGGTTCAAAATAGATACCGCCTCATTCAACATTCCTGCATTGTAATAGCCTTTCTCTATCAGCTGTTCCAACTCAAGTCCTGTGTGATCCAGCAAGCGCGAACCATAATGCCCACCTGTTCCATTGGGTACGTCAAGCGGCTCAAAAGTGTTATTGGAAGCCAAAGCCATTGCCGAAAATTCTGCGTCTAACATGTCTGTGTAAGCCACAGGCGCTTTGTCTTTTAGTGGTTGAAGATTCCATGCAGATTTTAAATCTGTTTCTGAAACCACATTGCCACCGTCTGCCTTACTCATTGCGTCACTTAAAGAACCCAATGCCAAATTGGCCGTGAGCTCATTCAAAGCATTTTGGTCAAAACTGGTAGTATCGTATTCGCTTGGATAAACCAGTGTATCTTCTGTCTCATCATCGTTATTGCACGCCACGAAGCTGAGCGAAAGGAAGAGTAATGGGAATATATTTTTCATGTCTTATTTAGAATTAGTCTAATTAAAAGATGGCGCAAATTTATGTGTGCTTGTTTCGTGTATCCAATACCTAAAATTGGGTATATCCTCTTTCAAGTGGCTTTATAACTTGTGAATAACTTGGGTCAGCAAAGAATAGATAGCTTGCTCAATAAGCTTTGATAGAAATTACCTTTGAAAATCATTCTAAAAGTCATGCCTGAAGAAAGACTCGACCTAGTTAAGAAAATGCTCAAACAAAGTCCGAACGACACTTTTTTGAACTATGCTGCGGCACTGGAATTTCAGAAAATTGGAGACAAGGCCAGAGCCATTGAGCTTTTTGAAAAGGTGATTGCCCTTGACAAAAACTACCTAGGGGCCTATTATCAATTGGGTAAAATGCATGAGAACGAGGGAACACTTCCCAAAGCCATTGCTACCTACAAAACGGGTAAGGAAATTGCAAAGAAACTCAAGGACCAAAAAGCCATTGGTGAATTGACTGAAGCCTTGATGCTTTTAGATGAAGAAGAGGGCAATTGGTAGTTGTATCTCTTTACACTTGCGTAACTTCATCCTGCGAGATTCTGTCTTGATGACCTCAATTAAACAACCTTAGCTCTCTTGCGAACCAACTTTAGCATCAACTCTTCTACTCCTCTTTTTGCAATAATGCTCCTCGTTCGCTCTCTTCCATTATAATCGAGCCACATGCTTTCTCCATAAGCACCGGTATTTCTAATAATAATCCAGTCATTTCTTTTTGGTTTTGGCAATTGATAGGTGCCAAAAACATCTGTTGATTCGCATACCCCGCCAACAACAACACATTTTTTAGTTGGTCTAGCTAGGTCTGATGGCCATACTTCCAGAGGGTGTTTCGCATCATATAAAGCGGTGCGCATCATGTTATTCATTGAGGCATCCACCACAACAAAATCACTGGTATCATTTGGTTTTGTATACAGCACCTTAGTCAGTAATACTCCGCAGTGAGCTGTAAGGCTTCTTCCAGGTTCTACATGCACTTGTACGTGATCGCCTGCGTTTAAGCCCTCTCTCAAGGCAGAAAGCCATGAAGTGTAATTGGGAATCTCAGTTTTTTCGTAATCAATCCCAAAACCACCACCTAAATTAAGGTAAGTCAATTGCTTCTGCAGGTGATTTTCTAAGAACGATAGTTCCTTGCTTGCTTTTTGAGCAAGTTCTTCAAAAACTTTCAAATCAGTTATTTGAGACCCAATATGAAAATGTAAACCGATACATTCAATGGCATCAAAATGCCTATAATTCGCTAGGAAAGTATCGTATTCTATCTGAGTGAACCCAAACTTATGCTGGGAACCTCCAGTGCTGATTCGCTCATGTGTCTTCGATATGATCTCAGGCGTTATACGCAATGCAACCTTGACCTTTATTTTCCGCAATTGTGCAAGGCTCTGAATCACTTCAAGCTCTTCGTAACTTTCTACTTGGAAAACGCCAATTTCTTCATCCATTGCAAAAGCAATTTCTGCATTGGTCTTACCTACTCCACTAAAACCAATTTTTCTAGGGTTCATTCCCGAAGCCAAAGCCTTCATAAGTTCTCCGGCACTCACGCATTCTGCACCAAAACCCAGTTGGGCCAAATGCTCTAGAATAAAACTCTGTTGATTTGCCTTGACAGCATAATGCACGTGTATGTTTAAACGAGATGCAGCTTGGCTCAAAGCAGATGCACTTTCTTCAAACAACTCCTGGTGGTACACATATACCGGAGTCTCAAGAGAATTAAAATAATCGAAATACTTCATAACTCAAATCTGGCCGCAAATGTGATTGTCTCTTTTCGAAATGAAAAATATTTAATATTCTTGCTCTTTTTTTAATTCTTAGGTTAATATCTTAACATGTACACAACAAGCGAATTTGTAGCCGATTACATAGACAGGTTTCCCTTCTTACGCGAACTTTTAAATGACGGACTCATTAATGGTTCAGCTCTTGCCCGTAAAATCACCCCCATTCTTCAAGAGAAAATGGATAAAGAAGTTACAGAAAGTTCTGTGCTAATGAGTTTGAGACGCTTGCCACCTAAAGAAACTCCACTCAAGGCGAATAAAATCAACCAAATACTCACGGCATCCAAACAACTTACAGTTAGAAACAACATTTGCGCTGTAACCTACGTGAATAGTCCATCACTTACAGGAGCTCAAAATGAGTTTTTAGCGATGATCATTTCCAATCCAAACCCATTTTACAATTTATCTAGGGGTTCTTCCGAAACTACCATCATGTTCAATGAGGTTCATTTGGACATTCATGCCAACTGCTTCAATGGAGAACAAGAAAAAGCGGTTCGAAAAAACCTTTCTGCTCTAAGTCTAAAATTACCTGATGAAAATAGAGATGTGGCTGGAGTGTATTACTTCCTTATTCGTAAACTCTCTTGGGCTGGAATCAATTTAGTAGAGCTAGTGAGTACATCAAATGAGTTTATCATATTGGTTGATGAAAAGCAGGTGAACGATGCTTTTGAAATACTCATGAGCCAATAGGTAAAAAACCATCGCATAGATGAGCCAACCCTCTTCGCTTTGTCACGTTTAATAAGAGTTATTACTTATTCAAGCATTGTGTTTGGGTAAGTATTTTTTACATCGTATTTTGCGTGCTTTCCAAAGAATGACTGTATTCAAAAAAATTCTGTTTTTAATAAGCTTTGTACCACTGTTGGTAAGTGGTCAAGTGACTTATCAACTCAATGGAGACGCTGCTGTAAATGCCAGTGGATCACGCTGTTTTACCCTAACAGACACTACCGCACTCCAGGCCGGAAGCGTTTGGGGCAGTCAGCAAATCAATTTAACTCAACCTTTTGAGCTTTATGCCACTGTAAATTTTGGAAATCAGGATACGAATGGTGGAGATGGAATTGCCTTTTCGTTTCACCAAATGGGAATTTTCGCCTTGTCATCTGGCCCTGGAAGAATGGGCTTTCAAGGTTTTAATCCAAGTTTAACGGCTGAATTTGATACACATGAGAATCCGGCATTCTCAGATCCTGCCAATGATCACATTGCACTGGTTCTAAATGGGAACACAAACCACAGTAGTCCGGCCACATTAGCTGGGCCTATGAGTTTTGCAGCTAGCGGCAACATCAATGTGGAAGACGGGAATGATCATGAAATTCACATCAAATGGAACCCTACTACCAACAACCTTAAAGTTTGGTTTGATTGTGATTTACGCATTGATTACACCGATGACATTGTGAGCAATGTTTTCTACGGTGATCCAAATGTAAATTGGGGCTTCTCTGGAGGTACAAGTAATGCAGTAGACAACCTGCAAACCATTTGTTACCACTATTTAAGTTTAGATGATTACTTGTCAGATACAACACTTTGCCAAGGGGTTCCCTTAACAGTTTCTGCAAGTTATGGTAGCTCTTACAGTTGGGGACCTACAACAGGTGTTTCTAACCCAAGTATCTCAAACCCAACAATAACACCATCAAGCACCACAACATACACGGTTACCATAACAGACTCCTGTAACTACTCGCGCACTGATGATTACATTCATACGATCTTAGATACCAACTACATTGAGCTTGTTGGCGATACCTACACCTGCGATGGCATCTTGATTCCATTACAGTTGAATGTACAAGGAGAAGCGCCTTACTCATTAACTATTTTTGATGGAACTACGGTACTCAACTTTAACTTGGATGCCAACGGAAATGACATTGTTACTGGGCAAACGCCTGCTGTAAATGTGAATGGGCCAGCTACTTGGCAAATAACAGGGTTTAACGGCAATAACAGCTGTAGCAACAATTGGACTGGAACACATGTAGTTTATAACGACATTACCATTAATAATACGATTGCCACAGTAGATGCTCTTTGCAATGGTGATTGTAATGGATCAGCAAGCATTACGATACCACATGCAACATCGAGCTACACCTACATTTGGCCTAATTTCACAAGCGGTTCTTCCAAATCTGGACTGTGTGCGAAAAGCTACACGGTAACCATAGCTAATGGTGCTGGATGCACAGACTCAGTTCAATTATCTATTGGTGAACCAAGTCCTATCCAAATTACGGGCATACAAGATACCAATTGGGTATGCATTAATGAGTTCAGAACATTCACCGCAAATGCAACCGGTGGTACTGCTCCATACACATATCAGTGGTCTAACGGAGATCTTGGTTCAACAACATCTCTGAACAATACAAAAACCACAACATACAGAGTAAGTGTTTTTGATGTGAATGGATGTGGTCCAACAATTGACACTTTCAAACTCAATGTATACGATTCTCTTCAAGTAAGCACCTCCCCTTCAACGGGTTTGTGCGAAGGTGATAGCGTAACTATTGTAGCGAACGCCTCTGGTGGAAGTGGTAACTACTTTTATTCTTGGTCTAATGGAGCAACTACTGCATCTCAAAGTGTAAAACCAAGCGCGACAACTTCTTACTTCATTACGTTAACAGATGACTGTAACTCTCCTGAGGCAGTGAATTACACAGATGTTGAAGTAGATCCTGCCATCAATGACTCTATTGGAGTAGATAGACCAGCTTGTGAAGGAAAAGAAGTGACTATTTATTTAGCAGATTATTATCCCCAATACTCTTATCAGTTCTTTTACGGAGACAATGAATTTGGAGATCCGGGAAGTGCCACTTTTACGCACACATATACCGATACCGGTTGCTATACTTTGGCCGTTAATATTACAGGTAAGTATTGCCAGGGTTTAAGAACTAGAAACTGTGGGGTCTATATCAATCCTACTCCAACGGCAGATTTCACATATTCCCCAGAAAACCCTTCTACCATAGAAAACAGTTTTGTTGACTTTACCAACACAAGCATTAATGCAAACAGCTATGACTGGCTTGTAGACGGTGTTGTGGTAAGCAATCAACAAGATTTAAACTATGAGTTTGGCGATAGCGGGAGCTATGATGTAGATTTAATTGCTTTCAACCAGTTTAGATGTTCTGACACCACCTCTGCAACAATTGATGTGGTATTTGAGGATCCCGCCATTTACATCCCTAACTCCTTTACGCCAAATGGTGATGGATTGAATGACTTTTTTACTCCAATTGTATATACCAAAGAGGTAGTTGGTTTTGATTTGTTTATTTATGACCGTTGGGGAAAGTTGATCTTTACAAGCAGAGACTACGCTACTCCTTGGAATGGAACCAAAGACAACTCTGGAGGAAAACCTACTCGAGGCCTTTACTTTTACAAAACAAGCATTATAGATGATTTAGGAAACAAGTTCTACTGCGAAGGGCAAGTGTTCTTAATCTACTAAGCAACTGAAACTCTTAAAACCACAGAGAATAAAAACATAAAAAAAGGGTCGCAAATGCGACCCTTTTTTATTTCACGGAATGTGAGAATGTTATTCAGTTGCCGGAACAATTGCTCCATCATCTTTCATTTTCTTGTACACTATGGCACCAAAGTCATAAGCAAAACGCTCTACTGAGGAAGGATTGCTTGTTCTGGTTTGACCTGTCCATATCAACTCTTTGGTCTTTAGGTTATACAAGTTGGCTTCTAAAAGAAAGGTCTTAATTTCTTCGTAATAACCGGTTTGATAAACCATTGGGCTCATGTGGCTGTAGTATGAGTTGAATGAATTGTAGTAACCATATCCGCCTCCATAGTAGCCTCCAGAATAGCCTGTACTTACGTATTGCTGACTCTTTTCTGCATCAATCAATGCCAATACCAAAATGGCATCATAGCCTTTTTCAACTAAACCTTCAGAAATCTCTTTTTTCTGCTCATCGGTTGCATTGAGTCTCTGACTACCAAATTCTGATAAACCAGGAACTGCATTGATACTATCTTTTTCAAAACGGCCTGTAAATTCTGTTTCAAAACTTTGTTTTGCATTAAGATTTTCAGTCAAACCCAATACGAGAACTTTGTTCATTGGGGGAGCCTTTACTTCTGGGTTTTTCCAAGATGCAGAAAGCTTTGTTGATGGTCCGCAACTTACCAAACCAATGAGTAAGGATGCAGCTATTGAAAGGTTGATTGTATTTTTCATGTGTTGATGTATTTTCTATTTAATTTTTGATTCGACAATATCGCGAATTTCTTTTTCTAAGCGTTCTGCACTTTCTTGAATGGTGTTCCCTCTGCTCAAAATATCAGTAGCAAAGTGCTCATCATTTAAGCCAGAAAGGTTGATTTTTACATTCATAAATGCACCAATCACTGCTGTTCTTGCACATAGAGCGCCAACACCTGCATCGGTTACAGAAGCTTTTAAACCTTCTTCTGCCATAGCCTTCATCACTTCCATAGATTCAAATGCTGTTTCCATTATTTGAAAAGGAATCATTATGGCATATTTCGTTGCTTCTTCAATCGCTTCTTTACGAATACTTTTTTCTTCTTCACTGCTTTTCGGCAGCTTAAATGCTTCCATTATTTTATTGAAAGAAGCAGTATCCTCATCTACAAGGTGCAGCAATCTGTCTTTCATGGCTTGACCTTTTTCTGCCCATTGGCTGTAGAATTCCCAACGGTCATCCCAACCTCTTTTGTGAGCCGATAAGTTGGCTACCATGGTTCCTAAAGAAATACCCAAAGTACCTAGATAAGCAGAGATGGATCCCCCTCCAGGAGCAGGACTTTCAGAAGCAGTTTCATTGGCAAAGGATATCAAATCCATATCTACCAACCTGTTTCCTTTCACATCGCTTTCAAGCACATATTCAATGACTCTTTTATTGGGGTCAAAAGGTGCGAGCTCATCCAAGCCTAGAGATTTGATGGCAATCTTCATTTTCTCTGCTTCATCAATCCCTAAAGATCTGTTCTGTTTCTTCAAAAAGAAATCAGCTGCATCTAACATGGCTTGTTTTGGTATAAG
>CBFHSD010000044.1:0-20405 GCA_965658375.1 Salibacteraceae bacterium
AAAGACTCCATATCAACAAACGGCATCATTACTTCTAAGCTATTGCTATCGAAGCTAGTACCTGTTTGCCAAGCTGCTAAGTCTACGAAGGCACCACTGTAGTACAATGGGTTAGAAGAACCATTAGAGATGTAGTTATTGTTATCTGCTTCTCTAATTGATGGGTTAAAACCATAAACTGTATAACCACCAGTCATGTAGTTACCGATGATATTGTTGTTGTAGAAATTGTACTGACCACCGGTAGTATACAAAGCTCTATTGCTATTTGATGTACTGTTCCCGTCAGCTCTCAAAATAATTGAGTTGTTGGCTACTTGCGTAAACAAACTGTTGCTGAAGAATGCTCCATACCAATACGTGAAAGTACCCGTATTACTCTGCGCAGTATCTGCGATGGAGATTCTGTTATTTGTAACCTTAGCCATTGAGAATACATCTCCACTCATGGTAGAAGAGTACATCCCGTATCCCGGCCATTTGTTTTGACCATGCACGTAGTTGCCACTCACAGAAACATTTGCACCACTGGTTTGGAACATGTAAATACCATAACCTGTACTTGTTGCACTTGTACTGTTTTGAGCATAGCGGAAGAATCCGCTGTTGTTCGTTACATAGTTGTCGTTCAACTGCAAGTTTTCATTGTAGTAGTTGTACAAGCCCATGTAGTATGAGTTATACGCTTCATTGTGCTCAATCACCATATTTGCATTACGAGAAGCACTTGTTCCGTAGTTGTAGATACTATAAGTACCACCATTAATTACGTTGTTTGTAATCGTGTTGTTTGAACTTGTGTAGTTCACAACAGTTGCCATAAAGTTGCTTGATGCAAATGTTGACTGAGGTACAACACCGTTGATTACGTTGCCATCAATCATGATGTTCTCTGAACCACCATCAATTACCAATACCCTTCCTGGGAAAGATGAAGATGTTGTTGGAGGATATGCATTGGTGATGGTAATGTCTTCAAAAGAGATGTGACTTGAACCATCAAAACCAACAACATAATTGTCTCCAGTAGTGCTGGTTGGTGAATAAGCAATTGTTACTGTAGAAGGGTCTCCTGATTGTGATCTAAACACCACATTGTTTGTTGCTGAAGAACCGTTGATTGCTCCGAACTCAATTTGTTCAGTGTAAGTACCCGCAACTACTTCCATCACTACAGGCCCACAAACTCCAAAAGAGTTCAAATCTGAAACTGCATCTGTAAATGAAGTATAATCTCCTGCTCCACTCGCATCAATTGTAAAAGTTCCACTCAATGCTACATCTGGCACGATGAAATGAAGGGTATCATTCGCGTCTAAGCTATCTGGCACCCCGTTAGGATTGCTAGTGTATAATAGAATATCATCACCTGGAACGAAATTGTAATTAGAAAGGAAAATTGTATCACTTACTCCTGCAGATGCAACAGTACCAGACCAAGCCTGAGGCAATTGTGCGACACCATTTACACTCCAGTTAATAGAACAGTTGGTGAGAACATTTGTACCAAAGTTATTGATTGTTACATTCAACATGGTGTCTGTTGTACATTGATAGTATCTCGGTGTCAACACAGCTTCCATACCTGCATCATTCGCTGCTGGAGGAACAACAAAGACATTGTAATCCTCAACCTCTCCGTAAGTTTGATTCCCACAGGGATCAGTAGGAACTTGAACATAAGAGCATCTTACTCTCATTCTCAGGTTTGTCCCAGAAACTGCAGAGGCGGGAACAGTAATTGTTCCATTGTAAGGAGATGTTGAATAAGAAGGTGAAGATGAAGATGTGCTCCAAACATTCTCTCCAGGATCACTAAAATCTCCATCGTTATTGTAGTCAATCCAGATTCTAAAGCCCTGCGAATATATTGGACCAGCTTGAACTGTAAAGTTAAAAGACCCATTGGCAACAACTGTTACCGCTTGGTTACTGATGTAGCTGTAATTGTTAGCAGAACAAGTAGTATTTAAATTAGAAATGTTTGTAGACCCCCCTGTTGTGGAGAAGTTCACAATCTGATCGCCAAAAGTACAACCAGAAGAAAATTGGGGGCTGCAATACTGGGCTTGGGCTCCATTGTAGGAAAGAATTCCCGTAGCCATGACCGCAGCTTTGAAGGCAAGTTTTCTCACTGTGCCTAAAAAAGGTAAAGTTTTTCTCATGATTTAAAATTTAAATTAATCGTTGTTAAAATATATTTGGTTTAAACATATCCAATACAAAAACAGGTTGGGGATAACTCAATAAAATTTTCGCCCTTCACAGTATTCAAATTTTGGCTTCAAGATAATAGTTTTCATTAAAAAAAGTTAATCAAAAAAAAATTGGCACTTGATTTCTATTTTTTATTCCTCAGTTTTAAATGACACAAGACTATAAAAAGGGGATAAATCCGGCTTACAACAAAAATTTCCTTTTGATATCGTCTACCCTATCCAGTTTCTCCCAAGTAAATAACTCTACCTCTTTTTTAAAGTGCTCTTTGCCATTCGATCCAATTCGAGAAAATGACTTCTCCACGGTTCGAGGGGTTCTTCCCATATGTCCGTATGCTGCTGTCTCGGAATACATAGGTTCCCGCAGTTTGAGACTCTGCTCAATCATTCCAGGACGCAAATCGAAAATAGCCTTGATGTGCTCTGCTATTTCCCCATCACTCATATTGACATTGTTGGATCCGTAAGTATCTACAAAAACGCCAACAGGTTCTACCACGCCAATGGCATAAGCCAATTGAACCAACATTTGATTTGCTACACCAGCAGCAACCATGTTTTTTGCAATGTGTCGAGATGCGTATGCTGCACTGCGATCTACTTTACTTGGGTCTTTTCCAGAGAAAGCGCCTCCACCGTGGGCGCCTTTGCCTCCATAGGTATCTACAATAATTTTTCTTCCGGTTAAGCCTGTATCGCCATGTGGGCCACCAATGACAAATTTCCCAGTAGGGTTTACATGGTATTCTATCTGCTCATTGAAAAGCGACTGTACTTTTGAAGACATCTTTTCTTTTACACGAGGAATGAGCACATTGATGACATCTTGCTCTATTCTTTCCAACATGGCTTTTTCTTCATCAAAGTCGTCATGCTGGGTAGAAACTACTATTGTTTTAATGGCAACGGGCACATGCTCATCAGAATATTCAATGGTTACCTGTGCCTTGCTATCTGGACGCAGGTAATTCATCTGCCCTTCTTCTCTTCGTAAGTCTGCTAACTCTCTTAGAATTCTATGAGATAAATCTAAGGCCAAAGGCATGTAGTTCTCCGTTTCATTCGTGGCGTAGCCAAACATCATTCCTTGGTCTCCGGCACCTTGTTCTTCAGGCGCTCCGCGATCTACCCCACGGTTGATATCATCACTTTGCTCGTGAATAGCACTGAGAATTCCACAAGAATTGCCTTCAAACATATAGGCGCCCTTGGTATAGCCAATTTTATTGATGACACCTCTGGCAACGTCCTGAACATCTACATAGGTATTGCTCTTGATTTCTCCGGCAAGCACAACTTGTCCTGTTGTTACAAGTGTTTCACACGCCACTTTAGAATGTGGATCAAAAGCCAAAAAGTGATCGAGAATAGCATCAGAAATCTGATCTGCAATTTTATCTGGGTGTCCTTCGGATACGGACTCTGAGGTAAATAAATACGACATTCAATAGTGTTTTCTTTGGGTAAGAAAATGATTGATTGCCGCTTTAGCATTTTTTAGCGTGGTTGCAATCAGTCAAATCCCTCCACAGTATGATTAATAATCGAGCTCGAAAATAGCTTTTTCTTTGTACAGTTATCTCGTCAAGTGTTGGAAAACATCTTCCAAGCCACGCTCTTCTTGATGCATCTCTAACACTTTGAGCTTCTTCTTCACCGCAAATTCAAAAACTTCTCCTCTGATATCTTCACCTGAAGTAAGCAGTTCGAAGGTGCTTTTATTCACTGGAATTACCTGATTAACGTGATTGAGCTTTTTTAGTTCTTTGAGTTCAACATCTTCACTAAACTCTACACGTAAAACAAGCTCTTTATCTAACAATGCGTTCAATTCTGAAGTAGGTTGGTCAGCAACAATTTTTCCTTTATTAATGATAATCACACGATCGCAAATAGCTTCTACCTCTTGCATGATGTGTGTGCTCATCATCACTGTTTTCTCTTGACCAATTTTCTTAATCAAGTTTCTAATCTCCACAATTTGATTGGGATCCAAACCCGTTGTTGGCTCATCTAAAATCAGTACCTCAGGATCGTGTATTAACGCTTGAGCCAGCCCGACACGTTGCCTGTATCCTTTTGACAGCGCTCCTATTTTCTTCTTTTGCTCTATGGTTAATCCAACAAGCTCAATCATTTCCGCAACGCGCTCTTTCGCATTTTTAACCTTGTAGAGTCCCGCAACAAAAAGCAAATACTCTTTCACATACATCTCAAGATACAAGGGATTATGCTCAGGCAAGTATCCAATCTGCTCCTTTACTTGAAGCGCGTCTTTCTCTACATCAAAACCACAGACTTTTACTTCTCCATTGGATTGTGGAATAAAACAGGTAATGATCTTCATCATCGTACTCTTACCTGCACCGTTTGGCCCTAAAAAACCAATGATCTCTCCTTTTCCAATTTCAAAACTCACGTCATTCAATGCGTGCTGCTCTCCGTAAACTTTAGTAACCGACTTAACTGATATTGACATTTCTGAAATTTGTACCTCAAATGTAAGTTCCTCTTTTGGTTCTATAATAATCTTATTGCATCATGTACTTTCGCATTTCATGACGGTAAAAAGCTATAAGGGAAAAGTAGTAAAGTCTACGGGCAGTTGGTACCTGATAAAAACAGAAGACAACCAACTGATTGAAAGCCGGATAAAAGGAAAGTTTAGACTAAAAAATACGCGAACAACTAATCCTGTAGCTGTTGGAGACCATGTAGATTATGTGCTTGAAGAAAATGGCAACGGCATCATCACCCGCTTGCATGAAAGGCATAACTACATCATTCGCAAATCTACCAACCTGAGTAAAAAATACCACATTATAGCATCGAATATCGATCAGTTGGTGGTCATTTCAAGCATTGTGCAGCCAAATATTGCCTTCGGATTGATTGACAGACTATTGGTCACAGCAGAGGCATACGGAATTGACGCTAGCATTGTATTCAATAAATTTGATTTGGTGCATGGAAGCAAAAAAGCCGAAGAACAACTAGACCTCGCCCGAAATATTTATGAGTCCATCGGTTACAAATGCATCATCACCTCAGTAAAAAATAAATTTGGCGTTAACGACCTAAAAGAGGCTTTGAAAGGCAAGACATCGTTAGTCTCTGGTCATTCTGGAGTAGGAAAGTCGTCTATCATTAATGCGGTAGATCCCCAATTGGACTTGAAAACTTCTGAAGTTTCTGAATTCAATGAGAAAGGGAAACATACCACCACCTTTGCAGAATTGCATCGGTTAATTGAGCTAGGAAATAACTCAGAGATTATCGATACTCCAGGGATTCGCAGTTTTGGGATCATTGATTTTGAGCCCGAACACTTAGGACACTATTTCCCTGAGATAAAGGCAAAAATGGCTGAATGTAAGTTTAACAATTGCGTGCATATCAATGAACCCAAATGCGCTGTTAAAAATGCTTTGGAAGAAGGTGAGATTCACCCTTACCGCTATGCACATTACGTTGCCATGTTTGAAGATGATGACCTTAAAAAAGAGTGGGAATTATGAGGGCGGTGATCCAACGTGTTTCAAAAGCTTCTGTTGAAGTGGATGCAAAAAAGGTGGGCAGCATAGAAAAAGGATTGTTGATTTTACTGGGTGTTACTCATGAAGATACAAAAGAAGATGCCCTTTGGTTGATTCGTAAAATAAGCCGATTGAGAATCTTCAATGACGCTGAAGGCCAAATGAATCTGTCGCTGCTAGACATACAGGGCGAAGCATTGATAGTAAGTCAATTTACACTCTTTGCATCTACAAAAAAGGGAAATAGACCAAGTTTTATCCAATCTGCAAAGCCAAGTCAAGCATTACCGCTTTATGAATTCTTCATCAAAGAGTTTGAAAAAGAAACAAACCTTCTGATAAAAACAGGAATCTTTGGAGCTCACATGAACTTGGAGTTCACCAATGATGGCCCTGTTACATTGATAATTGATACTAAAAATAAAGAATAATGGCAGCATTTGATGACATACAACATCAGGTTGACGAATGGATAAAAACAGTTGGCGTGCGTTACTTTAACGAACTGACCAACATGGCTCAACTCACCGAAGAAGTGGGCGAAGTGGCCCGTATTATAGCCAGACGCTATGGTGAACAATCTGAAAAAGATTCTGACAAACAAAAAGATTTGGGTGAAGAGTTGGCAGATGTAATCTTTGTGTCCGTATGTCTTGCCAATCAAACTGGGGTGAACCTACAAGATGCTTTTGACAAAAAAATGATTGTGAAAACCAAGAGAGATAAGGAGCGCCACCAAAACAATCAAAAACTTAAATAAAATTTATTTCCTTTCTTCCCTTATTACTAATGGAATAAAAGACCAAGCATACAAACAATTGACATATGAAAATTTCAAAATATCTTCTTTTCACAGCCATCCTGGGTTTTGCTTTGACCTCTTGCAACAAAGATGATGATAGCAGCGATGGCACCACTACAACATCTCCCAATTATGAATTTAAAAATCAAAATCTCCAAGGACAAATTGGCGGTATCGCCTGGGAATTCTCTAGTGGAAGTGCCGATAAAGGCTTTTTTGGGGCGACAGATACATTGAGTGCAGATTTTTCGAATAAACTCATTCCAGATCCTTGTGCAGTTTTTATTACAGGCAACAAATTGATTGGAAACATCCCCTTAACCCTGGGTGTTCATGAATTAAACCTCAATGCTTCCTTATTTTCTGGCTACACTTTTACTATCTATGACACCGTAGACAACATAAATTACATTGCGACTAAAGGAGCTGTTGAAGTTCTAACAATAAGCGAAACTGAGATTACTGGTCAAATGGATATTAGATATGACAACGAGAACTTTGTGAATGGTAAATTCTCAATAGAACGTTGTGACCAGTAAACACCAATTACTGCCCCTAATTAATTAAGGAGCAAAAAGTTAAACAGAAGCACGTTTCAAGCGATCATTGATTGCTGGGCCTAAGCCCGTTTCTGGAACCCGTTCCGCTATGATCAGTTGAATAGTATCATGATCTAGAAGCCGTAAAGAATGAAACAGGTTTTTTGCGGCTTCTTTTATATCTCCCTTTCTGGTAAGAGGCACCCAAGTGTTGTCTGCCCAATCTTGGAGGGAAAAAGTCAATGCACCTACGTCCATTCTGCCTTTGTATTTCTGTAATTCAGCCCGAATATCATCTACCATAATCACCTTTTTCCCAGGGTTGTAATGGCTATCTAACATACCAGGGGCTTTCGGGTTTGAGCTAGATGTTTTTACCTTCAGCACCTTTTTGCCCAAGACTTTTTCAATTGCTTCTACCTCTATTCCACCCAATCGCAATACCACCACCTCCTCTCCTTCAAAAGCTATGATTGTTGACTCTACACCAACGGCTGATCTTCCTCCATCAAGAATATAATCTACTTTATCATCCAGTTGTTGAGAAACATGCGCTGCACTTGTTGGGCTCACATAACCAAACGGGTTGGCACTAGGTGCCGCCAAAGGGAAATTCAAGCTTTTCAATAAGGAAAGTGCAATTGGATGATTAGGCATTCTAAGCCCTACTGTTGAATGACCAGAAGTCACTTCATCAGGTATCAGCGCTTTTTTTTCAAGGATAAATGTCAACGGACCAGGCCAAAAAGAATCCATCAATCTTAAGGCAACTTGCGGAATGTTCTGGGCATAGATATGCGCATCCTTCGCTTCTCCCACATGAACAATGAGGGGGTCAAAAGATGGGCGATTCTTGGCTTCGAAAATTTTAAGCACAGCAGACGAATCAAGTGCATTGGTCGCTAAACCATACACCGTTTCGGTTGGAATAGCTACTAAGCCACCTTGTCTTAAAATCGCTGCTGCCTTATCAATCTTTTGCTCAATCACTCCGCAAAATTAGTCATAAAAAAACCCCCGTCTATTGACGGGGGCTTCTCTTTATTCAAATCCTAATTACTCTGCTAGAATAATTATTTTATTCTCATATACTTCAACCACTCCACCTTTTACGTCAAAGTCAAAGTGCTCTGAGTTGGCTTTGGTATCCGCATACTCACCTTCTTTTTCTCCATCAGCCTGTTGTACTGAAACAACACCAGCTTTAAGAGCAGAAATCAAAGGAGCGTGACCTTTTAATACGCCAAAACTACCATCAATTCCAGGCATTTGCACGTGTGCAACTTCACCTTTGAATAGGAGCTTTTCTGGTGTAATAACTTCTAAAAGCATATGCTCTAATGTTAATATTAAGCTTCAGCAAGCATTTTCTTACCTGCCTCAATAACTTCGTTTATATCTCCTTTCAAGTTGAAAGCAGCTTCTGGATACTGATCTAATTCACCATCCATAATCATTGTAAATCCTTTAATGGTATCTTCAATAGGCACCATAACACCTTTCAATCCTGTAAACTGTTCTGCTACGTGGAAAGGTTGAGATAAGAAACGTTGTACTCTACGTGCGCGGTGTACAACCAATTTATCTTCTTCAGACAATTCATCCATTCCTAAGATGGCGATGATATCTTGAAGTTCTTTATAGCGTTGTAATGTCTCTTTTACTTTTTGAGCACAAGCGTAGTGTTCTTCACCTACAACTTCCGCTGTCAAAATTCTTGAAGTAGAATCCAATGGATCAACCGCTGGATAAATACCTAGCTCAGCAATTTTACGTGAAAGTACTGTAGTTGCATCCAAGTGAGCAAAAGTTGTTGCTGGTGCTGGATCCGTTAAATCATCCGCTGGTACATATACCGCCTGAACGGAGGTAATAGAACCATTTTTAGTTGAAGTAATACGTTCCTGCATTGCACCCATTTCTGATGCCAATGTTGGTTGGTAACCTACTGCAGATGGCATACGACCTAAAAGTGCCGATACCTCAGAACCTGCTTGCGTAAAACGGAAGATGTTATCAACGAAGAAAAGGATGTCTTTCCCTGAACCTTCGCCATCACCATCACGGAAATATTCAGCCAATGTCAAACCTGAAAGTGCAACACGAGCACGTGCCCCTGGAGGCTCGTTCATCTGTCCGTAAACAAATGCTGCTTTAGAATTCTTAAGCTCATTCATGTCTACTTTAGAAAGATCCCATCCGCCTTCTTCCATAGATTCATTGAAGGCATCACCATATTTGATAATACCAGACTCAAGCATTTCACGAAGAAGGTCATTCCCTTCACGTGTACGCTCACCTACACCAGCAAATACTGACAACCCTTCGTATCCTTTCGCAATGTTATTAATCAATTCTTGAATCAATACAGTTTTACCTACACCAGCACCACCGAATAATCCAATCTTACCACCTTTTGCGTAAGGCTCAATAAGGTCAATTACTTTAATTCCTGTAAACAGAACGTCAGAAGAAGTTGAAAGATCTTCAAACTTAGGAGCTTCTCTGTGTATAGGAAGGCCTCCTTCTTTAGAAACAGCTTCCATACCATCAATGGCATCTCCTGTTACGTTAAATACTCTACCGTTGATTCCTTCGCCAATTGGCATAGTAATCGGTTGCCCTTTAGCAACAGCTTCCATTCCTCTGGTAATACCATCAGAAGAATCCATTGCGATGGTACGCACTGTATCTTCCCCAATATGTTGTTGAACCTCTAACACGATCACTTGACCGTTTTCTTTCGTTACCTCCACGGCATCGTAAATGTTAGGGAGACTGTCAGCTGCACCGAAGCTTACATCGATTACCGCTCCAATGACTTGGGTGATTTTTCCTTTGTTATCAGACATTACTGCGAATGTTTTGAATTATGACGTTCTAATTAGCCTTAAAAATTGACCGCAAAAGTAGGCTTTTCATCTTAAATATTTCATGAAATACTAAAAATTGAATCCTTCCTGAGAAAAGGAGATATTTGTCACCTTTGTATCTCGTAAAAGACAAAAGATTTCCGTGAAAATATCTCATAATGTTTTTGACTTCAAGCCTCTACCCAATGCCGTATTAACCACCGGCACCTTTGATGGCGTGCACATTGGCCACCAGAAAATACTAAAGCATCTCTGCAATGTTGCCGGTAAAACTCAAGGAGAATCTGTGCTGCTCACTTTCTCTCCACACCCAAGAAAAGTACTGAATCCAAGCTCTGAAATAAAGCTCTTAAATACCCTTGAAGAGAAAATCCAGCGCTTAGAAATTATTGGCATTGATCATTTGATTATTCACCCTTTCTCAAAGGCTTTTTCAAGAACCACTTCCCTTGAATTTGTAAAAGACATTGTAGTGAATCAAATAGGAACTAAAAAACTGGTAATTGGTTACGATCATCATTTTGGAAGAAACCGAGAAGGGTCTTTTGATCACCTCAAGGAGTTCGGGCCTTTGTATGGGTTTAATGTTGAGGAGATACCGGCTTTTGATATCGACTCAGTGAATGTGAGTTCAACCAAAATTAGAAATGCGCTCAAAGAAGGAGATGTTGAAACCGCAAGACAATATTTGGGATATGACTATAAATTTTCGGGAACTGTTGTAAAAGGCAACAAACTAGGAAGAACCATCGGCTTCCCTACAGCAAACATCTCTTACGAAAGCGAAGACAAACTGATTCCGAAAAATGGAGTCTATGCGGTGAGAGTTACGATCAACCAACACCTGTACGCGGGCATGTTGAATATTGGTGTTAAGCCAACCGTATCAGATGATTCATCTCCTGCCAATTTAGAAGTACACATCTTTGATTTTGATGAAGATCTCTATGGACAACAAATTCAATTGAGATTCGTAAAGCATATGCGTAACGAGCAAAAATTCGACTCTCTAGAGGCTCTCAAAGCGCAATTAGACATTGACAGAACAATGGCTAAATCAATTCTATTGTAATGAGGTATTGCATCACATTTCTTTTTCTACTCCAAGTTTGCTTTGCACAAGAAGCGAAGATCTACGAATCCTTAGATTCCGCTCTTGCCAACAAAGAAACTGCCACCCATCTAAGCCTGAAAAAGAATAAATTGAAAAGTGTTCCCCCAGAAGTATTTGAACTAAAGGGCCTGGTTTTTCTTGACTTAAGTAAGAATAAGATTGATAGTATTCCTGTTGAGATAGGGAAGCTTAGCAAACTAAAAGTCTTGAACCTTGCCAGAAACAGAATAGATACGCTGCCCATAGAAATAGGGCAATTGACAAAACTCGAAGAACTCCGTGCGGGTGATAACCACATCATGTATTTGCCCCCAGAAATTGGAAAACTTACCGAATTAAAAATCTTAGATCTCTGGGGAAACCCAATCTCCCAGCTGCCGGATGAAATTAAAGCTTGCTCAAAACTTGAGTACTTAGATTTTCAAGGCTCTTTAATTAACGAACACCAACAAAGAGCCATGCGCGAGGTATTGCCAATAAATGCAACCATTAAATTTCCACCGCCTTGTGGCTGCAATTAAGCGCATTCTTATCACTGGCCCAGAATCTTCGGGCAAAAGCTGGATGGCCCAACATTTGGCGCGTCATTTTAGAACAGAATGGGTAAAAGAATATGCGCGCAGCTACCTCTCTTCTTTGAATAGAAAATACAATCAGACCGACATTGTGGCTATCTGCAAAGGCCAAACTGCCGCTCAAGAATTTACTGCTCAATTCTCAACGAACCTACTATTCTGCGATACAGGACCTGAGGTAACCAAAATCTGGAGTGAGGTAAAATTCGCAAACTGTCCGACAGAAATTGAAAGTGCATTTCATGCACAAGTTTATGATTTTACCCTTTTAATGTACCCTGATTTGAAGTGGGAAAATGATCCTTTACGAGAAGTGCCCGAAGAAGAAGAGCGCATGAAGCTTTTTGAGCTTTACCAAAATCTTTTGATAGACCACGAAAGAATCTTTACCGTGATTAAAGGCAAATCTGAAGAACGCATGAAAATGGCATTGCGTGTTTTACATCAATTCAATCCTCATTGTTTCCCTAACTATTCTTAGTTTTGAAACGGTTTTCTATGGGGTGCCTTACTTAACAGGCTGAGAACATACCCAATTTAATCTGTAGAAAGATTGAAGGGACCTGAACCAGTTAGTACTGGCGTAGGGATAAGAGAACATGTAAAACCGTGACGGGAAATTACCCTGTGTTTCTGTCGATAATTCTTTATTCATTATGATTTGTTTCAAACAAACGACTTGGCTACTTCTGCTCATGTTGTGCGGAAGTGCACTTGCACAAGAGGGCTCTTACCTCAAAGGAAAAGTTTTAAACGAGAAGGGCATTATTCTCACGGGAGCTTCGATTATGCTCTCAGATTCTAGTCTGGGGGTCAGCTCTGATGAGAACGGGCTCTATCAAATGTCTTTAGACCCAGGAAACTACGAGCTCACCATTCGCTTTTTGGGATACCAAGTGCTGACGCAAAACGTTAAAATCAGCGAAGGTCCAAACTTGAGGAACTTCACTCTAAAGCCTGACGCTATTTTCACCAAAGAAGTAGTTATTGAGGCAACTCGCGCAGGTTGGCGTGTACCTTTGGCAAACAGCACAATAGACAGAAAAACCATAGAAGCCCGTAATTTGGGTCAAGATGTGCCTTACGTGCTAGAAATTGCTCCGAGTGTATATACAACCAGTGATGCAGGAAATGGCGTAGGCTATACCAGCATGAGCATTCGCGGTAGTGATGCAACTCGAATTAACGTAACTATCAACGGAATTCCATATAACGACTCCGAATCTCAACAAACCTATTGGGTAGACATTCCAGATATACTAGCCAATACAAGAGACATTCAGATTCAACGAGGTGTTGGAACTAGCACCAATGGGTCGAGTGCATTTGGAGGATCTGTTAACCTCAATACAACACGTCTCAAGCAAGAACCATATGCCATTTACAACGGAACCTATGGTTCATTCAACACCCATAAAAACAGCTTGGCTTTCGGAACTGGCCTCCTAGAAAATGGATTTTCTGTTGACGGAAGGTTCTCTAAAACACATTCTGATGGCTTTATAGACAGAGCATCATCAGACTTAGCCAGCTATTACCTTGGCTTAAGTTGGTATGGCGAAAACACCTCTGTACAATTTGTAAATTTCTATGGATATGAGAGAACTTACCAAGCGTGGTACGGGGTGCCAGAAAGCTATGCAGATACCAACCGAACGTATAATCCCTACGACTACAAAGATCAAGTAGATGATTACATTCAAAACCACTTTCAGCTGCATTTAAAGCACAGTTTCAGCAATAAGCTAACGGGGCAAATCTCTCTTCATGCAACGCCAGGCCGCGGATATTGGGAAGAGTATTTAGGCACAGAGTACAATCAACAAGCCGGTAGTTTTCCTGCAAGTTTAAGTGCTTATGGTTTTGAACCAGCTATAGTAGGCAACGACACGGTAGACAACACCAACCTCATTCAACGTAGACAATTAGACAATATGTTCTACGGTACTGTGTTCGCTTTGAACTATGACACACGTAAACTAGACCTTACTTTTGGTGGAGGCTGGAACCAATACGATGGCGATCATTTTGGAGAAGTGATTTGGGCAGAATTTGCTGGAAGCAGTGGTATTTATGATCGTTTTTATGAAAGTAATGGACTAAAAACAGACTTCAACACCTATATCAAAGGGCTTTACACGCTTAACAAATTAACCTTGTTTGGTGATTTACAATACCGCATGGTAGATTACAACATTTCTGGCATTGATTGGGTAGGTAGCGGGTTGAGAAACATAGACACAGAAGACCGTTTCGATTTTATTAACCCAAAGGCAGGTATTCTCTATCAATTAAACACCTACCAGTCAGTATACGGATCTGTAGCAATAGGCAATAGAGAACCCGTTAGAGCAGACTATGTAAATGCAGAAGCAGGGGTTGTTCCCAAAGCCGAGTCTATGATTGACTATGAGTTTGGTTTCAAAAGAAGAACCAACAAGTATGTATTAAATCTAAATGCCTACTACATGCAATACACAGATCAATTGGTGAATACAGGAAGACTCAACCAAGACGGCTATTATATTAGAGAAAATGTTGCCGAAAGCTACCGTGCTGGTATTGAATTGGAAATGGCTTGGAAAATCTCGAATAGTTTCAACTGGCAATTGAATGGTACATTTAGTCAAAACCAAATCAACAATTACACACAGTTTATTGACGATTGGACTACAGGCGAGCAAATAGAAGTAAAGTACGAAAATACGCCACTAGCTTTATCTCCCAACTTTATTGGCGCTAGTGTATTGAGTTACAATTTGAAAAAAGGCTTTTTCAACAGACCGCACATTGATGAGCTTACATTCAATTGGTATGCGAAATATGTGGGAAACCAATATTTAGACAATACCGGACTTGAAAGCAGCAAACTCGAGGGTTATTTCACTAATGACCTACAGCTTGTTTACTCTTTAAATAAAGTTGGTTTTGAATCTGTGAGCTTTAATGTAATGGTAAAGAATGTGGCGAACCAACTCTACAGTACTAAAGGTTGGATTTACAGATTTCAATACAATGCCAATGACTGGGACCCATCTGCAGATGATATTTACACCACCAAAGAAAGTGAGGATGCTGGTGATGGAAATTACCGCCAAATGGCCTTATTCCCTTTTGCGGGAACTCAATACTTAGTTGGGGTTACTTTACACTTATAATGAAAAACGGGAGGTGTTGACCTCCCGTTTTTTTATCCTTTTACTGTTTGAAAACCTATTTCTTCTACCCACCGCATTTGCTGGGTAACTCTTTTTTCTTTTGGCTTTAGGTAATTCTTATACTCAGGTGATTCCATTGTAATTTTTAAAACCACTTCATCAAATTTATCCATTAACATCAGGCACAACTCCGATAGTTCTCTAATAGCATGGTTACCGCCTTTTGAACCCGCTACATAATCCAGTAAATGATGCCTTACTAAATACTCCTCTAAAACAATTGTTGAGTTTTTCTTAACAAAGATCCTTACTCCGGCTTTGTACGCTATTGGAATGCCTGAGATGTCTTCATAGACATACCTAATTTCGTCAAGAGAGAATCCTTTTTTGTCAATCCATTTTAATACGTTTTCTTTCTTTTTGATGTCAATAATAATTGCATCAAAATGTTCTCTATTTGCAAAGTATAGGGCATTTGGATTAGAGTCTGCACTAACACCTATAACCATTGGAAGCTCCCCAAATTTTATCCAATGTCCAAAACGTAGCATCTCAATACCTACAGCTTCGGCAATACTCAAATCAGATTCACCAAGACGAGAGCGATACCCATTGTTAAACACTCCATCCCAATCAAATAGGTATACTTTTGCGAGGTTTGAACGCAAGAGATGTGAACGAAAAACGAATTTTCCGCCTCTTTCTTCAAATTCATCAGAGAGGTTAATCATAGCTTGGTATTATCTGATGACGAAGATCTATGAACTGGTCACAAAAAAAGCGCTCGCTGGTTTTTTAAAATGCTCAAGTTATTCTGCAATAAACCTCACCACATTTGTTTGGCTATAGCCGATGGGCTTGAAGAAGTAGATGCCAGGTTTTAAAGTAAGTGGGATCGCCTCATTCTTTTGAACCGAACCCGTTTGCTGCACTCTTCCGCTCACATCTATGATTTCGAAAAAGCCGCTATAACCATCAAGCATAATGGCTTTTCCGCTTGTAGGGTTAGGATAGATTACTATTCCTTTACTTGCTCCTTCTGCACTTTTAATAAAACTAGGCCCTGGAGCAGTAGGTATGTTTATTTCAACAGAATCGGAAAACACTTCAATCCCACAAGGTCCATGAGTCGTGAGGATCACTTCATACTTTCCAGAGTCTTTATAGGTGTAAGTCGGGTTTTCATCATTGCTTGTACCTCCATCGCCAAACCTCCACTCAAAGTATGTTGCATTGATTGATGAGTTGTTAAACACCACAATAGAATCATCTTGCACCTGAAAATCGAATACTGCCGTAGCAACTTCTAAATCTTTGTTCCAATCGCTACTTCCATTAAACACTACCGTTGCCGCAACAGACTGCAGATAAGTTGCTTCAGCTTGAGTCAAACTTCCTGTATAGTTTATTCCCTCAGGCGATTCGCCAAAAATCATTGCATAAAAAGTACACGCTGCCAGATAGGTTCCATTAAATTTCGGGTGACTGTTATCTCCTGCATGAAGCACAATATTAGTGTCTTGTAAGACTTTTGCCCAAGCCATACCTACTGGCGAAACAGGAATTTGATTGTCATTTGCTGCTTTTGAATAGGCCGTGTTCAAAGAATCTTGGTAATGAAAGAAATCGACAAAGTCTGGGCTACATTCATTTCCTCCACACTGTTGACCACCAAACCTTCTACCCCAAGTCATATACAACATTGGCATAGCACACGGATTGTAGGCCTTGATGGTGTCTACCAGTGATTCTGCACCACTAAAAAAATACAAGTCTCTGAAATAAGGGATCACTGGCACTTGACTTTGCCCTTGCAGAATCACGTACTTCCAGTCGCCTTGTTTGATGAGTTGTTGAGAGTTTGGATCTGAAGTGTGTGCATTAGGAGGAGCTCCAAGCGTATAGCCTCCCGGAGTTGAAGATTGTGTAATAACAGGATGACCTCCATCATTGGCAAGCTGCTCAAAAACCATAGGTAGGTTATTATTAGCAGTGTAACTATTCCCCAAAAGCAAAATGCGGTCTTGAGCATATGTGATTGTGAAAAAGAGGGCGAAAAAAAGATTCAGAAAGCTTCTCATACGTGATTTATTCTATGGCTAACAGGACGTTCAATAATCTTTATAGTTGCTTTTTTGCAAGGCGATTCGCAATCTCTAAATCATCTTGGGTATCTACAGAATGACCCTCTTCTTCTACCAAAGCCACATGCATAGACTTACCGTGTTCTAACCAGCGCAGTTGCTCTAGTTTTTCTAGTTCTTCAAGAGGGGTTGAAGGCAAACTCACATATGCCCTCAAAGCATCTACTTTATAGGCATACAAACCCAAGTGTTTTAGAAAAGTATGATGTTCAAGCCATTGTCCTTTGGCTACTCCTCTAACAACTGGTATAGCTGTTCTAGAGAAGTAAAGTGCTTTATCGTTCTTATCTTTTACTAAAAAAACATTGGATTCTGAAAACAATAATTCATTGCTTCTAACGTGTGAACCTAGCGTAGCAACATCTACATGGGCTTGTTCAATGGTTTCTTTAAGCAGTGCAATGGTATCTGGATTGATGAACGGTTCATCTCCTTGAATATTCACTACAGCATTAAATACAAGTCCTTGGGATTTCAATATTTCCGAAGCTTCGAAACACCGACTAGTGCCATTTTCGTGAGCTACATCTGTAAGTATAGCTTTTCCGCCAAAGCTTTCTACTACCGCCTTGATTTCTTCATGGTCTGTAGCTACGTACACCTCTTTTAGCGCTTGAGAAACTCTTTCATATACCCATTGAATCATTGGTTTACCCGCAATATCTGCCAAGGGTTTACCTGGCAATCTGCTGCTGGCATATCTAGCCGGAATAATTCCTATTGTTTCCATCTTAGATTCAGTTCTATTGATGCACTCTTAGAAAGACTTCGAGTATTTACTTTCTCAATTCTGCGTCAAACTCTTTTTCTAAAGTGCTCTGTATTTTTTGCATCACTTTCTCCACTTGTTTATCAACCAATGTTTTTTGGTCATTCTCGAGGGTAAAGCTCAGAGCGTAAGATTTCTTGCCTTTCGGAAGGTTCTTGCCCTCATACACATCAAATAAATTTACTTGAGTTAAGAGCTTGCGTTCTGCCTGCATCGCAGCTTCATGCAATTGATCAAAGGAAACTTTATTGTCTACCAACAGCGCCAAATCTCTTCTCACTTTAGGGAATTTAGAGATGGGGTTGAATTTGACCTTTACACTCTTAGCAAGATCTAACAATTGATCCCAATTCAAATCTGCCATATATACGGCTGACTTTATTCCAAACTGCTTGCTTAGTTTGCTGGATATTTGTCCTAATTCACCAATTGTTCTTTTATTGATGGACACTTGAAGACCATAATCGAACATTTCTGATGACGCCTCTTTCCATTGTACCCGCATTTGTGCCAAGCCAAGTAAGTCTAAAATGAAATTGACTTGTTTTTTCAAATCGAAGAAGGATACTTCTTGAGCGCTTTCCATCCAGCTTTCAGGCGTTCGGGTCCCAAAAAGTGCCATTACCAGTTTAGTTGTTTCAATGGATTTACCTTCTCTTGACCAGTAGGTTTTACCTAACTCAAACAACTTTACATCCAATTGCTGTCTGTTTTGATTTCTTTGAATGGACTCAAGCATTTGAAATACCAGTGAACCGCGCATCACGTCAAGCTCAACGCTAAGCGGATTGGCCATAGCCACTAAGTGTTTACTCTCAAAACCAAGATCTTCTGTATAGTAAGCAGATGAAGTAAGAGAGTTGTGCATTGCCTCACTTAAGCCATTGGCTACCAAGGCATCTGCCACTCTGTTTCTCAAAGTTTCTTGTTTCAATTCTGGCGAATAGCTGAGGCTTGAAGAAAGCTTTTCTGGCAATTCTATATTGTTGTATCCGTAAATACGGAGCACTTCTTCAATTACATCAATCTCTCTAGTAACATCTACTTTAAATGGAGGTACTTTAAGTTCTAGAGCAACATCACTTTCAGAATCTATTTCAATCTCCAATCCTCGAAGAATGGATTTAATGACTTCTTTTTCGATGGTCTTTCCAATAATCTTGTTGCATTGTTCAAAGCGCAATGTCACATCAAAAGCATCAATTTTATTAGGGTAGATATCAATCACATCTCCGCTTATGGTTCCCCCAGCTAATTCTTTAATAAGCATAGCGGCTCTCTTCAAGGCAACAATAGTAATGTTAGGATCGGTTCCTCTTTCATACCTAAAGCTAGCATCTGTATTGAGCCCGTGCCTTTTTGCCGTTTTTCTCACAGAAACAGCATTGAAATATGCCGATTCTAGGAATATATGTGTTGTTTCTTCTGAAACTCCGCTTGAGATCCCTCCGAAAACACCCGCAATACACATGGGCTCTTCGCCATTGCAAATCATTAAGTCGTTTACATTCAGCTTTCTTTCTGTTTCATCAAGCGTGGTGAAAGGCGTTCCTTCTGCCGTAGTTTGCACCAACACTTTTTGCCCTTTTATTTTAGCTGCATCAAATGCATGCAATGGCTGCCCCATTTCATGCAAGACGAAATTGGTAATATCTACCACATTATTTATTGGGCGAACTCCAATGGCGTTCAATCTATTCTTCAACCAATCGGGCGAAGCCTGAACTTTAACATCAGAAATGGTAAGTGCAGAATATCTTGGACAAGCAGCTGTATCTTTTACCTCAACCGGTATGTTTAAAGAAGATTGATCTACTTTAAACTCGCTAATATTCGGCCATTTGAGCTCCACATTGCCTACTTCGTCTTCTACTTTTGAAAGTGCTACAAGATCTCTTGCGGTTCCAATATGACTGGTTGCATCTGCTCTGTTAGGTGTAAGCCCTATTTCAAAAACAAAATCGCTTTCAATGTTAAAATAAGAAGCCGCTTGAGCGCCTACTTGCGCTGAAGCTTCTAAGGCCATAATGCCATCATGTCCTTGGCCCAAACCAATTTCATCTTCCGCACAAATCATCCCTTCAGAAACTTCTCCGCGAATCTTTCCTTTTTTAATTTTAAAAGGCTCACCCTTTGACGGGTACAGCATGGCTCCAACAGTGGCTACCACAACCTTTTGCCCTACAGCCACATTGGGTGCCCCACAAACAATATGCAAGAGTTCATCTTGATCAATATCTACGGTGGTTACATTCAATCGGTCTGCATTGGGGTGCTTTGTGCAGGTCTTAACCTGACCAATCACCAAGCCTTTTAAACCACCAGGTATACTTTCAACCTGTTTGATTCCCTCAACTTCTAATCCTGTATCTGTAAGCCACTCGCCTACTTTTTCTGGATTAGCTTTTATGTCTACATACTGCTTTAACCAGTTGTATGATATTTTCATGTGTCTGAATTATTTCAAAGTGCAAATGTAATCCTTACAATTTCTTTGGGTGATGCAACTTTATACCCGATTTTAGTATCTCTTTAACACAATGAAAAAGCATCTCGCATCAGTTGTACTTGTAAGCACCATTATTTTTGCCGCCTGCAAGCAAGATCCTTATGAGCTTACTACTACGGTGTACCAAATTAACGGGATAGAGTTAAGCAGTGTGGACTATTCGGGAA
>CBFHSD010000045.1:0-20048 GCA_965658375.1 Salibacteraceae bacterium
TTTTAGTCCAGACTCATGCATTTTACCTTCGTTAATCAGTTTTGCTGCTCTTTCTTTGTAGGTCTTTGCCCAATGCTCAACTTTCCGTTGAGATATTAATTGCATCATTTTTTTGTCATCAAGCTTTCGTCTAATACCGTCAATCCATCCAAAACATATCAACTTATCAAGCACATCCCATCTTGAGACGTATTTGTCTGGCTCACTTTTTTTGTAAGTGATAAGCCAAACACTTTCAGATTGGGCATGATTCTTCATTAACCATGACCGGAGTTCCTCTAGAGAAAGAATTTCAAGTTTATCGAAATGCTCGGTTTTAATCATTTTATTCAATTACAACCAACTAGTTGCTATAGTACCACTTGAAGCAATGTCAACTCAGCAAAAGAATGGCTTCTCTTTTAAGTGAAAACATATTGGAAAAAATGTGTTTTACTCGAAGGCGATTGCTCTTATTGCTTCACAAACTTGAGCGCCTCCAAAGTTCCATCAACATTCCACTGCATTGCATATACTCCCGAAGGCAAGTGCTGTACATTCATAATCCACTGGCTGCCTTGCAGCGTTTGAGAGGCGTAAATAGCATAGCTTTTACCATCCATTCCAATAATAGATACAGGCTGTGCATTGGTCTGGTCCCCGTTGATAGTCAACACATCGTTCACAGGGTTTTGGAGCACTTGTAAGGTGTTAATGTTGCCTCTTTCTGCAGTAGAACTGGGAGTGAGAGGTTCGCTTTGGTACACACGTACATAATCAATCACCATTTCACCGCTTTGAAAGCTCGATACGATACTTGGCTGTATGGCAATGTTGAGAAGAATGTACATCTCATCATCATACGGCCAAGTGTTACTGTTTTTAATTGCAGGGTTGTAAGTATAATGTTCTACACCATCAACAGAAAAAACAATGCTTTCAGATGTCCAAACCATTTCGTACACATGGTAGGTTTCAAACACATCAGGCAAGAACTGTCCGCCATGATTCACCGTTGCACCATGGCTATAAGGCGTGTGCATGGCGCTTGAAACGTAGTTGGGATTGTCTCCCCAATGTTCCATAATGTCTATTTCACCGCAAGCAGGCCAATAGGTTGTGCCATAGCCTTGGGTTTCCCAATAAGCACCTGTTTCAATAATGTTCTTACCCAACAACCAAATGGCTGGCCATGTACCAACGCCTCTAGGCAGTTTGGCACGTACTTCCACTCGGCCATAGGTAAAGGCAAACTTGGAATTTAAACGAGCTGAGGTGAAGTCTTTAGTGACTCCTTGATCTGTAAATTGCTCACGTTTGGCCACCATACGCAGGTTGCCAAACTCTGCAAAAGAATTGTCAACCCTGTTGGTATAATGCTGAACTTCATCGTTAAACCAGCTGCCACCTTGGGGGATCTCGGTTTGATGAAACCATTTGTCATCATCCATTGGGCCGAAATAGTTGAATTCATCTGCCCAAACCAAAATATTGAAATTGTTTTGTGCAGATTGCTCTTCTTGCCCATTGGCAATTGGCATAAGTGCCAAAGCACATATACAGCTGATCAGTGGGAGGAGGTGTTTATTATTTGTCATTCGATTGATTGAAATAAATGTCTAGTCTTTGTATAGCCTGAGTTCGCGTAAAGAGTTCGGTTGCAATTTCTTTTGGAATTACATTTCCTTCAATGCTTCGCTTCTTTCCATTGCTGAATTGAACATCAATGCGCGCTGTAGTTGATCTGTGGTAAAGCACAGGTGTTTCTCCGTATGTGAATGCCAAGGAATTGGCCGGAATTTCTTCTTGGTATAAGGTATCGTGCAAAGCTTTCCCAAAAGTAGGGCGCGCTTCAGAGAAGAATTCTGCATCGTGCAAAAAGAAAGGATCTATATGAATCTCTCCTTTTTGAATCCGCAGGCCTAACTCACCCCAACGACACATGATGTCTTCTTTTACCTGACCTGTCATTCCCGGCTGCTTAGCACCTGAATGAGCTGGTGTATGGGAGTAAGGATCACTTGGTACAGCTCCGTAAAGCTCTGGAGATTTGTTGATGCCAATGCCTGCTCTAATCTCGTAGTAATGCTCTATGAGCTTGCCAATGGTCACATCATCTTCTTCTTGCTCATGTGCTTGCCATAAAGCCTCTTGTGTTGCTAAAAGCAGCTTAGAAACCATGTGCCAGTAAATAGAGCCAAGCCCTTCGTAACCATAGAAGGTTCCAGACCTTCCAGTGAATGATTTATGGTTAAAAGCCTCTTCAAAGGCATTCAAAAGTGCTTCTTTTTCATTGCTTACTTCTTGGGTGAACCCATTACTTTGAAGGTGATTCAAAGCTTTATTGACATCGTTTTTATTCGTGATGTGCTTCGCAAAGTGGTAGCCGCCTGAAGTATCTTTTTCAACCAAAGAGTGATCGTTTGCGTTTGCCAATGCTGCAAGTAGGGCAGATTGAGAAGCGAAAGCGGAAGGTATGTTGTTTTTGTCAATGAAGTTTTTGAGCTGTCGGTTGGGATAGAGCATGTAAGAGAATTGATCTGGCCGAAACATCTTGCTCGCCTTCAGTTGATCTAACAAGTGCAAGGCTTCTTTTGGTTGCAATACTCCAGAGCTCAAAGCAGCCACTTGACCTTCTAGCATTTCATACAAATAGTCTACTTGAATCTCTTTGTCTGCAATGGTAATCACGTTGTAGGCATGGTACAATCCATCGGCTCTTTTGTTGGCTGCTATACAATCATCGAGAACATGTAAGGATTTCTGAATAAACGAACTAAGTTCTGTTATTGAAAGTTCTTGTTTAGGTGAGTCTGGAGTAGCGTATGCTTCTGTTCTGTATGCTTCTCCTGCTTGTCCTAATGCCGAAACTACTTGGTATCTAAAGGCATTATCGTTAGATGCTTCTTTGTTGTTCAAAAGAACATCCAATTGGTTTTCTACCGCGTGATAGAGGTTCAAAACAGAAGCTCTGACGCTTAGGTCATCTCTATCTTGCTTATCTAGCAAGTCTTTGATGAATTGGAGGTGCCTGCGTAAGTAGTTTACCGTAACCATGCTAGTTCCATTACCAACCAAGGCATTGTTGGCATCGTTCCACTCAGGGCGTTGTGTATTCAACCATATCCCAGCTTGTGGAATGAAGTTGTACAACTTGGTGAGCGACAATACCAATAGCTTTTCAGCTAGGGTAACGTACATGACTTTTCCTTGAGCATTCAGAACCAATTTACCATCGGCTCCCAAACGCTGCACATCTAGGTTAATTTGCTTCGCAGCATCAAAATCATAATCAATGGTGTCAAAAGGGTTGCTTTCAATGTCTGCAAAAGACTTCAAGCGGTAGGGCACATGGGCGAACACGAAGCGTTCTTGGTTCAACCATTTTGGTAAGCGTTCTGGATAGAACTCATTGAAGAGTTCCAGTAGTTTTTGCAAATAGATGATTTGATGATCTTTCCAATAGCCGATGTAAGACCAAGGATTGTCAGGTTCTATAACCTCCCAGTCAATACCTTCGTTGGTAATGCGGTAGGGGTTGTAACCATCTATTGTTGTGGCGTTTAAGAATTTTGTAATGATGCTGTCTAAAAAGCCAGGGTAAGAGAAGCCGAGTGCTTCCCAATTCTGAAAAATATCTCTCCAATTGCCTTCAAAGCTGAACTTTTGCTCACCTTCTTCAGTAAGCATTTCAATGCTAAAATTGTTCCAAGGTCTACTCGGGTCACCGTGTCTTCTGCTAAAACTCAATGGTAAGTACTCAGTGGCTAAACGGCTAAGATCTCTATCGTTGATGGCTTTCAACTGTTGCAAGAAATCACCTTGCACCATTTTCTCAACATCTATTGGAAGTGCATTACTAGCAATTTCAAAGGCTTGTTGATTGTGGTGTTGTACATAGCTTAAAAAGTCGGTTAGGGTAATGCTGTAATCCTGTACAAAGAGTCCGCCACGCATAGAGTTGAACAAGACATTGCTAAAGTGTCTAGCAGTGTAAACAGCATCAGCTGTACGCTGTATACCATCTGTTTTAGACATGAGGTTTAAAATGCCCTTTCTATTCTTTTGTACTGATTGAAGCACTTGCTCAAGTATATCAGACTGCTTGATGCGTTGGCTAAGGTCAATGATGTCTGTGGTACTTTGATTTACTTCTGCAACAACAATCCACTCTTTCTTTTCATTTCCTTTTAAGTGCAGCGAGTAAGCACTGAGGTAAGCTCCAGGAACCGCTTTTGTCAAGGGTTCTGGGTGAAGTGGAGTATCTTGAATAAAAGATTTCATTTGGCGAGAACATGTAAGAATGGTACCGTTCTCTAATCCAGTTTGCCAAACGCTTGTAGCCAAGAGTGCTTCGCTTGGTTCTGCTCTGTCTATAATACGAGAACTTAAGCTGTACATTCCAAGCGTACTGCCTTCCAAGTATTCGTTTTGCTTGTAGGCGTTCACTAGACTGCTTCTTTCTGTTTGCAAGGATCTCCCAACAGCAGCAGGCATGAGGTTTTGCAGCCCATCAAGCAGTTCTACACTTGTATCTGCATCGCTTAGGTTTTTGATTTCTGCTTGACGCACAAATCCGAACTCTTCAGAAAACGTCCAGCTGTACGCTACTGATAATTGAAGGGTATGATTGATTTCTTCAAAGATCAAGTGATCGCCAAACATAGATTTGTACATATTACTTTCTATGTTGAACCACCCTTCGTAAAACTTGGTGAAAGGGCGCCAGAGGTACGTTTTCCCTTCCTTTTTCACACGAACCATCATCACAGAACCCGTATCGTGGGCACTTTGAATCACTTTGTCTTCGGTGTAATAGGGGAAAAGCGCCTGTTCTGGATTAACTCTACCTGCAGTTAAACCACCGTTGCTTCCAATGAACATCCAGTGGTTGGTACTGCTAATGATGCTCATGAGAAAAGGTTCCATCTCATCAACATTCGTAATCTTATAATATTTTACCTCATCAATATAGATGTATTGGCCTTCGATCTCTTTTGTCATGTGTTTTTCGCTTTGAATGGTCGCTTGGAGGTAACTGTAATTCATTTATGATAAAGTCATTAAGGATTAAAAACAAGGGTTTGAATGGCTTGTGAAGAAATGGTGTTGGTGGTGCGTGTACCGTTATGATTAACCGCATAAGAAAGGTCTTGCTCTGAGGGGTTGAAGATGACCATTACAATGCTGTTATTTGGGTTTTTTACTGCCACAGTTTGCAGTGCATGGTGACTTCCTTTTAAATCAATGCGTTGTGCTCCAGGCAGTATAAAGCGGCTGAAGTGGCTCATGATGTAGTACAGTGGGGTATAGTATACTTCATCTGTTTCTGGGTTTACAATAATGGGTGCGGTACACCAGTTTTTCGCATGATTGGGTCCGCCCATAGTGTCTAACACCATGTTCCAATCAACCCAACCTGTTACCCAATGGTTTAAACTCCCAATGATATCTCCAGCCAAACGGTGCACGGGTGCATATTTAGGATGCAGGTGTTTTTCTTCTTCTTTTGCCCAATCGTAGCCCCAGTCTGTGGCGTACTTCGTCCAGTATTTCGCGTCATTTTTCCAAACGGGTTTCTCTGCATCTATGCATGCTTCTGTTTGAATGATCGGTTTTTGTGGGTTTAAAGCATGGGTTTTTTCCAAACTTTCTGGAAAGAAAGAGAAGGTACTGTTGTACCAATGTACCGCAGTGCCATAGAAGTAGGACTTAAACTCAGGGTCTTGAAGGTATACTTCGGCCCATTCGTCTAGCTCTTTCCCTTTGTTTTGGTCATACATTAAGAGGTGAATGTCTTGCTGATTGGCTTTGAGAGTAGGATGGAGGTGGTTTTTCACAAAGTCCATCATCTCTTGTGGCGTGTAGTGCATGCTTTCCCAATTGGCGTTGTTTCCAAGTGGTTCATTCTCAAAAGTAAAAGCCCAAATAGGAATGTCTCTTTTCTCCATTTCAGTGGCGTAAAGCGAGAAGTATTTGGCCCATGTCCCGTAATATTCCTTTTTCAATTTGCCGCCATGCCAATGGTCGTTGTCTTTCATCCATGGTGGAGCCGTCCAAGGGCTTGCAATAATTTTGAAACCATTGCTAGAAACTTCTTGTGCTTCTTGAATGAATGGAATGACATCGTCTTCGTCTTCGCGCAGAGAAAATGAGTTCAAGGTCGTATCACCTGGAATAGTGTCGTAAGCATAGTGCCCTAATGAAAAGTCAGAACTGTTGATATGCGTTCTGCACAGTGAGTAGCGAGCACCTTCATAACCAAAATAAGATTGAATGATCTCTTTTCTGTTTTTTTCTGATACTTGGTTCAGCAAATACGCAGAAGACTCCGTAAATGCTCCGCCAAAGCCTTCAATGGTTTGAAAGGTTTGATTGGCGTCAAGTGTAAACTCAGCGCTTGTTTTTTCAACAGATTTCAAGGGTACATCTGCCAGTTTATTCCCACCTTGATCGCTTTGGTAAACTTTCACATTGATTGGTTTTTCTGGTTCTGTACAGCTGTTGAAAGCCATTGCAAGTAAGAGAGTACATGTGAAAAAATAGGTTCTATTGTAGCTCATAAATTCTAACGTAGTCAATAATGAATTGGTGATTAACAAATGATGAATCGATGCCTTTTGCACCGCCCCAACCACCACCAACGGCAAGGTTGAGAATAATATTTTGAGGCTCATTGAAAGGCCATTCCAGCTCATTGGCTGTCTTGTCGTAAGTGTAGTAATGTTCTCCATCTAACAAGCAACGGATGCTATCTGGATACCATTCCATGGCGTACACATGGTAAGCGTTGTTCATATTCTCTACAGCAATGTCTGCTGAGATTTGGTTGCCTTGTTTGAAGTAATAAGCGGGTGTATGGCAAGTGGCATGATTCATCCCGTTTCCTGTAGCATCATCAATCTCATATCCCACACATTCTAAAACGTCTATTTCTCCGCAATAGGGCCAAGAAACTTCGTCTCTATACGCATCTCCTAACATCCAACCTGCAGCCCATGTGCCACGACCTTCAGGTACTTTAGCGGCTATTTCTAGAATTCCGTATTTGAATGTTACATTGCTCTGTGTTGTTAAGCGTGCAGAGCTCCAACCATTTCCCATTTCATCTTTATGCGCTTCTATGATGAGTGTTCCATCTTCAACTCGAGCGTTCTCTAATTTATTGGCTGTATAGTACTGGAGTTCTTTGTTACCCCAACCCCAGTTACCAATGTTGTACAACCATTTCGTACTTTCTGGAGAACCAGCAACATCAAATTCATCGCTCCAAACCAGCACTTTCTCTGTGCCATCCATTTGTTGCACCAAAGTATCTCCAGTAGGAGTATAGGCTTGAATAAGTTCAAGCTCAATGCTTTCAGGTACAAAACTTCCTTGTTGTACATGTAAACGAATTTGGTGTTCTCCTTTTTGAAGCGGAGAGCCATCAATAGAAGTTTCTGTACTTTCTGGACCAAAGGCTAATTTTCCTGTGATGTCGTATGTGCGCCCATCTGTATTGTGCACGTAATCTTCAATCCACACTTTGCTTTCTTCTTTGGTGTCCCCACTAATGGTGATCCGGTAACGGCCTGTTTCGGTCACATTGAGGGTGTATTCGGCCCATTGTTCTGTCGATAAGCCCGGTAAACCGTTGTTGAGCACCACGCCATCTGAGGCATTCTGGTAGACCAAAAGGTCTTCTTTTTTTGGTGAACTCGATTCGTCTAACTTTCCTTTTGATTCTGTGGAAGTGGACATGACACAAGATGAAAAACAGGCCAATAAAAGGCCTGTGCTCCAGAGGTAAATTGTATTTCTCATGATTGATTTATGCTTTAACGAGCTCACGCTCCAATTGCTCTAAAGTTTTCCCTTTGGTTTCTGGGATGTACTTTATGATAAAGACCAATCCAATGGCCGCAAAGACCCCATAAATAGTAAAGGTTAATGAACTGCCTAAGGTAGAGAGTTCCCAAGGGAATATTGATTGTACACCAGCGCTTACCATTGAGTTGATGAATCCAACGAATGAAATAGCAATGGCCTTGATAGACATAGGAAACAACTCTGAAAAAAGTACCCACATCACAGGACCTAATGAAATAGCAAATGAGGCAATAAAGCCAATGATGCCAATAAGAATTAAGGTAGCATTGATTTCAATAGCTCCCGTAATCAATTCAGATTCATAACGTTTTGCAGTTTCTTTACCCAATACATCTATGAGCGCATTTTTATAAGCCACATCATTTTCGAATGGTGAATCTGCAATGGTCATGAGCTTGTCTTTATTTACATCAATGGTCATGGCTGCAATGTTCTCGCTCTTTAACTCGTAATTGGCTTTACTAAAACCATAACCAATTAAGAACATAAATAAAGCAATGCCTGAAACACCAATTGCCAATAGCTTCTTTCTACCTAAGCTATCTATCACAGACATTGCAATAATGGTAAAAATTAAGTTGGTGATTCCAACAATGATGGCTTGCTTAAATGCTGCATCTGTTCCGCCACCTGCTTGTTCAAAGATCATAGGAGCGTAAAAGAATACCGAATTGATACCTGTAATTTGTTGCAATACGGCCACTACAATACCAATTATTAAAACAAAGCGCATTGCAGGTTTGAACAAATCGCTCAATGGCGCCTTTTCTTTGTTCATGTCTTTTTCTAAGGCTTCCTTCACCAACTGGATGTCTTTTTCGGCTTGTTCTTCGCCTCTAAAAAGTTTCATGGCCTTAATGGCTTCATCGTATTCACCCTTCATGCAAAGCCATCTTGGGCTTCTAGGCACGAGTAATAAACCGAAATAATACATGATGGCTGGCGCAGCTTCTAAGCCCAGCATCCAACGCCAATTGTGCTCAGCAATACCCAGTTTTTCAACCCATGTAGCTTCAGAATCTCCTAGAGAAAGAATAAGGTAATTGGTAAAAAATGCCAACGAAATACCAATAACGATATTCAGTTGGTTAAAAGAAACCATTTTACCGCGAATTGCTGCGGGTGCAATCTCTGCAATGTACATAGGGGCAAGAATTAATGAAGCTCCAACTCCAATACCTCCTAGCATTCTAAAGCCTAAAAACAGTTCAAAGTTGGTAGCCAAGGCAGAACCAATAGCAGAAACTGTGAAAATGACGGCACACGCTTTTAATACTGCGCGCCTTCCAAACTTATCACTAATGGTTCCTGCAAAAATCATAGCCAATGCGGCTACAAATGTGAGTGAGCCTACAGATAGACCAAGTTGAGCATCTGTAAGGTCAAAGTCTATTTGAACAAATTTGTTCACTCCTGAAATCACAGAAGCATCGAAACCCATTAGTAAGCCTCCAAGAGCTACTATGAGGGCGATGAGTACAATAAAGTTATTTCCTTTCATAGCGATAGATTGAAATTATAGGGCTGTATAGTTGAAGCTTCTAATGATGATCTCATGTCTAAACTGGTTTGCAGGACCTTCTGGGCCATTCAAAAGCCAGTAATTCATGCGAGCGTTTGTCGTTGCACCATGGCCTGGTATTACGATAGGATCACTCTGGTTATCTCCCTCATATTTGATGCGTGCAGGATTGTTTAAATCAAAACTCCAACTCGCCAAGATAGTACCCGGATTATCAGAGTATTCACCTGCATAACTTCTCCAAGTAATTAGGGTGTCGGTCCAAGTAAATTCATGCGTACTTACTCCAATAAGAAAAGTGCTGTCTACTTCTGGTTTGTCTACACGTTCTTCATTGTAAGGTCCAAAAGCGATGGGTTGCACTCCATATTGGAGGGTATAGCCCTCATCTACTTCGCCCCATTTGGCAAACTCAATATCAACTTCGCTATTGGCGTGTTCTTGAAAAGTATTGTTATCCCAAGTAAATAAGCCAATAATTACATTTTCGTCAATGTCTAAAGGGTTTCCTTCCAATGTCCAAGCGTACTTGCCATATCCCAAATTATCTTGAGAAACCACCTCTGTAGATTTCCATTGGCCATCTCTTTCGGTTACTGTTAAATGCAGGTATCCATTTTGATCTACCCATACATCATTGGGATGGTTAGAGAAATAGTTAGGGCCAGGCCCCATCAATCCGTTGCCATTTTTAATGGTCCAATTTCTACCAGAAAAAACCAAAGTATCTGCATACCTTTCGTTACCAACTTCTTCAGGTTCTGATTGCTCGCAAGAAACAAAACCTAGGAGTAAAATTGTAGAAAGGATAAATACCGATGATTTGAATAAATAATTCTTTTTCATACTAGTTGATTTCTTGAATATACATTTCGCCCCATTGACTTGGGTATTTAAAGAAATTCGGGTCGGTACTGTTCCAGATCAGTTGTTGGGTTCTTCCTTCATCTAAGTTGCCTTTGTCTATGGCAAAGTCAAGCGAGTACAAATGCCCATAGGCTAGGGTAGGGATCCCAAGTGAAACCAGATCTAGTTTTGCTTCAAACACGTAGCCGCGTTCTGTTTTACTCACAGCCACTTCTTTTGGGTTTAATGTTTTTTCTCTGGTCCAATCCCACACAGCTATTTTATCTCCCAAGGCAAAACCAATATGATGATCAGAACTTAAGGGATAAGGTCTTTTAGGGTCTGCTGTATAGTCAGTTGAGAAAAGAATTTCGAAGCAATCTCCGTTATAAATTTCTTTTCCAGTTTGATTGTTCTGCATAGGCGTATCATCGATGACTTCAACAGCAATGCACAGTTTATCGTCAGCAATTGCCAAGCGTACTGTTTCTTTTCCAAGATACTGTGGAACCGTTTGCCATATGGCATCGTTCTTTTCACCATCTACAATAAAACCAGACTCTGCAATCGTTTTGAAAGTAGCTCTTTTGCGGTAACCTCCTTCGTAAGGAACCAAACGGATTTCATCCATAAACACTTCGCCATCAGCCTCAAATTGGAAAATGACTTGCTTAATGTTTGAAGGGTTACAGTCTTGTTCTACCCAATTGAATTCAGACAATGGCAATTCTATTTTAGACCATCCATTGCCCACATTGCGATCTACATAGGCATTCTTAGACATACCCAGCCAAGCTGAAGCGCCTGTGTAATCCTCGATTCCAATAGCCCAAGGAAGTACTTCGCGCCCTGTACCTACTGATTTTACAAAGAATTGCAATGAGCTCTTGTCTTTAATGTTAGCAAGGTCTTTTGCAGTCCAATTGTCCCATCCAAAGCCCAGCCCTAACCAAGGACAACCACTTTTGGTTCTGTTCCATTTTAAATGTAAACCAAGTGATCCTTTAAAAGCTGCTTCTGAAGTAGCTTCAACGGTTACGCAGTTTTTGTCTTCTGTAATCCATGCCTCTGAAGTGATGTAATCTGTATAGATCTCATCAGAAGAATGGAAGGGTGCTTCGATGTCACCAGTTGGTTCAATGTACAGCTCGTTGCTTTTAAAGCTCACGCAGCCCCACACGCTACCGACCACTAACAGTCCGATAATTGTTTGAATGCGCATGATTAAGGCTGTATTGAGTCGTTTTCAGTAAAGATCATGTAATCCATCAGGGTTTGAGAGTACCCAGTACTAGGATCTGCTAAAAACAGCACAGATACTTGCATTATTTTGTCTGGCTCATGAATGCCATTTCCATTAGGAGTAGCAGGTTGACCATTTACCAAAGCGATTAAATCTGAATATCGAATTGTTGTTGTAGCCCAAGAAGTATCCAAATTGGTTAACTCAAGAGCGTACATGTCTTCGGTTTGCTCCTCATGCGAACCATTTCCATTCTCGTCTTCAAAGAATCGGAAAAGCACAATCTCATTGTTAATACCAGCAGGAGCCTTCAAGAACACATTGAAGTACACATTATCTGGAATACTAGAAAGGGGAAAGTGAGTTTCTCCATAAGCTGCAGCAGGGAAATCTATTAAGCCAATCAAATAGTCAAAGTCTACTTGACCTCCCATGTCAAAGAAATGATATTCTTCAGGCGATTGGTCATCTTGAACAATGTTGAAACTCATATCGCCTCCAGATTGAGCAAAAATGGTCCAGCCTGCGTTTACACCGTTTTCAAAATCAGCTACTACAAAGCCATCGTTGGTTTTGATGCCAGTTACTTCAAGGCCTTGAGTAGAATCTGCATATCCTTCTTCAGGAACGCTTAAAACCACTTGGCAATTTTCTTGCTTAAACATGGGGAGGTCAGTTGTATTTCCTATCCAGGTAGCATTTGATGCGTCTACCAGTTTAGATTTACCCGCCATAAGTTTGCGAGCTCCTGAAACATCACCAATAACATGCAATTCCCAATCTACAGTTTTGCTAAAACGAGCGTTGAAAACCACTTGCTCATTTGAACTAAAATCCACTTGATTTCTTGACAAGGTCAAGTCTTCCAACATTTGGAATTCTCCGTATATATCATTCAAATCAGGTCCAAGGGTGTCTGTGTCGCGGTCGCAAGCCATAGTAAATAGAGCGACTCCTGTTAAGGATAAAAGTGTCTTTTTCATCATCATTAAAATTTCATGGTGAATTGAATGGTGTAAGTGTCAAGGCCGTAAGACTGTGTGTTTTGTGCTCTTTCGTCCCAGTCAAGGGTTTGATACATTCCTTTGATGACTGATTTTTCACCAAAGTTGTATTGAATACCAGCTCCAACAATAGCTTCTGTGTAATCTGTTGAGTATTCTGTAAAGTCAATGACTTGAGAATACGTATTTCTTTCTGCAACAAGATCAAAACCTTCTGTTTGCCATGTTCTGTATTCTGCAATGAACTCAAGGTTCTTGTAAATTGTTGTGATTAAACTCAGGGTAGTGAAGTTGGTGCTTAAATCAACTGATTCAAACTCTTCAGAACCTGAACGCGATGTTTGCTGCATGCCGTAAGTTGCATTCACATCCAATTTTCTTTCTTCCCATTCTAATAAATTGCCCACTTCAAGGCCACCATTCACAACATAGGTGTTGTACTCTTTCAATGCACTTGTTCCCTGACCAACAACATCAGATAGAAGATCTGCCTGAGCGTTCAAATTCCAAATGTTATTCGGGTTCTTGTAAGCTGCTTTTAATGTAGCTCCTTGTCTGTTTGGGGTAGCTACACCGTAAGGCGTTGCATTATCGTACCTAGGGTCATAGTTAGCAAGTACAGGGTTAATTTGCATGTTGTATAGAGAAGCGTCTCTGCTTAAATCTAACATGCTGATTTGTCTTGTCAACTGTGCGTTCCCATAACGGTCGTATGCTTGGGGTTGACCATTAAAATTGATTTGCATGGTTTGAGCACCAGCACTTCTGTAATTTGGGCCAACATTTCTATAGCCAGCAGTGAGTTCAATTCCGGTCTTCTTTAGGTTTCCTTTTACTTGAATATCGTAGAAGAAGTCTTCAAAAACAGGAGCGGCTGCATCGTTTTGCCATTCTAGTTTAGATTGACCTGTTTCTATAGCTGCATTGATTTTATAGTCTTCTTGATTGTAGAAAAACTCAGCTCCACCTGTCATCACTGGGTTTCTTAGTAAGATATTGCTGTTGCTTGTACCTTCTAAATCATACATGTTTACGTATTGACCAGAAAGATTCAAGAATTGACCTTGTTCAAGCACCGCACTGAAACCACTGTACAATCTGTCATTCTGATTTCCAAAGTCTGTGGGTCTAATGCGCGTTGTAAATGCATCAAAACGCACTTCTTTAATCACTTCTGTAAACTCAAGAGCAAAGTCAATGGCTCCACCTTGTTGACGCCAAGTGTTGTCATCCATGTAAAACACGTCATAACGCACTTGCTCAAATGGAGTAGAGGTAACAGGACCGTTGAATTGGTTTACAAGACCAGTGTTGTTGTAAAACGTATAAGGCGTGTAACGGTAATCTATGTCACCCAATTGGTAACGCAAGAAACCGCCTATAATTCCTTTAATGTATAGTTGACGTACGTCAAAGGTCACACCAGATCCCCAGAAACCTCCGTAGTCGTTTCTAACACGAACCATACTTTTGATCAGAATGTTTTCGTTGGGTTGGATGTTTACTCCAAGGTCTACCATGGCATGGCCACCTTGGGTTTTACGAATAGTAGTGGTATCGTTTTCTGAGTTGTTGGTGAAATCATCACCGTACATAACGCCTCGAGCAGCGCCAGTAACCCATACTTTTTTCTCTTGTGCATTGGCTTGGTATACTAGGCCAATAGCAGCAAATAGGATGATGTGTTTATATAGAGTTTTCATTTTAGAAGAATGCTTTTAGTTCAATAAGTGATTCTTGACCTTGGAAAGTGTCATTTTTGTAACTGGTGTCTTCAAAGAAGAACCAACGATGTCTGAGGTAAAGTCCTGCGTTTTTACCAATGTTGATATCTAGACCACACCCAATTCCATAACCGTTTTGGTTTAAAGGCTTGAATGTTTCACTGTCTAATTCTGTTTGGTAATTCCCCAGCACTCTTTCATAGCCGAGGTAAGCATTTACAAATACAGGCTTCATTACTTGGTAATACATCTCCAATTCACTGTTGTATTGTCTGATGTAGGCTTCTTCGTTGAACTGCGGTAGAAGCGTTAAATCTGGTTGAGCCGTGTTGTATCTACCTAAGAAGAAAGCATAGAAATTACGGTGATTCAACTTCGTTCTGTATTTCCCGTGTATCTCTAACTGAGTAAATTTCTTAGGATTCACAGAAACACCAAGGCTGTCATCCGTTACTTCCACTTTCTGATAAGCATCTCTATAAACCTTGTCATAACGTTGGTAAGGGCCTACGTTAGCAGGGAAGTTCCAGCGCCAGAAACGAGATCTCGTCAATTGATTCACAAAATGAGAATAAGTAATTCTGTTTTGGAAAGCTTCAATCTCAGATGAAACTCCATATCCCATGGATAGCTTCACTTTTTTGATTTTCACTTCCGTATTGATGTTTACTCCCGTTCTGTTGTTGGTCATTTGACCTAGTCCCACCATAGAACTGGCAAAAGGAATAAGCACGTTTGCACTTTGCGTATTGTCGCCAGTAGAGGTAAGGTCTGCCAACCTAGCTTCAAAAATTGCTGTATTCCAGAAGATGGCATTGTTGTTTACTACGTATGGACTGATTCTGTAGTAGTTCAATTCAACTGGGAACTTCAATACTTTCTCATTAATCAAGAGTTTAGCATTGATGGCTTCTCCCCAAGGGTAGTCGCTAATTGGGCTGACATAATTTCCGGTACCAGCCTCAATGTGCACATCGTACCCTTTACCGAAGGAGGTTTCCCACTCAAGTGTGAGGACGTGAAATCCGAGTTGTAAAGTATTTAGACTATCTGCCCAAGTGTTGTTATTCAGTGTGTTAAATGCAATGTAAGAGTTGGGTTTGTACTCTTTTACTATGCGACCACCAAAATTATAATTGGGGATGTTTTGGAAGCCACCAGCAATTTCTGTTTTTCCATAGAAGGTAGAAAAGCTCCAGCCGTGAGGCAGGTTCATACCATCAAGAATAAGGCCTTGCACAGCGCGTTCACCCCAACGAGAATCTTGGTAAACAGCACCGTATTCATACATCTGATTGTAGCGCACACCTACCTGTTTACCAATGGGATCCCAAGGGTTTCTTTCATAAAGCAAGAAACGGTTGTAACCTCTCACAGATCCCAATGTGAGATCACTCATGGAATACCAATGGATACCACCAACCCGAAGATTGAATGTCCCTTTATTGGTTGTATATGAACCATAGAGGTTTAATCCCAGGTTGAGGCCCATGCTTTGCCCAAGTCGAGTTCCTGACATAGGATCCCAAACAGGAGGCCTATTCGCATTTGAAACTTGACCTGTATATGTGGGGTTGATGTCGCCATGTAAAAACTGAAACATGAAAATGTCAAAGCCCCACGAAACTTTTTTACTTGGTCTACCAGAGACATTCACAAGCAAGTTAGGGAGCTGAGAGTCATCTCCAACAAACAGTGTTCTGGGAAGCGTTGAAGCTCCAGAATTTTCATCAAGGGTGTATGGATTCTCCATCGTCATGTTTGTTGCCATGAACCGATAGAAACCGGAAGCCTTGATCTGGTAAAGCTCGCTTTCCTTTTCTTTCGGAAATAAGCCGCGCCTCCAGTCTAAAAGTGCGTCATCATAGTTTGTTGTGTCTTGCGACCAAACTATTGATGGCACGATCCAAAGGACCAACAAGCAAATGTTTAATTGTTTAGAATACATACCAAATAATTGCAATTAGGATGAATAAAATGACTGTAAGGGCTTGGGATGAAAGTTTTTGTTTTGGAATTTCTTGAAAGGTAATACTGAAGTTTTTCGAAGCCAACACACGCGGTGAAGCGCTAAAGCTCACAGCGTATAGGGTAAATGCACAAATCATAAAAAGGGCAAAAGCAAAATGCAAGAAATTGAATTCTGCAATGCTTAATGGAATACCACTTAATGTACTTTGGTTCAATTCAAAAAGAAGCTTATCATTCCAATAACGCCTCCAACAATGAGAGACCATTTGGCTCCTTTGGCAGTGATGCGTTTATCTAAAATACCAATTAAGAAAATGGCGGCAATAGGAGGTGAGATGTACGATTGAATGCTTTGTATCTTCTGGAAAAGTCCGCCTTCTAAAAGGTTTAATAGCGGGATCCAAGCGAGACCTAATACAACTAGGATGACTGTTGAAATTTGTCCCACTTTAACCAATTGCTTTTCCGAGCTTTCTGGATTTCTAGGTTTGTAGATATCCATAGTGACTAGGGTAGAACAAGAGTTGAAGACACTTGAAAGTGAACTCATCAATGCTGCTAGTAATCCGGATACCATTAATCCTTTTAGACCGTTGGGTAGAACATGCTTGGTCAATAAAGGAAGTGCAGCATCATACATTACTTTTCCATTTTCAACAGGGAAAGCAAATAGTTCTGGTTGAGATTGAGCCAAAGCATAGGCTAAAACACCGGGTATCACAAATAAGAAAAGAGGTAGTAATTTTAAGTAAGAGGCAAACAAGGTTCCTTTTCGAGCAGTATCCACATTTTCAGCAGAAAGTACACGCTGAACAATAAATTGATCGGTACACCAATACCAAACTCCTAAAATAGGAGCCCCTAAAATAATTCCAGTCCATGGAAAGTTGTTGTCTGAAGAGGGGCGCCAAAGGTGTGTGTAACTATCTGGAAGATGTTGTTTTAGGGTTCCCCAACCACCACCTTGTTCCAAGCCGTAATAGGATAGAGCTAAGGTTCCACCAATAAGCACAAAAAGCTGAAACGTATCTGTATAAACAACAGCTTTTAAACCACCAACAGCCGTGTATAAGCCAGTAATGATAACTATGGCAATAGCACCATACCAAAAGTCAATGCCAAGAATTGCTGTAAAAATGATTCCACCTGCCGCAATGGTTACCGAGATTTTGGTCATGACATAACCAGCTACGCTTATCGCCACTAAGTAGTTCTTCGCCCACTTGTCGTAGCGCTTTTCTAAAAATTCCGGCATCGTGAATACTCCAGATTTCAAGTAAAGAGGCACAAATAACCAACCCAGTAATAGGAGTAGGAAAGAGGCAAGGATTTCGAAGTTGGCAACAGGGAAATCTCCTGATGCACCGGCTCCTGCCAAACCAATAAGGTGTTCAGACCCAATATTGGATGCAAAGAGTGAGGCGCCAACAACAAACCAACCTAAGCTGCGACCACCTAAAAAGTACTCAGAACTTGCTTCTTTGCTCTTTCTGCGTTCTTTGACTAGTAAATAGCCAATTATCGCTGCGATCAATACAAAGTAGAGCGCAATGACTATGTAATCGATATAGCTTAGTTCTGTATTCAATGCAGTGCCTAGTTATCTTCTACTTTAAGCGCTCTTTTCTTTACTCTCACAAACTGATTCTGTTGATCACCGCTTGCAGGTGAAACGAAGAATGGCACATTCATATAAGCTGTCTTTTTATCTTTATTCTCTATATAAACAAATAGGCGGTAGGCACCTTCTTGTCTGGGAGCCTTGAATGTACACGTGTTGTCGTTTCTTGATTTGAATAGACCCAATTCTGGTTGAAGAGCAGATTCAAAATCACCTCCTGCCTTCGTGTTGTTGCTTTCAGGATAAATCATCCAAGTAACACTTGCCTTATCGCCCTCAGGTATGGTTTTGTCAAGCACAGCAGAATAGGTTCCACCTCTTTCTAGCTTTGCATTTATATTGTCTTTAAAACCGGTAATATACATATCGTTAACACTTGGAGCTGGATTTGGTGTTGCTTCACCTCTCCAAGCCCTGTATACTTCGTCTAGGGTTTCAGTTGGTTTCCCTTCGGTAGTAAATAAACCATACCACGTGCTTGTAGTTTCTTGTTTTTGCCCCCATAAGAACACGTAAGACCCAATGCAGTATTGGCGTTCATCGTATATATAGTTCTTGAATCTTTTCCAATAGGTTGCTGCTTTCTCTGTGCTTGATTGCTCTATCGGAGCTCCCCAGTCTGTTTTAGGTACCTCCCAATGGCCATTTGGTCCCCATTCTGAAACAATGTAAGGACCTTCCCATCCAAAACGGAATAAGTCTTGAGAGATTTTTGCGATATCTCCGTATGTATTGATTCCGTAAATGTCAATGTCTGGTGCGCGGTCCATCACATATTGCACTTCCATAGAATCTAAACCGGCTGTAACTGTAGTAGTAGGGTGGTGGGGATCCAATTCGTGCACCATTTTAGCAATGTCTTGAATGGCATCCCATACTTTGGGGTTGGTGTAAAACAGATCTACCTCATTCCCAATACCCCATAGCAATAGGTTGGGATGATCTTTATACTTAAGTACTGCACTTCTGAATTGATTGAGTTGCTTTTGAACAGCTTCTTCATCATTGTAATCAAAACCATGTCTTTCATGCTGAACCCAAAAACCAAGCATTACCGTAAGATCGTTCTCTTCAGCAATTCTTAAAGCTTCATCTGCTTCATCCAAACCCCATGTGCGAATAGAGTTTCCCCCACATTCGATTAGGGTCTCAATTTCTGTTCGGCCACCTGCTCCTTGAATATAGTATGGTTCGCCACCACGATAGAGTTGAAAATGACCATTTTCCTCTTTTACCTCTACAGGTATGGCTTGGGAAAAAGCACTTTGACCAACAGTGATCAAAATGATGAGGGAGAGGGCTCTATAAATCAAACGCATAACTCTTAATGTTTTTCAAATCTTTATTTAAAGTGAAAAGCTTGGCAGGGCGGTGGGGAACATCTTTTTGAAGTTCGTTGGTTTCAATGAGAATTTTAAGGCTTAACATTTTCTTACGGAAATTGGCCTTATCATAATTGGTTCCCAACATGCCTTCGTAAAACTGTTGAAGCTCTCCAAGTGTGAATTTTTCTGGTAACAATTCAAAGGCAATAGGTTCATGGCGCAATTGAGCTCTCAGTTTTGTGAGCGCATCCTGTAAAATGTATTTGTGGTCAAAAGCGAGTTCTGGAAGTTTATTGATATTGATCCAACTCAAATCATCAGCCCAAGCTGCAGCATGGGGGTCATGTTTAGAGATATCTATCAAAGCGTAATAGCCCGTTGTGATTACCCTTCCTAATGGATGACGGTCTACTTGACCATAAACCTGCGTTTGTTCTAGGAATAAATCATGTATACCAGTAAGTTCTTTCAATACTCTGCGTGCAGCACTGTCCACTGGTTCGTTAGGATAAACTAAATCTCCAGGCAGTGCATATTCTCCTTTAAATGGATCTGCGCCACGCTTAATGATGAGTGCATTGAGTTGATTGTTCACATAGCCAAAAACCACACAATCTACCGAAACCCCAAATTGGAAGAATTTGTCAATTGGTATGTTGTAATAAGGTATGGTGTAGGCTTTTACTCCCTGTTCATGCAAACTTATTTTTGTTTTTTCCATGCTAAAATTGAAAATATCCGTTCAGATAAGTTTTCGAATATAAGCACAAAGCGAGTGTAATAGTACAAAGTACCAAAAGAAATTTTAACAAAAAAATCACAAACCTTTAATTTGCAGAGTGTTGTGATAAATTTTTAAAGACTTAGAGTTAATTTAACTAAAAGTGATTACATTTGAACTAAACTTTACATAATTATGAATAAACTTTTACTCTCAGTGA